>JBBQZS010000015.1:0-108236 GCA_038207495.1 Chloroflexia bacterium
CTCTTACGGTTTCGGCAGGAATTGTTTCTACTTTTTGGGGCTGGAGAGACATCTTTTTGCTCCTTTTTCCTTACTCCTTTTTTCTTTCTCCTCCTGCCATTTTAGCAAATGTTCCCTCTTTTAGTTCGCCAACGGTATCACTCCTGACTCCTGAATTCTTTATTCTTCCCCAAAAATTCCCTCTTGACAGTATTACGTAATAGTGGTAATATAGCAGTGTGACGTAATACTGTAAGGGATGGTGATAGAGTGAGTTATTCGGAAACAGAGGAATATAGCCTAAAGGATTTGTGCCGCGAGGCCGAGGTAACGGAGCGTACAATCCGCTATTACATCCAGGAGGATTTGTTACCGCCGCCAGAAGGGGCGGGGCAAGCCACCCGTTATACCGGGGAACACCTGTTGCGGTTGCGGATTATCCGGCGGTTGAAGGAAGAATATTTGCCGCTTTCGGAGATTCGGCGGCGATTGACCGGGCTAAGTATGGACGAGTTGGAGAGTTTGGCGGCAAAGCTGGAAGAAACCACCCCACCCGCTGTTTCCGAAACGTCCAGTGCCAAACAATATCTGGATAATTTACTACAAAGCAAAGCCAGTTTTGCCCAACCACCGCCACCAATGGTGTCCAGAGCCGCGCCCGCCCCGATTCCGGCGCCAATGCCATCTGCTACGGCGGGGGGGGCCGTCCCTGATGCAAGCCTCAGGGAGTCGTTAACTTCTAAAAAGAGCGAAGAAAAAAGTGTGGAAGAAGGCGAGGAGTGGCGGCGGGTGAAAATCGCGCCGGAGGTTGAGTTAAACTATCGGCCCGGCAGCCAGGAAAATCAACAGCGCATAGCCAGTTTACTGGAACTAGCCAGAAAAATCTTTAACACCAAGTAGTAGTATCAAGCAAGGCCGGAACACCTTTGCCCAAGGCATTGAGTTGTTATTCCGGCGAAAGGAGTAGTTCAACATGTTTGTGAATATTAACGCCCAGTTCGACAGTACCCTGATTCGGCCCGGTGGCTCAGACCGTTATTTGCTTTTTAAGGTCAACGGCAAGGGCAACGAACGGACCGTCCGCGCCCCCCTGAATCTGAGTTTGATTATTGACCGAAGCGGCTCGATGAGCAGCGAAAATAAGCTCGAACTGGTCAAGAAGGCGGCGGCTTTTGTAATCGAACGCCTGACCGAGCAAGACCGTTTTAGTGTAGTGATTTATGATGACGATGTACAAGTTCTCGTCAAATCGGTAAAAGCTAACGCCAAGAACCGCGCCGATGCTAAAAATGCCATCGCCAGCCTACACACCGGGGGCAGCACTAACCTGAGTGGTGGTTGGCTGAGTGGTTGCCGCGAAATTTCGGAGTTTCAGAGCGAAAGCCGCTACATTGATTGTGCCTGGTTGTTGACCGATGGGCTGGCAAACGTAGGGATCGTTGACCAGGAGGAACTGACCAAGCACGCCCGCGAACTTAAACAACGGGGCATTAGCACCACCACCTTTGGGGTTGGGCTAGATTTTAATGAAGAATTGCTGCGGGCTTTAGCTGAGAAGGGCGGCGGCAATTTTTATTTTATTGATAACAGCAAGCAAATCCAGAACTATTTCGAGGGTGAATTGGGTGAACGGCTAAACACCGTCGGGCGCAATTTAGCCCTGCAAATAGACCTACCCGCCGGGGTCACTCTCGACTGCCTCAACGACTACGAAGTGACCAGAGGCCACAACCGGGCTATTCTGCACCTGGGTGATATTTACGCCGGGGAGGAGAAGCTGGTAATGGCTAAGCTGACCTTGCCGAAGGACAAAATCGGGGCGCAACTGAAACTTAACGCCATATTGATGTACACCGAGGCAGTCAGTGGAGCGGGTCGTGAGATAGGGGTTGTCGATAACCTGACCCTGAACTACACCAGCGACGAGGAATGTGACCGCCAGGTTATCTCGGCAGAGTTCAAGGAACTTATCGGGAAAATGCTGGGGGCGCGGGCCAAACAGGACGTGTTGAAGGCCAACCGTGAAGGTAACTATAGCGCAGTAGCACCCATAATGGCAAGCTTTAATCAGGCTTTAGCCGGAGCGGGGGTTGCCGATAGTGCTGCGGTCAAGAAAGAGTTAGAGGAGGTGGAGAACTTGGGGAATCAGGCCGCCGCTGCCCCAATGCCACCCGCTGCCGCCAAAGCCGCTTTCTACAGCAGCCACAACCAACAGCGCAGCCGCAAGGATTACAAACAAAGCTAAGGGCGGCACACTTACTTAAAGTTTCACTAACCCGGTTGGAAACAGCCGGGTTTTTTTATTACCCGCGAGGGGTTGAGGTAAGTTTGAGATAAAGCTGTAAAACAACCAAACTGTTTAAAGTATTTACAGGATAAGGTTAAAGCTAATTTCCCCAGTTGCAATATAGTAGCGCATGTGCTATAGTAGCTTAGAACTTAAATTCTACAAACTATGTGCTACATTTATCCGGCGGGCAGGTTTACCGCCGGGTGAGTTGAAATTTAGTAAAGGTGAGGTTTAGATATGCTCTACCCATTATTTGATACTCCCTTTTTTCAGCCGGAGTCTCACTCCTATTTACCATTGCCCTTGTATCTTTCCTCTATAGAGGCGGGTTTTCCTAGTCCGGCTTCAGATTTTACCGAAAATTCCCTCGATCTCAACCAGTTGCTGATTAAACACCCTGCCGCCACCTTTTATTTGAGGGTTTCTGGAGACAGCATGACCGGGGCTGGAATTTATTCCGGCGACATCTTGATTGTAGACCGAGCGATCGAATCCAAACCCGGTCAGGTAGTAGTGGCAGTGGTAGATGGGGAGTTTACCGTCAAACGTCTGACAAAAATAAAAGGTAAACTCTATCTTTGCCCTGAAAACTCCAGCCATGCCGCGCTGGAAATTAAACCGGATATGAGCTTTGAGGTTTGGGGAGTGGTGACCTGTGTGCTACACACGGTGTAAAACTAGAGTAAGATTGGGATTTTTAGAGGCTGGTTTTCTCTAATATTAAGTATGTGCTACATGTGAGTTGTAGTTTAAAGAGTGGATAGTAATCCAAAATGCCGCCTGTTATACTTTTAGCCGATTGTAATAACTTCTATGCTTCCTGTGAGGCGGCACTCAATCCGCAACTTGCCGGGAAGCCCTTATTGGTCTTATCCAATAACGATGGCTGTATTGTGGCGCGTTCGGCTGGAGCTAAAAAATTAGGCTTTAAAATGGGCCAACCCCTTTTCCAGTGCCTTGACCTGGTGAAACAGCACGAAGTAGAAGTAGTCTCCTCCAATTACCCGCTTTATGCTGATATGAGTGCCAGGGTAATGCAGGTACTAGCCCGCTTCGCCCCCCAGGTGGAATTTTATTCGATTGACGAAGCCTTCCTGGCCTTGCCCGGTTTTAGCCCTGACGAATTGGACTGGCATTCACATACCTTGCAAGCTGTAGTGAGGCGTTGGACTGGAATTACCGTATCGGTAGGATTGGCTGCCACCAAAACTTTAGCCAAAATAGCCAACGAACAAAGCAAGAAAGACCCCCGGCTTGAAGGTGTATTTGATATTAGTGCGTATTCAACTGAAAAACTCGATGAGTTATTAGCGAATACAGATGTGGAAAACGTTTGGGGGATTGGTCGGCAAAAGGGGCGATTACTTAAACAGTACGGTTATCCCACCGCCTATGATCTGAAATATGCCCCTGACGGCTGGCTCAAAAAGAACCTGACTATTACCGGCTTACGAACAGCTATGGAGTTAAGAGGGATTTCCTGTTTGCCATTAGAGTTAGCCCCACCGCCCAAGAAAGCGATTGCCTGTACCCGTTCCTTTGGTGGTTCCGTCACAAAACTGGCTGAATTGGGGGAAGCGGTAGCGACCTATGCCTCACGGGTAGCTGAAAAACTCAGGGGGCAGAAATCAGTGGCAGGAGTAATTCAGGTTTTTATTCATACCAACCATTTTAACCCGAATGAACCCTACTATTCCAAACACTATACGATGAGGTTAGCCCAACCCAGTAGTTTTACTCCCACTCTGGTCGCTTACGCCCGGCACGCTCTGGAGCAGATTTACCAACCGGGCTATCGTTACATCAAGGCCGGGGTAATTGTTACTGATATCAGTTCTCAAACGGCTCTACAGTTAGGGCTACTGGAAGGGCCAGACCCCTGGGAGGTGGAAGAGCAAGGAAAACTCATGAAGGCGGTAGACACCCTTAACCAGAGATTCGGGCGGGAGAAAGTCAGGCTTGCAGCAAGCGGGTTAGAGCGGAAATGGTGGATGAAACAGTCCCGTTTATCACCCCGTTATACTACCAACTGGCAGGAACTCCCTGTTGCTTTCGCCACTTGATTGCGGTTGCAAAACCGATTCGGGTAAGTTATAATAGGGGCGGTTCAAGCGAAATTCGGGTGTCGTCTAATGGTAGGACAGCAGACTTTGAATCTGTCAGTTGGGGTTCGAGTCCCTGCACCCGAGCCATCTTGCTTGAATTTTTTTAGTGAGGGGGAGTAGAAAGAGGGGCAGTCGCTGGCGCAAGCCAGAGGAAAGTCCGAGCTACATAGAGCGGGGTGTCACACGGAGACGTAAGTTTAAGTGTGAGAAGCGGCCCGAAAGAGCCGTTGACAGTCCAGATTGGGTTGGTCGTTAAGACTCCTGTTTACAGGAGAATCAACGACGAATAGAGCAACAGAGACGAAACCCACGCGCAAGCGATAGGGTGTGAAAAGGGCAATCCTCCCTGTAGCAATCTCCGAATTGGCCGACAAAGACGGTGGCTCGCCGAGGTCAGAAGTCGAGAGCAGTCGCGAAGGTGACGACGCGACCAGTATCACCCGGTACTGAGATAGATGACTGCCACAAACAGAACTCGGCTTACTCTCTTTCTACTCTTTCTCATATCAGTTTTTAGTTATTCGTTCCTGGTTTTTGATTTCAGATCTTCGATTTTAGATTTCCCCTGCCTCTGCTTGTCAAACTCCCCCTTTTAGCTTAAACTTATCGCCCGGTGCTGCGTTATATAAACCGACGGCTGATTACCGACAACCTATTACTGAGAACTTTATTGCATATTCTTATTATCACCACCAACGGTATAACCCAGGAATTCGATAGCTGGCCGGAGCGATTACAAGCCCGCGCCCTGGCCCAACGCGGTCACCGGGTACGCGCCTATACCTACCTGGGCAAAAAAAGCTGGAATAAAGTTCAGCACGAAGTGATAGATGGGGTAGAGGTCAAGCGGTTGAGGCATCGTCAATGGCTCTCGCTGGATTTAGTCAAAGCCCTCTGGAGCGACCCCCGCCCGGATGTGGTGCATCTCCACCATTTGAGTAACCAATTTAGTTATCTAACGGTATTGATATGTAAGCTTCGGCGGATTCCAATGGTTATGACGCCCCACGGACTTTTCCACGACCCTTATCTGGTGTTTGACCGTGACCGCCCCTTTGATAGCCCCGCCCGCTATGACGAAATAGTCCAGACCATCCCGCAAATGCTCAAAGCTTTGCTTCAGCGTTTCAAGCCCAAACGCGCCCTGAAAAATTACCTGATGCACGCCCCCTTGCGGCAAGTCAACAAAGTGATTGCCCTCTCCGAACACGGGCGGGGAGTCCTACTAAAACTTGGTCTGGAAAGCGAAAAAATTACCGTTATTCCTAACGCGATAGACCCGGATTGGTTGGAGTCGGTGGAACCCGCACCCAAATCGCACGACGAACTGCGGATACTATACCTGGGACAGCTAAAATACCGCAAGGGCTTTGACCTACTGGCGAAAGCAATCCTGCCAGTGGTGCAACGCTTTCCCCAGGCTCGTTTTGTATTCGCCACCCACAGCCCAATTCACCGGGACGATTTGCTTGAGATTGTGGATGAAGCTGGAGTGCGAGGCTATATCC
Organism: Chloroflexia bacterium; assembly: GCA_038207495.1. Classification (GTDB taxonomy): domain Bacteria; phylum Chloroflexota; class Chloroflexia; order Chloroheliales; family Chloroheliaceae; genus Chlorohelix. The sequence continues at coordinate 5,883 of JBBQZS010000015.1, forward strand.
AGTTGCCGGAACACGTTAGCGATAAGGAGAAAGCCGCTCTATTCCTGGGCAGCGATTTGTATGTCTTACCCACCCGCTACGAGGGTTTTGGTATTCCTCTACTGGAAGCGATGAGCGCGGGTTGCGCGGTAATTAGCAGCAAGATTCCGGTGATAGATGAAATTATCAAAAATGGGGTTAACGGCCTGTTATTTGAATATGACAATCCCCAAAGTCTGGCGCAATCGATAATTCACGCCCTGGAAAACCCCCTCCTGCGCCACAAATTGGCTGAAAACGGACGGCGCGAGGTCGAAAAATATTACACTCCCAAAATTGTCGAACAACTTGAGGTTGTCTATCGGGAAGTCTGCGGCAAAACCATCCCGGCGGTGCGCCCCTAATGAGAATCCTCTACGCAATTATGGCCTATGGTCCGCAGATTATCGCCAGTGAAGTCCATAGCGAACTTGGTCGCCATTTCCGCCAGCAGGGGCATACCTTTTCGGTACTAAGTCTGGAAGATTACAGCGAGACTGGAGAGGCGGGAGCAACTCCCTTCCCCGATGAAGCCGAGGCCGTCAAAGTCTTTACTATAAAATTCAAAAATAGCTTTTTGCGACGCTTGCTACGGAAAATCTGCCAGCGATTATTTCATTATGGTTTTTTCCTGGAATTGTGGTGGGGTTATCGCCAATTTTTGAAGAAATACAAAAGGGATTTTGATATTATTCATGTAGAAGCGGCCTACCCGTTGGGCGCAGTAGTAGCCCTGGCAGCAAGAACGGCGAAAATCCCCTTTGTGGTAAATTTACAGGGGGCGGACGTGATGAGCCTCCCAAAATATGATTACGGCTATGGGCGTTTCTGGCTGGCCCGTCGCCTTTTGCGCTTTACCTTCAAGCGGGCGGCGGGAGTACGGGCCAATTCCGAGCAAACCGCCGAATTGGCGCGTGGTTATGGGGCCAAACCCGAAAAAGTGCGGGTTATTCTACGGAATATCAGCGAGAATATTTATCCCGCCCCTGACCTGGATGTAGCCGAGAACAAACGGCAACAACAAACCATACTGCGGGAACGCTACGGCCTTAACCACGGCCCGATTTTGATAGCCTATAGCCGTTTGCACCCGTTCAAAGGGCTGGATTTTCTGGTGAGGGCGGTGCCGCTGTTGACCGAAAAAATTGGCCCACTGAATCTCCTCATCTGTGGCCCCAGTCGGCGCACTCCCCAGTTTGGCGAGTATCGCCGCTACCTCGAAGATATTGCCGACAAAACCGGGGTGCGGGAAGAAATAATCTTTACCGGGAAAATTGACTTTGCCTTTTCGCAGGATTATCTGGCGGGGGCGGATGTGTTGGTAGTTCCTTCAATAATCGAAGCTCTTAACAAAGTAGTGATGGAAGCGGCGGCAGTCGGCACGCCCAGCATAATTACTGAGACCACCGGAATTGCCAGCCACGCTCAAGCGGCGGGGGTCGGGATTAGTGTAAGACCTTCGAACGAAAATGCTCTGGTCGAGGGAATAATAGCTATTCTGGCGAAAAAGGACGAGATGGGACAGCGCGGGCCAGAATTTGCCCAGAATTTTACCTCCGCCCGAATCGGTGATGAGTTACTAAATTTTTATAACAATGTAGGGGCGGTCCCTGAACAGCCCACTAAAACCGTCCCCCTCTGTTATATCGCCTATCCCAGCAGTCTGACCCTGAAATCGGCTAACGCCATCCAGACTTACACTACGTGCCGCGAACTCAAGCGGCTAAATCCAAAAACGCTGGTTTTAATTCCCCGCCTGCCCTTCCGCCCCAGCCGCTTCGCCGACCCGGAGGTTAAAGCTCGTCATTTGCTACGATTGCCGTTTAATTTCTTTAGCAATTTCCCGGCTCTGAAAATAATCCCCTGGACATATCTAGAACGAGCCTGGTTTAGCCTGCTATGCGGCTTCTGGCTGTTGGGGCGGCGTATTACCGGGCAGGGAGTTCGGGTTATTTATGTGCGGGATGTGATTGTAACCTATATTTTGTTACGTTACTGGCGGGGGATTCTAGGAGCGAAAATTATCTATGAGGCCCACGATTTGGAGCAACGCAACCCTAGCCGAGCGCAGAGCAAAAGATTGCGGGGCTGGCTGGAAAAAGTTGACCGGGTGGTGCTGGCTAAGGCCGATGGGCTGGTATCACTGACCCAGGCGTTTGTGGATTATACTGCCGAGAACAAGTTGCGCCCCACCACTCAACCCTATGCCGTTATCCCCGACGCTTTTGATGCTGAAAAATATCGCCCCACGAATCAGGCCGAGTGTCGCGAAAAATTAGGTTTACCCACCGACGAATTTATTATCATTTATAGCGGCCTTACCTTTGCCTATCGCAACCTGGATAAGCTGGCGGAAGCGTTTGCCGCTTTACTGAAAGAAAATTCGGGGGTTAAGGCTTCGCTCTATCTAGTGGGCGGACGACCTTTTGAACAAAAGGAGATGCAACAAATAGCAGCAAAATTGGGGCTGGAAAATGAGGTTAGGTGTGTTGGACAAATGCCACCCGATAAGGTAAATTTATACCTGAATGCTGCCTCGCTGCTGGCAATTCCCGATACTGTTACCGATATCACAGCGTCGCCCCTGAAAATGTTTGAGTATGCGGCGGTAGGTCGTCCGGTTTTGCTGCCTGATATAGCCGCTCTCAAAGAGATTCTGACAGAGGATGAAGCTTTTTATTTCGAGCGCGGCAACGTTATAGCCATGAAGGAAGCGATTGCCTTGGTCTATCAGCAACCCCAGGAAGCCGCCCAACGAGGCAAAGCCGCCCGTCAGCATGTTGCAGCTTATACCTACACCAACCGGGCTAGAGCAATTCTTGAGTTTGTAGCAAGGGTTTTAACCACAGAGGCACAGAGACACAGTTAAAAAAATAAATTTCAGTAGCATGGATTAAGTTGTTGGAAAACGAAGATAAAAATGAACAATCGAAAAATGCACCAATACCGCTTATCCGGCAACCGTTTAGGTTTGCTTATCAATTTTAATGTGCCAATTATTAAAGAGGGAATCAAAAGGGTTGTATTGTAACTCTGAAATAGCCACAATTCTAACTAAAATAAAAACTGTGGCCCTGTGCCTCTGTGGTAAATCTTCCCTTTCCCTTTCGGTTAGTGTCTTGGTGGTTTGTATTTAAATGGCTGATAAACACTACACAGCGGAATATTTTGCAGCGCAGGTCAGTAAGTCGGACGCGAAGGCTGCCTGGCAATACGGGCGGTTGCTTAAATATGCCGGGATAAGCCCAAACAGCCATCCCCGTTTTCTGGATGCGGGCTGTGGGGCAGGAGCAGCTTTGGGCTTTTTGCAGAAGCAAGGCTACCAGGTTACGGGCAGCGATTTTGTGCTCTATCCCTTGCAAGAGGCTCACAAACGCGCCCCAAAGGTAGCACTGGTCAATGCCGATTTACGGGACGGGCTACCCTTTGCGGCAAACTCTTTTGAGGTAATTCTTGCCAGCGAAGTGATCGAACATCTGGCGGAAGCTGAGAAGTTTCTGACGGAATGTTACCGTGTTTTGTCCCCCAGAGGTTGCCTGATTCTGACCACGCCTAACCTGTGGGACATTCGCCGACCCTGGGACAAACTGCGGGGTAAAGTCTGGTCGGGCTATCAAGACCCCACCCACATCAATCTGATGACCCCCACGCGGCTGGCTAAACTGGTTAGTGGTGCAGGGTTTGGACGAGTAAAGTGGCTCACCGGGATAAAGCCCTGGTGGTCGCGTAGCATCCGCAAACTAAACCTGAACCTGGAACTACCCTACCCACCCGTAATCGGCAACGGCATTATGCTGGTTGGGTTCAAGAATTCAGGGGTCAGGAGTCAGGAGTCAGAATGAAGAATCCCACAACCAACGACCAACAACTGACAACCGACAACCAAAAGCCGATAACCGATAATAAACCAGCCACCTGGCTTAAAAACCTTTATCAAAAAGCTGATAAGGGGATTCTGGCTTTGTGTCTAGTGTTTGTGTTAACCCTGCCGCTATTTACCGCCCGAATTTATGCTAGCGACGAAATCCAGTATTTTTCCTACCTCCATTCGGTTGTTTTTGATTTCGATGTAGATTTTACCAACGAGTACCAGCACTTTATCGCAATTGACCCACCCAAATATGAGGGATTCAAGAAAGATTTGCTGGATAAGAAAAACGAAAATAACCTGCCGATAAACGTCGCGCCAATTGGCTCGTCTCTTTTGTGGTCGCCCTTTTATCTGGTGGCTCATGGTATAAGCTCGGCGGGAAGCGCGGTTGGCATAAAGGCTTTTAACCCCAACGGGTATTCACCCTTTTATATTTTCTCAGTGACTTTCGCTTCGTTGCTTTATGGTTTTGCCGGACTGGTTCTTATTTACCGTCTGGCGTTAAACTTTATCTCAAAGTTCTGGGCGGCTTTTGGCTGTATCGTAACCTGGCTGGCCTCACCCCTTATCTTCTATATGTCGCTAACCCCGCCTATGTCCCACGCCAATTCGCTCTTTGCCATTTCGCTCTGGCTCTATGTCTGGTATCGCACCAAAGGATGGAAAATTGAGGATGGAAAATTCATAGCCGGACAACGTAACCTGAAAGCCTGGCTAATCCTGGGTCTATTGGGGGCCTTGGCGGCAATGGTGCGCGAACAGGACGGCTCAGTAATGATTGTGGGGGCAATTGAGGCTCTATATTGTTACTGGCAGTGGTTGCGCGGCAAAAACTGGCTGGAAGTGCGGCGGTTATTTATTGGTAATGTTTTGCTACTGGCTGGGCTACTAATTGGCCTTGTCCCCCAACTGTTGGTTTATCAGTTCTTGAACGGACATCCCAGCCCAAGCACAATTGTGGGTAACAAGTTGCGTTTTTTCAGCCCTCAACTTTTTGGCCTGATGTTTGACCCCGACCATGGCATGTTCTGGTGGGCTCCAATATTAGTTCTGGCAATAGCGGGATTGATATTGATGTTGTTCAACCGCTCGTTGCGCTTTATCGGGATTGTGTTACTGGCGGCCTTTGTTGCCGAACTATATATCTCGGCCTCGTTCCAGACCTGGACAATGGCTGGTTCCTACGGGGCGCGGCGAATGGTGGGTATTAGTGCGGCCTATATCATCGGGTTGGGTTATCTGGGCTGGTGGCTGGCAGAACGCAAACCCCGCCGTTTCCTCAATCGAAAAGTGATTTTGGCGGTAGGGACGTTATTTATTCTGTGGAATTTTGGGGTGATTTTTCAGTTTAGCGTTATCCGTGACCAGACCACCCGCCAAAACCTGCAACCCGACAAGGTTGTGGTTGATATGTTCACCAAAGTGCCGGGCAAAATTTTCGAGACTGCCGGGAAATTCTTTAATAATCGTAGCGATTTTTATCGGAAATAAAACTGTAAATCGAAGTTAAATATTAATCAAGCGGTTAAACTATCCTCTGAGGGATTTGGGTTCGGTTTTTGTTTTTTCTAAAATTGAGGGCAGTTATAAAGCCAAAAACAGGCACTTTTGCAAGAGCCTTTGCCGAATTTAAATAAAACCAGCCTATTCGCAAGTCAGGGGAAAATCCGTTAAACGGGGCAAGATATTATTGCAGTAACCAGCGTGGGTCAAAACGCTTTTCGGCATCGCCACGACCAAACAACTTACGGACTAATTGTCTGGCAGTCCCCAGAAATAGGCGAACAAGCAGAGTTGCTACCGCCCCAACTGCCAAACCAAGTACCCCGCCAATTAATACCCCCGCCAATAAACCATGATCGCCAGAGTCGGGATTAGTTGAGTTATTTTTCATCGTGATTTCTGGAATGTTTTCCTCATGCATCTTAGTCATCATTTTGCCTGTGATTGTTAATTCCTTAATCCTATAAACTCAAACCAAAATGTAAGGTATTACTTCACCTCGATAGATTTGAGTGAATTCTCAATACTATTCTACTATTGTATCACAAGCACGGTCTGTGCGCCTGCCCACAACTTCTCAAGGCGGTAATACTCCCGTTCGGATGAAGTAAAAATATGGACAATTACATCGCCATAGTCCAGCAAAATCCAGCGGCCCTGGTCGGCCCCTTCCCGATGGTAAACCCGAATATCGTTTTCTTCCAGCCTATCTTCAATTTCGCGGCTGATGGCTTTAACTTGCCGCTCGCTATTACCAGTACAGATTACAAAATAATCGGCGAGGATTGAAACGTTCCGAATGTCCAGCAAAACAATATTGCTGGCCTTCTTTTCCTCTGCCAGGTCAACAATTAACCGGGCCATTTCATTTGATTCGATGGGTCATACTCCTTAAAAATAAACAAAGGCGAACCTGCCAATGCAGTGCTCGCCTTTGCAAGTCCTAACGCTCCGAGCGGTAGTAAACCGTCCGGGGCGAGCCAATGGTTACGACTTATTGCCGTTGTCAGAGGGGGTGGTTGGGTTTTGAGGACCGCTACTCCGCACCCGTTGCACCAGCACTACCGCGCCTGCGCCCAAAGCCGCCAACCAAATCAGGCGGGGGAGACCCAGGAAACGGCCCGTTTTCTCTTTTTTACCTTGCATTTGCTTTAGCTTGTCGCCTAAAGCGGTCAAATTGTCGGTAGTATCCGCCAGATTACGCGCCAGATAGCCTACCAACTGCTCATCTTTGGCCTTATTCATCAGGCTCTTATAACCACTAACGGCATCCCGCTCTTTTTTATGGAGCAGTTTTAGCGCATCGGCACTGGTTTTGGAAGTAGCTACCGACTCCCAACCCTGTTTCAAAGTGTCACGCAGCCCAGGAACTGGATATTTGCCGCCTAACTCTTGTAACTTCGAGCCTGCCGTTGTAGCATTAACCTCATGCTTGCTACTAAGTTCGCCCAGGAATTTCTGAACATCCAACTCTTTTGCTTTGCTAGCCGCAACCGCTAAAGCATTAGCCGCTAGATGCTCACCTTCTACGATTTTTCGCAAAGTTTTAATTGCTTTGCCATTTGCCATTGGATTTAGCCTCCTTTGGTATTTACCTTGTTGGCTGAAATACATGTTTCGCCAGTATATTTTAACAGTTTTTATGGTTTGAAGAAACAGGATTTTGTCCTTTCCTCGCCCAAAAACCATTTTCGATAGCCTTTCAGCCCTAACACATTTGTACCATTTAACCGCCAGTATGTCAAACTTAGCTATAGCAGATTAGCCGTGAATTCTCCAGGCTTTTCTAAACCATTTCTAATAAGGTATAATAGGCAAAGTTCATACCATTCAATTTAAAGATATAGTAGTCATCTTCTTGCAATAATTACAGATCCATCTGTTGGAGGAGTAAATGTTAAGGGAAACACCCGCAACCACCCAGACAGTTATTGAAGGGGTGGTCGTGCGCGAAATCAGAACCTTTCCTGACGAACGGGGTTTCTTTCGGGAAATGGCGCGGCTGGATAATGAGTTTTATGGCGAGGGGCTCACCCGCTTGGGTCATACCACTATCCCTGCCGAAACAGTTAAAGCCTGGTTTGTCCAGCCTGAACAGACTAGCTGGTGGTATGTTCCGGCTGGAAAACTAAAAATAGCTCTTTATGATGCTCGCCAAGGTTCAGCCAGCTATGGCAATTTAATGGAGTTTTCACTGGGCAAGCCAGAGCCGGGTCTGGTAATCCGTATTCCGGCTGGGGTTGCTGGGGGCGGCAAAGCTTTGGAAGGGGCAGCTCAACTAATTATCGGCTGCCAAAACAGCCAGGGAGAGCAGTTCGTTTCCCAGGAAGAATTGGGGCTTGATTACGAGTTTTGAGTTCCGCCCCCATCCAGGTTGGGTAATCCTCTGTGTTTACCCTGTCGGGTCAGGAATCAGGTCGAAAGAAAACAACATGGCATTTGAAGGTGAACGGCAAAAATTAACACGGGAAGAAATCCAGAAACTTTTAGCGACCCACGGCGGCCCCATCGGGCTAGACCTGACCGGGGTTTCGCTAGTGGGCGAAGATTTATCTTACCTGGATTTACGAGGGGCAATTCTAACCCAGGCCGATTTAACCAATGCTAACCTGTGGCGGTCTCTCCTGAACTGGGCAAGGCTGGACGGAGCTCTACTGGATAGAGTAAACCTGAGCGGGGCGGAAATCAAGAGTGCGCTGCTAACCGGAGCCAGTTTGCGAAAGGCTGATTTGCGCGGTACTCGGCTAAACGAGACTAACCTGAGCGGAGCAGATTTAAGCGAGGCCATATTAATCGGTGCCGACTTCCGCAACTGTAATCTTTCTCAGGCGCGACTGGTAGGAGTGCATTCACGCGGGGCGGATTTACGCTTTGCCGATATTAGCGGGGCCGACTTGAGTTTCTCTAACCTGCAACTGGCCGACCTGAGTGCGGCTCGGATGCAGTCGGTGGATTTGCAAGAAGCCAATCTGAGTATCGCCAAGTTGATTGAAACAGATTGCACCGGAGCCAAAATGGTGAAGGCTGACTTACGCGGGGCTGACCTGGAAAACGCTATTATGCAAGGGGCAAACCTACGTGAAGCCAATTTGACCGGGGCTGATTTAAGCAAAACCGACCTGAGCATGGCTATCTTTTAACGGTTGTCGGTTGTCGGAAAATATTAACAAGGATGAACAGGATAGGCAGGATAGTTTTAAAGTAACGAGTGCCGAGTGGAAAGTAACAAGTCGAAGTCAAGGTAATAAATTTATTATTGATAAACCGACAACCGACAACCGTATACTAACAACCATTCTTGCTTCTTATTCCTTTATTCTTTGTGCTTTATTCTGACTACTGAATTCTGAATTCTTATTAGATTAAGGTGGATTTATGGACGCAGCGGAAATGTACCACTGGTTTGAAGAACAGGTGCGGCAGAGCGTGGCGACATCAGCAGATACACTGGTGCTATCTTATGAACCTACCGTAACGCCTGGGGTATTCCTGGGGAAAATTGCGCTGGCAAAGAGTGCGACCAAAGCCCTGGTTAAAACCGATATACGCCCTGAAGGAGTGCGCCTTCATTTCCCGTTAAGCTGGCAGGATGAATTGAGCAGTTGGTTAGGCGTACCCCCGGCGGAGGAATATCGCCTGAAATCCAACTGGGTCAACCAACCTAGCATCGGGGTTGCAGCGGAACATTTTGACCCTAATTTCAAGAATCTGGCGGCAAAAGTAATTGAACTATTGCAAAAAGAAGTAACAGCTAATTAACTTTAAGGAAGGTTTTTTTGCTACAACGTATAATTTCAACTTTCGCGAAGACTCTAATTGACCTCTGGGATAATATCCTGGTCATTGTTGTAGCAAATGTTATCTGGGCAGTGTCTTTAGCTCCAGCTTTCCTACTAGGACAGGCCGGATTACCGACCCCCTATAACATTTTTGCGGTTGCCGCCGCCCTGGCAATCTTTACCGGCCCAACCACTATTGGCCTTTATGTCCTAACTGCTGAGGTAGAGCGCGAGGAAAGGCTGGAATTAGGTCAGTTTTTCGCCGGAATCCGCCAATATTACCTGCGCGGTTGGCTTTTAATACTGCTTAACCTGGCTTTTAGCATCTTTGCCTATTTCAACGTCGCATTTTACACCTCTATGGACTTCCCCCTCAAAGCCTTTTCAATCGCCTGGATTTGGGTTATCTTCTTTTGGTTTTTGCTGCAAATTTATTTGTGGCCGATGGCAATCCGAATTGAAGGCAAACTGCAATTGAGGCTTTTATTTCGTAACGCCCTGTTAGCAACCTTCAAATATCTGGGATTTACCCTGATAATTGGTCTTATAATGGCAATCGGCTTGATTGGCTCAGTAATAGCCGTACTTTTACCAACGGTGATTGTTGGTATGACTCTTCAGGCGATGTTAAGCAACAATATGCTACGGGAAGTGTTAAAACAAGAACGTGAACGCGAAAAAATTGCGTCACCCGACCAAAATAATGATAATTAAGAAAGGTTAAACTCAGGCAACCATACACAATGGAACTATTACAAGCGTTTATTCTTGGTCTAGTCGAAGGAATAACCGAATTTATTCCGGTTTCTTCTACAGGTCACTTGATTCTTGCCAACCGCATAGTTGGATTTGAGGGCAACAGGGCCGATACTTTTGACGTTTTTATCCAACTCGGCGCAATATTGGCAGTGGTTGTCCTCTATCGTCAACGCTTCACCAACCTGGTTGATATACGCAAAAAACAGGGATTTGCCGGAATTAATGGCCTGATATTGCTGGCGATTGCCTGTCTTCCAGCCTTTGTGCTGGGCTTTTTAGGCCACGATTTTATCAAAGAGAAACTTTTTAACCCAATCACCGTCGCTATTGGGCTAGGAGTAGGCGGTGTAGCGATTCTGGTGGTGGAATATCTGGTAAAACCTAAAGCCCAGGTTACCGAGTTGGATAAACTGACCCGCAAAGACGCCCTGTGGGTAGGGTTAGCCCAATGTTTGGCGTTGTGGCCGGGTACTTCCCGTTCTGCTTCTACCATAATTGGGGGGATGTTGGCGGGAGTTGGGCGCAAGACCGCCGCTGAATTTTCCTTCTTTATAGCAGTCCCGATTATGATTGCAGCAACGGGCTATGATCTTCTCAAAAGTTTGAAGTTTTTAACGGCTTCGGATATTCCAGTATTTGCCGTTGGCTTTGTAACGGCCTTCTTCGCGGCCCTGATAGCGGTGCGCTTCTTCATCAGGCTTCTCAGCAATACCACCTTGATACCCTTCGGTTGGTATCGAATTGTTGTAGCGATAGTTGTAATTGCCGTGAATGTCATTTCGCCCGCGAAGTAATTGAGCTTTAAAAACAAGTTCTGTTAAAAAATGTTTAAATGTAGAGGAGGGTTTGAATCCCTTCTCTACTTTTTTTTTATTGTTACAACCGCTAAAGCAACTCTCCCCTCAACACCGTTACGGCCTGTCCACCCAGTTTGACCCGTTTCCCGGCAACCTCAACCCGCACTACCCCGCCCCGCGCCGAAGCCTGATAGGCCAGAAACTCATCTCGCACCAGCCGTTTGCTCCAATATACCCCCAGGCAGCAATGAGCCGAACCAGTTACCGGGTCTTCGTTGATGCCAAAGCCGGGCGCAAAATAGCGCGAGCCAAAATCGAAACCGGGAGTGCTGGCAACACTGGTAACGAGAATACAGCCTGGGGGAATGTTAGCCAGTAGGGTTATATCCGGCTTTAAGTTACGCACCGCTTCCTCCGAGTCTAGCTCTACTAAATATCCCAGCAAACTAAGACCAGTATAAATGGGGCGCGCCCCCAGAGCCTCAATCAAACGTTCGGGGTTTACGGCTGGTTGTTGGTAAACTGCCGGGAAATCCAGCTCAATCCAGTTACCCTGACGTTGGGCCGTAAGCAAACCACTACGGGTATAGAAACGGGCTTGCTGATTGGCCTATCATGCTCGTGAGGGGGTAGTGATTTCGATTGGCTCTATCAGCAAGCTGTTCTGGGCAGGGCTAAGGGTGGGCTGGTTACGCGCTCCAAAAATGGTTATCAACCGCCTGACCCGCCTCAAGGTAGTGAATGACCTGGGTTCGGGGCTACTTGGTCAGGTTTTGGCGGCGCGTCTGCTGGAACGGCTGGACGAAGCCCGAAGTATCCGCCAGAATGAACTGGTTTCCGGCCTGGACTACCTGACTGCACTGCTACAACAGCATTTGCCCTCCTGGAGTTGGTCAAGGCCAGCGGGTGGCTTATTCCTGTGGGTGCGGCTACCAGAGGGCGATGCGGGCGAGTTTAGCCAATTGGCCTTGCGCTAATGGGGTCAGAGTTGCGCCCGGTGAGATGATGTCGGTAGACCAATCCCATACCAATTATTTGCGCCTGTCGTTCTTCTTTGAACCACCCAAACTGGAAGAAGCAGTCAAGCGGTTAGCCCGTGCGTGGGCCAAGTATCCCCGCTTATCCCAGGCGCGACCCAGCCAGATTGAAGTGATGGTCTAGAAATCCGAAATTGGGAAACCTGGCGAAGGGATAGTGAAAATAAAACCCCTCTAGCTTACTTTAGAGGGGTTGGAAAGAGGTTTGGGAGGTTTCGGTATTAGGATAAACCAGTGCGAACCCCGCTAAATACTGAGCCAATCTGAGGGCCAAGCAGGATTAGAATGGCAATTACCACCACCGCTACTAGAAACAGAATCAAGGCATATTCGACCAAACCCTGACCCTCTTTTTCCTCGTTTTGAGACTTAAACAATTTCTTGAAATTCAGCATAGTAAAATACTCCTTTTGTGAGATAATTTGAAAATCGAACCCGCCCGTTTGAATTTAGAGGGATAACCCCCAAAGGTGGTTCACGAACCACCCCTACCGAACCCATTCCCTGCTTACGAGGTTGGGAATGTTATGTGATAGCCAGGGTAACGAAAACGCTCTCTAGCTTATATCAGCTTTAACAGTGCTATATACCTGGCCAAACTGGGGTCCAAGCAAAATCAGTACCCCTAACACCACTATCAATACTAGAATCATAATCAAGGCATATCCGACCAAACCCGGATCCTGATCCCTTATATCTTCGAACAATTTTTTGAAATTCAGCATAGTAAGATACTCCTTCTTTGAAATAACTTAATAACCAATAACGGCCTAACTCTCGCTCAGGTTTTGAGCACGACGGAAGAAGCGGCGGTAGACGAATATCCCCAGGAATAACGGAATTGCCACCAGCGGCACAATCCAGGCCAGATAAATTATAACCGTAATCCCAACCGACGCGATAATTTGAAGGCCGCGCAGCGAACCGTCCCAGGCTCCCTCTATAATTTTGCCAAAATCCCAGCCATTGGCAGTATTAGATTTATCCGTAACCACTATTTTGGGCGAAATTTTAATGGTGATAGTGGAAAATTCGCTTTTGGCTTGCAGATAGTTAAGATGGCCCTGACGCTTTTCGATTTCGCCGCGCACCGTATTAAGTTCGCGCTGAACCGTCAGGGTTTCATTTACGTCTTTGGCCTTTTTAAGTAGCTCGATAAATTGTGATTCGCTCGCTTTAAGATTGCGAATCTGCGAATCGGTATCCACATAATCCTCCGTTACGTCCTGGGAAGTGCTGCTTTCGTTCTCAACCTTGTAAGCCAGGAGGCGAATTTGCGACATGGTGTCATCAAAGGCCAGAGCGGGTACCTGAATTACAATATCCGCCACCGTTTTATCGTCTTTGAGGCTGGTAGTGCTGCTGCTGACTAGTCCTTCCCGCCCGCTTGCCAGAGTTCGCACACTACTTAGAGTTTTCTCTACATCCTCGGCGATTATTAGAATCGAAGCATTACGTATTACCTTGCGGTTAAGCTGATTAGCCGTGCTGGGGAAGTTATTACCCGCAACGGTTGAGGTGGAGCTAGTGTAACTACCACTTGACGATCCCCCACCCCCAATACCTGATTTCACCGAGCTAAACACCCCTCCTACTTGAGGCCCTAGTAGTCGCAAAAAAATGAAAACAATAAAGCCCACCCCAATTACTACCGCCAGAGAAATTTTCCAATGGCGAAAAATCCCACCTAGTGTAAATTCGGGGTCTGGATTATAAGAGTCCATTTTGATTACTCCTTGCAAAAAAGATTTTTAATAAAATGAGAACCGTGAGAAATAAATTAACTCTTTGCCAAAGCTAATTTACAGGTTCAGAGCTGAATTTTGCAGGATAGAAATAGGGCTATTTGGTGGAGAGAGTGGGTGGGGTAGTTAGGTTAGAAATAGGGTAGTATCAAATCAGCTTATTTTCGATAACATAGCGGGTAGCGGCACTTCGGGAACTTACCCCCAGTTTGTCGTAGATAGCGCGGAGATAAGAATTGACCGTAAGCTGACTGAGGGAGAGGGCTTCGGCAATCTGGGCATTGGTTAAGCCCTGCGCCACCAGCCGCAACACCTCAATCTGCCGAGTCGTTAAACCGCCTTTAGCAAGAGTGGGGCGGATTTTGGTGGCAGTGGTTAACTTTGCCAGAATATTATCAAGGGTGTCGTTCAGGGTAAGAGCCAGACCATTACTCCAGGTTGCATTAAAAGCAGCCTCGCCAAGCTGGGTACGACAACCATTGAGTATTTTTTCCAGATTTGGGCGTTCAACCGGAGCAATCGGCGAGCCCATCGCGGCACGTTGGCTCTGGACAAGTGCCAGCAGAGCGGCGGCTTTTTCTGGCTGTTTAGTCTTCCAGAATAACCCGGCTAATCCCTCCAGATTTTGCACCAGACCGAGCCGGTCGCCAGTTTCGTGGAAAAAACCAAAACCCTGCCGGAAAGAAAGCTCCGCCTCAACATAATTTTGCTGGGCCAGATAAATATGCCCCAAATTATTCAGGGAGTGACCCAGGCCACTTTTATCCGCCAGACCCTGCCGCAAGCTGAAGGCCTTTCGGCTCAGTTCCTCGGCTAAAGAATTTTGACCCTGACGGTAGGCTACAAGTCCCAGATTGCTGAGGACGGTGGCAAGGCCGCGTTTGTCGCCAAGCTCCTGAAAGAGCGTAAGCGACTGTTGCAACAAGGTTTGAGCCTCTGCCAGCTGACCCTGACATTGTGCCCCAAAACCCAGGTTGTTGTAAGAATAGGCCACCCCCGTCCGGTCTCCAAGTTGCTGGCGCAAAATCTGACTCTCCTGATGCAAACTTTTGGCTCTAGCGTAATCGCCTTGATGATGGGCTACTTCCCCCAGGTTATTTAATAGCTGGCTAACCGCCCGATTGTCGCCAAGCTGGCGGAAGGTAGTCAGACTCTCTTGCAAATAGGTAGCAGCTCGCTCAAAATTGCGTTGCTGCAAGGCTAACAATCCCAGGTTATTCAGAGTCCGCCCCGCCAAACCCTGATTGCCAACTTCTTTCGCCAGCTGATGACTACCTTCCAGTAGCTCAATTGCCCGCCCGGTGTTGCCCTGCTCTATCGCGACGGTGCCGAGGTTGTTCAGCGATAGGGCTATTTCGAGCTTGCCCCCAAGTTTCTGGCGTAAGGTCAGGGCGGTTTCGTGGAAAGCTCGGCTGAGAGTAGTATCACCCTGCGCCAGTGCCATATTTCCCGCCCCACTTAAAGCTTTGGCGCGGGCGGTCTGGCTGGCGGGGTTATCAGAGGTTTCCAGAGCCAACAGTTGTTCCAGCCATTTACGTCCCTCGGTCAGATAGCCTCGGATAAACCAGAATAGCCACAAAGCCCCGCCCAACCTTAGCCCAATTTCAGCTACATTTGGGGTAGAAGTAGCCCAGGTCAGAGCGTGGCGCAAGTTATCATGTTCAGCTTCCAGCCGTTCTAGCCAGTAGTTTTGTCGGGCGGTTCGCAAGCCCCCTTCAGCTTCCTCGGCTAATTTTGTGAAATATTGGGCGTGTTGTTGAGCGATTTCGGCGGATTCTCCTCGCTCTGCCAGCTTTTCCAGGGCGTATTCCCGCAGCGTTTCCAGCATTACAAAACGGGATTGGCCCGTCGTATTTTCCAACCGCCGCACCAGACTTTTATCTACCAGCGAACCCAACAATTCCAGAATTGTAGCACTATCATCTGCCAGTACCGCCGCGATAGTTTCAAGAGTGCAGCCCCCCACAAATAAACCCAGTCGAACGAATAACCTTTTTTCTTCCTCACTCAATAAATCGTAGCTCCAATCCAGGGCATTTCGCAGCTTTTTGTGGCGTTCGGGGGCATCCAGGGGGCCGCCTACCAAAAAATTAAAGCGATTGGTGCGTTTTAGCTGGGTTAGTAACTCCTGCGGCGAAAAAAGCTTGCAACGCGCCGCCGCCAGTTCCAGAGCCAGCGGTAATCCATCTAGCTGTACACAAATTTCAGCGACGGAGGCAATATTGGCTTCAGTCAGGCGGAAACCGGGGCGGGCAGCCTGAGCCCTTTGTCCGAATAACTCCAGAGCATCGTATTCCGTCAATTGATTCAAAGGTGGAAGTTGCTTTAAATCAGGCAGAGCCAGGGGCGGGAGTGGGAATTCGTATTCGCCGTAAAGATGCAACACCGCCTGACTTGCTACCAGAATTTTTAAGCGGGCGGAGTTAGCCAGTAGCTCTTTTAATAACGGCGCGGCGGTCAGGACTTGTTCAAAATTGTCCAGCACCAGCAAAATCTGGCGTTCCTGAATGGTAATCAGAAGGGTTTCGAGCAGGGTTTGACCCTTCACCTCCTGCAAGCTAAGACTCTTAGCAATAGCCGGAGCAACCAGTTTGGGGTCGGTTAAAGCCGCCAGACTGACAAAATAAACCCCATCCCGAAAGGTGGTCAGCAATTTGCCAGCCACCGCCACCGCCAGGCGGGTTTTTCCAGTGCCACCCGGCCCGGTTAAAGTAACAAGGTGCACATCAGGCTTGGTGAGCAACCCACCCAAAGCCGCCAACTCACTCTCACGCCCCACCAGTAGGTTTGGAGGGAGAGGCAAATTGTTGTTTTCGATTGGGTGGAGCGGCTGGCTGCTCATATTTCAACCTGATTAGAATTCAAGATTTAGGTGGCTAAAAAAGTGTTCGACATTTGACAATCGCCCATTCCCCTTACGCATCGGGGGGTAATAGCTTGAGTTTTTTATTAGCCTGGTCGTTCTTTTCGGGACTCAGGTTAAGGGCCAGGGCGGTACGCAGGTGGAAAGCGGCCTCTTTTGGGTTATTGTTAGCCGCTAATTTATCGGCATACTTTAGCAGGCTCTCGTAATATTTATTCGCCAGATCGTAAAAGCTGCGGGGGTCAATATTCCTGGCTTTGGCGGCACTCCAGGCGGCGGCAAAACGCCCGGTGGCCTCATCTAAAGCCCCGTTGGTTAAATTACCCCAACCCTGCTGATAGAAATCAGCAATCACCTCGCGGTTTTTGATTTCCTCATCGGTTGGGAAAAACTGCTTGGCTTTTCTTAATTCTTCCAGACCGAGCCGAAAAGCATCGGCGTTTTGGGCCGTTTTGAATAGCTGGTTGGCATAACTCAGATAGCTTTGCCGAAGCAGCGCAGCAATGGCGGAGTCAGGATTAAGATTAAAAGCCTCGGTCAATTTGCTGAGAGCCTCGGGGAAATCGGGGCAAGGCTCGACTTTCTGGCATTGCCCGGCAATTATTACTGCAGAGTTAAAAAGAACAGTGGCAGAGGCTTTATCCGCCGCAACCTTATTGGCAAAAACCAGTGTCGGGTCAACCGTTGGAACGGGGGCAGAGGTAGACACAACAGGTTTATTTGAATTAGCCATGAAAAAGAGCCCCACCCCCACCGCCACACCGATAAAAAGCAGACCGAAACCCACCCAATATTTAAGGGAGCTACTTCGCTTGATGCCGGCCTTTTCGTCAAAAATCCGTTGCAACTCGGTTTCCTTGAGTTCCAGCAGGTCATCCGAACGAAAGCCCCGTTTCTGGGCCAGCAAATTCGGGTCTACCTCTTTATTTGTTCGTCCATTTTTAGGATTGCTCCTGGACATAATATTTCCCTATCGGCTGGGTTTGAAACCCACCCCTACATTTAGACTTCAGGCGGTTGGTATCAGGAGGGCCATACCCTCTTTGAATTCGCTCAAATTGTTATAATCTTTAAGCTTTTCTACGGTAGTTCCATACTTTTGGGCAATACTCAGCAGGGTTTGGCTGGACTGGACAATCAAACCCTCCCCCTTGAAATCCTTTCTAGCCACCGGAATAACCAGTTTCGTACCGGGAATCAAGCTTTTGTTTCCGTCCTTATCTAAAAAAAACAGATTCCCGCTTTGCCCCAGAGCCGCCGAATTCTTGTTAGCCTCAAAAATTGCCTCTCTGGAACTGTTATATTTTAATTCCAGCACACTCAGAGTTTCAAAGGCTGCTACCTGATGCACCAACGGTTGGGGCTGTGAGCTATAGGGAATGGGTGTAATCGCCGCGATAAGGGTGGCTTCGGCAGCGATACCAGTAGCATTCTGGCGCACAATCGCAATTTCGGTTTCGCGCACTATGGCGGTAACGGTAGCATTCTTCTCCATAACCCCGATAGTCCCAGCTACCTCGATATTTTTAGCCCCAAGCGTCTGGGCAGCCGCCGCCGTATTGGTGGCACTGATATTCCCAATTTGAGTATTGGTATTAGTATTAGCCAAGCTCAGGGCCAGCACCACCGCCGCAATCAGTAACAATAAAATGCCAGTCAACCCCGCTGCCAGAACAAAAGGGCGGCGTTTGATTTTTTTGACTTCCTTGCGATAAAACTCCACCACCTGCCAGAGATAATAACTGGAATTCCAGACCGCCAGCCGGGGGTCGGGGGGAAGTTCCTGCCCGTTGTAGGTCGCCAAAACATAGGGGGTTTCGCCCTGGTCATACTGCCCGCCACACTGAAACTGAATCTTTAGTCCGCCTTCCGCCACCTCAAAAATAAACGTGTGCCCACCTTCCGGCTGAATATAGACCACCGGAGCGGCCCGCCCCAATAAATCGGCCTCTTGCTTCAAGCGGAAAATACCAGTGGGCGAGAGCCACCAACCGGGAGCTTTTTCCTTGACCTGGGCACGAGGCGCATAACCAGAGTCGCCTGTGGTAATATTGATAACCTGCCGGAGTTCCGCCGTACTCAGAATTTTGGGCCGCAACCGTTCAAACTGGCGGGTGCTACGGGCAATATAAAACCAGTTGATTAAGGGCTTGCCGTTGCGATAGACCGAAATTGGCGTCACCAGGTGGTCAGGGGTAGTGGGGTCACGGAACATACTCAGGATTGTGCTGAGGTCGCCACTACTGGGATATTCCAGAATAGGCGGATGCTTGTGCCAATCGCCCACATAATCCACCCCGTCAAAATGGCTGGCAATTCGCCCTAATTCCTCATTGGCATAATCAACATCAATCGCAAAGGTAAGCTGGCGGTGGTCAGCGTTTGGTCCGGCATCCGTAGCCGCCACAATCAGAATAGTCTGGCGGTCCAGCCATTTCCCGACCAGAATACCGCCGGTCTCCATATTATTAGCAGCAAAGGCACTGGTCTCCTCTTTGATAGCTTCCTGCACTCCCGGTGCAAGTAGGAGCATCAGGCTTTCATTTAGCTGGGGTTTTGAGTGCCGACCCAAAGTAGCGGGTGCCTGTTGCTTGGTAGAAGCCATCAATCTCCTGAAAGTTTGAACTGAACTTGCCATTTAATATTGGTTTGAGCGAACGGAAATTTGCCAGAGCTTATCACAACCGCTTAGATATTTCAAAGGAACTAGGTCAGGCTCAGGCTGGTCGGCAAATCTCCCGAGTCTTTGTAACGAACCAGTCTTTGATATTCCCGCACCAGGTTAGTCATTTTGGTAATAGCGATTTGCATTTCTTCCAGAGTTTCCGGGTTCAGGTTATCCACATCCTGAATTGCTTGCTCAAGCTCTTGTTTTAACAAAGCCAGGGGTTGGTTCAGTTGGTTGGCAACAGTGCGTGCCAAAGAAAGCACCACCCGCAGTTGTTCGCGTTCCTTTTCTATCTCTAGTTGGGTAATTTGCTGAATTGCAGCCGAAATCTGGTGAGTCATCATTTCAGCAAAGCGCACCCTTTCGGGGGTAAAATGGTTGAGCTGTTCTGAACCAAAATTGATTAACCCGATTAACTTATCCGCTACCAACAATGGCACCAGCAGACAGGATTGTAAGTTTTGGCCGGGGAAAAGCAGCTCTTTTAATTTCAAATCCCGAAGGACGGTTTCGCCACTTATTACAATGGTTTGTTTTATATTCAGAATCAGGCTGGGGAAGTTCTGGTTTAAACTAAGCTGCTCGGGAAATTCCGAAGTATTTTCCGAGAATCCCTGCCGAACTACCAGATGTATTTCATCGGGATTTTCAGCCTTCGCCAGATACAATGAAGCAACGTTGACTTCTATCTTTTCAATTGCGACCGTCAGGGCGCGCTGACAGGCGGCTTTTAGCTCAAGCGGCCCACGCAAGCGACGGTTGAATTCCTGGAGAGCTTCCAGTTCTGCGTTACGAGCCGCTAACTGATTATTCAGATTATCCAGATTGCTGTAAAGGTTGGCATTATAGATTGCCAGCCCGGAGAGAGTAGCAAACTGTTCCGCCAGGGCAATGTCGGCCTCCGTCCAGTGATAAACCGTAGCTTTACTTATCCATAGCAAGGCGACTATGCAGTCATGCACCTTTACCGGGATTACCATACAGGCCGCTACTTTCCGCACCAAAGCCCGTTTATCGGTTTCCTGAGATCGTTCAATCCGGGGATCATTCCAGTAATCTGAGAGATAAACCGATTTGCCGGAAGTATAAGCCCAGCCACCTATCCCCTTGCCAGATTTATAAACACTGGTAAACTCGGATAGCATGGATTCTACAATGATTCCCTCGTCATCAATCTCAATCAACTTATTTTCATCCAACAGGGCTATCGAAACTCTGATGGCCTTTAGAATCTTTTTCGTCAGAGTGGAAATCTCAACCACTACCTCATTCAAATCCAGCGAAGACATTACTCGGCGGTAAATATCCAGCAAGTTTATTTCAGGTGCAACTGAATCGGAGGTGTCACCGGGGTTTAACTGGGGAGTTTCGGGCTTTTCTACTTTATCAACCGACTCATTAAGCATAAAACCTTCCCAGACTCCTTAAAATTATTCCAACATTAAAAGCAGCTCATTATACAGCTTCGCCCGGTCACACCGTTAATTACAAAGTTAGCTCTTTCACTTTGGAACTCCCTCAAATAAGCTTTATAACCAAAGTTTGAGCCTATGAGGTGACCTCAAGCGAAAGTCCCAAAAGTGGTATAATAATTTTCATTATTATAGCAAAATGATTGGAAGAATTTCGGGTAAACTCCCGTTTTAGCTTAGAGAGGATTATTCATGGAGTACGCCCTGGAGCGTCTACGCCGCCAAACCGTTAATTTGTTGATCGAAACCGGGCTGGTCGTCCCTGAATTAATTAGCCTGACCGACCCCAAGCCCAATATTCCGGCGGATATTGCCTTCCCTACTTTTCAGGCCGCGCGGAGTGCCGGGGTTAATAATCCTGCCGAGTTTGCCCAGAAGCTAGCAGCGGCAACTTCAGCTCTATTACCTGAGAAAAGTGCCCAGGCCGATTGGCTGATAGGTAAAATTGAGGCGGCGGGGCCCTTTGTCAATATCAGCGTTGAGCCCAGCCGCTTTGCCCAGGCGGTGATTGCAGAGGTTTTGCAGCAGCAAGCCGATTACGGGCGGGACGAGCTTGGCAACGGTCTGAATTTGATTGTGGATTTTTCATCGCCCAACATTGCCCGCAAGATGCATGTGGGCCATCTGCGCTCTACCGTCATCGGCAACGCTATTCGAAATATTCTGAAATTCTGCGGCTACAATGTAACCGCCGATAATCACCTGGGCGATTGGGGGACGCAATTTGGCAGTCTGTTAGCCGCTAAAGCCCTCTGGGGCTGGCCTCCCGAAATTGAAACCGACCCGATTGAAGCGCTGGTGCAGATTTACGCCCGCTTCCACAATGCCGCTGAAGCCGACCCGCCGTTACGCGATATGGCCCGCGATTGGTCGCGCCGCCTGGAAGAGGGCGACCCCGAAGCCCGCGTTACCTGGAGCTGGATTGTAGATATTACCCTGAAGGAGTTCGCCGCCACTTACGAGCGGCTGGGGGTAACTTTTGAAACCACCCATGGCGAAAGTTTTTACGAGCCGATGTTGCAGGATGTGGTCAAGGAAGCCCTCGAAAAAGGGGTGGCGAGGGAGGAAGCTGACGGGGCGATTTCGGTCAGTTTTGACGATAAGTTGCCCAGCTATCTTTTGCGCCGCCGGGATGGGGCCACCCTCTATCAGACCCGCGATATTGCCACCTGTATCTATCGCTGGAAGGAATATCACCCTGACCGCAACATCTATGTGGTGGGGCAGGAACAAAAGTTACATTTCCAACAGGTCTACGAAACGGTGCGGCGGATGGGCTATAGCGAAATTGCCGACCGCTCGGTACATATATCTTTTGGCCCGGTGACGGATGCGGCGGGGCAACGCTTCTCGATGCGCAAGGGCACTGCGATCTTCCTGGACGAGGTGCTGGACGAAGCCCTGACCCGCGCCAAAGCGGTAATTGACGAAAAAACCAGTGAAGGCAAAACCGAACTAACAGCCGATGAAAAAGAAACGGTCAGTCAGATGGTGGGGGTGGGGGCGGTGATTTACAACGATTTGTATCAAGACCCAGGTCGCGGTATCCGCTTTGATTGGGACAAGATGCTGGCCTTCGATGGGAATAGTGCGCCTTATATCCAGTATACCTATGCCCGTTGTCGCTCGATTCTGCGAAAGGCCGGACAAGCCCCCTCCCAGGCCAATTTAGCCCTGCTGATTTTGCCCGAAGAACAGGCGGTGGTCAAGCAACTGGCCCGTTTCAACCAGACCGTACGCCGGGCCGGACAGGAGTTTTTGCCCGCGCTGGTGGCGGAGTGGACGTATACCCTGGCGCGGGAATTCGCCCGTTTCTATCACGAGTGTCCTGTTCTGGAAGCTCCGACCCCCCAACTGGTACTGGCTCGCCTGAGTCTTGTGGAAGCAGTCTCTAATGGGTTGCGCAACGGTCTGGAATTGCTCGGAATCAAAGCCCCGGAGCGGATGTAGGGAAAAGGATGAAGGATGAAAATCTTTAGGCTAGACCAAACTGAACACTCCCGGTTACCACTTCCAGCTTGGTGCCAACATTCACTACAACAGAAATTTTTGACCTTTTCTAAACCTTGCTAACAGACGCACACTGAAGATTATTCTGACCACCTGGGCCTGCCACGACCTGGACACCAGGGAAGCCGCTCACCTTGAGATTCACCAGCACATTACCCCCACTCAACACCAATCCATTAGTGACAGGGTTAGAGGGGTAAGTGGCTCCCTTCTTGATATTTACCTGGGGGTTACCGCACTTGCCGCCATAGATAGTCACCCCTGCCGGAACTGCCTGCAATTGCCCGTTTACCGTAACACTCGCCACCGTAAACCCGATTGATTTCCCGGTGGTGGCGTGGCTTAGGGCATAGGAGAGAGTGTTGGGGGTGTTGCCATCCACATTCTGCCCGCCATCAGTCGGAATTGAAACAATGAAGTCGGCAACACCGGTGGTAGCCGAGGCGGTATTGGAAGGCGTTGACCCGAAATAGTTGAAAGCTAATACCCGGTAATAATAGGTCGTGCTCGGCCCTACCCTGGTATCGGAGTAGGTGATAGCGTTGGCTGGTAGGGTAGCGATTGACGACCAGGGGCCATTTGGGCCAGTGGTGTTGCGCTGGACATAGTAACCAGTTTCGCCATTAGCATCGCCCCAGGAGAGGTTAATTTTAGCACTTGAAACCACTGACAAAGTTAAAGTTCCTGGGGTGGAGGGTGGTCCAATCAATTCAAAGGCTCCAATATCGCAGCGGGCGCCCTGGGGTCGGGTTACTCCCCGTTGATCAGTAGTTAGGTCACAGTTTGCAGCGGGGATAGCATCAATAGCCGGGCTACCTACCAAAAGCGCAATGGTCTGGGTGGCACCACCGTTATTCGCCAGAGAGCCAATCTTCAGGTCAGACACATTACTCTGGCTACCATTGGCACTCCCAAAACCACAGCTACTTCCGGTGTCAAGGTTATAACCCCCATTTGTAATTGTACCAGTGCAGTTGTTAGCTCCACTCAACAGTGTATTCTGCTCGCCGCCCTTCGTAGCTACCATACAACCAATCTTTATTCACCAAAATAGACAGGACGAACAGGATACAAATAAAATATCAGCCCGTCCGGTTAATTTTAATTATATTCATATAATACAAGCAACACCCGGTCAAGATCAACCGCGTCAACAATATTATAGGTCTTATTGAAGGAATTGAAGGTCTCGTCCTGCCAATCGGCACTATGAATCTAGATGGGCGTGCGGCTTAGGTCGGCCTTTTGGGGGGTGGGAACGGGGCCATCGGGCGGGTTTAACTCATATACCAGCCAGAATTTTTTGAAGCGTTTACTAATATCGGCTTTGGGCATATATTCGGAATTTAGTTTTTCCACCAGAAACGGGAAAATATTCGGATAAGGATATTCGGCCAGGGGATATTTGGAGGGCAGGGTTTTAGGGCCATAGTACACTAGCGGCAACCAACTAATATCGGTAGCGGTAATAACGGCCTCGGCTGGGTGAGCCACTAGATAGCTAATAACTTTGGGTGCATCGTAACGGGCGATAAAAAGAGGCTGGATCTGCCCACTGTACAATTCTGGCAGGGCTTGTGCGGCTAAAACAATTGCTAGCAGTAACGGCACGGCGGTCAGGATAGCCTTACTCTGTCGGCCAATATCCGCCCGGAAAATCGCCCAGCCTATCAGCAAGTAATAAAAGGGCGAACAGGCAATCAGGGCTTTGTCGAGATAGAGAGGCTGAAACAGCAGCGAGGTAATAATAACCAGCGTAATCGGCCCGAACAACAGCCACAAACTGCGCGAAAGGCCATCGTCCAGCCGCTTTTTCCACCAGACGGGTATCGCCTGCCCCAGCACCACCACCAGAATAATAAAAGCCAGGGCAAAGGCGATTAAGAGTCTGTCGGGCTGAATCGCGCCAAAGATATAGCTGAAAAAAGTCCGTAGCACTACCAGCGGGTCGGGCACGGGTATCCAGAAATTACCCTTGATCGTATTCAGGCGGTCGGTAAGTTTAGGCAACAGGGCCAGCCCCGCCAGAAACCCACCCCCTGCGCCCGCTAGCCACATTCGCCAGATTACCCAATTAGACCAATTCTGTTTGCCTGCAAATAAAGGCCAGATAAACAGAGCCGCCAGATAAAAAGCGGTGGTAAAATTATAAAAAATGCCAAAAGCCCCCGACAGCCCTAGCCCAATCCAGTCGGCCCAGCGATTATGCTCCAGCCCGCGCAACCAGAACCAGACCGCCAGCAACACCCAGAACTGCATAAAAGAATAGTTGCGGGCCTCCTGCGAGAAATAAATCTGGAAGGGGCTAACCGCCATCAAAAACAGGCCGAGTAGGATAATCGGAGTACGTTCCGGGAACAACCGTCGCCCGCTTAGCCAGGCCAACCAGAGGGCTGCTACCCCGGGCAAAACCGTAAGCAAGCGAATAATAGCATCGCTGGTGCCGAATAAATCAATCCAGACCTTGAGGGTGAGATAATAGCCAAAGGGGTGAATGTCGCCCTGATTCAAGGAAAAAAGGGTATTGACATCCTGCCGGGCGAAAAGCGCGCTGAAGGCCTCGTCAAACCAAAAGGCCCGGTCACCCAGGCCAACCAGCCGCAAGACTAAACCTAAAAGGATGAAGGAAAGTGCAAAAGGGTTAAAGAGCGAGGATTGAGGGTCAAGCTTAATTTTAGCCGACCCTGTTTTCACGCACTTGACTTCAAACCCGGCTTTTTCATCCTTCATTCCTTGTCAGGTCGCCTTTTGTCTAAGAGCTAGTCTAAAAAAGGGAAGAGTAAGTAAAAATCGGTTAAAATGTCTGGTATGAATAACCGACAAATATATCCAACCGATTTGAGTGACAGCGAGTGGTACATTATTGAGCCGCTCCTACCCGCGCCGCTTTCACTAAAGGTTATGCTTAGGCTGCCTGATCTATTTTTAGACTAGCTCTAAAAGGCCAGATATAGGGTGCTAGTAACCTACCCATTGCCATTTCAGGTTAGAAAACTCTCACTAGCCCTTTATTTGACGGTTATGTTGTAGGTAACGTCTTCACTAAATCCCCCTAATGGAATGATGTAGGGATTGGGAAAGGGATTGGCCTCGCTAGGGTGAAGCTCTTGATACCTTTTACCGTCTTTAACCCATTGGGAATCAGGAGTAAAGTTGACAGTGAAGGTTGTGACTTTGGGCATATTCCCCCCAAACCGAAGGGTATAGGGTTGGCTGCGCGCGGGTAGTTTCAGCGACAGGTAATATCCGGCATTTACCGTCTGGTAAATAATCGGCTCTCCAAACGGATCAGTGAGACCTACCCAGGGATAGATCGGGGCCTTGTCTGGATTAATGGTGTGGACATAGAATTTCTTCTGGTTGTCTGAAGTCACTATATTTTCACCATCAAGGCTGGCAAAAGCGGTAGTGCCAGTGGCTCGACTAAAGACCTGATCGAACCACTTATTAAAGGTTTTAGGCACATAAGGCGGTTCAGCCTTCGGGTCATAATATTTGGGAAATTCGCCAAAAGCATAATTGATTAACGGGAAGAATAGGCGGGTACCAGCCTTTATTGTGCAGTTGCGGGTGCTACCACCACCTCCATAAACCCCCGCCAGGAAGAAGACCTCGTAGTTCTGGTTAGTTTGGACGCAATCACCGGTTGAGGCAAAGAATTTGTCCCTCTCTCCACTGGGCAGCGTAAAGGCATATTGCCAGAATTGGTCGCCCCAGGTGCTGTACTTGTGCTGATTGACCTTCCAATCATCCCCATAGCTATTCTCCGCCAGCGCACTGCTGAGTTGGGTAAACAATAGCATAACCACGATTAGGAGTCCGAACCCAAACTTTCGCTTCATTTGCTTTCTCCTTACTACTACGTTTCAAAAGATGCTGTAAATGTCGAATTGTGCTGAACCTGTTCTATAGTTGTCTGTGCAGCGGCTGTTCCAGAAGAAGGGAACAGCCCATTGGAAATCCCTGGCGTCAGGATTGTGAACTAGCGTAGGCTACCTCCGCATTACGCAGGAATAGCCCCAAGTTGTTGTAACAACCCCATAGTGTCGGCATTAATCCAGAATTCCACAATTTTTTCCCCGGCAATCCGGTACATAACCATCAAAGGAACTGTCACTTGCTTGCCGGTAGGGGGAATGCCCATGAGTTCGCCCTGGTGAGTGCCAGTCATAATGCTTCGGACTGCAACTTTGTCCCCTTCCACCACCATATCTTCGGCGGATAGTTGGTAGCCTGGAAAGGCTGCTTCAAACATCTTAATATGTTGCTTCAGACTCTCATCGGTAACATACCGATTAACGATGGCTTCGGATTTTTCACCGGATAGTGCTTCAAAATAACGGCGAAGAAATGCCTTAGTATCTTCAGTGGACATAAAATACTCCTTTCAGGTAACGAACTTTGGTTGATTGATCAATAAGGCAAAGGTCTGGTTCAGCTCATAAAATTCCAGCTGAAATATCGGATAAAAGAATCAGGCGGCAGGTTCCCGATGTTTTTCGATGGGTGGCACGGAGGGGGTGCGCTACTCCCATCAACCACTGCCTTTTCTACCAGGAAGTTCATCGTTTGGCTAAGATTGTATTTAGAACTCAAGCTTTATTCTCCTGTCCGACTAGCCCAAGTGTTGCGGATTTCCGATTGTTTCGTTCAGAATTTTAGGTATGACAAATTACCAGGGACGCATAATTCCCTTAAATAATATCAATTATTTTGATATAATTATCCTACAAAGAATCAGTGCCCTGCCTGTAATATGGTATTTTCACCGATTCTTTTCGCATCCATATTGTTCTTAATCGAAGCATACTAAATTGAAAAGTTTGGTTCAAGAATTTTGTTCGTCCCTTGTACGTCCAAAATACGTTCTTTTTCTTTTCGCTTAAACTATAGGTTGACTCAATAAAATACTAAAAATCGTCAGCGACCTGCTCAAAATTCAAGGCTATGCTTTTTTGAGCATTCTACAATTTGAACCACCGCTATGAGGAGAGAAGGGGCAGCCCTGATGGAATTAACCAAATTTAGAGAAGCTATTCAGGAATACAACCGTTTTATAGGCAAATCCCAGAAAGATTTAGCGGTGGCGGTAGGCTTACATCCCAACGTCCTGAGCACCAAGCTTAATGGCTCTGGAAATGACCGCTTAACTTACCCCGAAATTAAAAGGATAATTGCTACGCTGATAAGTTGGAAAGCTATATCAGCTCGAACTGAGGTTCTTGAGTTACTGGCCTTAGTACATTTGAAAGAAACGGCCCTTACCCTGGATGAGTGGAATAATTCACCGTTTAATCAGCTAGAAACTTCTGCAAATGGGCATAACTTGCCACAAACTGACAGTTTGCCTCGCCAAGTGGCTGCAAATAGTGTTGCAAAAATCGTCCCGAAAGAAAGAACACCCAATAATTTACCTTATCAATTAACCAGTTTTATTGGTAGAGAGAAAGAAATTGCCGAAATTCGGGGAATTCTGGCAATCTCTCGTCTGGTAACCCTGACAGGTGCTGGCGGCAGTGGGAAAACCCGGCTTGCTTTGAAAGTAGCTGGGGAAGTAGTAGGTGATTACAAAGATGGGGTTTGGCTAGTAGAACTGGCTCAATTAACAGATGACCGATTCGTAGCCAGAAATGTTGCTCAAATTTTAGGACTGAGCGAAGACCCCTCCATTAGTTATACCAATAGATTAATAGATTATCTGGGCAAAATGGATTTACTGCTAATATTGGATAATTGTGAACATCTGATTGAAGCCTGCGCGACACTCGCCAGTGAGCTTTTACAGAACTGCCCCCACCTTAAAATTCTGGCGACCAGCCGAGAAGGGTTAAACCTCCGGGGTGAGAAAATCTACCTGGTACCAACATTGGGAGTTCCACCCAGCAGTAACAAGATTAAGCCCTTGAATAGCCCTGAAAACCTCACCAAATACGAATCAGTTCAATTATTTATCGAACGAGCAGGGGCTGTCAACGGTCAGTTCAAGCTGACTGATAACAATGGCTATGCAGTGACCGAAATTTGCCGGCGGCTAGATGGTATTCCCCTTGCCCTGGAATTGGCGGCGGTGCGAGTTAAAACCCTGTCAGTTGACCAGCTAGTTGAGCGATTGAAAGACCGTTTCCACTTGCTCACCGGGGGTAGTCGCACCGACCTACCGCGCCAGCAGACCCTGCACGCTTTGATTAACTGGAGCTATGACCTGCTAAATGGAAAAGAGCAACTGTTATTGCAGCGATTAAGTATCTTTGTAGGAGGGTGGAGGTTAGAAGCTGCCGAACAGGTTTGTGACGGAGAAGGGATTGCTTCCCAGGAGGTGCTTGATTTACTACAGGAGCTTGTCCACAAATCTCTGGTGATTACACAGATTCAGGAAGGACTACCACGTTATTATATGCTTGAGTCCATCTTGCAATTTGGTCGGGAAAAGTTACAGTCGTCAGGCGGCTATCAAGAACTTCGGGAAAAATACCTCGAATATTATACCTGTTTAGCTGAAGAGCTTGAGGTGAAAAGGATAGGGAAGGAGCAGGTAACAGCCCTCCGATTATTTGAAAAAGAGTACAATAATTTTGAGGAAGCCCTCCGACTCGCTCTAGATAGCGGCCAAGTGGAATTGGAGTTAAGAATAGCTGGAGCTTTACTTTGGTTCTGGGTGTATTTTGGTTATATTAGCGAAGGAAGCGATTGGGTGGAAAAAGGTTTAGCTGAAACTTCGGCTAGGGTGGCGTTACCAGTAAAAGCAAATGCTTATTATAGTGTCGGTTGGTTGGCTGGATTCCAGATAGCAAACTGGGAAAAATCTCAAAAGTATAATTCTAAGGCACTAATACTTTACACTCAACTGGGAGATGAAAGTGGTCAGGCATTTTGTATTGGCCTATCTGGTATGTTGTCATTTCATCGGCAAGATTACGCCGAAGCTGAGAAGTTAATTCGGGATGGTTTGGCAATTTTTAGGAGAATTGGCGATAAATGGGGTTCCAGGCACCTGTTAGGAATGTCTTATGTTTTATTCTATCAGGGGAAATTCGAGGAAGCGGATAAGTGGTTGGAAGAGGCCCTTTCCATTTGTCAGGAAATTGGTGACAAGGAGGGAGCAAGCTGGATTTTATCTCAAAAAGGGCTTCTGGCAAAGGTACAGAATAACTTGAAGAAAGCTGAAGGCTATTTTGAGGAAAGCTTAATTTTTGCCAGGGAACTAGGTCTGAATTCATTAGAGATGTCCATTAGCCTGGAAGGATTAGGGGCAATTAGAATGATGCAAGGCAATCTTGAGGTAGCCAGGCTATTACTGGAAGAAAGTCTTGTTTTGAGAGAAAAATTGGGTTCAAGAAGTGTTGTTCTCAACCCAATAATATTACTGGGCAAAACTGTGTTGGCCCAGAAAGAATATGATTTTGCCTTGGAGCTTTTTAAGGAAGCTCTGATTTCAGGTCAAAAAGCAGGTCAAACTCTTCAAATAATTCAGAGCCTAAAAGGATTGGCGAAGGTGCTGGCAGCCCTCGGTAGAAACGAAGTGGCCGCCCGATTAGGTGGGTCGGGCGAAGCCCTAGAAGGAAAAAACCTTTCTATTGAAATATTAGAACAAAATCAGGATATTTTTATTGAGTTTTCCTACTCGTCGCATTTTGGACCATCAGATAATCCAGTATATGCCAGAGCCTGGGCGGAGGGCAAAGCCCTGACTCTGGAAGAGGTGGTTGAATTTGTTTCGACTGATATAAGCTCTCCAAATCTTGCGGTAAACAAACCTTCCTAACCCCACCTGCTGGGATGAACAAACCCGCTTTTTGAGTTAGTACCCCTCGATTGACCGAAGCTGGATTCTCGATGGCGGAGACCACTATTGCCGCTTCGGCTTGGTATTCAACCCGATTAGCTTCCAGCGACTTTTTACGGCTGATTACCTTGTTCCTTCATACTAATTCAAGGTTATTTCTTCCCCTTCGGTGGGGCTGCATCGAGCTCTTCAGCCCGCGATTTAATAGCTTCCCAGAGTTCCGTCGCGATATCGCCACTCAGCTCCAGCACGTCCCGCTCCCCGAAGTGAATCGAAAGATGGGCCTTACGCTCTTTCGACTCCTCCAGACGGAACAACACCCTGGTTATCTGTTCGAGGTTAATAACATAATTCCCGGCTTTTATTAACGCGCCCAACTGTCACCTCCAGCCTGTTTTGAGATTTTCCGCCCGATAGTTCCTCGGCATAGTTTGCCAGAATTATAGTACGCTGAATTGTCAAAAAAGTAAATCGAAATTTTGGCAGGAGGCAGGAGTCAGAATAAAGAAGGATTATACCCCTTCCCTGAATCAGGGAAGGGGGCTAGGGGGTTAGGTCAATCCTTGCGATGAACCAGCAAAAGCCTGATTCCCGCCCCGATTAACACCAGAGCCAGAGCCAGACTGAGTAACCAACCCGGCCAACCACGCCCATCCAGCGGAGGGCTTCCAGTATTGGGCAAGCCCGGTAACGCGGCGGCGGCTACCGTTGGCGTAACCCTCGTATCCTCGCTGCTGGCGATAGTAGTTGCAACAGTTTCGAGGGTGGTAGTAGCCTCCGGCGTAGCGGTTACCACGGCAACGGTGGTGGTTTCTGTGACTGCCGGGGTTTCGCTGACGCTGACAGTCGGGGTCGGGGTTGGCACATCGCCTGGAGTGGTGCGGATAGCTGTTACCGCCGGGGTCGCGCTGGCGGGCGGGGCTTGTATCGGGATAGTTTTCACCACCGTACTATTCCCCTGATTGCTGTTGCCCGAAACCGTTGTGACCGAGGCACTATTGGAAACCGCCGCCCCACTGAAATTCTGGGCGACTTGCACCAGCAGAGTAATCGAGGCCGCGCCGTTATTGGCAGCTAACGTCCCCAGATTCCAGCTCAACGGATTACTGCTGGTGGGAGGGGGTTGGGACGAAACAAAAGTCAGGCCGGGCGGCAGGGGGTCTTGAATCACCACCTCACGAGCTTCCACCGGGCCAGTATTACTGACCGAGATAGTGTAAGCGATAACCTGACCGCGCCGAGTCGAGGCCACCAGACTATCTTTGCCCAGTACCAGATTGGCGGTCAAACCCACTCGGGGAATTTCCACCGGGTCGCTGGTAATAGTCGGGTCGCTATTGGGGGTATCGGTCTGCAAACTGGCCGAATTGCTGACGGTTGGCCCGGTGTAATTGGCGGGCACTTGCACTCGGAAGTTGAGCGAGGTCGTCCCACCCGCCGGAACGCTGGTGACGCGCCAGTAGAGAGTAGTCACGCCACCTACCGTATTGACCGAGGCGGGTGGGTTAGACGAAACTAGCGTAAGCCCCGGTAGCAAACTATCAGTGACGGTCAGACCCCCCGAAGCGTTTACGGCATCCTTGTTTTTGACCTGAATTACAAAATCCACCGTACCACCGGGGGTAAACTGGCTGGTGGGGCTGGCTTTGGTAATAGTCAGGTTTGAACCCAACGCCACCTGCGAAGTAGTGCTGCTGGTGCTGCTGACAGCGCGGGTGGGGCCATCGCCGCCGCTGACGTTAGCATTATTGGTCAGAATTGTGCCGGGAGTCAGGTTGGAAGCGGCGCGCACCGCTAGCAAAATTTCGCGCTGCTGACCCGGATTCATCCGACCCAGATTCCAGGTATAGGTTGGGCCAGTCCCCAAAGCTGGCGGGGTAGTCTGTTCCGGCACGAGGGTCAGACCGGGGGGCAAAGTATCGCTCACCACAATATTATCCCCGCCTAAAGTGGTATTCACCAGCAAACGATAGATAAAAACCTGCCCGGCGGCAATGATAGGCGGGCCGGATTTGGTAATAGTGGCATCCACCGGGGCGGCCCCACCCGGTACGGTCACAATCGAAGTATTATTGGCAGGCTCGATTTCGGGTGTGCCGGACGAAATAGCCGAACTGTTGGTGAAATTTAACGCCCCGGTGTAGCCTACGGGAATCTGAACAGTCAGAATCACAAAGCCGGTTTGCCCCGCCACATAATTGCCCAGATTCCAGCTAAGGTTGCCGCCGTTGACGGTGGTGGGCAGTGGCGTGCTGCTTACGAAATTGACCCCGGCAGGTAGGGTATCACTGACCACCACGCCTAAAGCAGTGCTAGGCCCGGCGTTGGATGCCTCCAGACGATAGGTAATGGTGCTGCCTGGGGCGATTGGGCCGGGTGGCGTAATGCTTTGTACTAATTTGTTAATCGAGCTATCCGCCGCATCCTGCACACTATGCGCGACTAACGGGGAACTGGCGGTGGCACTTCCCGATTGAGCGTTGGCCTGATTTTGGACTAGCCCCGCCGGAAGCCGAGTAATAACCTTCACAGTCAGAGTAAGGGTACGGGAAGCTCCCGGCGCAAGTCCCGGCAGTACCCAGCGCACCTGATTATTTACCAGTGATTGCGGGCCGGGATTTGCCGAAACATAGAGCGTCCCCGGTGGAAGTGGGTCTAGCACCGTTATTCCGGTAGTTGGCACGTTGCCAGGGTTGCTGACAGTGATGGTGTAAGTAATATTATCGCCCACATTGACAGTCGAGCCGGGAGGTGGGGCGGCGGTCTTGTTGACCAGCAAAATCGGGGCAGCATTGACCAAGTTGCTAACGCCGTTGGACTTGAAAACTACCCCGCCGCTTTCGTTGCTGGTGCCATAGGCCGAGTTGGAAATAGCAATGGCGGGCGGAGTGTTTGCATTAACCCTGACTACAAAACTAACGCTGGTGCTTTGTCCCGGCAACAAGGTGCCTAAATTCCAGCTAACATCGCCCGTGCCGCCCACCGCCGGAGCTGTCAGCGGGGCGGGGGTAGCCGAAACGTAACTGGTGCTGCCGGGGGTTGTGTCGCGGATAATCACGTTGGTGGCGGTGAAATTCCCGGTGTTGGAAACCTGGACGGTGTAGGTCAGCAAATCACCCGGATTAACCAGGTTGTTGGGCGTGACTGACTTAACCAGGTTCAGATTGGGGCTACCACAGGCCAGCAACGCCCCCAGATTACCTAACTGGAAATTGGTCACGGCATCAAGGGTGTGGCGATCAGCATAAAAAATATCTATAGTATGCTGCCCCGGCGGTATAACAAAATTGCCGTTGAAAGTAGCGGGGGGATGAATCCCGCCATGGTCAATCTTTAGCTGTCCATCCAGAAAAACCCAGCCCGCATCGTCCAGGGCGAAGGCGTAGGGAATGGTCAGCCCCCCAGCCGGCACCACCAGATTGCCATGCCACTGCACTGTAAAAAGGTCTTTGCTGGCGGGCAAGGCGGCACTGGCGGCAGGTTGAGTGCCGGGGCCAAAATAGGGGGTGGTGTTCGGGACGTTATCGTTGGAAAAAGCCAGAGGATTATTATCGAGGCGAGTGAAAATCTGATATTGGGGGGTGTACCAATCAAACTGCCGGATACTGGTATTGGTGGGTTGCCCATTGGCAATGGGTGGGTTGGGATTAGTTGGTACAGGTAAACCGTTTGCCAGAGCGGGCTGCAATTGACCCGGCACATCCTGTAAACTTTGTAAAACCTGCTCGAAATCGGGGTGAGAACCGTCATCAGGTAAAAGATAATAACTACCGAGATAAAGATTTTGCCCGGTACAAGCTGCATTGGCAAGGGGTAACTGACTCTGGAAAATAATTGTACTGATAAGTGCGACCACCGCCCCCATAAGAATTAGCCCACTGGCTAAAACTTCCCGGACGGTGAAGAGTTTAATAGGCTGAAACCTGGGATGTATTTTCATTTTAACTCCTGTTTTTGAACGACGACAAGCCACGCCAGAGCGAATATGCCCTGGTATAGTGCTACGTTGCCCCAACAGCCAGGATGATTACTATATTTATTAATAAAGATATACCACAATATATAGCATCAAGAAAGATAAAAAATTTTAATAAGTTCAGGATACAGGAGCATCCAATAACTCCCGTACTTTGTTTACAAAATCGAGGGGGGTAAAAGGTTTCTGAAGAAAAACTTTAAACTGGGGGAGACGTTCCAAACTTTCCAACGACTGGTTGGTATAGCCCGACATTATCATAACTTTAAGGCTGGGACGAACTTTAATAATCTGTTCTACTAATTCAAAGCCACCCATCTTGGGCATAATCATATCACTAACTAATAAATCAATTGACCCACTATACCATTCATTAAGCTCAAGAGCCTCTTTGCCGTTGGCTGCTGAAAGCACTGTATAGCCAAAACTTTCCAAAACCCGTATACTCAAGTTTCGGAGCATCTGGTCATCCTCAACCAGCAAAATCGTTTCATCGCCTGCCAGCGTAGCAGCGTCAGGCGCAGTAATATTTTCGGAAGCTGTTGCCTCTCCTGTATAAATTGGCAGATAAATTTTAAAAGTAGTAGCTATCCCAACCTCGCTATAAACATTTACAAACCCGCCAAATTGATTCACAATGCCATATACCATCGAAAGCCCTAAGCCAGTGCCTGCCCCCGTCTCTTTTGTAGTAAAAAATGGGTCGAATATTCGGCTCATATCCTCAGTCGAGATGCCATGCCCGCTATCCGTAACCACCAGCAGAACATAAGGCCCGGTTTTGATATTAGGCGTGTGGGCCGTTCGGAAACTCTCATTGACCTCAATATTCATGGTCTCAATTACCAGCCTGCCACCTCCAGGCATTGCATCCCGCGAATTAACCACCAGATTCATTACCACCTGCTCCATTTGAGCCGGGTCTACCTGTATAAATCCCAACTTTTGGTCAAGTTTGGTACTTAATTCAATATTTTCACTGATAATCCGGCGTAACATTTTCCCCATATTACTGACGATTTCGTTCAGGTCAACGACCTTTAATTCCAGCACGGCCTGGCGGCTATAAGCTAGTAGTTGACGGGTTAAAGCTCCAGCGCGCTCTACCGCCTTCTGGATTTCCCCCAAATCCGGTAGCAACTCGCTATCCTGTTCCAGGCTCATCATGACCAAGGTATTGTAGCCCGAAATCGCTGTTAGCAAATTATTAAAATCATGGGCTACCCCGCCTGCTAACCGCCCGATAGACTCCATTTTTTGGGACTGCAAAAGTAGAGCCTGGCTGCGTTTCAAGGCTTCTTCGGCTCTTTTGCGTTCGGTGATGTCCTGTAACATGGTTATAATGCAAGGCTGGTTATCAATCTCGATTATTTCGGCGGATACCAGGGCATACCCCTCTCGCCCATCGGGAGTATTGATTTTTATTTCCATATTATGGGCCGAACCGTCCCGCTTTACCGCCTCCAGGAATTTATCTTGTTCCGCCTGGGATGTCCAGCCTAATTCGGCTACTGTACGCCCCAATACATCCTCCGGTATTAAATTTCGCCTCCGCAAAACCGCCGCATTCAAGGTTACTAATCGCCCATCCATGTCCCGGATATAGGTGGGTAAGGGGGCAGAATTAAAGATTTTGGCGAAACGCTCTTCGCTCTGACGTAACTCAATCTCTATTTTTTTAAGTTCGGTTATATCCTGGGCCATCGTTAAAATACAGGTTTGACCTTCTAGCTCGATTATTTCAGTTGAAACCAGCCCATAGCCTTCCTGACCGTCAACTGTTTTAATTCCCGACTCCAGGTTCGATATACGGCCCTGTTTCTTAACCATTTCGAGGTATTCGATGAGAGCTTCCTGGGTAATCCAGCCTAGTTCTACGGGGGTGCGCCCAATTACATCTTCCAAATTCAGATTGTAGCGTGCCAGACTTACCCGGTTCATCGCCACGAAGCGGGCTTCTGCCAGGGTAGCTATATGGGTAGGGAGTGGGACAGTATCGAAGATTTTAGCAAACCGCTCCTCGCTCTCTTGCAAGGAAACCTGAGCTAATTTTCGGGTGGTAATGTCACGAGCTATCGAGATTACTAGCTTTACTTTGCCGTTTAGGCCAAAAATGGGGCTTAGGGTATACTCATAATCACGGGGGCCATAAACTGTAGGGTAACTGGCTTCGTAGGTGGCGGGCTTCCCACTGGCAAATACTTCGGCCCGGTGAGCATCTACCGACTCTAAAATTTGGGCAGGCAACCCTAGTTCTCGCCAATGCTTCCCAATCAGGTCAGCTTGAGTGAGTCCAAGGGCGGTGGCACTTGGAATGTTTACATAGCTAAATCTACCATCCCGATCATAAACATAGATGCCGAGGTTGGCAAAAGCCAGAATTTCCTGAAGTTCTTCGATTTGGCGTTGCTGCTGTTGCCCCTTAGCCAGAAGCTCACTCTGGCTTATTTCCAGTTCGGCAACTCTGGCTTGCAGGTTCAATATTTCGGCTTTGAGCCGTTCGTTTTCGGTAATTTCCATGGTAGCTTATAAACCCATCTACCGTTAAGATATTAGTAATATTATCTGGGGTTTAACAGCAAGTACGAGGTTGAAACCCAATCGGCAAATTCACTGAGATTCTTCTCTTAAGTCTCTGCACTAACTAAATTTTTCTCAATTCTTAAGTTAGCATCTTTATGCTATAAAGATTAGCAAGTTTGAGAGCTTCATACAATAAGTAATTGGGTTATGTTTAGTTAAAGATTAGGTGAATGCTCAAGAATTGTCGAAGAGTTGCTCCAGGGTTAATTTAACTCCTTCGGGGTCGCTGGTATAGGCGTAAAATTGCTGCACGCTGGAAGGGCCAGAGACCGTCAGACGTAATCCGGCCTCAACCGAAACGGCTTTAATACTTTGCCCGCCACCTCGGCGCGGTTTAATTATCCCGATTACAATTTTAGTTACCCGGCTATCATCCCGCAACAACTCGACCACCACCTGGGCGGGGGCAATCAGGGTGGTATGTTTACCATTGAATTTTGGACCGCGTAAGAGGCCGCGGGGGTTGTCACCCATTTCAAAAACCTTTTCTTGTTTACTACTCATTTCTATTATAACAGCTATCGCTAACTTTGCTATATTAAAATTTAAACTGTTTGCTCAAGTTTTTCGTGTGAACAAGTTTGAGAAAGGCATAGTGACGGTTCAAGAATCGCCTTGAAAGAAGAATAATTAAAAAGATATTAAAAATTCGGCCTTTAGACCCTTGACAACCATTTAAAAGAGTGATATTAACTTACATGTTAGTAAGTTAATCGTACTTGGCAAAGGAAGCAATGAAAGCTGATTTACGAAATACCGATACCAAAGAGCGGATTATAACCGAAGGGCTACAGCTTTATCAGCAGGGTGGCTATAAGCATCTAAACCTGGATAGCATTGCCCGCTCGCTGGATATTACCCGTCCGGCACTATATTTTCATTTCCCCGGCGGTAAAGACCAGTTACTGGACGAGGTTTTACAGTCGTGGACCGAAGGGGTAATCCGACTACTTGAGAAGATTGTTAAGGAAAACCCCTCTGCTCGTAGCCGTTTGCGGGCAATAATGCTGGGAATAACTTTCCAGCCGTTTCCTGGCGATAAAGAAATAATTCTGTCACGCTTTAACAATAATGCGGAGGTTCTGCAAAGGTTTGAGCACTTTTTCCTGAAAATCAATAGGCTCCTTACTGATGTTATTCGGGAAGGAGTCGAAAAAGGCGAACTGCGACCAGTTGACCCCAATATCGCTTTTTTCAGCCTGATGGGTTTTTGTGACCAGGTAGCCCATTATCAGACCTATCGCCAACAATTGCCAAGGGATTTTATCTGCAAAATGCCTGAAAGAAACGAAGAATTAGTCGAGAAACTGATTGACCTCTGGTTCGACGGCGTAGTGGCAACCTGAGATCGCCTTTTTATAGCCTATTAA
This sequence comes from Chloroflexia bacterium, assembly GCA_038207495.1. Taxonomy (GTDB): domain Bacteria; phylum Chloroflexota; class Chloroflexia; order Chloroheliales; family Chloroheliaceae; genus Chlorohelix. The sequence continues at coordinate 44,117 of JBBQZS010000015.1, forward strand.
CTGACTTACGCTTAAGTTAGTTAAATATAAAAAACTTTGCTTTTATTAAGAAAGGACAATTCTGCATATGACAATGGGTCGAAAATATGCTATCGCCATGACCGCCGCACTGGGGTTGATTATGGGGATACTTGATAACACTATCGTAAACATTGCCCTCGTACCAATTTCCAAAGACTTGAAAGTTGACCTGGGAACAGTCCAATGGCTGGTAACAGGCTATTTTCTGTCGCAAGCCGCCGTTATTCCGGTGGCGGGTTATCTTGGCAACCGTTATGGTAGCCGCCGGATTTTCATGTTCTGTGTGGCCTTTTTTACGGTGGGCTCATTATTATGCGGCATCACCCGCGACCCTACTTTTCTGATTATCTTCCGGGTAATTCAAGGTTTAGGGGCAGGCGCATTGTTCCCGTTAGGGCAGGCGTTGGCTCTCGACCCCTTTGAACCAAAAGAACGCGCCACCGCTATGTCGGTAATCATTGTTCCGGTACTATTAGGTCCGGTGCTAGGCCCAATTCTGGGCGGCTGGCTAAATGACGCTTTCGGCTGGCAATATTTATTTTTGATTAATGTGCCAATTGGGATTTTGACCGTTTTTCTGTCCTGGCGGATTATGCCCCACGACCATCTGCGAACCTCGGCTGAACTGGCCGAACGCAAAGGCTTTGACTATGTTGGGCTGGTGCTATCCACCCTCGGTATTTTAGGCATTGTCTACGGTTTTGCCCTGGTTAACCAGGTTGACCCGGCTACCCGCACCCAGCTCAATCCGAACGGGGTATCCAATGGCTGGGGTTACTGGTTGGTCTGGACTTTAATTGGGATTGGAGCGGCCCTAATCGCCATTTTCTCTTTTTACGAATTACGCCTGCCCGACCCGATGCTGGACTTGCGTATTTTCAAAAAATACAGCTTCACTATCGCCACTATTGTTACCTGCGTAATTAGTGGCACGGTCTTTGGGGCGTTACTTTTGCTGCCGGTTTTCCTTCAGCAAATGCGCTTACCCCATCTTTCGGCCCTGGATACCGGTCTGGCTTTAGTGCCACAGGGTTTGGGGTCAATTGTGGGTGCTTCTCTGGGTGGTACGCTGTTCAATCGAATAGGCGGACGGATTTTAACGGGGATTGGGGCGGTTTTTGTCATCACCGCTCTCTGGCAGTTTGGTAATTTGTCGGTTTCGACTGATGGTTGGGCATTGGCTCCCTGGAACGCCATGCTTGGGGTTGGGTTGGGCTTGACCTTTATTCCGTCCAATACCCTGGCATTCCTTTCACTGCGGGGCCAGGCTCTAACCAAAGCCAGTTCACTCTTTAACGTAACCCGCCAGATTGCCAGCTCGGTGGCTACGGCGATTGTGATTACTTTATTGGGGCAGCAAACAACCTATCACTTTACCCAGCTACAGGCCGCTGCCGCCAGTAACATTCCGGCAGTGGCACCCGCTCCCAATCCAGCCGACCCCGCCTTTCAACAGTTGGCGGCTCAGGCTGGTACCAGTGCTATCAATGACGTGTTTATCTATCTGGCTTTTGGTACAGTGCTGGTGTTTTTGCTGGCCTTTGTGCTGCCTAGCCGTAAGAGTGTGGTGGAGCAGGAACGCCAGGCCGCCGAAGCCGAAGGTGGCGTGCTGGAACCTGTTCCGATGCATATGGGCTAAACGGAAAATATCTTCATGCCTGACCGGATGGGTTATCTCTTTCAAATTCAATGGCGAATTTGGGGGATAGTCCATCTGGTTTTTTGTAGAATAAAATCTAAATGTAGAAACATGAACTATTGTGCACGCCCAATCAATCCCAATGTTATGCATCGTTTTGAGCAATTTAATTAAAACAGGATGGGGTGCACTTTGTCCCTAGTGCATTTCCAACAGAGTTCCTGTGTAAAGCTATTTTAACCCCCACCCCCAGGGGGCGGGGATTTTATTTTGTTACTTTTTGGCAACAGAGTTGCCAAAAAGTAACGGTAAAAGTTTTCCCCCTTCCCTGAATCAGGGAAGGGGGCCAGGGGGTTAGGTCTGCCCAATACCCAATAGGCCTTTTGTTTATGTACTATGGAATATCCTATAAGTGGGGGTTTCTATCGGGGTTTAATCCTAAGCTGTTCCTTATATACATCTTTATGCCCATCCAGTTCCGGGGGGTTGGCTTCGAGGGGAGATAGATTAGCCACTATTTTGGCTTGCCGCTCTTGCCCCCAGGCACTATCGTTAAATTCAGCTACAATTCGCTGGTAGACTTTCAGCGTTTGGCGCGCAATTAAATGCCAGTTGTATAATTCCCTGACCATTTTGTAGGCGTTTTGTACCCGTGCTTCTGACCAGTGGGAGTTGTTCAGGGTATGCAAAATGCCCCAGGCTAACGATTCAGGATTACCGGGGAAAACCGAGATACCCGTTTCGTGGTTGGTAACAACCTCACTAAGGCCGCCCGTATCGGCTACTACCACCGGGGTTTTGGCAGCCATTGCTTCCAACGCGACGATCCCAAAGGGTTCATAGAGGCTGGGGAAGGCCGCCACATCCGCTACCAGGTATAATTTGTCCCGCATATCATCTGAAATAAAGCCAGTGAAATAAAAGTTATCGGACAAACCCATCGAACTGACCAACGCCCGATAATCTGGCAGACCGGGGCCAGTCCCGGCAATTACAAATTTGGCCTTGGGGTAATTTTCCAGCACCTTTGGCGCACATTCGATTAATACTCGCACGCCCTTCTCGTCTACTATTCGGCCTACATGAAAAATGATTTTCTGGTCGGGAGTGGCATAACCCAACCGAAATGCAGCTAAATTCGTTTCTCGCAAAATATCAAAACGATCAGCATTGACCCCGTTGGCAATCATATCCACTTTATCTACCGGGGAATTAAAATATTCATGGACTTCGCTAATCATATACTGGCTACAGCAAATCGCCCGCCACGATTCATAGGTTAGCCACCATTCTACATTGTTGATAGCACGAGCCAAATCTCCCGGCAAGGCTCCCCGCCCGCGCCCCCGCTCGGTAGCGTGGATGGTCGCCAGCAGGGGAATCTGGTAATGTTGCTTCAAAGCCCCCCCGGCAAAAGCGACCAGCCACTCATGGACATGCACCAGGTCAAAATACATTCCCCGTTTCTGATAATCTTCCACCAATCGGAAAGCCTGGTCTTGTAATTTCAGGTTGGTTTGCCAGGCTATCGAAAAGAAATCGTTCAAAGCCGCAATAGGTGGGTCTACCCGATAAACATGGATATTAACAGCTTCACGAGAGTAAGCTGCACCCCCCCGGAGGCGTGGTGTAATAACATGCACCTCTACCCCTTCTTCCGCCAAAGCTGGCACAATGTCCATTACATGTTTGCCCAATCCCCCCACTATATTTGGCGGATATTCCCAGGTTAGCATCAAAACGCGCATCTTAATTTAGAAACCTCTTGTTATTTAGTAATCAGTTGTCAGTATTTAGTTAAAGCTTATTTAGGATTTAGATTTACCTTGCTGTTGGCGCAACTCTGCAAGCTGGCATTCCAGTTCGGCTACTGAAAATATTAATTCTGGTCTTAAATCTTTAAGAGTCATTGTTACTTCCTCTATTTGACCATCTACTTTCCTAGCCAGCGACCAATGAGGCTATATTCCAGGCTGCGGACGCGCTGGAAACCAAAACCTTCATAGAGGCGTTGCGACTGTCTATTATTGAGCTGGGTGCTGAGGGTCACGCGCCGGGCCCCGCGCTCCGCCATTATATTAATCCCCACGCCTAACTGATATGCGCCAAGTCGTTGCCCCTGCATTTCGGGGATAACCGCCAGACGGTCGAGGTGCGCCCAACGTTCGTATAAGGTGAAGCTGAAATAACCCACAGGCCGGGTTCCGTTCTCAGCGTAGGCAATAAAAATTGAAACATCATCCTGTGAGGAATAAAACTTCGCTTCCTGGCGACTATTCCACCACAGCCAGGGAAACGAGGCATGGTCAACCTTTAGCAAATCGTCCAACAGGCCCGGATTATAAGGGGTAAATAGCAAGGGTTGGCCTTCATAAGCAAAATTTACCTGCATCTCCGGCTTTTCGTAATAAACAATCCGCTCGATTTCCTCAAAACCGGCCTCGGCATAAAGGCGGAAATTGTCGCTATGCTCATCATGGGCAATTACCACCGCCCCACAGCCCTGCTTTTCAAATTCGGCGACCATCCCGTCCACAAGTTCCGCCCGATAATTCCGCCCTTTGCTCTCCAGAATCTGACCGACTCCCTCATGCCGCCGCCAGCGATCCCCCACAATATATTCCTCTTGCCCACGCACTCGCAATGAAAGGCCGGGATAGTCAAATAACTGCTGGCGAAGGGAGGCACTATTAAAATGACTGCTCCACCCCAGATTCAAACCTGTTACATCTTCGGGGTGCAACTCCACCAACTCTGGTGGCTCACGTTTTGGCTTTTGTTCATTGCCAAAGCGTTGGCGAAAATTATCGAACAACTCTACCTCTCACTAGCTACCTTAGAATATAAACGTCTTTCAAGTTGAGAATACCCGAAGCACTTAAATCCAGCCCCTTCACATAAGGCTTGACCAGCAAATAACCAATACTGTGATAAATCGGCAGAATGGGGGCATCCGTCAGGGCAATCTGCTCGGCCTTGCCATATTGCTCCAGTCGTTTCGGCCCATCGCCTAGCTGGTCGGCCTGTTTCAGCAATTCATCAAATTGTGGATTGTTATAACCGACCTCGTTGAAGGCACTCCCCGCCCCCAGCAAAGCCCGCAAAAAATTATCCGGGTCGGGATAATCGGCTACCCAACCGAAAATATACATCTGGAACTGACGGGCCGCTAGTCCGCTCTTGAAATCGTTGTAATCAGGCTGACGCACCTCAATTTCAAGGTTAAAAGCCTGTTTGTAAACATCCTGCAAAACCTTCGCCAGGCTACTCCCTGTAGTGTACAGGGTGATTTTTGGCAGATTTTCGGGCTTGCGATAGCTGGATTGGGCAATCAAATCCCGCGCCCGGTTTACATCATAGCTGATGGGGCCGGGATTTCCGGTATAGCCTGGCATCCCTGGCGGCAAAATAGAGATGGCACGCATCACCTTGCCCTCAAACATTACTCGCGCAATCTTGTCGCGGTCTACCACCAGACTAAAGGCCTGGCGCACCTTGGGATCGTCAAAAGGCTTGAGGCGGTTGTTAAAGGCCACATAGGTAATATCCAGTTGGGGTTTTATCAACAGTTCTTTACTAAGCGGATTATTTTTGTCCAGGGCAGGTTCCACCGCGTTGCCGCCGGTGTAGACGTAATCAATTTTGCCCTGTTCATAGAGGGTCAGGGAATTAGCCGCCGACGCTCCAAGCAAAATATTGACCTGAAAGAGGCGGGGCATACCATTATAAAATTCGGCATTACGTACCAGCCGGATTAGCTGGTCTTTTTTATATTCAGCCAGACGAAATGGCCCGCTACCATCGGCTTTATCAAAGCCCTGAGCCACTCCCGTCTTATTAACCACATAAAAGCAGGGATATGTCATTTTTGCCAGGAAAAAGGGCTTCGGCGAATCTATTTTCACCTGAAGAGTATATTTATCTTTAACAATTACCCCGTCCAGGTTTTGGGTTTTGCCGTCCAGCTTGTCTTTTACTCCCACAATATCATTCATATAGGTGGCAGCAACCAGACTGCTGGCGGGAGCGGGAGCGGCCAGTTTCGGGTCGCTGGCTCGTTCCCAGCTATACTTTATATCGTCGGCGGTTAGCTCTTGCCCGCTGTGAAATTTCACTCCAGGCCGCAAGGTAAAAGTGTAGGTCAAACCATCGGCACTTACATCCGGTAGGGTGGCGGCTAAATCTGGCACTACCTTCAAATCCTTGTCCAGACCCAGCAAGCCGCTATAAACCTGACGCAACACAAAAGACGAGCCAGTATCGCCGGAAAGAGCGGGGTCTAGCGAAGGAATTTCGCCACCGATAATGTTCAAAACCTGATCGGACTCTTTCAGGTTTGGGGGCAAAGTTGGAGTCGGGGCAACTGTCACCGGGGTCTTGGTTGGTTGACTGACGGTGGGGGTAGCGGTAGCCGCCCCTATGGTTGATGCCGGATTATTTGTCAAGACGGCAGTGCGCGTAACGTTTGACCCGGCGGTGCTGGCGATGGTGGTTATGGTAGTAGTAGTCGTTGCCGGGCTGGTGGGACTGTCGGCGCCACATGCCATTAAAAGCTGGGTCAGACTGACCAGCACCAGCAAAATAGACCATTTAGTAAAACTGGGGCGGCCTCCCAGCCGCGTATACTTCATAAAAATATCTAACTCCTAGAAAGTAATTAGTAACGAGTGACGGGTAACGACTAACGAGTTTCGCTCTTTACTCGGCACTCAGCACTTTCAACTCAGCACTGTTTAAGCGATTAGACCCGTATCAATTTCGTTATCAGTTACCAGACCATAAACGCTGTTAAAAATAATCGTCGCGGTAGCCCAGCCGTTGATATTCTCCATCCTGAATGTGCCCTGCAAATCTTTTGTTACCAGTGTTTGCACGATTTGCAGACCCAGGCCATGTTTACCGTTGGTAGGGTCAAAGCCGGGAGGGTAGCCCGCCCCGTTATCCCTGATTTCAATCTGGGTGCGCCCTTCGTTCACAAAGGTGCTGATGCGAATCTCTCCATCGTTGCGGTCTTTGAAGCCATGAAAAATCGCGTTGGAAATTAATTCCATAATCAGAATCGCCAACAGGGTTGCTTCTTTGCTGGCGATAGGCACTTTGCCCTCGTCAATCTTGAAGCGAATCCGCTTTTCGGGAGGCATCAGACTGACGCTGGCAATATCCATAATCTCTTTAGCGACGGCATTAACGGTCGTTACCCCAATATCCTCGCGACATAACAAATCATGCACCGCCGCAATGCTCTGGATACGGGCCACACTTTCAGCCAGGGGTATCGCTACCTCCATATTGTTAACCCGCCGCATTTGCATAGATAATAGAGCAGCGACAGTTTGCAGGTTGTTGCGTACCCGGTGGTGCATCTCCTGTAGCAAAGCGGACTTGATAGACAAGCCCCGTCTGGCTTCCTCATACAGACGCGCGTTTTCGATGGCAATTGCCGCCTGGTCAGCAAAGGCCGAGATAATCTGCAATTGCTCATCGTTAAAGTGGCGTTGCTCACGGGTGTACAGACAGATTACCCCCAGCACACCCCGCGCCCCGGCTAATGGCACACACATTGAAGAGCGATATTGCCCGTTAAAGATATATTCTTCACCTTCGTGCAACTCGAAATGGGCATCCCACACGTTGACCGGACGGCTTAACTCGGCGGTGCGTCCCACTGGCCCTTCGCCCACCTTGACCCGCATGTTTTTAACATATTCTTCGCTCAAGCCGTGCGCCGCTACAATCGTCAGGTATTGGCTCGACTCTTTTAATTCGTAAATCGAGGCCATTTCCGCGCCTACCAGTTGGGCGGCCTGTTGCACAATCAAATCCAACACCTGATTCAAGTCTAGAGTCGCAGCAATCAGGTTAGAAACCCGTTGCAAGGTGGTTAATTCCTGTACCTTCTGGCGCAAGCGTTCGTCGGTCTGCTGATAGAGTCGAGCGTTTTCAATCGCCAGTGCAATTTCGCCCGCCACCATTTCCAGAAAGCGAACTTCCTGAGTCGTCCAGCTTCGATAGGTTTTGGACTGAACGTTTATTACCCCCACCAGTTTCTCGCGAGTGTAAAGGATAATCGGCACACTTAGCATGGAGCGCGAAGAATCTTCCTTGAGTTGGGGCACATAGCGGAAGCGGTTATCGGCCCAGATGTCATAAACCGAAATGGGCTTGCCCTCTTTGGCTGCCGCCCCGGTCACGCCCTCACCCACCATTACTTCCACATTCCCGATAGAACGCTGGTTAAGGCCTTGAGCCGCCCGCAGCACCATTTTTTCCTGCCCGCCCTGGATATCGCGCTCGAAAACATAAATACTGCACACATCCACCGACATTACCTCGGCTACGGCCTTAACGGTTAAATCCAGCACCGAGTCCTGGTCAAGGCTGCTGTTGACGGCACTGTTAACCTTGTGCAAGGCTTCCAGTTCGTCCAGCGAACGCCGCATTTGTTCGCCGAACCCGCCCATAATGGTACCTTTCACAATCGGGCTAGAGCTATGGTCACTCTGGTTGTGATTGGAACCGAGAGCCCGTACCAGCAAACGGTCACGACCATCCACATAACCCTTTATCAAGACTGAGGTAGTTTGTTGGGCAATTTTATTCAGTTCTTGCACCTGAGATTGTCGTTGCTCTTGGCTTAAATTCAGGTCGCTGGCGGTATAAATAAAATCCACGATTTCCTGGGTATAGGAAAGTCCTTGAGTAACCAGTTCGTCAATTGGCACTTCCACCAGAGCCCACTTCGCCCCCTCGTCGCTCATAAATTCGATATAACCGCTCAAGTCATCGGTACGCAGAGCCTCGACCAGCTTCGCATAATATTGGGGGTATATATTATGGGCGGTCAGGGCAATGGCCGAATGCTTGCCATAGCTCTGGAAGCCTTCAAAATAGGCAGTGTGATAATCCTGGTCAGAATAGGTCGAGCCATAACCCTCCTCGGTAAGGGTTAAAGTAGCGCTACTGGGCTCGCCCGGAACATATTCGTCACCTTCCACCTGAAAGACCTGTTTGCTGCGGGTGGCTTCGGCAAATGTTTCGCTAACCTTATCGTCCCATTGGCTGCTCCAACGAGTTGCAACCTGTTCGCTAAGGTTTTGCAGAGTATCGGCTAATTCTTTGAAATCCATATTCTTTCACCCGTAATATTGCCAGGGTTATTTTATCTACAGACTCACCAATCATATATTCTATTTGAGGAAGATTGGAGGCGGAAAGGTAACCCTCTGGCTTTTATTAATAATCCTTTTAATTATATCATGTCTGGAAACATCGGGCGGGAAAAAGGATGACCCCCTGGTAGGATGCTCCGCCATCCGATGGTTATCACAGGACAGAGCATGTTCCTACGATTTCATCTATTTTAGATATTAGATTTTAGATTTCTTCATCCCCTTTCCCAAAATAGGTCTAAAGTCTTAGAAAAAAACGGGTTGACAGTTTTCAGGAATATGCTATAGTTAAATTGCGACTCTATAGCAGTCGGTCACAAAAATCTTAAACGACCTGATATAGGTCACTAACTCAATCAAAAAACGTACTAATTTTTAGGGGTAACCCTGCGATTTATTGGAGAATTTTAATGCAGAAGGCAGAAAGGAGCTAGAGAAGGTGTTGACAAATACACATAGCATCTTCGAGTTCCAATTGAATAGCCTCGGCGGGAGCCAGTTTGGGCTAGGCGGGAATACCGTCTGGTTTGGCTTGCCTACCACTGGGCTGCGCATGCCTGCGGCTGCCGTCTCCAATATTCCCGCGCGCCATCACTGCGCCGGACTCTATGAACCACAAGGCGTGGGAACAGTACGTGGAGCAGGCAGAGGCAATGCCCAAGGCTTACTCGAAATCAGGAACGATAGCTTTAACAAACCAATAGATAGTAAACAGAACCCTTGTCCAGTGGGGTTGTGGCACTCGCCACCGAGGCTGAGAAAAAGCTCGGAAACAGCAGGAGGCACAACCACAAGTTAAGCGGTAGGTTCTCTGGATAGCCCAGGCGAGGCCAGTGAACTAAACCAAAAGCTTAAATACTCTTGTTGAAATAACAAGAAACTGGTCGAGGGTGTAAGTTCTGAAAACGGAACTACACCCTTTTTGTTTGCCCAATCGAATGCTTGTAATAGATTAAAGGAGCAAATCATCATGTTCGAGCCGATAGAGACCGAGTTAATGGCTGTTACCGAGGTGGTCTTTGCTGACCGCACCTACCGTTCCAAGCGCGCCCTGAGCCGCTTCCTGGCAACTCTCAGCCCGTCTCAACTGACTCAGACCGAAGTGCTGGTGGATGACGACACCTTCGTGGTGTTCTATCCCCTGCTGAACGAGCGGACTACCCGCCACTTTGACACGAGCGACTCCCCGGCGGGTCGCTCCGCCTCAGAGCCTAGTTTGAGCCAGGAGATTGAGTTTGAGTTAAACGGGGGGTTGAATTGTAAACAGGCCACGATTCTAGCGACCATCTGATAGGCCGTTAGCCCTTGACGATTCTCAGTTTTGGCTTCTTCGCCAAAAACTGAAACATCGCCCTAGCTAACGGCAGCCTTCTAGATTAAATTGCGCTTACCTCTCTTTAAAAAATACCTCAGGTTTTATTTTATTATTAACATTTCTCAGGAAAATATACAGTTCAGTTATATTTGATTGAATGGAATAAGGGCAACATTCCCAATTTGCTTTAAAGTGAATAATGCTGTGACACACGCTGTCATACGTTTATCACTTAGCATTTTGATAAGCGGGATAATAGATCGTTCATCAGGCAATCTGATTAAAATATAGGCAGCAGGCAAGTTTTTTCCTCATTATCATGCAGTTGAATGAGGGGTAAAACAGCCTTTTCTCCATATGAGGCAATTGTAACAAATAAACTACTAAAAATACTTCTTTGTTATTTTCTTGAGCTAAATGTTCTATTGGCGCAGGGAGGGCGGCGGCGGAGTCATTATGACGTAAAGCCTCAATTGCAGATTTGCGTACCAAGCTTTGGGGGTCTTTCAGTTGATAAAGTAATTATAAATTGGTGGTAAATTATCCAATTTTCGTACTTTCTTATAGTTCGTTATACTTCTACAGGTTGGGCCAGCAAGGTACAGAACAGGTTACCCCGCCGCAGGGCCGCTCCACTCCGTAGCCCCTGCCGCCGGATTTTTAGGACAGTGCCCGCTATAGTTTGGGGAGGGATTTTCAGGGGCATTTCGCCACCTTCAGGGGCGGGCACTGTCCACTCTCCCCCGCTTTCTAGCAAAGCCGCCGGAACTTCCACCTTAGCATAGAGGTCGCGCCCGTCTATCTGATAAAGCGAGTCGGGGCGAAGATGGATCATCACGTTAAAGCCGGTAGCGTAGGCCATATGCAAGGGATGGCGGCTGTCCTGTCCCCAATGGCTCATCTCCACCCGAATGGACATTTCGGGCATCACTCCCGGCGGAATCGTAACCTCAACAAATTCGTAAGTCAGCAGAAAACCATAGCCATCACAACGCGGGCATTTCTGTCCGTTGGCGGGTAGCACGCCTGAACCCCGGCAGCGTCCACAGGTATGGGTTTGGGCCACCATCAGGTTGCGTTTAGCTCCCTTGAAAAGCTCTTGCAAACTTAGCTCAACATTTTGACGCAAATAAGCCTGCCGGGGTTGGTTAGCCTTGCTCATGCGGCGACGGGTTGTTTTGGTAGTTTCCTCGGCGGCGGTGGCGGAGGCAGTAAAGCCCACCCAATCTTCCAGAGTATCTTCATCCGGCGGACGTACCTTGCGGCGATTGATATTCAGGCTGGCATCATAAGCCCGCCTTTTTTCAGGGTTGGAAAGAGTTTCATAGGCTTCCTGTAGCATCCGAAACTGTTGGGCCGCCTGGGGGTTATTGGGATTCAGGTCAGGATGAAGCTGCTTGGCTAATTTGCGATAGCTAGCCCGGATTTGCCCAAGCTGGGCCTCAATATTCACTTCTAATAGCTCATAAAAATTCTTTGACTTATTCATAGCGACCTATTTTAGCACCAAAGTAACTATAAGAATAGGGGTCCTGGAAAGAATGAAGGATGAAGGGTGAAAAATAGAAAACTCGTAGAGGTGATTCGTAGGTAAGGTGGAACAAGGTATAATCCAGATTGAAAGTGCTTGTGTTAATAGGGTAAACTATAAAGGTATAAAAAAACCAAATGGAGGCATCTATAAATGAAACTACTGGTAATTGGCGGTACAGTTTTTCTGGGGCGACACATCGTGGAGTCGGCTCTGGCGCGTGGTCACGAAATAACCCTGTTTAATCGGGGCGTCCACAACCCCAAGCTGTTTCCCCAGGTTGAGAAAATAGTGGGGGATCGTGATGGCGACCTGGCGGCATTAGAAGGTCGCACCTGGGATGCGGTGATTGATCCTTCCGGCTATGTTCCCCGGATTGTAAAAATCTCCGCCGAGAAGTTAGCCGATAAAACTCCACATTACACGTTTATCTCGACCATCTCGGTCTATTCCGACTTTAGCGGCCCGGAAGTTACTGAAGAAACCGGCCTGGGTAAACTTGAGGATGCAACCACTGAAGAAATTACCAACGACAGTTATGGCCCACTGAAGGTTTTGTGCGAACAGGTGGTGGAAAATACCTATCCAGGGCGCAATTTAATTATTCGCCCCGGCCTGATTGTTGGCCCGCATGACCCCACCGACCGTTTTACCTACTGGCCCGAAAGAGTGGCGCAGGGCGGCGAGGTGCTAGCTCCCGGCAGGCCCGAACGCCTGACCCAGTTTATTGATGTGCGCGATTTAGCGGAGTGGACTATTCAGATGGTTGAGGCCAAACATATCGGCATATTCAACGGCACCGGGCCGGATTATGGCCTGACAATGGGCAAATTGCTTGACGAGTGTAACGCAGTGGGCGGCAACAAAGCCACTTTTAGCTGGCTGGATGAGCAATTTTTGCTAGAGTCCGAGGTCGCGCCCTGGTCAGAATTGCCCCTCTGGATTCCCGAAAGCGAACCGTTAGGGGTAGCCTTGTCCAATACCAATGTTAGTAAAGCGATTGCGGCTGGTTTGACCTTCCGACCCCTACCCGAAACGGTCTATGATACTCTCGATTGGGCCAAGACTTTGCCAGCCGACCGGACTCGCCGTGCCGGAATGAAGCCCGAACGCGAGGCCGAAATCCTGCAAAAGTGGCATAATCGCTAGGAGACACGGGTTTCCGAACTACGATTTTCTGTGGTTTCGCTCGGATTCAGAGGGAAGCCTCGACTTCCGGTAGGGGTTTCTTCAATTTCCACATTCTCTTCCTCTACCTCCTCCATACCCGCAACTTCCAGGCCGGAAGTCGAGGAAATCCTGAGTTTCTGGGTGATAGACAGAGGGGCTAGGTCATTATTATCGCCCATCTGTGAAAAGAGACTCTCGATATTCACTTCGTTCTGGAGCGAAGCGGGCAAAGTCAGGCGGTCATCCTTGTAATCTTCGGGCCGCTCGATGCGCTGCCGGAAATTCCGCTTTATATTATCCACTGCTGCGTCATAGACACACACCCGGTCTTTGCCAGTTTCTTTAGCCCGGAACATCGCTGCGTCGGCCCGTTCAAAAAGCTGGTGGGCCTGGTAGCCATCCGCCGGGAATGAAGCAATCCCGATACTCATGGTCACAATCGCCTGGGCACCAATCACCTGATCATCGCTGGGTTGGACTAATTGTACCTCGCGGGCGCTGGCCCGAATCCGCTCAGCGACAGTCCGGGCTTCCTCTGGGGTAGTATCCGCCAGCAAAATACATAGCTCATCTCCACCATATCGGAAAGGCACATCCGTCGCCCGACAATTATCCCTGATGAGCTTGCCCATCTTCGATAGCAACACATCGCCCTGAGCATGCCCGTAAAAATCGTTAAACCATTTCAGGCGGTCAAGGTCAATCATCATCAGAGTCAGGGGGCGACGCTGGCGTTCGGCCCGGCGCATTTCATTTTCGATGCGCTCCCAGAATTCGCGCTTGTTATAAAGCCCCGTCATCGGGTCGGTGCGAGCCAGTTGCCCCACTTCTTCAAACAGTCGGGCTCGTTCTGCCGCCACCGCAATTTGTTTGCTGATACCAACTGCCAGATTAAAATCGCTCCCGCCAAAAGCGTAAGGTCTAAAACTTCCCAGATGCATCACCCCATAACTATAATCCTGGGTACGAATTGGCACACACAACTGCGACTGAATACCGCGCACCCCCGATAAAACCTGGCAAATATCCTGCCCCGGCATCCCTAGCGCGATATTTGGCACCTCGTTATGCAAATTATTGCAAAAACTCACCGGGATAGGGGGATATTCGGCATCATCGAAAGAGGGTTTGAACTTGTCAGCCTCCTCCGGGTTATATTCATCTGTATCTAAATCCGCTTCAGTTTTAGGCAGGCTGGCGGTATCTTTCAGGTTGAGTAGTTGCTCAATGCTCTCAACTTCCTCACTGCGTTCGTGAATGGTGCGCAGAACCAGCATATCATTGGTATGGTCAATCGAATGAATCATCCCAATATCAAAATTAATCGAATTAGCGACTTCCAGTAGCGCACAGCGATAGATTTCCGCGATATTGCTCAGGCCACTTATCGCATCAATCACTCCCTGCAAACTCTCCAGATGCTGAATTTGTTGCTTTAACTCCTCATCTCGCGCCCGCACCCGCCGAATATCCTTTAGGGCGATGACCCCACCGGTTATTTCGCCTTGTGGGTCGGTAATAGCGTTATAGCTGCAAGATACCCAGGCATCCTCCCCTTCGTGGGTATAAATCAGGGTCTCAACCTCTGTAACCGGGCTATTCTGGCTAAAGGCCTGTTTCATGGGGCAACGGGCGCACAGTAAATTATTATCCGGCGAGTGAGGTAGCAATACTTCCTGGCAGCTATGCCCAATTGCTTCGCTTTTTTCCCAGCCAGTCAGGGCTTCGGCTCCTCGACTAAGGTTAATTACCTTAAAGTTGCGGTCAATTTCTACCAGCCCGTCCACCCCGATTTCCAGCATCGCTTGATAACGGCGACGCTCAGCATTCAGATTATTTTGGAGGGTTTGATTACGCAAAAGGGAAGCGAGTGTTGCCGCCATCGCCGAAAAGCCCTGCTCATCAATCTTATCAAACGGCCCACTTCCTTTATTCAACCCCACCAGGACGCCCTGCACCTGCCCTTCCAATAAAATAGGCACGGCTAATTCCGAATGTAGCCCGGAGTCAGGGCCTGTTTTGCTGGTGGTTTGAGAATGGGCTTTTACCGGCTGGGCCAGACTAAAGGCTTTAACCGTTACCGAAGGGGGGCCATTCAGGTCAATTTTAAGCAGACGGAGTTGTTCATAAGTTTCTGGGGGAAAACCAAAAACCGGGAAAAGTGGCACAAGAGAGGAGGTTTTGGGCTCATGGAGCAATACAAAGCACTTTTCCAGGCCCAACGCTTGAGAGATTAACTCTAAAGAGCTTGACAGTGCTTTATCGGGATTTGGTAGCGTATTTATGACCTGGCTAAGTTGCTGTAGAGTCGCTAATTGGCGACTAAGCCTTTCTGCCAGTCCCCGCGACTCATCTGTCATACCGATACATTCCGTTCGTACTTTCCCGAACTTAACTTGTTCGACCAACTGCCCGTAAAGGGTTCAATCGGAAAGGGTTGCAGTTAACATTAAATTTTAACTTTACTAATGCCATCTGCCTGTAACAGGGCCTGACCGATAATTAGGCCAATAATACAATATATTAACAAAAAAATAAATAGATTCGCCTTATTATTAATAGATTCGCTTACCCCAGGCCGAAAACGTACTTAGAACAGGCTAAGTTGCTGGCTTTCGGGAGGGCGTTGCCAGGGGTGGGGCTCGGCAGTGCCGTTTGTTAAGGCCTCGTAGCGTTGCTTGACCACCGCCAGATCCTCCAGCACGATTTTCTTGACCTCGCTAAGTTGGGGCTCACGCAAGCGCAAAATATAGGCCGGATGAAAAGTTACAAATACTTCGGTATCTTGCGGGCCGGGTAGCCATACTCCCCGCTCCTTGCTAATTTGAAAGCCTTTATTGCCTGTAATGGTTTTAGCGGCAGTCGCTCCCAGGCAGACCACAATTTTGGGTTTAACCAGTTTGATTTCGTTTTGCCACCAGATTTCACAAGCTTTTATTTCCGAAGCAGTTGGTACGCGATTCCTGGGGTAGCCGTTTTCGAGGGTGACGGGGCGGCTTTTCACCACATTGGTTAGCCAGACGCTCTGGCGTGGCATGCCACTCTGGCGCAGCAAGCTATCTAGCAGCCGACCGCTTCGGCCCACAAAGGGTTGGCCCTTGGCGTCATCCTCCTCACCCGGCCCTTCCCCGACAATCATTACTCCATTTTCTGCCCCAACTCCAAAGACTACCTGGCTACGCGTCTGATGCAAATCGCAACGGGTGCAATGAAGAGCCACCTCGCGCAATAGCTTCAGGCTGCCGAAAGTGCTGTCCAACTTTGAGTCATGGGCTACTCGTGGGTCGTTTGTCGGTAAATCGGACATATCCTCCTCACAATGACGGAATTAATAACCGGAAATATAAAATTGACCAGCGGTTTACATTTATTAATGTGGATTGTAATGCCGCTCTGCTACTATTATAGCGTGAAGCACAAATCATTCCCCAAATTAAAAAATTGATGGGGAAATGAGAGCTAAATCACTCAGTGGCGGCATTTATTATGCTAAAGTAGTGACATTGTAGTAACACACCACAAAAACTGGGTAAAAAAATCTTAATAAACTGGAATTTCGTAATGTTCGCCGTAATGTTCGGTGAATATAATAAATTATGCGTTAAAAGAACTTTAACCCGCACGCAACCTGAGTCACGGAGATGGTAAATGTCTAAAGTGCTTGTAATTGAGGATAGCCTCACACAAGCCATCGCGATCTGTAAAACGTTGGCGGAATTGGTGGTTGGAGTAGAGACTACTATAGTTAGCACAGGGGCGGTGGCTTTGCGTACCCTGCATGAATTTCAGCCTGACATTGTGGTGTTGGATCTTAATCTTCCAGACATGAATGGTATTGAAATCAGCCGTAAGTTAAAAAGTAGTTTGGCTACCCGTCACATTGCCGTGATTGTCCACAGTGTGGAAAGCCGCCTTGCAGTTTTTAATTCAGCCTTTGAAGCCGGAGCGGATTATTACATCCCCAAGGGTGACAATAGTGTTAAAAATCTGACTTCGCTGGTGCGAGGAATTTTGCGTCGCAATGGCTCGCTTGCTGAAACAGCCACAAAAATTAGCAGTTCAGTTCAAATGGAACGCGCATCGTAACACAAATCTAAATTATTAACATTTCTTCGTTTTTTTTAGGGGGCACACAGCGTCGTGTGCCTTCTTTTGTATAATAGCACTATGATTAAATTACTTGACTTACACGACCCCTTGTTGGCAACACGTCTGCTGGAAGTGCAACACCGCGCCTACCGCATCGAGTCCGACCTTATCAACTTTGACGGTATTCCGCCCCTCCACGAAACCCTGCCCGAACTTCAAGCCACCACCGAAACTTTCTACGGCTATTTTATCGAGCAAGAATTGGTAGGGGCGATTTCCTACAAACGGGAAAGTTGTTTGCTGGATATAAATCGAATGTTAGTTGACCCGGCTCATTTTCGCAAAGGAATTGCCGGGGAATTATTACGGTTTGTCCAAAAGCAGGAAACCGACATTAAAAACATAATAGTTTCGACGGGTAGCCTTAATTTTCCGGCTATTTCCCTTTATCAAAGGCATGGCTTTATAATCAAGGGCGAAAAGGAAATCGCGCCGCAGGTTTACATTACTTTATTAGAGAAAGAGTTATGATAGCCCCTGTACCAAAAATTGACTTGATTAGCTATAACCCCAACCTTAAAATATTTTATCCCCCCCAACCCCACGCCACGTAGAAGCAAATACAAACGGTGTCCTTCTTACGGTGGTAAGGGGGTTAGGTTTAGCCCTTATTCCTTTAAGAACGTTGCATCCTCTTCGGGTAAGGAAGGGTTAATGCTTATTCCTGAACCCATCTCAAAGCCCGCTGCCGTGGTCAGGTGGGGACGAATCTGGCAATACCAGTGTATCTGCGGTTCACCCACTTTGAAACGAGCCGCCGACATTATGGCAAAGTTAAAATCTGGATTTTGGAGTTTTTGATAGAATTTTTGCAGAACTGTTTGTAAAATTGTAGCAAAGGCTGGGATTTCAGCAGGCGAAATTGAGCCAAAATCCGACTGATGGGCTTTTGGCGTAATCCAGACCTCAAAGGGGACTTCAGCGGCAAATGGCACAAAAGCCAGGAAGTGGTCGTTTTCCAATATGACCCGTTTCTGGTCTTCCATTTCAAATTCCACCATATCGCAATAAGCACACCGACCCCATTCATCGAAATAACGTTGGGCCTCATCCTCTCGCCAGCGATAGTGGCGTGGCACAATTGGCGTGGCAATGATCTGGGAATGGGGATGTTCCAGGGAGGCTCCGGCTTTTTTGCCCTGATTGCGAAACACTATAATGAAAAGGTTATCCTGTACTTTCATCAGTTCCAAATAACGCTGCCGATAGGTTTGAATTATGGCAACCATAGCCTCGAAGGGCATGGTAGCCAGGGTTGCCGCGTGGTCGGGGGCTTCAATAACTATTTCATGATGGCCATAACCCGGAAGTTCCAGATAAATTCCGGTCAGGTTTCGTTTGGGTTTAAGTTCGGGCGATAGAGCCGGGAATTTGTTATAAACTACCCTGGTTTGCCATTTGCCAGTAGTAGGATTAGCCATTTCCAACAATACAGCTTCTTTAAACCCTTCCACAGGTTCGCAGAATGGGCAATTTCCCCTATGGGGAGTCACCTCTGGTTGGCTTGTCGGTAGTTCTTGAGGTCGTATGCGGCGACCAGGCGCAAATATTACCCATTCGTGGGTTGCACGGTTCAATCTTATATGGGTAGCACTCATCATTTTGCTCCCTTGTGTCTATAACAACCGAATAGGTTTAGTAACTAAGCAACTCAATAACGCAGGTTCGGTTGTTTTAGCGGCGAAACAAAAGCTATATTTAAGTATACCGCAGATGGGAAGCTAAGTGCAGTCTAATTTCCGCATAGAATATAAATTCTGGCTACTTTTCCAGGTCACGGTGTCCGAAACGCCATCCCCCAATCACCACAAACAAAATACTCAAACCCAACAAACCGATTTGTAACGTCCAATCCAGGCCGTTTACTAACGGCTTGCCATATTGATGAAAAATCGAGAGGTCTATAACCCAGTCCGGTAGTTTAAGGGCCGCCCCTAACAAAGAAATAACGAAGCTAATTACTACCAGCACTCCGCATGCTGCAACACTCCAGCCCGACCCGAAGGCAGCCAGGACAAACCCTACGGCGAGGATAAGAACACTTACCACCCACAACCCAATAAACGCGCCTACCGTATTAATCGCATTTACGGGCACATTGAATAGTTGCGTGCTTAAGACGAAAAATACACCTACCAGCACCACTGTAAGGGTTAATGCACAGAGAGTTACTAGGAAGCGTGCAACCAGCAGCCGCCAGCGCGGTTCTGGTAGACTAAGCATTAGCTCTAGTCGCCCGTTATTTTCCTCGCTTGTCCAACTTGCTATCTGGGTTATAGCATAAGCAGCACACAGCGGTAAGAGAAAGAGGAATACGAGCAGGTCCAGCAAACTCTCGTTGCTTGGTAACACCCCAAACCCAAAATTTCGGTATAAGTCGGTTTTTAATATGGCTAACATACCATCGCGCATTCCATTGAAAACCGACATAATAAGCAGCACGTAAGTAGCCATCCCCAGACCCCAGATAAAGATACCAGCTAAAGAAGCTTTCAAACCAAAGCTGAAAGTATTTGATAGCCAGAACCCTTTGGGCAGTGCTACCTTTGTTGGCCCATTGTTTACCACCTTCACTTTGCCATTGTTGAATAAGTGAAAAACATTGCCATGGTCTCGCTTAAAATACATTAACACGGCTGCGATTAGTAAAGGGATTGGGACAGCTGCCAGGAGCAAGATTGCCCACAAATTTGTACCCACGCTATGGGCCATTGGTTTACTTAATTCATAGTAGTAGAAAGGAGAGAAATTCCGCAGCCACCGTAAACTCTCAAAGGTCTGAGCTATACTGTTCATCATGTAAGTAGCCGCGAGAAATCCCCCGACCCAACCAGCCGCAGCCTTGCGAGATGGCATAAACTGGGCGAAGAACAAGGCCAGACTACCAAAAACTAACCCGACCAGCGTTACATTCAGGAAAGCCAGGAGAGCAGCACCTGTGTCCAGTTTTCCCTTAGCATTGGCAACACCAATGAGCAGACCCAACCAGCCAAAGGCCGAAATTGCTGCTATTGCTACTGCGATCGCCGCCCATTTTTGCAGAATGACCGTTATACGAGAGTGAGGCATAGTAAGCAGTAAATCCAGAGAACCTTTATCTTCTTCCCCCCGGATAATGCCACTTCCCGCCAGCAAGGCGAAAATACCAAGCAGCACTGGCAGGTAAATCATAATCTCGTAGTGAATATAGCCACCGAGAGTTTCCACATCATAGACCTTACCGAAGAAAAAGGAGAACGACTCGGCAGTTTGTTTGTAATTCTCTATTAGTTTCTCTCGATCCGGCCCCTGAAAAAAGTTGATGTAGGCTTGAACCTGGACGAGCAGTAGGCTAAATAAACCTAAACCCCACCCCAAAATCTGGTAGCGGTAATCACGTAGGGTTTTCATAAAAACATTTCCCAACATTTCCCTCACCCCCTAACCGACTTTCTCAGGCTGACGATAGTAACCGAGGAAAAACTCTTCTAACGAGGATTCACGACTGTTGAAGTCAGTAACCTCGTACAGTGCCGCCTTCTTTATTACGGTGTTTAAGGCTTCAGGTCGTACCACACAACGCAGCAGGTGGGCATCTCCACCCTGAACTAAGTCAGCACTCTCCACCCCTGGCAATGCTCTAAAAATTTCTACCGGAGGAGAATCTACAAAAGCTATTTCCAGATAGTGGTTCTTAAGGTTAAGTAGTTCGGCAATATTCCCTAGTTTAACCAGTTTACCTTCCCGAATAATAGCAATTCTGTCGCAGGTTTTCTCCACCTCCTCCATAATGTGAGAGGAAAGAAAAACGGTACCACCCTGGTCGCGTACTTCTCGCACCAACTTGTAGAATTCCAGTTGATTAAGGGGGTCAAGGCCAGTAGTCGGCTCATCAACAATCAGAAGTTGCGGATGGTGCATAAGGGCCTGAATAATTCCAACTTTTTGTTTGTTGCCGTGAGAATATTGGCGGAATTTTTTGTTCAGGTCTAACTCAAGGCGTTCGGCCAGTTGGATAACATAATTCCAGTCTACTCCCTTACGCAGATTGGCAAAGTATTTTAGAGTTTGCGCCCCCGTCAGGTTAGGGTAAAGTGAGAATTCCCCGGGTAAATAGCCAATCAACTTTTTAATCTTCACACTATCGCGTTGACTATCTAAACCGTAAATCGAAGCATATCCACTGGTAGGCATAATAAGGTTTAGCAGCAAGCGGATAGTGGTAGTTTTGCCTGCTCCATTCGGCCCTAAGAATCCAAAGACTTCACCCTCATGCACTGCCAGGTCTAGTTCATTAATACCCCGATTGGAGCCGTAGTTTTTGGTCATTTTCTGAGTAAAGATAGCCTGGGGCTTGTTTTCTAGCTCTAATCCACCAGAAACTAGACTATTGAGGATAGTATTCACAATTTTTACCCTCCTTTCTGACTCGTCCGATTATTTCGGGCAAGTAGAATTCGCTGCTTAACTAAATTTAGCATAACGCTCTAAAGTAAACATTTGGGTCGAAGGAAGTAAAAATTGTGTGCCTGAGTTAAAGAAGTGATATATAATTACCCGAAACGAGCTTGTAAACAAGTGAATGGGGCTTAAAGCTGTTTAAGCGAGGGAGAAATAATATCAATGGTGTTCAGCTACGAACCTGGGCGGGTATGAAGCCCGCCCCTGCGTTTTTCCCAACAACCGAAAATTACCCGCGCTGTTGGCGATACCGGCGAATCAGGGTATTGGTGGAACTATCGTGACTCAAAGAGACATCATCGGCGGCCTGTAGTTCTGGTATAATCCGGTTAGCCAGTACCTTACCCAATTCAACGCCCCATTGATCGAAAGAATTAATATCCCAGATCGTACCCTGCACAAAAATCTTGTGCTCGTATAGCGCGATAATCTTACCCAACGCTTCGGGCGTTAACCGCTCGCCCAAAATCGTGTTGGTGGGGTGATTACCCTCAAAAGTACGGTGAGCCACCTGATAATCCACCACCCCGTCGCCCTTCACCTCCTCGGCAGTCTTACCAAAAGCCAGGGCTTCGG
Source organism: Chloroflexia bacterium (assembly GCA_038207495.1). Taxonomy (GTDB): domain Bacteria; phylum Chloroflexota; class Chloroflexia; order Chloroheliales; family Chloroheliaceae; genus Chlorohelix. Next base: position 66,127 of record JBBQZS010000015.1, read on the forward strand.
TTTGAGCAAAGAAGTTCGCCATCAATAAGTCGTGGTGATTACCTAGCGGGTTAAGGGTCTGGCTAAAGGCGATAAAATCACACGGAATAAGTTTTGTCCCCTGGTGGATAAGCTGGTAGTAGGCGTGCTGCCCGTTGGTGCCGGGTTGGCCCCACACAATTGGCCCGGTCTGATAATCCACCCGATTTCCCGCCAAATCCACCGATTTCCCGTTGCTTTCCATATCAAGCTGCTGAAAATAGGCACTTAACCGACCAAGATAATGGTCGTAGGGCAAAATTGCCACTGTCTCAGCCCCGAAGAAGTTGTTATACCAGATGCCTATTAAGGCCAGCAGCACCGGGAGGTTTTGCTCAAAGGGCGCGCTACGGAAATGCTCATCCATCGCGTGGAAACCGGCCAGCATCTCGCGGAAGTGGTCAGGACCAATGGCAATCATAAGCGAAAGGCCAATCGCCGAGTCATAGGAATAACGCCCGCCTACCCAATCCCAGAACTCAAACATGTTGGCGGTATCAATGCCGAATTTCGACACCTCCACCGTGTTGGTCGAAACCGCCACAAAGTGTTTAGCCACCGCCGCCTCGTCTTTCAGGGTAGCTAAACTCCAGGCGCGGGCGGTGCGGGCGTTGGTCATAGTCTCAATAGTGGTAAAAGTTTTAGAAGAGATGATAAACAGGGTCTCTTCGGGGTCAAGGTCACGAGTTGACTCGGCAAAATCCGTCCCATCCACATTGGAGACGAAACGACAGGTCAGGTGGCGGTCACTGTAATAGCGCAAGGCTTCGTAGGCCATAACCGGGCCGAGATCGGAGCCACCAATCCCGATATTCACAATATTCCGAATAGGTTTCCCGGTGTAGCCCTTCCACTGGCTGCTTCGTACCCGCTGGGCAAAATCAGCCATTTTATCCAGCACGGCATGGACGGGTGGCACTACATCCTCGCCATCCACCATAATGGACTGGTCTTTGGGGGCGCGCAGGGCGATATGTAACACTGCCCGCTTTTCGGTAATATTTATTTTTTCACCTGCGAACATCGCCGCAATCCGCTCTTTTAAGCCCACTGCCGAGGCCAGCGACAGTAAAAGCGATAATGTCTCGCTGTTCAACCGATTTTTGGAATAATCAAAATAAAACCCAAGAGCTTCCAGGGCTAATTTCTCGCCCCGCTGGGGGTCTTCGGTAAACAGGCTACGGAGATGGACATTACGGATTTTTTGGAAATGTTCCTCAAGGGCATGCCACTCCGGGCGTTGCTTGAGCGGAATCTGGCTCATAGACATGGTAGATTTCTCCTCTTATTTTCTATTTTGCCTGATATTCTAGCTTTTGGGGGGGTGTCCGTGTATTGCTCGTTCGAATTACAGTATAGCAGTTGGGGACTGAATTTGTCTATTTCGCCAGGTTTGGATTGTTTTTACCTATTACAACCTCTTTTTACTTTATTATTAACCTTTATGCTCTAAAATTTAAATCAGAGGAACAGACTTCAGGAAAGGTGGTAATGATATGTTGATGAATAATGAAAACCTTCCGGTGTTGCGGGAAGATGATAATACCAGCCTCAAGGTCGTCCAGCATTCGGCACATCCTAACTATCAGGAGTTGCTAAAGATGGATAGTTATACACCACAGGAGGCGGCAGAGCTGTTATTGTTAAGCCCTGACCAAATTCGGCAAGCAGTATTTGCCAGGGAGCTAAAAGGAACAATTGTTGACCATAATGTAATCCGCATTAGCCGCGTAAATCTGCTGGAGTGGCTGAGTAAACGCAAATAAACCAATTGAGTAAGGGTTGGGCAAAAATAATTGAACCCATTTTGTAGGGGTAGACCAGCATGTCTACCCTTGTTTGTGCCAATTTCAAGGCAGACACATTGGTCTGCCCCTACGTTAGGATTCTCTCGCACCCGCGAATTATGTCCAGGCTTCAAGTAATTTTATTTTTCTGGTATTTTTGTGATAGGTCCCCTTATTTTAAGAGTAGTCATGGTAGGTTATCAATTTTAAAAAGTTGTAATATGATTTGCCCATTTTGGGGTAACAACATTAGCATTTCTTCATACACCCATTACTCACCATTCATTAACCTGAAAGGTAACTAGACTATCATAGCCACAAATGAGGCTTTGCAGTAGTCAAATCGGGTAATACAAGCCTCCACTTCGCACCTAGATTCTAACTTAGGTTTAAAAACACTTACAGCCATTGCGAATGGAGATAAAATTTAATGAATATCCTTGTAATTGAGGACGAGCGACTGACGCGAAAAGTAGTTGATTATCTACGCAACGGTCAGGGCTATAACGTTGTAACAGTTTCCAGTTTGGAAGAAACCCAGCTAAACCACTACCCAAACAACTCCTGGTTCCTAATTTTTGATAAATATTTACCTGAAAATAACGGTCTGGGACTTGCCAAAGTCATGTCGGGAGATCCAGCTAACAGCCCCGTAATCTTGCTATCTTGTGAAGGTCGGCTGGCCTATCGGCTGGAAGGGCTCAAAGTAGCGGGGGACTATCTTGGGAGTCCTTTTGTCAAAGAGGAATTTATCGAGCGAATGCATGAGGTCTTGCGCGAGGCTGTGCCAGCCTGAATTAGACTGAGGTAAAAGGGCTGAGAACCGAGAAAAAGATATTCACTCGGCCCTCAGTCCTTAGCCCTCAGTAATTCCTTACCACATAGCGGTTTCTTTAAGACGGCGCGGCACACTTGCCAATGCCCGCTTGAAATAATAGGTGCGCCCGGTATCGTTACGTAACGAATAGGTCATAGTCCAACCTTCCGAGCGAAGTTTCTGCAATTCCCCGGCTAACGAACCACCGTAAGCCGCCGCTTGGACTTGCGACTGGCTAGCACACATTACCAATCTCTCCCAACCTCCCTGGATATGTTTCTCATAGCGTAACGGTTCGGCTACGGCCCGACCACTCCTTAAAGCTTTGGAGTTTGGTTCTTTCATCCCCAATTTTGGCATAAAAAGTCATCCTTTCGCCACGAAATGGCCCTGAGTGGCATTTCGCTTTTTTTTGAAATGCAGCAGTAACTTTAGTTAGAAGTTTCCTTCTAAACCATTTAGATTGTCTAATCCGTAAAGATGGGCAAAGCTTGGACGAGGACTGTACAAACTATATACAATAGATGTTAGCAAACCTGGAATAAATTTTGTGTTAAGATTTGTGTTAGTTAGTGGGGTTTTCTTAATTAATCTTATCCGTATCGGTCAGACTCTATAAAAACATTATCATTCCATAAATATTTTTCAAGCACACAGGGCAGACTATTGACACAAAAATGCCAAAATGATACCATGAGGGTAGTAGTTTAGCACTCTTAATATTAGAGTGCTAAATTTATGGGGGCTATAGATTACTATTCACAAGGGGTTAGTGGTCAGTTATTGATTTTTAATGGCTGAAGATAGGTCGGTAGTTATGGGCAACGAACAAGACCAAAATCAAGAATTGACCACCGCTAAAGCCGGGGAAGTACAAAATACCCCCCGCTCTAGTGAATTCATGACTGATCGACGCAAGGAAATTCTGAAAATTGTAATAAAAGAATACGTAAACAGCTACATGCCGGTTAGTTCTGATGCTATTGTAAATAAATATAGACTACCCATTAGCCCCGCCACTGTCCGCAACGAAATGGCCGAACTGGAGCGGGAGGGTTACATCACCCACCCCCATACCTCGGCGGGACGGATTCCCAGCGATAAGGGCTATCGTTTCTTTGTGGAACATCTGATGGAGCGACCCGGCAGCTTGTCCGTTCCCGAACAACATACTATTCAACATCAATTTTACCAGATACAATTGGAGTTGAATGAGTGGTTACGATTGGCGGCCTCCGTAACAGCCCGCACCGCCCAGAATGTAGCGGTGGTCAGCTCACCCCACGCCTTCGATAGCCGCTTGAAACGAGTAGAGCTAATCGGGGTACAGGAACGGCTGGCATTAATGGTGGTGGTTACGCAGGATGGCACTATCAAGGAGCAAATGTTAAGCCTGGATGAGCCAACTGCCCAGGAAGAATTGAGCAGCGTTTCCAGTCGGCTTAACTCTCAGCTATTCGGTCAGAACCGAGTGCAAATTGATAACAATATTAAGGATTGGACTGATGAATTTCTGGTAACTATAGCCAACCGCCTGTCTGAAACACTTCGCAGCCTGGAACAACATAACGATACCCAGCTTTACCGCGAAGGTCTGGCGAATATGATGAATCAGCCTGAATTCAATGATATTACCCGCCTGCGCCAGGTAATGCAATCTATTGAAAGCGGCCCAGCCTTACCAACTATTATCCCCGAGGTGCTAACCAGCGATGAGGCCGGAGTACAGGTTATAATTGGTGGAGAAAATCGCTTTGAGGATTTACGGCTATTAAGCGTAGTATTAGCCCGCTATGGCATAGATGGACAAATTGTGGGGGTTGTGGGGGTAATTGGCCCTACCCGAATGGAGTATAATCGTTCAATCTCAACCGTGAAATATATCTCGCAGTTGATGACCAATCTGTTAACGGAGCGTTCTGGTTCTTTTTAAATTAAAGTTATCAGAATCTCAAGCAAACCGATATTAACAAAATAATTATCCTTTAAATTTGGAGACGGAATACCTAAAATGGAAGACGCGACTAAAGAAACTGTAAATCAAAACAATAACGAGCCAGAGGCTGTCACCGCTACCATTGAAAACACCGAAAATATGTCGGTGGAACAACTGCAAAAACTATTGAGTGAGGAGCAGAAAAAGTCGGCAGAGTATATAGAAAGCTGGCAACGCTCACGGGCAGATTTTGCTAATCTGAAAAGGCGCACTGATAACGAGAAGTCCAGTCTAAGTGTAGAGGCCAAAGAGAAATTGTTAGTCAGATTACTGCCGGTGGTGGACGACTTTGAACGCGCAATGGCGACCCTGCCGGAGAGTCTTAAGGGGGAAGCCTGGGTCAACGGGGTAAGTTTGATTGAGAAAAAGTTAAAAACTTTCCTGGATCAGGAAGGGGTAAGCGAAGTTGTGTCCCTTAACGCCAACTTTGACCCACGCTTCCACGAAGCAGTGCAACAGGACGATAGCGATAAGGGTGAAACCGAGTACGTAGCGGAAGTATATCAAAAAGGTTATAAGCTGGGAGACCGTGTTATTCGCGCTGCTGCCGTCAAGGTGGGTCGCCGATAAATAAATTTAGATGGATTTATATATTTATAAATTACTGGATTAGGGTGTAATGCGGGTACTGTTTCGGGCAGCCACCAGGGCAATCCGTACAAACATTTTGGATATATATAGTTAAGGCGAATCATCTTGACTAGGTTCAAGCTTTTTATTACACTAGCTAAATCAAAATTGCAGGAAAGATATAAATGGCTACAAAGCGCGACTATTATGAAGTCCTGGGTTTAGCCCGTACCGCAACAGAGGATGAAGTAAAAAAAGCTTATCGCCGTATGGCGATGAAGTATCATCCCGATGTTAATAAGGAAGCGGAAGCCGAGGAAAAATTTAAGGAAATAAAAGAAGCTTACGAGGTTCTGAGCGACACCCAGAAACGCGCAAGTTATGATCGCTTCGGGCACGCTGGATTAAATGGGGCTGGAGCTAATCCCTTTGAGGGATTCAGCGGGTCGGGCGGCTTCAGCGATATTTTTGAACAGTTTTTCGGCGGCATGCAGGGAGCTACCGGGCGGCGTTCCTCACCTCAGCGCGGCGCAGACCTCAAAACCACCATTACGCTGGAATTTGAAGAAGCGGTTTTTGGCACTGAAAAAGAAGTGGAAATCAGTCGCTTCGATACATGCCCTCGTTGTAAAGGTAGCCGCAGCGAGCCCGGTGTAGCCACTACCCGTTGCCCCAACTGTGAAGGCAGCGGAGAAGTACGGCGCGTTCAGAATAGTATCTTTGGACAGTTTGTGAATGTAACCGCCTGTGACCGCTGCCGGGGCGAAGGCCAGATTATCAGCACGCCCTGCCGGGAGTGCCGGGCCGAGGGTCGGGTGCGGGTTAACAAACGGCTGGTTGTTAAAGTTCCCGCTGGGATTGACAGCAATTCTCAGATTCGCATCAGTGGCGAGGGAGAAGCGGGTCTACGCGGTACTCTCCCCGGCAACCTGTTCGTGGGCATTGCGATTAAGGAACACCCGATTTTCAAGCGGGTTGAAAATAACATTGTGGTGGAATTACCGCTCAACCTGTGGCAAGCTACCCTTGGGGATAAGGTCGAAATTCCTACAGTGGATGGGCCAATCGAGCTGGAAATTAAACCAGGGACTCAAAATGGTGAGACAATACGGCTGAAAGAGCGGGGCGTGCCATTTTTACGGGGTAACGGGCGGGGTGACCAAATTATTACTTTCCGGGTAATTGTACCGCGCAAGCTGACCGAAGAGCAACGCCAGCTAATTCAGCAATTGGCAAAAACTATGCCGCGCGAACAATTGGGTAAAGACAGCAACAGAGATAAAGATGATAAGGGCTTCTTTGGTCGTATCAAAGATGCTCTCGGTTCAAATTGAGAGGTTGTCAGTTGTCGGTTATTGGTTATTCGATTTTAGATTTTTCCTAAAACCTAACAGCTAATGCCTAAAACCTGATAGCTGATAGCTATCCGGCAACCGATAACTGATAATCGATTTTAGGAAAAGGTGGTCCGCCATGACTGTTTTAGCTCTAATCGGCGGGCAATGGGGCGAAGAAGGCAAAGGCAAATTTACCGAGCTATTGGGCGAATCCGCCAAAGTTGTGGTGCGATACAGCGGCGGCGGTAATTTGCGCCAACCCGTTATGAACGAGCAGGGCCGATTTAACCTGCAATTTATTCCCCGCAGTATTTTCAATGCAAAAGTTATAACCGTCCTCGGCGCAGGAATGGTGCTTGACCCCAAGCGACTGGTCGAAGAAATGGAAGCCCTGGTTGGAATGGGGATTAACTTAAAGCGGTTGTTTATTAGCGAACAGGCCCATTTGATTATGCCCTATCACTCCATTTTTGAGGAGCAGGAACGGCGGGTTTATGGCACTCCGGTGATTGATACGATGGGTTCAGGCCTCGGCCCGGCCTATGCCGATAAAGTAAGCCGAATTGGTATTCGGATTGGCGATTTGATGCAGGAGGAACAGTTCCTCTCCCGACTGAGCAAAACCCTTACTGTCAAAAATGAAATTCTCACTAAGGTCTATAAACAAGAAGCCCTAAATTTGCGGGATATATATCAGCAGTATCTATCTTACGGGCGGGCGTTGCGTGAGCGGATTTTCGATACCCGACTGATTCTGCAAAAAGCCCTGGACGATGGGCATCGGGTGTTGCTGGAAAGTGACCAGGGCTCTATGCTTGACCTGGATTTTGGCTCTTATCCCTATGTTTCTAATGCCTCGCCTACTGTAGGGGCGGCCTGTGTGGGCTGTGGTATCCCTCCCACCGCCATTCAGGGGGCAATGGGTGTATTTGGAGCTTATATCATTAGGGCGCAAACCGGCCCCTTCCCCAGTGAAATGGCTAAAGAGGATAGCGCACCTCTGATTCATTTCCGAAATATGGAAGGGACGGTGCGGAATGGTCGCCGCCCCACCAACCCGATTACCGGAGAAAAGTATCGCCGCTTTGGCTGGTTTGATGCGGTTGCAGCCCGTTTTGTGGCCCAACTAAACGGCCTGACCTCGATTGGGCTGACCTACCTGGATGGTCTGGATAACCACAAAACCATAAAAATTTGCACAGCCTATCAGGTACACGACTCGTCCATTACTCGCTTCCCCTCAGACATGAGCACCATCAAGGTAGCCTCACCGATTTATGAGGAGATGCCCGGCTGGGAAACTTCTACCGCCCATATCAAGCATTTCGAGGATTTGCCCCCTGCCTGCCAGAGTTTTGTGCAGCGTATTAGCCAGTTAGTGGGCGTGCGGGTAGATATGGTGTCCACCGGGCCAAACCGCGAGGATACTATTTCGATGCGCGACCCTTTCACCCTGGCCCCCAACCCACGTGTGCATACTACCAATTACCTGAGCTAACTTTTTGAATTCTAAAATCTAATATCCAAAATCTAAAATAAGGAATTTTCCTGGAAACAACCGGGTGAGTTGCCTTTCTTAAATATGAGGGGATATTAGGTTTAGGAACTACGCTGGGAGATTTAGGAGAGATTCTTACCATAAACTATCTTCTGAGAATAATTAACTCAAAATTTGAGCTTATCGAAAGTAAGATGGGTTGAACTGACCGAAATATTCAATCACACCACGCTATAACCCAACGATTAAAACCCAGGGAGGCTGTATGGAAAAGGTTTTCGAGAATGCAGAAAATGTAAGTCGGCTGATTCAGCTTATCTTAGCCCCGGTGGTAATGGTAACAGCCTGTTCGGTTATGGTGAGTGGGTTAGTTAACCGCTTTGCCGCAATTAATGACCGTCTCCGCGCATTGAACCATGAACGAATTGAGCTATTAACCAAACTCTCGGATAATATCTTCACAGCTGAGCGGATTGAGGAAATAGATGGGCAAATCCCCGCCCTGCTTACTCGACTTAAATTAGCCCATAACTCGGTATTAGCTATCTATTGCGCCGTGGTGATATTTATAATTGATATGCTGGTAATTGCCCTGGCGGCTCTGAGCAATTACGCCTGGGCCGCTTTCGCCGCACTGGTCGTATTCCTGCTGGGAACAGCCATTATTGCCCTGGGAGTAATGTTAACTATTCGAGAGGTACAGGTTTCGCTTTTCGCCATTGAGTTTGAGACCAAACGAGTCGCCGCCCTGAAGGTTGACTTAAAATCCAGGACAGATTGAAAAAGTCAGCTAGAAGCAGCGCAACGGTACGGGTTTAGCGTGATTTATTTTGGCTTATCAAGCTACCGCGTCTGCTCCAACGGCTCTTCCAGCAATCCTTTGGACCTGGCTAATTCGTCAAAGTTGGAAAGCTGCCAGATAGTTTTGCCTTCCCGCAACAATTTTGCCTGAACGAGTTCTTTCTGGTCACGCTCCCGCGACAGGTGCAAGATTTCCTCGGCGCGGGCCCGCTCCACTACACAGACACCATCAGCATCACCCAAAACAAGGTCGCCGGGATAAACAATCACCCCCGCGCAAGAGATTGGATGGTTAATCAAGCCCAGGCTCTCTTTGACCGTTCCCTTGATTGAGAGGCCACGTTCAAAAACCGAAAAACCGCGCTCCTGAATAGCTTCCCCATCCCGCACATAACCATCAATCACTAACCCGGCACAACCTCGGGCTAACGCGCTTATAGAAAGTAGCTCGCCCCAGGGTCCTTCTTCGTGTCCGGCATTGTCACAGACGATTACTTCCCCAGGTTGGAGAATATCCATCGCTTTATGCAACATCAGGTTGTCTCCGGGATGGAGTTTGACTGTAAGAGCGGTGCCACAAATCCTCATGCCGGGAAAAATAGGCTTGATATAGCTGTGCGTAGCTCCCTGCCGATTATAAGCCTCGTGAACGGTGGCGGTGCCGATACCTCGGAAAGCCTCTACTACTGTCGTATTTACCTTCTGATAGTTCCGTATCACATGATACATTGCTCTTGCTCCTGTCGATAAACTCTTTTAGCTCCAACCTTCCCCCGTCCGTAAAGATTTAATAGGGAAAATATTAACATTTAGCAAAGATGGGCTTCTAACTAGCGCATCCAGCACCAGCCGTTGGGAGGCGGTAATATGCTGAATTGCCATCTTGCGGGCCGTTTCGCCATCCCCGGCAATCAAGGCATCTACCAGTCCTTTATGCTCGGATGTTACCTCCTCGGTGCGGTTTTTCAGGATGTTGCTAAGATGGAGCAGCCGTTCGCTTTCCTCCAAAACCTGCCGAACCGCCGCCGCCAGCCGCCGATTGCCCGAAGCTTCCGCCACCATCACATGAAAAGCAAAATTCGCCCGCAAGTAATTTTCTTCGCTCTCGGCATCGCCCACCAGATAATGAACCTGGCACAACTCGTCCAGCCGTTGCAAATCTTCGGGTTTTACGTGTCCCGCAGCCAGGGTCGCCGCCGCCCCCTCCAGCACAATCCGGTAGCCAAATAGGTCTTGCAGGTCGCCTAACGTTATAGGGGTCACTTCGTAGCCATGTCCCCGGATGCTGCTAACCAACCCCTCTTGCACCAATCGGGTGAGAGCCTCTCGGATGGGGGTTTTGCCAATCCCGCTCTCAGTCGCTAATTGGGCTTCGGTGATACGCGCTCCCGGCTCTAATTCACAGCGAATAATCCGACGTTTTATCTGACTATAGGCGGCTTCGCTTTGGGAAGCGGCGGGTATTTTTCGTAAGCCAATCCCTTTTTCAGATTGAGTTTCCAGGCTAGTTTCTTCGATCAGGTCGGCTTTACCCGATTCCATTTTCTTGCTCCTGTTTATAATTTTTGAGTTCCCCTTATAAGTGTAGGCTCTCTCCTGCGATTATTATCGTCTGACGGAGCAGCCTCCTACGAAATTCCCACTCCGACAACTGACAACCGTTTAGGCCAGTGTAGCAAATCCCGGTTTAAAATACAACAGTAATATATCAAAAAGCTCTGGCATTGTATTGCAAACAACTTTGTGATATATTTCTTATCAGTCAAAAAGCTTTAGAATAAAAGGAGAAATCAAAAATGCAAACTATGCTGGCCCCATTTCGGAATGAGCCGGGTCTGGATTTCAGTCAAGCCACCGAGCGGCAAGCCTTTCAAGCCGCCCTTGAAAACGTTCGCCTGAAATCGGGCCAAATCTATCCGCTCTGGATTGGCGGTCAGGCGGTCTTTCATGAGGAAACCTTCAGCACCAAAAACCCGGCTCACCCTGAAGAAATAATTTCGCGCCACGTTGCTACCCGCCCGGACGATGTAGAAGCCGCCGTGCAAGCCGCCCAAAAAGCTTTCCCGGCCTGGTCGGCGACCTCCGTACAGGAGCGGTTGGAATACATGCACAAGGCTGTAGCTGAAATCCTCCGCCGCCGTTACGAACTGGGGGCTTTAATGGTGCTGGAACTGGGAAAAACCTGGGATGAAGCAGATGGCGAGGTCGCCGAAGCGATTGACCTGTTCGAGTGGTACGGGCGACAGATGCTCAAACTGGAACAACCCCAAAAACTAACCCCTCTGGACGGTGAAGATTTTGAGTTTTTCTACCTTCCGTTAGGGGTGGGAGCGGTAATTAGCCCCTTTAACTTCCCTTTGGCACTGACGATTGGGATGGCCTGGGCCGCTATCGTTGCCGGAAACACGATTGTAACCAAACCAACCGACTCGGCGGCTACTTCGGTGGCATGGCTTTTTGAAATTTTTGACTCGATTGGTTTGCCGCCCGGCGTAGCCAACCTGATTACCGGGCCGGGTATCGCCAACGGTCAACAATTGGTGGCCCATCCACAGGTACGGTTTGTAGCTTTTACCGGGTCTAAAAGAGCCGGGGTTAATATTTATGAGAACGGAGCCAAAGTCCAGCCCGGTCAGAAATGGTTCAAACGCGTTCAACTGGAGTTGGGTGGCAAAAACGCCGTAATCGTGGACGAAACTGCCGACCTGGATGCCGCCGCCGATGGCCTTATCGCCAGTGCCTTTGGTTATCAGGGTCAACGCTGCTCTTCCGCCGAGCGAGTGGTGGTAGTCAACAGCGTTTACGCACCCCTGCTGGAAAAAGTTGTGGAACGGGCGAAAAAGCTCAAAGTGGCAGACCCGGTTAACCCTGATACGGACCTAGGCCCTTTGATTGATGAAATCGCCCAACAAAAATTCCTGAGCTATGTTGAAATTGGCAAAAGGGAAGGAAAGCTGGTGTTGGGCGGCGGAAAACCCTTCGAGAATGGTTATTTTGTCGAGCCAACCATCTTTTCCGAGATTGCCCCGAATGCCCGCATCGCTCAGGAGGAAGTTTTTGGCCCTTTCCTGGCCTTTATTCGGGCGACGGACTTTGACGAAGCCCTGGAAATTGCCAACGCTACCGAATATGGCTTGACCGGCTCGGTTTACAGCCAGGACCGTAGCCGACTGGAGCGTGCCCGCCGCGAATTCCATGTTGGGAATCTCTACTTCAACCGCAAATCCACCGGGGCAATGATGGGCGTTGCGCCGTTCGGGGGCTTCAATATGAGCGGCACCGATACCAAAGCGGGTGGCCCGGATTACCTATTGTTCTTCCTTCAGGGGAAAACAGTCGGGGAAAAACTATAATTAAGAGAGGAGTCTGTCAAGGATAATGAGTGACAAACGGGCCAGCGTGGTTATAATCGGCGCGGGAATTGTGGGAGCCTCTATCGCCTATCATCTTGCTATCCGGGGCTGCACCGACGTGCTAATTCTGGAGAAAGAGGCCACTGAGGTTACAGGCAGCACCGCCCGCTCGTTTGCCGGGGTGCGCCATCAATTCTCAACTGAACTCAATATTCGACTATCGCAATATAGTATCGAGCGTATCAAGAATTTCACCGAAGAAGTTGGTGGTTTTGCCGAGCTTCGCCAGATTGGTTACATGTTGTTGGCAGCTACCCCTTCTATCTGGGAACAAGGCCAACGTAATGTCGCCCTTCAGCAAAGCCTGGGCGTCCCGGTGGAACTGCTTGACCCCATCACTATTCACGAAGTTGTACCACAACTTTACACGGATGACCTACTGGGCGCAACCTACTGCAAAACCGACGGCTTCTGTGACCCTTACGGCATCGCGACGGGCTATCTGCGACGGGCGCGTGACCTGGGAGTGCGGCTGCAATGTGATACTACCGTCACTGGCTTCCGGCTTGAGGGTGGGCAGGTGGCGGGAGTAGAAACCAACGAAGGGTTGATAAGTTGTGATTTGGTAGTCAACGCGGCGGGGTGCTGGTCGGGTGAGCTTGCTAGACTGGTGGATTTGCAAATTCCAGTGCAACCTTATCGCCGTTGTATTTATGCCACTGACCCCTTTCCGGCTGTCAATCGAGATGTACCGATGACGGTTGACTTGAGCACCGGTTTCTTCTTCCGCAAAGAGCAGGAGCATCTGATGTTCAGCATCTCCAGGCCGGATGAACCAGTGGGTTATAATATTGGCGTGGATTGGGATTGGCTGGAAACTGTGTTGGAAGTTGGGGTACAACGCCTACCAATATTAGAAGAGGCTAATTTGTTGCCGCAACGCTGCTGGGGTGGGCTTTACGAGGTCACTCCCGACCATTTCCCAATTCTGGGGCGACATCCAGACCTGCCAAATTATGTCAGTGCCAGTGGCTTTAGCGGGCACGGAGTAATGCACTCCCCCGCTACCGGGCTGGCTATTGCAGAGGAAATTCTGGACAGTCGGGCGCATACCTTTAATATTGACGAGTTGCGGATTACCCGTTTCCACGAGGGATATGTTCCCTCTGAGCATAACATTTTTTAGGGTTGAAACCTAACTCCCCTTTAGAAATCTAAAATCGGGAAAAGGAAACAACCCCTCACCCTAACCCTCTCCCCTGAGTACAAGGGAGAGGGGAATAATTCGTAGGGACTGGCCTTGTACCTGTCCGAGGAGTAAGGGAGTATGTTACAGAAGGAGTAGCAAAATGGCTGAATCGGAAGAAACCCATAACCTGGAAATGAGTGGGCATTGGGCGGAGCAAATTTTTACAATCCTCAAACAACAAAATATTACAATAGTTTCGTATGTGCCGGATGCCGGACACCTCAAATTAATAGAATTATGTCAAGCCGATGCGGAAATAACATCAGTAGTTCTTACCAGCGAAGAAGAAGGGGTGGCATTGGCGGCGGGGGCATATTTAGGTGGGAAACGGGCCATACTCTTGATGCAATCGAGTGGCGTAGGCAATTGTATCAATATGTTTTCGCTGATTAAAACCTGTATGTTCCCCTTCCTTACATTGGTTACAATGCGCGGCGAATGGGGCGAATTTAATCCCTGGCAGCTTCCAATGGGCCAAAGCACCCCGGCAGTTTTGGAAGCGGCAGGGGTAATTGTACAACGAATAACAGCAATAGAAGAAATAGGCGAAACTGTCGAAGCTGCCGCCAAACTGGCCTTTAACAGTTACAGCCCGGTAGCATTATTACTTTCGCAAAAGTTATTAGGCAGCAAAAGTTTCGGGAGGAAATAAGGCGATGGGTGAATATAGCTTGCGACGGCGGGAGGTAGTCCGGCAATTGTTAGAAGGCCGGGGGGGTTTGCTGGTGATAAGTGGGTTAGGGGCTTCAAGCTGGGATTTGGCGGCGGCAGGGAATAACCCTTTGGATTTTCCACTCTGGGGAGCGATGGGAGGCGCGGCAATGGTCGGACTTGGGTTGGCTCTGGCGCAACCCGAACGCAAGGTGCTGGTGCTAACCGGGGATGGCGAACAGCTTATGGGTATGGGGAGTTTAGCTACTATTGCGGTGCAGAAGCCAAAAAATTTACGGATAGTGGTGCTTGACAACGAACGATATGGCGAAACGGGCCGACAACAAACCCATACCGCCAACGGAGTTGATTTGGTCGCTGTAGCCCAGGCCTGTGGATTCCCTAAAGCGCAAACAATTTATACTGTTGACGAAGTAGAAACACTTAAAAACGATATTTACCAGGGGAATGAGCTTTTGATGGCGGTGATAAAGATAGCAATGACCAATGACCTGCTGGTACTGCCACCCCGCGATGGAACTTATCTCAAACATCGTTTTCGCGGAGCTTTGCTAGGTTCTGAAATCGCTTTTGAATAAATTCACGATTTAATAAATTCTAGTTAGCATCAGAATGGGGCGAAGTATCCTTCATACTGCCCGTTTCTACAAAAATAATACGCTCACAAATGTTAGTGATTCTGTCTCCCATTCGCTCAATATTATGCACGGCCCACATTAGGGGAGTACAGAAGTCAATACTACCCGGAACTGACATCATCAGACTTAGCAAATCATGGTAAACCTCATTGTAAAGCGCGTCCACTTCATCATCCCGACGGGCTATCTCGGCGGCTAACTTTACATCGTTCTGGATAAAAGCATCCAGGGAGCGATTGAGCATTTCACGACAGATATGGAGCATTTTGTCCATTTTTATCATAATTTCGGTGGGGGGGAGAGTTGACATATTTTCGCTGATACGGGCTAATCCTTTGGCATAATCGCCCATCCTCTCCAGTTCCCCGGCAATGTGCAAAACCGCCGCTACCAGGCGTAAATCTTTGGTCATTACGGGCTGTTGGGTGGATAGTACGGCTAAGGCTTCTTCTTCCAATTCGTAGCGACGGATGTTAATTTTCTGGTCAGCCAGGATAAGCTTTTCCGCCTGCTGATAGTCGTGGGCTTTTAAAACATAGGCCGAAATATGCATGGCTTTGTCCACCATACTGGCTAAATCAAGTAAACTATCCTTTAAATCCGATAAAACTCGGTTATAATGAGGTCGGTTATCACTCATAGCCGCGCTCCTGTAATAGTCCACTGCGCCCCCTTTACCGTAACTAGAAGAGTATACCCCACCCACCCAAAAATTGATAGTTATAACGAAAACTTTATTTTCAATCTCTTAACCAAAACCGAAATCAAGCTTGATTTTAACACAATATTAATAATTTGTTAATAGCAATACGCTTTGTTATTGATTTGTTAACAATGATTAACGGATTAGATTTTAAAAGGGACAGTAATACTTAGTCGGGTGAGAAGCTCATCAAGATAGGTTTGTGAGGAATGGGATAAAAAGCTACCGACAGCAAAGCTAATCGGGGAAGACGTGCCACAGTTATTTGCCTTATTTAAGTCCGCTTATATTTGGGAGTAGATAAATAATAGCTAGATATTATTCAGAGTTACTTAAAAAGCCGTCTGAATCTTATCTAGCTATTGTATTTTGATTCTTAAACCCGCGTTACGCTTTTTTCCCGTTCAAAACAGTCACTGCAATAAACCGGGCGGTCATATTTTGGTACGAAAGGCACGGTGGTTTGTTTGCCACAAGAGGCACAAGTTACCGGATGTTGCACCTTTTCGGTGCGAGGGGCGCGATTGTTATCGCCTCCGTAGGTTCCTGGCCCATTTGCCCGGCGTGCCTTGCGGCAATCGGGGCAACGGCTTGGAATGTTTACTAATCCTTTTTGAGCGTAGAACTCTTGCTCACCAGCAGTCCAAATGAAATTAACACCGCACTCGCGGCATTGTAAAGTCTTATCCTCAAAACTCACCTAGGGCCTCCTTAGATGTACCAGTAGATGTTCGTAATCCCGGTTTGATGGCTGTCGTGGCGACGACAGTATTTTTGTGACACTAACTACTATAAGAATAGACGACCAGGCTTGGTTTCCTTTTGTAGGCTCACAAAAGAAATCAAGAACTGACCAGAAATAACACCATAACAGCAGAAACTCAACCCACAACAAAAAACTCTATTGCATTTTAATTACAACAGTCACTTTGAGATAGCGATAAGGGGTGGATAACAGCCGGTCGGGGGCGGACAGTTGCGGGCCACCATTGCCGCTAAACTTACTTCGGGCTTACTAAGTTTGCTTTGCCCAGAAAGTTGAATTGAACCCAATCTTTCGATTAACTACGCACAATAAGACAAACCCTGAGCAGAGTGAATAAAATTGTCTCCTGTGCTGGTGTTTGAACTTCTTGATTTAATACTAGCAAACTCCTAGTACAAAATCAATACTTATTTAATACTTTTTTAACGTTTCTTGACAGATATTTTACCTGGATTTTACAGATTGTGGTAATAAGGAGGGCTGAAGCAGCTTATACGAATAGTTTAGAAACTTTAAGGTCTTAAAAAAGTAGGGGTTTTGGCCTAACCCCCTAGCCCCTTTCCCTAAAGTGTTTAAGGGCGGACAGGTTTCATTAAAATAGAGTTTAGGGCTTTGGGAAGGGCTATCAGACCTAACCCCCTAACTCCCTTCCCTAAAGCGGAAGGGGGAATAAGGCAGGTAAAAGGCTAAAAAAGGGGTTAAATTCCCTATTTTCCCGCCTTTTTATAAGGAGCGAAGGTTAAAAAGCCCCTCTTTACCCAAATCTTTATAAAAACAGTCCGCCCCTAAACCTCTTTAGGGAAGGGGGAACAAAACTTTTACAGTTACTTTTTCGCGGCAAAAGCGCAAAAAAGTAACAAAATAAAATCCCCCGCCTCCTGTAGGGGGTGGGGGTTAAAACCCAACCTACTTCCTAAATTTTAATTAAACCTGTCCGCCCTTAAAGGGTACAGCAGGGCAGGCGAACCGCCTCCACATTAATAACTGAACCCAGTTTCAGGCAGATTTGCGGGCGGCTCGTATTGCTTTGTAAGCATCGGCAGTCAGGGTGCGACCCCCAATCCCAAACTGTTGTTCGGGGATACTGTCATTAATCACCACCCAAACACTACCCCGTAAATCTTCACCCTCAACTGACACAACCGCGTCGGTAATTCGTTTGATGAGCTCCTGTTTTTCATCGTGAGACAGAGTTTTTTCCATGGTGGTTAGTTGAATGAAAGGCATTGTTTTCTCCTTTTGCTAATTTTTTCAGGCTAACATTTTAGCCTTCATTTAATTAGACAAAAAGAAAGTTGGAATTGTGACCGAAAAACAACCCTGAGTTTTTTACCGTTAATATATGAAATAGATTAAGTCAGCAGACCTTGCTCAACTTTGGCGTTGTCTGTATTTTGAAGTGTGTTATCAATAGTCAACCAATCCTGAAAGAAAGCGATTGCTCGGCGGCGATATTCTTGCCGGAACTTGAAATAAACCTGACAATGTTCTAGCCCTGGTTCAATCCAGAGCTCCTTATAGCCCTGTGCTGCCGCATAAAGGGCGTGAACGTGACTAACCGGGGTAGTATTATCAGCCTCGCCATGAATAAAATAAATCGGGCGAGGGGTCATTGTGCTAATTTCTTTGAGGGGCGAAAAATCTCCCATTGGCTTGCCAGTACGCAATTTGAATACCCAATCGGCAGTATCTACCACCGGGCGGCTGGGAAGATGGGTAGCCGTTGCAAAGTTGTGGGCAATTACCTCGCGGCGGCTGCTAAAGCTGCTATCAGCCCACACCGCCCGAATTCGCTCATCCCTGGCTGCAGCAACCAGTGCCACCGCTGCCCCCAGAGAGCCCCCACAAGCCCCGATAATGGGTTCGGGCTGGTTATTCTCGGCAAAACGGTTATAGACAAAATTAATGGCGGCTAGATAATCCTCAAGCTCCTGCGTACCCAGTGTTTTCAACTCGCCCTTAACCCGCTCCATGCCATGACCGCGAAAATCAAACATCAGCACGTTAAATCCGGCTTTCCACAAGAAAGTGCTAATGCCTAACATATCCTCCTTGCGCCCCCCGTGCCCGTGCGCCGAAATAACGGTACGTCGTTCACCCTCATGTGACAAGAACCAGCCACTCAACATCCGTCCGTTAGCGGTGGGGAATAGGACATCTTCAAAATCTGCATCCATTTCATAAGGTGTTAAGGTATAACTTTCGGAGAGATTAGGGTCGGGTGGTCTGGTAATCTGAGTAACAAGGTAATTCGCCAACCCCAAAGTAGCCGAGAAGGCCGCCCCTCCCACTACTGTGACCCCTGCCAAAGCCCAGGTAAAGCGGTCACTGTTAGACTTCGCCTCTCCATTTTTACCAAAATTCGTTTCGCTCTTTAGATTAATATTCTTCATAGGTTCCACCTTATTTCCAGTTATAACCTAGCCCCTCCTGATTTTAACCCAGTTAAGGCTCTATGCCAATAGGAAGGATTGGTGGTGGCGGCGGTTATCAGATAATTAAATGATTAAATGAAAAAGACCCTCTTGCGAAGGTCTCGATGTTTCTTCGTCATGTAGGGGTAGACCAGTGTGTCTACCCTCTCTCACATGCCCAGGATAAACCCACTGGTTTACCCCTACAATTGTTCCCCCTTCCCTTGTCTGAGAAGGGGGCTAGGGGTTAAGTCAATTAGGGTAGGGTAAAGGTAAAGACATAAGGAGTCCTTATCTTTATACCATCATTTTGAACCGTTAAGGACACCACATGATCAACTGTTACGGTGTAAGTTCCAGCCGGAAGGGTCGCAGACGGTGTGAATGTCACCGATTGGCTGGTAGCGTCGTGAGTAGTAACACCCGAAACGGCAGCCCCACCCCTGGTAACGGCAATCGCATTTGAGAAGTCAACGCCATCCGGCTTAACATCCCAATTGAATTTAACCGTAATTGCGGCAGGAGTCGCACTGGTTCCACTCACTAATGCATCCCGCCAGTTCTGAACTGCTTTATGATTATCATCAGGATTGGTATCGCTGGTGTCATCAAATAGCTGGGTCAGGTTAGTTGGGCTGGCGGCTTGCGCCGTAGCTACGCGGTTGGTGAAGCCCTTAATCGAACCCCACTCCTCCACATAGTCATAGCTGCTACGGGTGTATTTGTACTGAAGGGCTGTGCCATCCGGGATACCCAGGGTAATCTCCCAGATATGACTACCAGGCGAAGTTTCCTTCATCGCAGTAGAGGCATTGCCACCGCAGTAGTTGCACAATGGGTCTGGATTGACCCCGGCGGAATTACCAGAGACGTAAACCGTATCACCTGCCGGAGTGAAGGCCGGAACCTTAACCCGGAAAGTGACTTGCACCAGTTTCGCTTTTACCAGGGCTGATACCTCATTGGAGAAGCCCGAAGCATTTAGCGCGGTATCAAAGGCTTTCACCTTATAGAAGTAAGTCTGACCCGCTCCTACGCTGGTATCCACATAAGACAGGGTACTACCCGACACAATGGCGACTGGTGTTGAAACCTCACCGCCAGAGGTTGTGCCGCGATAAATCCGGTATTCCGCTACAGCATCGTCCGGGTCGGAGGAAGCAGTCCAGCTTACCGTCAGGCTGGCTACGGCAAAGTCAATCGAGGCCACCGAAGCGGAAGGGGCGGTAGTATCGGCACTGGCTGTTACAGTGTAAATCCCCGGCATGTCCGTACCCGGCTCACCCGGATAGAAGCCATCCTGGTCACCATAGGCCCAGGTGCGACCACCATCGTCGGAGAAACGCACCAGGTAATCAAAAGTACCAGAGTTGTCAGAGCGCAATCCACCCATGTACTCATAGTTGTTACCTGCGCGGGTGTTAAAGCTCATTGGTCGCCAGTTCCAGGTCACCGGGTCTGTCCCTGGTGCGCCAAAGCCTAAACTAGCCAGAATAGTACCTGAGTCGGCTCCAGCGTCAGTTAGCCCCGCGATGTAGACCTGCCCGTAAACGGTGGTGTAGTTAGCAGTAATGGGCTGGGTAATGGTCTTGGGGTACTGTAGTACGGCGTAACCAATCGGGAAGGCGGGAGTCGCGTTAGCCTCGTTAGAGTTGCCACCTTCGTTGCCCAGACTATCAACGCCTCTTACCACATAGTAGTAAGTTGTACCGTTAGTGACAGTGTTATCGCTGAAGGTTGGGCTGGTGCTGCTGCCAATCTTCAGGTAGCCGCCACCCTGTACCGGGCTACGATAAACATTGTAGCTGGCAGAGTCGTTGTTACCTGTCCAACTTAGACTTACGGTGCTGGTTAAGCCATTGTTAGCAGTGGCTTTTAGCCCGGTGGAGGCAACCGGCCCGGTTATATCAGTACCAGCTTGCATCACGAAAATAGCCGTACCCAATGGAGGCAAGGTCAGGGAGAATTTACCCCCGGTAGTCGTCAGGTTCTCTCTGCCCAAAAGATTAACCAGGCTGACACCATCGCGCAAATAACCGCCAGTCGGTATTGTAATAGTCTGAGCGGTGGTTTCGTTGCGGTTGATGACGATTATCGCCAGATTGTTATCTTTGCGCATCGCGTAGGATACGGTTTTGTTGGTATCATCGGTCAAAAGGAAAGTAAGCTTACCTTCACGCAAGACTGGAACTGACTTGCGAATTTTGATTAACTTCTGATACCAATCGAACAACGAATGGTCGCCCCCAGCCCCATAATAAGGGTCGAATTTTTTCAAGGCACTCACGCCGAGGGCGTTAAGGTCGCTTTGGTCGGAACCACCTTTACCCAAATCATTCCAGGGGAAAGTCCGGCGGTCGTCGGGGTCATCAGCCCCCGTTACACCTACTTCATCACCATAGTAAATGGTGGGTGAACCTGGCACGGTCATCTGAACCAGTGCGGCGATGCGCTGTTTCTGTTTACCCAATGCCAGGTTAGCTGCATTGAATTCCTTGTCCTCGCGATTGTCCTTACCGGGAGTCAGGCTCCATAACAGACGCTTGGTATCATGGCTATCCAGCAAATTCTGGAAAGTGTAATAGGTCGCGTCGGCGTAATCCTCCCGCATGGAATTCAGGCGATTGGCGAAAGTTGAGGGCGGTAAGTTAGGATTAGTTTCTTCGTCAAAACCCTTATCATCCACCGCGCCTAACAAACCAAAGACGGCATTGCGGAAACGATAGCCCATTGCAGTATCGGCCTGATCCCCGTGCGTCAGAGGCAAGTTATCGTACCAGTGCCAGGCTTCGGCAATTAGGGTTTCATCTGGCTTAACCCCTTTGGTAATTTCCCGGAGTTGCTGCCAGTAGGAAGTCGGGAAAGTGCCGTCGGTCATCACGTCGAAACGCCAGCCACTCGCGCCCCGTTTCAGCCACAGGTTAGCCACGCTGCTATTTTTGTTGGCGTAGAAATAATCGGCTACTGGCTTGTAGGGATTGGACTCGTTGGTCGGGTCTCTCTTAACAATGGTTGGTATCGAGTCGAAGCCAGCCCAACCGTCATAGGTGGCGGAGTTTGGTCGATTCTGGCTATCAACACATGAGCCTGAACCCACCGCAACATCGTGGAAAAAGAACCAGGAGCGATAAGTCGAGCTAATATCTTCGCAAGCCCCTACACTACTGTAGTGGTGGTAGCGATCAAAGAAGGGGCTATCCGAAGATAAGTGGTTGAATACCCCATCCAGGATTATCTTTATACCGCGCTTATTGGAAGCCTCAACCAAATCCTTGAAATCGCCGTTGCTGCCAAAATAGCGGCTGACGCTCAAATAATCGCGCGTGTCATAGCCGTGATTTGAGCCGGATTCAAAAATCGGGTTCAGGTAAACAATCGTTATACCCAGGGTTTGTAAATAATTGAGTTTATCCTTAATACCCTTCAAGTCACCGCCAAAATAATCCCGGCCCTTCGGCCCTTCGGCGCAAGGAGTAGCGGGTGCATTGTATCCCCGGCAATAACCTTCGGGTAGATCAGTCCAGTTTTTGTCCAGGATTTGGGCGTCTTTGGCGGCCTGAATCTGTTGGGGAGTGGCGTTGGCAGGCGCAGGATAATCATAGCGGAAATCGGTTGGTTTCGGGTCGTTATCATCCTCGCCGTTGCGGAAGCGGTCAGGGAAAATCTGGTACATTACGCCGTTTTGTACCCAGGGAATTACCTTGAAAGCAGGGTCAACCACGTTCAGGCGGAAACCGTTATCCACCTCACTTGAGGTGGCCTGACCAACCCCCCCATAGCGCGGGCCATTGTCAGAATAGTAGGCGGTGCTAGTCCCATCGGTAATGATAAAGCGGTAATAAACCGTACTGAGTTTTTGCGGTGTGTAACTAAACTGCCAGAAGTCACAGGTATTGCCGCCCTTTGCTAAAGCCGCATCATAGCAGTCCACATTACTCGCCGCCAGGGTCATGGGTTCTTTATCTTCAGCCCCAATTGCCGTGTCATAGAGGCGGAGTGTTACGCCCGTTACGTCATTGTGGAAGGTTCGTAGACGTAGAGTTACCGCCGTACCAGGGTTTACCGCCCCGAAAGGAGTTCGGTATAAGGTATCGCGGGAGTCGTGGGCTAACCCATCATACTCAACATTGTTGTCACGACCATGCCCGGCACTGAAGGAAGGGACGTGACTGGTGGAATTGTAGCTGAACTTAACTTTTGCGCCAGCGTTCGCCACTACAAAACCAATATTGGAGCCGCCTTGCACTCCACCCTGGCCATAGTTTATATCCCAGCTTTCGTTGAGAGCTACTTTTCCTTCATAACTACCGGCTGGAAGAGCTGTAGTTTCAAAAGTGTAAATCCCATCACCGTCGGGGTCTTCCAACCAGGAACGTAGGCAATCGGGTTGCCAATCGCCGGGGCATCCAAGTTCACTCTGGAAACTGCCGGGCGCAACCGCGATGACCGAGTTAACGTTATCGGTAATCCAGTGAGTTTTGTGGTCATAGTAAAACTTGATAGTTTTTCCGCCGGTAGGCACTATCAGGGAAATATTAGCCCCACCGGGGGAAGCATTTTTACCGTAATTTTCAGTCCAGCTATCATTCAGGGCCGCTTTGTATTCGTAGCTGCCGGCTGGAAGAGTAAAAGTCCCTTGCCAGACATCATCGTTGGCATCGTAGGTTAGATGGGCAACCGCACAAGCGGGGTCCCAATCTCCTGTACAGCCTATCTCGGAGTCCAGGCTCCCGGCGATAGTCACACTAGCGGGAATGGTAGCAGCAATCGCTACCGGTAAAGGCCCATTAAATACCGGCAAAACAAGCGTAATAAATAAACTGAGCAGCATTAACGCGCTGGCAGCTCTCCGACTTGTTCTCATTGACCTCTCCTTGCAGTTGTTCTTTTTTACCCAAACAAAAGAAGCCCGACAATTTGCCGAGATGTTGGGTGCTTTTAATCAGAAGTGAATATTTACCAATCGGTAAATTGGTGGCTGGTTGATAACTTAGTCTAAACGTCTAACAAAGGTGAACACCGGAAAACGGTTTAGCAGCGATTATGGTTGGTTCATCTCCGTGTAATTAATATATTTTTAACATATTCTAGACGGTTTGTCAATACGGAAAACAAACTATTTAAAGATTAAAGTCTTTACTACCAAATCAGGTTCAAAACGAAATCCTATTTTATTAATGTCAGGTTAATGCTACCAGATTGAAAAATTAACCGTTTCCCCGCTAACATAGTTTTTGCGGCCCTTAGAACTATAAACTGTAACCCCACCCTGCCCCACTACTCGCCAGCTTTGACTAGCTCCCATTCCCACCAGTCCGGTCGAGCCTTCTACCCCTACCACCGTTAGCCTTTGCCGATTGGCACTAAAGCGGCTAAGCCCCCTTAGCCACTTCGGTATTTCATCAAAGTGGGGTATAACTACTAAGTTCGGGGCCAGCCCTAATGCCGGTTGAGGACGAACTAGCCCAATGCCGGGGAGAAAGCCAGCCAGAGCCATTGCACCCGCCGAGCAACCGGCTACCACCCCACCCTGTTGAAAGACTGTCTGGATAGCCTGCCAGCATAAGCTGCCACGTAGGGTTTTGACCAGATAATCCGGTTTGCCGCCCGACAGGTAGACCAGGTTAGCGGCTGCAATTCGTTGGGCCAGCTCGCTACTAGAGGCATCCTGGTGAGAAAGCAGCAAAACTGCTTCGGCTTCAGCCCCTAACCCTTCAAAATGAGCTACTCCCATTTTAGCCCAGCGTTCTGCTACTCCCGACCCATCAGGAGCGGAAGCAGTTGGTAATACTACTACTCTGGCAGGCTCCTGAAGAGTTGCCAGTAATTCCCGATCCAGTTTCTGGCTACCGGGTAGAAACTCGCCGGAACCAACCAGAGCCAGGGTTCCTTTTCCGTTTAGCATTCCTATCAATCCTTCACTTGAATAAAACCAACAAACCCTTGAGAGGTTGCCAATTCGCTGTCTTCTGACATTCTAAACTGGCATCCTTTACCTTTGGGTTAACTGCCTAAACTTTTCTAGCCAAGCCTTAACCTGGGAACTTGCCATATTACCCGATTATATTAACATCTGGGGCGGGAATATTTTGAGGATATTACCAGAAATCAGCCATATAGGGCGCAGGCTGTCCGGGTGCACTAAACAAAGCCTGAGCCGATTCCAGGGCGGCCTGATCACGTACCTCTAGTAATTTTATTTTTGCGGCCCGAATAGGGCTAAGATAACCGGTGTAAAGTTGGGCGAGTTGGCGAATATCGCAAGCCAGCCCAGCATTCTCGGCCTGAAGTTTTTGGGCTTCCACCTGAACATGCCCGTTTTCCATCTCTACTTGCAAGGTTAAACCATCGTTCCATTCAAGTCGATCATCGCGCAAAGTCAGGCTGAATTTGCCAGATACTCCTTTCGGCCAGGAACGTTGCTCCAGAGCCAGCTTTGCATCCAGAATCCTGAGCATAAAGCCGGGGTTGATTTCCTGGTTGGCCTGACGAGGGTCGTCTAATAAGGTGGCAAAATCATCGTCTGGCCTGGTCTTAAAATTGACCGCAAATACCTGGGAATCATGATTTGCCAGAAAAGCCAAAATTTCAAAATAAGCCTCCTCATCCAGCCAGGCCATCGTTTGAATCATAAGCTTGCGCCGCCAGGGTTCAATTTCTTTCATCTTATAAACCACATAAGCCCGAGCCATTCCCTGGGCATCGTACCAGACGTAAAGAGTATTAGGGCGACCACCGTAGGGTTTGAAGTAAACATTTTGCCAATAAAGTTCGGTGCGGCTGACCCTCCCAAAACTACCCTGACAAAATTTGTCGTAAAGTTCGTTAAATTCAGCCATATCTTCGGCTTCCTTTTGCTGCCACCGTCCAGAGGTTTGGGATTTGAATTTTGCCAACGCTCCAATCTGAACCTCGATAATTTTCTCATCGCCGGCCTGTGCGTAGCCAAACTTCTTATAAAAAGGAAATTCAAACGGATACAAAGCACTGACCGCGTATTCCCGCTCCCGCATTTCAGTCATAATATGAGATAATAAACTATTCAGGTAACGCTGACGGCGGTGTTCGGGTGGGGTGGCAACGCTCGTGATGCCCGCCAGCTTTATCGAGGTAGGCCCAAGCCAAAGTTGAGGATAAATTACCCGCAGGACGCTTAACATTTCGGCTTGGTCATCGAAAATCGCGAAGATTTCGGCAGGGTCTTTGGTTTCCAACCAACCTTCCAACCGGACAGGGTCAATTTGAAAAGCATCCCGTTCGATTGTACCAAACCGACCTATTTCTTCCTGGGTGATATTGCGAATTTCCACTTTAGTGCTCCTCTGATTTTGTTTGTACAGGTGACTTCCACTTTTGAACAAACCAAATGGCGAAACAATAACAAATTGTAGCTGAAATCTGGTTTGATGTAAGAGTCCTGAAATAAAAAGGGTACAGAGGATATTCTAACAAAGATAAAAGCCTCTTGCTCATCCCTAGGCAAGAGGCTTTGATATTGACGCGATGTCGCTTGTTATGTTCTAGCGGCGAGTGGCACGAACGCTGGTACGTTCTTCACTACGGCGGGAGGGGGCTTCCTTGGCCTTTTCCCGTCCACCATAAATCGCCTGGAGTGCTTCAAAGTCATCTGGAAATACCATCTCGGCCCAAAGAGGCCCCAGATTGGCATAATCCTGTGCGGCATTCTCATAATCATCAATATAATCGTTCATTGAATAAGTGCGGTCATGTGCCATGTTATCACCTCTTATGCAAACCTTGATTTTGGTATTAGAAGATTGTCCCAAATCTATACAATACCATTGTTAGATATTGTACTGATTATACGTAATATATAACGTAAATGCAATGGGGTGGTTTCGGTATTTTATTAAATTCATATTAAATTGGTTAGCCATTTCCAAAATTAATGGACACAATAGGTGAACAATACGCCCAAAGTGGAGTATCTACTTTAGTTACCTGACCAAGCCCCATTATATTAATCTGATATTGGGTATAAATGTGCTGGCTGAATATAAATCGAGCATAAAAGAAGGTGATGTCGTGACGTTTGCAGTGGAGGGGAATCAGTTAATCTTTACAAAAATTAATTCTTTCCCAGAGGCTTTTACCAGGAAAATATACCCATATTGAGTACCTGGCTAATGAAACCATAAGGGTTATGATAATTCAAAGTAATTGTTCGGGTAAATAAACTGCCGAATGAATTATATTTACAAGGGAAATGGCTGTCAGGATTTGGAAGTCAAAGGTAACTGTAAGTGGTGGAAGTCAGAATAATAAAATAGCAATCAATACAAAAGAGGCAAGATTTGACCTTACCTCTTTTAGAAAGTTATATATTCAGGTAAAGTTAAAAAGAGTTATTCGGCTAACGCTCCCGTCAGTTTTGCCGAATAGTTTTGAAGCTCTTCAACAGTAGACTGTACAGAATGACTGGCGGAGGCACTCTGCTGGGCCACCAAACCCACCGAACGCATAGTCGTCACAATTTGCTCACTGGCACTTTTTTGCTGGCGAGTAGCCAGGGTTATTTCTTCCGAGCGACGGTGGACAAGCTCAATTGAGGTCAGGATTTTCCGACTGCTATTGCTGGTCTGACTGACAATATCACCCAACTCGTTTATTACCAGGCCTGCCCGATAGCTTTTTTCTACCGCCCGCGCGGTTTCTTTCTTGCCTTCTTCCGCTGTCAAAACACTCTCCGCCACCGACCCTTGTACCTCGGCGATTACCCGTTGCACATCCTTGGTCGCTTCAATCGAGCGGTCAGCCAAACTTTTCACCTGATTAGCTATTACGGAGAAGCGGCGACCCGATTCGCCCGCACCGGCACTTTCAATTGCAGCATTCAAGGCCAACAGATGAGTTTCATCCGATATTTCGTTGATCAAGCCAATAATATTGCCAACTTCCTTGCTTCGCTCGGTCAAGTTTAGCAATTTCTGGCCCAGTAACTCAATTCTATTTTTGACTACTTCAATTGCGACAATCACATCTTCCAGGGTAGTTTGTCCCAATTCCGAGCTTTCGCTGGCCCGAATGCTATTACTATTCACTTCGTTAGCTGCCTGCAATGCCATATCCGCGCTTACTCCAACCTCAGTGGCGTTCTGGGCAATGTGGCGGGCGGTTTCCAACAATTCCTCCATTGAGGAAGTAACTTCCAACACCGCCTGGGCCTGTTCGCTTGCCCCTTCTGCTTGTTGACGGCTGGCAACCCCCAGATTAGTGGCTACTGTAGCCATTTTCTTTCCGGTTTCAAACCCAAGCTCGCGCTTTTGGGTTACTTCTTCGTTGGCTCTTGCCAGGTTTACGGTTTCAGCCTGAACTCGAGCTAGAGCTTGCTCCAACGAACCTGAAAATATACTGATGCTAATAGTAGTTAAAGCAAATAGGATGAGATAGATGATCCAGGTAGTAGAAGTTTTTTCTGTATCGTTTAAAGTACCCAGGAAATTAAAAACCGCAAAATATTCCAAAATGTAGATTACACCGAATATAGCTGAACTGGAAAAACCAACAATTAGCACCATTTTCTTATCAAGGAGCATTCCCGCCAGAACTATTGGCCAAACCAAAATACAGGCAGTTTGAATTCCCGAAGCTACGATTGAAACTGCTACACAACTAATTGTAAACACAATTAACCAGATTGAGCCAAAAATGTAATAGTTACGCTTGGCTAACCAGATACCAAAACCCAAACCAGCAAATGTAATAACTCCAATGGTTGTTCCGAATAATCCCGAATTATCATTGCTAACGAAAGCCTGAATAATTGGAATCAAAGAAAAGAGTGAAAAAACAAATTCGATTACGGTAAGTCTGAATAATAACTGATTTCGCTGGACCTGTTCCTGGTAGGAGCTGATAAATGAAACTTTCGACAGTTTTCCGTTTTGTAAAGAACTCAATCGCCTTCTCCATTTGAAAAATATATAAAAGACCATAATCCTAACTTAAGCATAAAATTAATCGCTCATAATCTATTATAAATAATTATTGCAGGAAAGAATAATACGAATTCATTACGATTTTAGGCTTTTATAGCTTTAAAAGCTGTGAGGGTTCGCTCACGGGCGATTTTGTGGTCAATAATTGGGGCGGGATAGTCTTTACCAATGACGCAGCCGAGGTGTTCTTGCAGGGCGAGGGGCATTGTCCAGGGTTCGTGGATATATTTGGGGGGTACTTTAGCCAGTTCCGGTAGATATTTTTTGATAAATTCGCCATCCGAGTCGAACCGCTGACTCTGCGAAACCGGGCTGAAGATACGGAAATAGGGTTGAGCATCCGTACCAGTAGAAGCCGACCATTGCCAGCCCCCGTTGTTAGCCGCAATATCGCCATCCACCAGCTTTTCCCAGAAATATTTCTCCCCTTCCTGCCAGTTAATCAACAAATCCTTAACCAGAAAGCTGGCGGTAATCATCCTCAGGCGGTTATGCATCCAGTTTTCCTGATTGAGTTGGCGCATACCCGCATCCACAATCGGGTAACCAGTGCGCCCTTCTTTCCAGGCCACTAAACCTGACTGATTATTATCCCATTCCAGGGCATCATATTTTTTCTGGTAGGCCCCTTTTACCACATAGGGAAAATTCCACATAATCTGATAATAAAAATCGCGCCAGATTAATTCACTAACCCAGGTGTCAATCCCGTCCTTCTCGGCGACTTTCCCGGCTCTTTCGCGGGCGTTAATAGCCGCCCGGTAGCATTGTCGCACCGAAACCGCCCCAAAGCGTAGAAATGGCGACAAACGGCTAGTACCTTCAATCGCCGGAAAGTCACGCTTTTCTCTATAACCCTCTATCCGAGAAATGAGTTGCGTTACTTTCGCTCCGGCCCAAAGTTTCAGGCGGCGGTGGGCTTCTTCTTCTCCGGCGGGTAGATACCAGGGGTCGCCTTCTATATTATAGTGGGTTAGGGGCAAACTTGACAGGTTACTGACAATTTCACTCTGTAATCTTAATTTGGAATAGTCGGTTTCAAATCGGATAGGCGGTTGTTGTGCCACTTTTTCCAACCAACGCTTTTTGTAAGGGGTAAATACGGTATAAATTCCACCCGTTCCAGTTAAAAGCTCGTCTTTCTCGAACAGCACCAAATCTTTGAAAGTCTTTACCGTAAAACCTCTGGCGGTAAGTTCCTGCTCAAGTTTCTCGTCGCGCTGACGGGCGAAAGGGCTATAGTCGCGGTTAAAGTAAAGAGCATTGGCTTCACTTTCCCTTAAAACCTTCTCAACTTCCTGTAAAGGATCGCCCTGCCGAATGATAAGTCGCCCACCATTCTTTTCCAGGTTAGCCGCTAATTTTTCAAGGCAGCTAAACATAAAAGCCAATCGAGGGGCGGAAACTTTTTCCCCGGTTGTCAGTCGCGGGTCTAATACGAACAGGCCAATAACCTCGTCCGCGTCACCCAAGGCTGCATCCAGGGCTAAATTGTCACTCAGGCGCAAATCACGCCGAAACCAGTGTATTGCTCTCATAGGTGGTTGTCGGTTGCCAGTCGTCGGTAAAATAGTTAATGGTTGTTGGCTGTCACTATTTCGGTTTTGATTTATCTGACAACCGAAAACCGAAGACCGACAACCGCTACAGGAGTATAACAGGCTAACCCAACCTCTCAGGTTTAGAAACAGGGTAAGGCGTGTGATTAATCCAATTCAAACTTGATAACTGAACCCCAAACTTGACTAACCTCGTTCTGTGACCCATAATCAGCAAGAATTATTCAGGCTTTTATGACCATAGCAGAACGAGGTAAATGTCACCTAACCCACCCCACACTCCTATTGATCCCAACCCGGAAACGCTAAATGAGGCAATCCTGATTTCCGAGGAAGCCCTTTTGCCTATGAGCGGCTCGGTAGAACCGGGCGCGGCAAGCATTGTATCCCCGCCCCCTGAAAGTCCAACTCGCCGTTTGAATAGCGGCTTTATCCGGGCGGCAGTCATTATCTCAGTTGGCAATATTTTAACCCGCATTTTTGGCCTGTTGCGCGATGTAATTCTGGCGGCTCTATTCGGAACCGGGGCTTTCGCTACCGCCTTTGTGATTGCCGATAACACCCTGAGTATTTTCTTTGACCTGCTAGTAAGTGGGGCGATAAGTTCGGCCCTGGTGCCTGTTTTGAGCCGCTATGCCGCCCGCGCCGAAGACCGAGCCGAGTTCTGGCGCATCGTAAATATCATCATGACATTGGGGCTAACCCTGATGGTTAGTGTGGTAGCCCTGCTCCAAATTTTCGCCGACCCGCTGGCCCGTTTTATGGCATCCGACCAGACCGAAGACATCAAAAGTTTAACGGTAGGCTTGACCCGCATTATTATTTTAGCGATTATTTTTCTCGGCGTAAGCTCGATAATGACCGCCACCCTGCAAGCTCTACAACGCTTTGTGTGGCCCGCTATATCGTTAGCCGCCCGTAATATCGGAATTATCGTGGTGGCCCTTGCGCTGGGCTGGTGGTTGGGGGTCTGGAGTATGGTGCTGGGGGTGCTGTTCGGCACATTCATGCTGATTGTGCTGCAAGCTCCCGGTCTGCGCGATTTCCCTATCAAACCCTCCTTTTATTATCGCCACCCAGTAGTGCGCGAAATTCTGCGGCTCTATGCCCCGATATTCCTGGGGCTGGTTGTTACCAGCGGGGTCTTGATTGTTGATCGCAATCTGGCTAACCGAGCCGGGCCGGAAGCCATACCTGCCATGCGTTACGCCACTAATTTGCAGCAATTCGCTCTGGGATTAGTAGGAAGTGCTATCTCAATTGCGATTTTGCCGACCCTTTCGCGGCTAGCCGAAGAAAAAAACCTGGAAAATTATCGTCAAACCCTTATGATGGGTTTGCGGCTTTTGCTAGTGCTAGTTATCCCGGCTACGTTGGGGTTACTGGCCCTCTCTATCCCGATTATTACCGTGATTTACCAGCGAGCCGCCTTTACCGAAACCAGCAAGTGGCCGACGTTGGTGGCTTTGCTGGGCTATTTGCCGGGATTGCCCGCCGCCGCCCTAGACCAGATGTTGATTTTCGCTTTCTACGCCCGCAAAAATACCCTGACTCCGGTGTTGGTGGGTGTTTTCGCCAACTTTGTTTATCTAGTAATTGCTTTTAGCTCCAACGCTCTGTTGCCAACTGGCACGCTTCAGATGTTAGGGCTGGTGCTGGCGAACAGTTTGCAACAAATCGTCCATATGACCGTTATGTTTGTATTGTTGCGCCGCTTGCTTGGCACCTTACGCGGCAACGGCCTGTTAC
Source organism: Chloroflexia bacterium (assembly GCA_038207495.1). Taxonomy (GTDB): domain Bacteria; phylum Chloroflexota; class Chloroflexia; order Chloroheliales; family Chloroheliaceae; genus Chlorohelix. Next base: position 98,013 of record JBBQZS010000015.1, read on the forward strand.
CCACCCTGGGCAAAGCCGGGTTGGCCTCATTTTTTATGGCAAGCTGCGCCCTGTTGAGCTATGGGCTGGTGACAATGGTTATCGGTACGAACGGCTTTATCCCGAACTTAATCGGGCTGAGTATAGGCATTGTGGTGGGCAGTTTGGTTTATCTCGCCTGTTTACGCGCCTTGCAGGTGGAAGAAATGAGCCTGGTTATCGGAGTAGTTCGGCGGAAGTTGGGGAAATAGGGTCAGGGGTGAGGGGTGGAGAGACTTAAATTTTGCATGGGACTAAAGCCACTGTGCTAAGAGAGCCTATATTTTTAACCGAATGACTAGACTAAAAATGAACCTACCTGTCAAGAAGATAAGTTCTTTTAGCCTGGTAATTTATTGCTGGGCTTTAAATCTCTTTATTCTGCTTCCACAGTTCTAAAATGATTTCAACTCAAAACTCAAAACTTAGAATTCAAAACTTCCTGATAGGTCCGGACGCACTGGCCCTCTATTTCTTTATCGTGGCCTCTTATATAATGCTATGGCCTCTGGCTGGCTATTTTGGCAGTTCCACCGTCAGTGAAGGGGACTGCCTCACCCAGATGTGGTCAATGAGTTGGGTAATCCACAGCCTGACCACCGACCCCGCAAACCTATTCAATGGCAACCTGTTTTACCCTTATATCAACAACCTGGCCTACTCCGATGCTACGATTGCTCAGGCTTTTCAGGCCATGCCGATTGTGCTGGTTACGGGCAATATCGTGCTGGCCTATAACATTCTGACCTGGTTCAGCTTTGCCCTCAGTGGCTGGGGAATGTATTTGCTGGTCAAAGATATTACCGGAAGTCGGGTCGGTGGTCTGCTGGCAGGGATAGTGTTTGCCTTCGCTCCCTACCGCATGGGCCGCATCAGCCAGCTAAACCTGCTATCGACCCAGTGGATACCGTTTTGTTTTCTATTCCTGCGTCGTCTGCTTTTGCGCGATATTGGGCGGGCCAACGGTGACATGAAATCGCCTTTCAAATCTCTGATTCGTCAGGATTGGGGAATTGCCCTGGCTTTCAGTTTCTTTTTTGTGTTAAATGCCCTTTCCAGCTTCTATTATTTGCTTTTTATCACGCCCTTGCTGGCAATCTATCTGGTATTTATCTACGCCACTCACCGACGTTGGCCCGGATTGGCCTTACTGGTTAAATTGGCGGTGGCAGGCTTGATTGCCCTGTTAATCATCTTACCCACCGCCCTACCTTATTTTCAGGTGGCGGGGGAACAGGCCGCCGAACGCACCCGCTCAGAGGTAGAGAAGTTTTCGGCAAACTACCGTTTTTATCTAGCGGTGCCGGATAATAATTTGTTCTGGGGGCGTGAATTAAAGAGCCTGGGCGGAACTGGTGGCGAACGACAGCTATTCCCCGGCGCGGTAGGTTTGCTGTTGGGAACAATCGGATTGGTTGGCCCGATGCTATTATGGTTGCGCCGGAAAAAATCCCCCACCAAAATAGTATGGGCCGAACGCTGGGGCTGGCTAATTATTGGTGTATTTTCTTTGTTAATGAGTTTTGGGTTGGTATTGCGGGTAAAAGGGCTGGAAATTCCCATGCCTTACGCCTTCTTCCGTGATTATGTGCCAAGCTGGAATGGGCTACGAACGGCGGTGCGCTATGGTCTGTTCGTCACTATGACAGTGGCGGTGCTGGCGGGTTTTGGGGTGGCTTTCCTGACCCCCTATTTTCAGAACTTATTTAATGAATCGAAAAATAAAATCTCGAATTCCTTAGAGTCTTGGAGTCCTGGTGGTTTAATTAGAAATAAAGCAAAGATAGCGAGTGGGCTGGTAATCGCCCTGTTGCTATTCTCAGCTTTGTGGGAATATCGAACGCAAATAAGCTATATCAACCCTAACATTTTGCCAAACCCTCCCCAGGTTTATCGCTGGTTGGGCGAGGCGAGCAACGCGGGGCCAGTGTTGGAATTACCTCTACCCGAAGATGTGCGGAATGGCCCCTCCATTCGCGATTTTTACAGTACCTTCAATTTACAGCCTCTGGTGGGCGGGATTAACGCCTATGTTCCGCCCGTTTACAACGACCTGCGTGACCTGACCAAAAGCTTTCCAAATCAGAATGCAATAAACTTGCTTCAAGGTATGGGAGTGCGCTGGATTGTTTTTCATATAGAAGATGAAAATACGCCCCTTTCCGCCGAGGATTGGGCAAAAATCGAGCCGCACCTCAACAGCACCAAAGAATTGAAGTTGGCTAAGGGTTTCCTGCAAGATAAAATCAAGGTCTACGAACTGGCACCCAATCCCTGGTTACTAAAGCTGGCTCAAAGCTTACCTGAAAAATCGGACGTTATTTTCAGCGATTATCGCCGTAACCAACCGACATATATTGAGATTGCTGCCACCATCTTCCGCCGCTATGGGCATAATATCTACGGCAATGACCGGGCGGGCTATCGTTTCCTGAGTGCGCCGCCACCGGGACGCCCACTAAATTACGGCCTGTTTAGCGCGGACGAAGACCCTGCCGCTTATGGTTTTACGGCTGCCGATGAAAGATGGAGCAACTTTGGCCTGAAGTTTTACCAGCGTCAAACCCCGCCCGTTGCGGCTTACGATGTCGCCCGCGATAGCAAACTGCTGGATTACGCGGTTTTGAACGGCAGCCTGGAACTTGAAATTGGCAAAAACGAGCTGAAATTCAATGGTAAGAGTGTGGGTAGTGGCAAAGAGCTAAACCAAAAGGGTTATATCAACCTTAGCCTTGGCAGCCTTGCCCCCCAAATCCTCAAGCTAAGTGTGCCAGGTCGGGCCGATACCAGTTTGAATTTAGAGGTAGGGGCGAGTATCTGGCGTAGCCCGGAATTATCGCCCGGCGATAAAATTCGGCTCGAACCTACGGCGGGGCAAAGCCTGATACTGAGTCGGGTAGAGCTGCTTAATGCCTTACCCAACCAGAGCGAAAGCCTCACCACGATTGCTAATAGCCCAGCCCTGATGAGCAGCAGCAGTCGCCAGGATGGAAACAGGGTTATTACCACCTTTAATATCCTAACTCCACCCCTCAGTCCCACTACTCCCGGCAAGTATACTTTTACCCTGGATGTTTACAAACGGCCCTGGGGAACGCACCCCTCAGGCCATTTTGGGAACTGGTCAATTGCTCTTACGGGTGACAAAGTGGCCCATAAAGTGGAGTTTAGTTTCGACCCCCTCAAGCGCGAAACTAATGTAACAATTGACGGCGCGCGGGCGGATGCTGGTAGTGAGGTTATTCGGCCTGACGAGGGGGATTGGGCGGTTTTTATTGCCCTCTGGCGCAACAACCCCCAAAATCCCAAAACTGATACCCAGGTGGGAGTCTCCCGTCTCTATGAGTTCCGAATCTTCGAGAATAAACTTCAGGAAGTGAATTTGTGGCCCAACCGCCCCCTTATCTTCCAACCACCCCTTTAATTGGGGGATAGGGGTCAGGGGTTGGGGGTCAAACCTAGACTTACTTCCTACATTTTTAGGACTTTCGCTTGAGCCCAATTATTAAGCTCAAATTGGAGTTATTTTACCAGGCTGGTGAGTTCCAAAGCGAAAGTCGTGATTTTATTTAAATCTATGTGCCCCTCGACTCTCCTAGATTCGGAGAAAATTGGTATTAGGGGCCTCTATACCCTATTTCTATATTCGGATGGAAGAACGCAAAATTCGTACCAGCCCTCTCTGGGACTTGCTTTATTATTAGTTTTATATTATCCTATATACAGCTAATCAACCAGGGGTTAGATTTAGCTTAAAATTTGAGAATTATGTAAAGCTAACTATATATAGGGATAAAAGGGAGCGGGAAAATGACGAAATTATTTGAAACCAATGATGAAATAGTAGATAACCTAGCTGACAATCCAAATTCAGAACAACCCGCTCCCAAAAAAGCCAAAGTAAAAAAAGAAAATTACCACGTCCGGGCTGGGAGAATCGGCGGACAAGCCACTAAAGAACGTCACCTTGATACCGACTTCTACAAGCAAATAGGCGCGAAGGGCGGCAGTACCACCATGTCGCGGCACGGTGATGAATACGACGAACGACGTAAAAAGGGCGGCGAAACCACCCGCGAGCGTTATGGCGAAGAATATTATCAGCAAATTGCCGCCAAGGCCGCCAAAGTAAAACAAGAAGCTACCCACCTGCGTAATGACGCGATTAAAGTGTTGTTAGCCGAGGGGATAAAAATTCCCACCATTATAAAATTAACCCTGAACGACCTGCAAACTAACCCGCGTTTGCAAAAATTACTCAAAAGCGGCCCCGTCGCCGAATACCTCAAGGAACGCCCGGATACCGATAATAACCTGCTATTTCTCTCACAATCAGGCAAACCCCTGTCCCTGGCTAATACCTATACCGTGATGGAACGCCACAAATCTTGATTGTCCATGTATATTTTTTCGGGGAGTTACTCTGGTGAATTTACCACGTGCCCTTGACCTGTTTTTTCCTGCTTTATTAATAGCTTTTGTCCCAATAGACCTGTTAATTGGCCTCAGCAAAGCCATATACCCCACCCAGGCGACTCTGGCAATATTAATCGGCGGCGGGATTGGCCTACTGATGGCCCGCCGCCTGCGCCAACCCCGTCGCCCCCTGGTGGTGGAGGATGGCGACCCCGAAGTAGTTGCCAACACTGTCATCAATCGGCAGCTAAATTTTGGATTGGGAGCGACTTTGCTGGGTCTAGGCTTCCTGTTAACTATTTTTGGACTGGTGATGATTGGGGCAAGTCCGGCCCGCCCTATCCCTTTAGATCGCCTGGATGTTTACAAACTGGTTGAACTGGGTTTTATTGTATTATTCAACCTCTTGGTGGGTGGGCTGGAGCTTTTTGCCGCGCGGATTTACCTTTTAGGGCGGCGTTAAAAGAGAATTATCTATATTTTTTCACTTATAACCACACCGCATTTACGCCCTTGTTGACATATCCAGAATTATGTATAATATTAACATCAGATTGGTAAAAGATTTTCCGAGCCCTGGGGTTAATGGAAAGTCGTAACCATATCTGCGAAAGTTTGTAAATTGGGTGACTGGCCTAGTCCAGTTTTTGAGACAACAGACTTTAAGAGAGAAAGAGATATAAGCACGAGCGACACAGAGCAGAGGAGCAAGTTACACTTTGCCTCATGAACCATCAGAAGCTAAGGCGGACATAGAGGCATTGGTACGGCCTGAGATTGTGGAGATGGAAAGCCATCTACCAGGGGATTCGCTAACAGTAGCCAGTCGGCGTTTAGGCCGGGAGCCTGAAGAAATTATAAAACTGGATGCTAACGAAAACCCCTACGGTTGTTCGGTGCGGGTACAGGAATTATTGGCTAGTTTCGACGCTTATCATCGCTACCCCGACTCGATAATGAGTGGATTGCGTAGCAGGCTGGAAACTTACACGGCCATCCGCCGTGAACGAATTTTGCTTACCAATGGCGTGAGCGAGCTAGTCGATCTGGTAATGCGCGTGTTTGTTAGGCCGGGCGATGAAGTAATTATCTGCCCGCCTACGGTTCAATTTTACCGCTTCTATGCCAACCTGGCAGGAGCGCAAGTTGTGGAAATAGCGCGTGACCCCCATACGTTTGAGGTTAAGATTGACGAGGTTCTTTCAGCCACAAACGACCGCACCAAAATAATCGTGGTAGGTTCACCTAATAACCCTACCGGCAATACCATCGCACCGTTAGATGTAGTAAAACTCCTCAAGAGTGGAGCGATAGTAATCGTAGACGAAAGTTTCTACGAATTCGCAGGAACAACTGTTGCCAGCCTGGTAACGGAATTTGAAAATTTGGTAGTGATGCGAAGCTTCAGCCATTGGGCGGGGCTCGCTGGTATGAGAGTAGCTTACGGCTTATTTTCGCAAGAAGTGTTAAAACACGTTTGGAAATTACGAGCCGCTTATAAGCTAGATGTTGCCCAGCAATTGGCGGTTGAAGCTGTGCTGGACGACGAACGCTATTACGCAACCACCATGAACTGGTTACGTACTGAACGTGGAAGGCTCTATCGCCAGCTACGCAAGCTAAATTTCCTGCAACCCTATCCTTCGCAAGCCAACTTCATCCTCTGCAAGGTCGTTCGGGGGGACGCTTTTAGCCTGAAAAAAAGGCTGGAGCGTCAAGGTATTTTTGTACGATACCTTAACCGCCCCGATTTGCCCAATCATCTCCGTATCTCGGTCGGTCGCCCGGAAGATACCGATATACTGATGCGGAATTTGCTTGCATTGGCGGAGGAAATTTGAATTTTGCCAGCCTCACAACCGGATAAACTTACAGTTTCTCACCACCAACGGCGGGGAGTGAGAAGTACATTTTCCCTATCCGAAAATAGGGACAAAATATTAAACTCGCTCGATAGCCTCTTTTTGCGCCACAAAAAGCTCCCGGATACCCTTCTCGCCCAGGTCGAGCAAGGCCGAAATGTCGTCTCGACCGAAAGGGCTACCTTCGCCCGTTCCCTGAACTTCGACAAATTCCCCGGTATCAAGCATCACCACGTTAAAATCAACCGCCGCCGCGCTATCCTCGGTGTAGTTCAGGTCAAGCACATGTTGCCCCTGGACAATACCTACGCTGATAGCCGCGATAACGTTAGTCAAAGGCCATTTGGTGATAAGTTTAGCGGCCTGAAGTTTTTTACAGGCCAAAGCCAGTGCCACGTAACCCCCAGTTATGGCGGCGGTGCGCGTCCCACCATCGGCCTGCAAAACATCGCAATCAATCACAATTTGCCGCTCACCCAGGTAAAAGAAATTGACCACACCACGCAGACTACGACCAATCAGTCGTTGAATCTCGTGGGTGCGTCCGCCAATTTTCCCGGCTACCGACTCACGTGGGGTTCGAGTATGGGTAGCCCGCGGCAACATCGAATATTCGGCAGTAACCCAACCAATACCTTTGCCCATGCGAAAGGGTGGCACTTTTTCGTCCACGCTGGCGGTGCAAAGGACGCGGGTTTTGCCAAATTCAACCAGGGCCGATCCTTCGGCCCATTCGACAAAGTGGGGCGTGATTCGCACTTCGCGCAACTGGTCGGGCAGTCGTCCGTCGCTGCGTCCGCTTCCCTTTGTTTTGGAACTATTAGCCAATTTAATAACCCCTCTCTCCAATCAGTAACGAGTTGTGAGTAACGAGTAACGAGTAAAATATGAAAATACTCATTAACAAGTATAGGTTACAGAGAGAGAGTGGGTCAACTCTGATTTAGAGAAAGAAGTTTTTTGAAAGGATACGATAGATACAATGGCAACAAATCCATTTAACCCATACAACAATAACACTCGCCGGGAAAACGATAACGACCAGGTAGCCTTGTTTATTGATTGGGACAACCTTGTTATCAGCAATTACGCCGACCGGGGCACTAACCGCCCTAATCTGGAAGTGATTATGCAAAAGGCCCAGCAGTACGGTACGCTGGTGTTGGCGCGGGCCTATGCCGAGTGGAGCAACACCCTTGACCGCCTGGAAGTTTACAAAGCCGGGGTCGAAACCGTTTATGCGCCGGTTTTCCACGCGGACCGTGATTTGAGCGGGCAGATGGGCCGAGGTAAAAGTCTGGCCGACCCGGTGATGGTCACTGACTGCGTAGATTTTTTGCACCTTTTACCGACTGTCGGTACTTATGTGCTTGTCACTGGCGATAAAGATATGATGCCCGTTGTGCGGCTGGCTAAAATGCGGGGTCGCCGGGTAGTGGTAATCGGCCCGGACTACGTGGCTAATGTCTTGCAGCAAATCACCGATGAGTTTGTGCCTTATCGGGTGCTGTTGGCGCAAGCCGCTCCGCCCCCCGACCCTTATGCCGCTTACTATGCCCAGATGGGTTACACCCCTGCCGCGCCTGGGATTTATTCCAGTCAGGCCCAGCAAATTACGCCAGCCCAGCAGCCGCAACAACCGGCCCCTACCCGTGACCGCAATGGGCGGCGCATTACCAATAGCCGCCGGGGCAATACCCCTCAACCGACCGCCCCTCAGCCTTATTCGCAGGTGCAGGTGCCACAGCCAGGTAGTTATAACTATGGTTATCCCGCTCAACCCCAGCCCGGTTATCCAATTCAACCTGTTCAGGGTGGCTTTCCGACCCAACCTCAGCCAGTCACGCCAGGAACGATATACCCTACTACCAACTATATTTACCCGGCGGGGTATACTCCGCCAATGGCAGAGTCAACACCAGCCCCGACTCAGCCGACTCAGGGTTATACCTTTACTCCGCCCGCTACTCCAATTGCTCCGGCTACTCAAGCCCAGCCAGTGGCAGCAGCAGTAGCGGCAACCCCTGCTCCGGCTAAAACTGTAGCTACTCCCTCTGCAACCCCTGCCAAGAGTGCTGCTCAAGCTGTAGCCTCTTCGCATAGCTCCAACTTTGAGGAGATAAAAGAAATCATCCGGGCGGTACTGACCCAACGGGCCGGAAGCGGGCGTGGTCAGATGCGGGCGCGGGATTTGAAAGAAGAGCTGTTGCGCCGCATTCCCAGCTTTAATGAGCGTCGTTATGGTTATAGCAAGTTCAAGGCTTTGCTGACGGCGGTAGAGGAGGCTGGAGTTCTACAAATGGATCAGCTTGGTCATATTCTGTGGGTATCGCTGCCGGGTACACCCCGCATTGAAACCGAACCAGGCGAATATGACGAAACCGCGTTGGCTGCCGGAGTTTTAACTACTGACCTGGAGGACGATGACGAGGATGAGGCTGCCGAGGAGCTTCCCGAAGAAGCTGCCGAGGAGCAAACTGTCGAAACCGAGCCAGACGAAACCTTTGAAGCAGCGATAGCAGCCCCCGACGAAAACCCGGTTCTTAGTGAGTCAGAGTCGGAAGCTGCCACCGAGGCCCGCAAGGAGTATCGGATTGAGGAGCGCACCACTTCGTTGGTCGAAGCCCCCATTGGTGCCCATAGCACTCGCTTCCGCCAACCAACTGTTCCAACCGCAGTAGCCAAGACCGATTTAGGGCCCAAACCAACTTTGTTAGAGCAACCTTATTATCAGGATGTGATTGTGCTGATTGAGGATTTGCGCCATCGCAACAAGTGGTTAGGCTATGAGTTACTCTTGTCCAACGTGCGGGATTACCTGACCAAACAGGGTATGCCCGACAACGATGCCAAGAGTCAGGCCGGGAGCATGCTCTCCAAGCTTTTGAGTGAAAACGTCATGAAAATGGCAATTGAGGTACATTCGCGGGGAGCGCGCAAGATGAGGGTGCAGGTTGCCTATTTGCAGGGCGATAATAAGTCGGTCAAATACGCGCTGGGAGCTAAAAACTTGCAGCAAGAGGCTGATTTAGCGGCTGAACAGGCAACTGAGCAAGCGGTTGAACAATTAGTTGAACAGCCCACTGAGGGGGTTAATACCGAGCCAGCTTTGAGCCTTGCGCCGGAAGCAGCAGAGCCACAGGAGCAAGCCGCCGCCGAGCAGGTTGCCACGCCTGAACCAGTGGCGGAACTTGCCCCGGTTTATGCCTACAATCTGGGTTACTTCGGTGGATTGAGCTACCCCGGCACGCCAATGCCCGTAGCCGAATCACACGAAACAATTGCGCCCGTGGAAGCTGACCCGGTTGCTGTACAGGCGGTAGAGGTTCAAGCCGAGGTTGTCCCGGCGGAATACCTACCCGAACAGCAACACCAGGATCAGGGCGAACACCAGCACGAGCATCACGTAGAGCAACATAACGAACATCACAGTGAACATCAGCATGAGGTTCAAGTTGAGCAGCATGTTGAGCAGGTTCAACCCGACTTCAACGCCCCTTCTGAAGTAGAAGCCGGTGTGGAAACCGCACACGGGCCGGAAGGCGAGGCTGAGGAAGAGGAAGGCGATGCCGAACCCGTAAGCGAAAATGCCGCAAATCTGCCGAACCTGGCAGCCCAGGCAGGTCGCAAACCAGTGCGGCGCGCGCCCCGTCGTCGCCCCCCAGTCAAAGTTCCGGCGGTAACTGCCAATCCTGGCGGCGAAAATGCCCCTTCTGGCAACGAAAACGCCTAGTCGTTGATAGTTGTTAGTTGTTAGTTGTTGGTTTATTCTAATAACCAACAACTAATACCAAGTCTTGATAAGTAATATACATTAAGAAGCAAGATTGGGCCACCAATAGAAAAGGGTTGAGCCTTTGATTAAATTGGTTTGTTCTTGTAAGGCTAAACAACGTTGAATTTGAGCTTGCTCAAGTTCATCAAGATT
>JBBQZS010000016.1:0-106095 GCA_038207495.1 Chloroflexia bacterium
ATTGTTCCATCAAGTCGTCAATCATTACAAAAATCGTTATAATCCATTCGGCACTCATAAGTTCCTCCTTTACGTAGATTGGTTTTGGTCAACTCAATTTTGTAAGGTTTGCTTATGGGTGTCAACTAGCAATCAAGGTAATTTTTATACCAAGATACAAAGGCCAAGAGGTTGAGTTGTGAAAGAAGATAAAAAGAAAAATTCTAGTAAATCCAAAGCAGACCATCCCTGGCATCAGAAATACACGTGGTCGAATTTTGTATCACTACTTACCAGCACCCGAAAAGGGTATAAGCTGCTGCCGATTTCACACGAACGAAGTGTGAAGCGCGATTATACATTGATAGGCGAACTTGATCCTGCTTCCACTGATTTTATTCAGGCGGTAGAATCCATTACCGGGGCACCAAGCAGCGAGGGCAATCAAGTTCAACTCCTGATTAATGGCGATCAAATCTTTCCAGCTATGCTCGAGGCGATGCGCTCTGCTACCACTACCTTAAACCTTTTGACTTTTATTTACTGGTCTGGTTCTATTGCTCCCCAGGTGGCAGAGGTAGTATGTGAAAGAGCCAAAGCAGGAGTACGTTGCAATGTGTTATTGGATGCTCTAGGGGCCGCTCGAATAGAACGCAAGTTGATTGAGGATATGCGAGAATGTGGAGCAAATGTTGCCTGGTTCCGACCTCCCCGTTGGTATAACCTCAGTAAACTTAACAATCGCACTCACCGCAAAATTCTGGTTGTAGATGGGCGGATTGGTTTTACCGGGGGAGTAGGAATAGGCGAGGAATGGACTGGAAACGCTCAGGATCCCTTTCACTGGCGAGATACTCACATAAGGGTGGAAGGGCCAGTTGTTCGTGGCTTGCAGGGAGCCTTTTGTGAGAACTGGCTGGAGGCTACGGGCGAGGTGTTAACTGGTGCAAACTATCTTCCTGATATTGAAAAAACTCCAGGTGGAATGCGCGCTCAGGTAACCCGCAGTAGTGCAGGCAAGGGTGATACTAATGCTGAAACCCTCTTTTTCCTGGCTATGGCGGCAGCAAAAAAGCGTCTATGGTTGACTACGGCTTACTTTGCGCCCCGCCCTGCCCTGGTCGAAGCTCTGGTTGAAGCCGCCAAAAGAGGGGTAGATGTCCAGCTGTTGGTACCAGGGCCTCATATTGATAAAGATTTAGTTCGCAAGGCCGGACGCTCAAATTACAGTAAACTGCTTAAAAAGGGCATCAAAATCTATGAATATCAGCCTACTATGCTACACGCCAAAACAATGGTAGTTGATGGTGTTTGGTCAACAATTGGCTCAATAAATTTTGATAATCGTTCCTTCGCCTTGAATGATGAGGCAAATGTTTCAATTCACGATGTGCGCTTGGCACGTGAAATGGAAAAACAGTTCGAGTTTGATTTGAAGCAATCTAAGGAATTTACCAGGCGGCGGTGGAGTCGCCGGGGTATTTGGGAAAAAACCCAGGAAAAATTTGGTAGCCTTTTCACTCCCCAAATATAATTTAATCCTCCAACGGCTCTGGGGCTGATTCAGTCGCTTCGGAAACCGCGGGTATCAGGATGGTGGTTAGCAGGGTACGCCGTCGTGCTGGACTCGGCTGGTTGGCGGTCAGAGGTAGCAATATTACTTGCAATTCGGCTACCATTTTCAAAAATTCAGCCTCTGTCAGGTAAAGTGGCACCTGATTATAACCTACCCGGTCTTTCAACAGGTCAATTTCTTTTTCCTGATGAAGATAAGTTGAGTAATCGTGAAGCAGCGAGGCCACAAAAGTTGTGAAGTAGTGCATATGGTCTTCCCTACTGGCGTTGGCAATGTCAGATGGTGAAAGGGTAGCCGCCCCTTTTACCACCGTATACACCTTTTCAATAGTCCCACGCACCTGTCTTTCCGAAACCACTTTAACGATGTCCGACTCGACCAGTTTGTTGAGATGGCGGTATAGGGTGGCCTGCGGTACATCTGATAGCATCTCGGTTAGTTGCAAAGGGGTTAGTTCCTGATCAACTAAGCCTTGAATGATGCGCATCCGAATGGGATGCAATAATAGGTCACCCTTGACTACTTTTTTGGACTTGGAATGCTTAACGCTCATCTTCCCTCTCAATTAACAATTACTACATTTCACGTTGTTCGTAAGTATAACAGGCAATTACCAACGTTATAACAGCTAGAACAATACCGACAACGGTTGGTAAAATCAGGTCAGTTAAGCTACCCTGACCGCCTAACAAGCTGCGGGGAATTGTTGCATCAAAGACTACCTGGGGTAAATATTTAGGCCAGTTGGGTAAAAAGCGCGACCCAGTAGAAATTACCAGATAAGCCAGGAAAGCGACTCCCCCCGCCGCCACCGAATTTTTGAAAAGGCTACTGCATAGTATTATCACCGCCAGCAAAAAAGCCAGGTAACTAAACAAGGTCAGGTTCAGCAGCAAATAGGCCCCAAAATTGAAAGAACTATCAAACAGCACAATCGTATCATAAACCACCGCCAGGGTGGTCAGTAACATCACCCCCGCTACCATACCCAGATAGGCGAAATATTTGGACAGGATAAATTGAGTGCGAGTGACTGGTTTGGTCAGTACTAAAATCTGAGTACCACGTTCTTTTTCGGCTGCCAGAGTTCCCATACCAATCAGAATCAAGACCAGTATGGGCATAAAAGACATCTGGGAAAAATAGGTTATCAGGGCATCGGTGGCTTTCTGTTCCGGGATAATAATCTGGACACCACTCATATTTGGAGTGGCATTTTTAATCAGGTCAGGCAATATCTTAGAAACGATTGGCCCCTGCAAACCCAGGATTAAAAAGGCTACTATCGCAATTATTATTCGGCTGGTACGCCATAATTCCAGGCTCTCTTTTTTAAAAAGTGCGGCTTTCATTTTACCAGTGCCTCCTTTTGTACCGCCGGAGTTAGTTCCGCATCCGGGTTTTCGATATATCCAACCAGTTGCATAAATACATCTTCCAGATTTGGCACGGCGGTCTGGAAAGTAAGCAGGGTTAGTCCGTTATCAGCAATGAGTCGGGGCAACCGTTGCCCAGCCTCGTGGGCGAATTTCTCATCCACCAGTTCCACTTTCAAACGTCCGTTATCCTGGGGTAAGGTGGATTTAACCCAGCTTTCGGCTTTCAGCAAATAGGCCAACTGTTGGGCGGTTTCCAAACCACCTTCCAAATCCACCTCAATTGCCGGACGGGCGTAACTTTCTTTTAGTTCGGTGGTGCGCCCCGCCGCGATAAGCTTCCCCTGGTTAAGAATCGCCACATATTCGCACACCCGGTCTATATCAGCCAGAATATGACTTGACATAAATACAGTAGCTTCTTGCCTAATATTATCCAGCAGAGTTAGTACATCGCGCCGCCCAATCGGGTCAAGAGCACTGACTGGCTCATCCAGAAACACCACTTTGGGGCGATTGACCAGAGCCTGGGCAATTCCCAGGCGTTGGCGCATCCCACCGCTATAACTGCCTATTTTCTGACGGGCGGCTTTTTCCAGCCCAACCAGTTTTAATAGCTCCTGCGCTCTGGTACGGCGGGTCGAAAGGGACATACCGAACAACTCGCCCACAAATTCAAGCAATTCTTGGCCCCGCATCCAGTTGTAGAAGTTGGGTAACTCGCTCAAATAGCCAATTTGCTGTTTAGTTTGAAGCGATTTTTGGCCGACTTCCACTCCGGCAACCCAGGCTCTACCACTGGTGGGTTTAATTTGCTCGGTTAAAATTTTCATGGTAGTAGATTTACCCGCCCCGTTTGGCCCCAAAAAGCCAAAGACGCTATTTTCTGGCACTTCCAGATCGAGTTCGGAAACTACCGCCCGTTCACCGTATTTGCGGGTTAATTTTTCGGTTACGATGGCGAACTCAGACATTGCTGGTTTCTCCTTCGTCCAGGCGGCCCAATATTAGATACGCAATTGCGCCAAAGGTTGAAACCAACACAATTACTACGGCCCAAATCCATTTATTTTGACCCCGTACCTGTTGGCGGTCACGTCGGATTAAATCCACCATTGCAAAAATTTCCAGGCCTAATGTAATTGCGGCTAGAGGTAAAAGAGCCAGAAGTAAAGTTGTGTTGAACATAATTTTTGTAGGGGTGCTCCGAACCAGGCAATTTCACAAGGAACACCGGGTAGGTGCTACCCTTTCTCCTTTGCTGATTTGTTCGTCCTTTTATCGTGGGCGGTTTTGGGGTGGATTGATTGCGCCGATTTAATAGAGAATTCGCTTTTCATTATTACCGTCTCTCATAATGATTATATTATCAATATTGGTAATAATCAATTGGCCTTTTGACCTATTTGAAGGGTGTTAGCTGACAATAAGTTTTTCACAAGAAAAAGAGTTACTACTCAGGCCCTATATGTAGACTTGAAACTATCCATACCACAATATGTTGTAGGTAGGACTCAAAGAGAATTGTAAAAAAGGCTCGAAAATCGTTAAAAATACACTATAATTCGTGTTCCTTAACCGGTTTGACAAAGCCTTTAAATAGCTTCTACTACATATTGGGGCAAAGTCATTAGATTATACCGTATATGGTATAAGCACAAAATTGTAGGGCCTGAGTAGTTACGAAAAAGATGCAATCATCGCCTTAATTTTGTAAAATTCTGAAGATTATGCTAAACTTTCTGCTGACTAAAATAAAACTGATTAAAATTGCACTCAGGATAACTTAACCTTAAACTCGCAGAATAGACTAAAGCTAAGTCTAAAAACTAGCGTGCCATCCATAAATAGTTGATTATCATAGACCGGAGAAATTAAACCATGCCTCAATTATACCAACCCCTTAAACCGCAAGCCCGCAAAGAAGCAGCGGTCAGTTTTTTGGAGTATCTGCGCCAGCGGGATGGTACACCTGAACCCATAGCCCGCAGTTTAAGCAAACGCGAGGAATATTTCAGGCAAATCGAAAGTAAGCCGATTCAATCAGAACGCTTAGTAGACCGCCTCAAGTTTAAGCGTAACCATGAAGGCCGTGAAATTGAGTCTGGTTTAGACAATGTGATGCTCTGGCTACTTTGCACCGCCAAACTAAATCGGGGTGAGAGGTATGGGGTAGATATACAAATGGCCTATAAATTAAAGAAGGGTAACATAGATCCTAACGACCCCCAAACCTTCATTGAGGTGGAAGAATTTTATCATACCAGGATGCTACTGGATGTCTTAAAGACATTTGGCCTTGATATAGAAATTTTACCGCCAACTTCAAGATTGAGCAGGTTTGTGATACAAGCAATGGTATATTTACCAACCCGCTTTTCTACACCTTTGACAATGGCGGGCGAGGTTTTTGGGGTAGCGGCCTTCTATTTGTTGCGTGAAAAGGCCAAAGAGCTATTCGCCGATGACCCAATCCTGTTGGAGCGAATACTTTCGCTGTATAACGAAATTATGGTAGATGAAATTGGGCATGTTTTTTATGCGCGGGCTCAATTGGGTAAAATCGGTCTCTGGTTTGCTGAAAAGGTTCAGGCTGCTGTTATGAATTCGATTGTGTCCGACCTGCCGGAATTACTACAGCTTTTTAGTAAAGAAAAATTGGTGGTGACCGTTGCGCAGGTGGAACAAATCCTGAATGGAAATGAAGATTGGCCTGTACAACCCTTTCGCTATCAACCTGGAATTATAGCAAAAGCGGCACTCTAAAACCTCGCTTGTTAACCTTTTGCCTAAATAATAACCGAACTGCTTATTATCCGGCACAATATCCTCCAACTAACCAGGAAAGTTAACAAATACAATGGAGTAGATATTAAAACTCTACTCCTCAAACTTCGGGTTGAAATTACTACAAGGCTATGCAATAATATAATAAGTACAATAAAGAAATTGTTTAGGTTTGGTTAAGTCCAGCCCAAAGCCCAAACTAGAAAAACCAACGACCAGTTTTGTTTGAGATGAAAAAGTGAACGGAATGAAAGGGAGTTATGCCGAGCATTGGGCGTGAAAATGCCGAAGCACCCCTTATATTGACCATTGATGTTGGCAGTAGCTCAGTTAGGGCTAGCCTTTATGATGGTCGAGCTTTCCCCATCCGTGACCTTGAAGTTAAAATTCCCTACCAACTGGACACAACTCCTGATGGCGGAGTCGAAAAAGACCCCAACGAACTTCTCAAGCTTATTTTTCAGGCAGTAGACGAATTATTGCTCCAGGCCGGGGGACTTGCCTCGAAAATAGAGGGAGTCGCGATTGACACTTTTTGGCATGGCTTATTAGGAATTGATCAAAAAGGAAAAGCCCTTACACCTGTCATAACCTGGGCTGACACCCGTAGTAGCACCGCCGCTACCCAACTAAAGCACGAACTAAATGAACAGGATATTCATAACCGAACAGGATGTTTAATACATGCCAGTTATTTCCCTGCCAAGTTGCGCTGGTTAGCGACCAGCCAGCCCGAAATATTTAGCAAAGTAGCGCGCTGGATGAGTATTGGCGAATATCTTTACCTGAAAATATTCGGCGAAACCCGCATCAGTGTTTCGATGGCGAGTGGTACAGGCTTGCTCGATAGGGGAAAATGTATTTGGGACGGTGAATTACTGAAGTTTTTGAAAATATCGCCCGGCCAACTTTCACCCATAGGCGATCTGAATACTCCCCAAATCGGGTTGCTGTCAGAATTCGCCAAACGCTGGCCTGCTCTGGCAAGGGTTAAATGGTTTTTGCCCATCGGCGATGGTGCTTCCGGGAATCTGGGTAGTGGCTGTTTCTCGCCGGAACGTTTGGCTCTGATGGTCGGCACCAGTGGGGCAATGCGGGTTGTCTGTGAGGCTAATGATGCTGAAATTCTGGTTCCCTGGGGTTTGTGGTGCTATCGGGCTGATACTCAGCGATATGTACTTGGTGGTGCTTTAAGCGAAGGCGGCAATATGTTCGCCTGGATGCGCCAGACCTTGCAGCTACCAGCGATTGCGGATGTAGAAATTGAGCTTTCTCGCATGGAACCTGCCGGACATGGCCTTACGGTATTGCCGTTTTTATCGGGAGAACGCGCTCCTGGTTGGGCTTCGCAGGCTCGGGCCACTATTAGCGGATTGAGTTTGAATACGAATGCCCTGGAGATTTTACGGGCTGGATTAGAATCTATCGCTTACCGTTTTGGCCTTATTTATGAACTTTTGCAACCGATTTTGCCTGAGTCGGCGGAAATAGTTGCCAGTGGCGGAGCGTTGTTACACTCTCCCACCTGGCTACAAATAATTGCTGATGTGCTAAACCGCCCGGTCATTGCTAGTGGTGAACAAGAAGCCAGCAGCCGAGGAGCAGCCTTACTGGCTCTGGAACAACTCCAGGCCTTTGGCAAAAACCGTGGCCTGGAATCTGCCGAATATGATTTCGGGCAGACTTACCAGCCAAATGCGGCAAATCACACCCGTTACCAGGAGGCGATGGCGGAACAACGGACGTTGTACGAAGTATTAGTGAAAGGTAGAATTTGAGAAAGCTGTCAGCTATCAGCCGTCAGCTATCAATTTTAGGGTTAAATTGTCAAAGTAATAAGTTGGGCAAACAGTTTCTAAATATTTAAGTTACTTGAAGAAAATACAAAAATTAGCTGACGGCTACTGGTTAATAGCTGACAGCTTTCAAGGAGGGAATTTTGACTACTGAGTTAAGCTCACAATTAGATCCAAAGCTTGAGGAACAAGCGGTAAATACAATTCGTTTCCTGGCGGTGGATGCAGTCCAGAAGGCTAATGCTGGACACCCGGGTGCACCGATGGGTCTTGCTCCCCTGGCTTATTTGCTCTGGACTCGCCACATGAATTTTAACCCAAATAATCCTATATGGCCTAATCGTGACCGCTTCATTTTATCCAATGGTCATGCTTCGATGCTGCTTTACTCCATGCTTTATTTAACTGGCTACGATTTGCCAATGGAACAAATCAAACAGTTTCGGCAATGGGGAAGTATTACCCCCGGTCATCCAGAATATGGAATGACTCCTGGAGTTGAAACTACCACCGGGCCGCTTGGTCAGGGCTTTGCTAATGGTGTTGGCATGGGAATCGCCCAGAAATATCTTCAGGCCACTTATAACAAACCGGGCTACGATATTATTGACCATAATATTTATGTTATTGCCGGGGATGGTTGTATGGAAGAAGGGGTGGCCAGCGAAGCCGCTTCTATGGCGGCTCATCTGGAACTCGATAACCTGATTTACTTCTACGACAATAATAAAATCTCGATTGAGGGCGATACCAAAATTGCTTTCACCGAGGATGTTGGCAAAAGATTTGAGGCTTATGGCTGGCATGTGCTGCATGTCAACGATGTTAACGACCTGAGCGAGATGAACACCGCTATTGAAACCGCCAAAACTCTAAAGGGCAAGCCCAAATTGGTTGTTGTAAACACCATTATCGGTTATGGCAGCCCCAACGCCAATACGGGCAAGGTACACGGCAACCCCCTTGGTAAAGATAACGTCAAGCTGACCAAAGAGAAATTAGGCTGGCCGCTAGAACCAGATTTCTACGTGCCGGATGAGGCTCTGGCGATTTTCCGGGGAGCGGGAGAACGTGGTGCGGCTCTGGAAGCAGAGTGGAATAAGAAATGGGAAGCCTATAAAAAGGATTATCCCGAACTGGCGACTAACCTTGAACTGGCTCGCGAAAATAAACTTTCGGTTGGTTGGGATGAAGCCCTACCGACTTTTTCCGCCAGCAAAGGCGCAGTTTCAACCCGCGTGGCCGGGGGTGAGGTGTTGAACGCGATTGCCCACAAACTTCCTAACCTTATCGGTGGTAGTGCCGACCTTTCCGAGTCAACCATGACTACCCTGGAAGAATATGACAGTTTTGAGCCTAATTCGGCAAAAGGTGGCAGTTTTGGTGGGCGCACTATGCATTACGGGGTACGCGAACACGCTATGGGCGCGGCGATTAACGGGGCAACCGTTTATGGCGGGGTGCGGATTTACGGGGCAACCTTCCTGACCTTCGCCGATTATATGCGGGCTTCTATCCGTCTGGCAGCCTTGATGGAAATCCCCAGCATTTTCATCTTCACCCACGATAGTGTCGGGCTGGGTGAAGATGGCCCGACCCATCAAGCGGTGGAGCAAGTCGCCAGTTTGCGGCTAATCCCTGGTTTGTTCGTATTTCGTCCGGCAGATGCCAACGAGACCGCTCAAGCCTGGAAAGTTATTCTGGAGCGAATCCACAACCCTTCTACTATTATCCTGTCACGCCAGAAATTGCCAATTCTTGACCAGGAGAATTATGGTAGCGCGACAAATGTAGCCAAAGGTGCGTATATTCTGAGCGAAGCTCCCGGCGGCACTCCCCAGGTTATTCTGATTGCTACTGGCTCGGAAGTGGCGTTGGCTCTTAAAGGTCAGGAAGAATTGACAAAACAGGGTATTCAGGCGCGGGTGGTCAGCATGCCCAGCCAGGAGTTATTCGAGGAGCAGTCGGAAGAATACAGAGAGCAGGTTTTACCTTCAGCGATAACGGCTCGGCTCTCAATTGAAGCGGGTAGTCCTACTACCTGGGAAACCTACGTAGGGTCAATGGGAGCGTCACTTGGCATTGACCATTTTGGAGCCAGTGCACCCGGCGAGATCGTGCTGGACAAGTTTGGCTTTAACGTCCCAACTGTGGTAGAGTTAGCTCAAAAGCTAATTAGCAACCCGGCGGAAGCCCGCGCCCAGGCTCGGAATATTCAGCGTCAGCGATTCCATTTCGGCATCCATAATTAGATTGTAAAAAATGCTTTTTGGACTTTTTAAGGAGAGTATATATGAGTAACCCATTATATGAATTACAGAAATATGGGCAAAGCGTCTGGTACGACAACGTAGCCCGCGGTTTGATTAACGATGGCAGCTTCAAGAAAATGATTGAGGAAATGGCTATCGTGGGTGTTACCAGCAATCCGACCATTTTTGAGAAAGCTATCGGTAGCACCGCCGACTACGATGAGCAGATTAAAGAGCTGGTAGGCGAAGGCAAAGACGCGGCGGCTATTTATGACGAACTGGCGATTCGTGACATCCAAAACGTCTGTGACGTTTTCCGCCCGGTTTATGATAAAACCAACGGCTTAGATGGTTACGTGTCGTTAGAAGTGAACCCCAAACTGGCCTTCGATACCGAAACTTCCAAAGAATCGGCTCTTTACTACAGCCGCCGGGTAGACCGCCCTAACCTGATGATTAAGATCCCCGGTACACCCGAAGGTTGGCCCGCCATCACCGCCACTATTGCCGAGGGGATTAGTGTTAACGTCACCATGATTTTCTCGCTGGAATATTACGAACAGGTAGCCTGGGCCTATATCGCCGGTCTGGAAAAATTGGTTGAAAACGGCAAAAAGCCCTTGAATCAAATTGGCAGTGTTGCCAGTTTCTTTGTCAGTCGGGTGGATACGCTGGTAGACAAGTTACTGACCGAAAAGGGTGCACCCGCCGAGTTGCAGGGCAAAGCCGCCATCGCTAATAGTAAGCTTGCCTATGAGAAGTTTGAGGAAATTTTCAGTAGCGAACGTTTCAAGAAGCTCGAAGCCCAGGGCGCAACCAAGCAGCGCATGCTGTGGGCCAGCACCAGCACCAAGAACCCCAACTATCGCGATGTACTTTATGTGGAGGAATTGGTGGGGCCGAATACCGTAGATACTATGCCACCCCAGACCGTACTGGCTTTTGCCGATCACGGAAAGGTCAGCCTGACGGTAAACCAGGGCTACGACGAAGCCCGAAAAGTTATCGCCGACATCGAAGCACAGGGAATTAGTATTAAAGATGTAACTGATCAATTGCTGGCTGAAGGATTAAAGGGTTTTGTGGATAGCTACGAGAAATTGCTAGGCGGGGTGGAAACCAAACGCCAGCAACTTCTGGCAGAGTTAGCCAAGCGGTAGAAGTACAACAAATTAAATGTAGGGGTAGACCCCCGTGCCTACCCTCTTGAGAAAAAATCTGACGGAAGGAAAATACCAATATGGAATTAGGCTTTGTTGGCCTGGGCAGAATGGGTGCCAATATGGTTCAGCGGTTGGTAACGCTGGGCAATCACCGGGTAGTAGCATATAACCGCAACCAGGATAAAGTTAAAGAAGTTGAGCAGTTTGGCGCAATTGGCGCAACCTCACTCCAAAATCTGGTAGACCAAATGCAGGACTCCCCCAAAGCGGTTTGGTTAATGGTACCAAGTGGTGACGTGACCGAATTGCACATGAATCAGGTTTCAGAGTTGCTTAAACCAGGCGATATTATTATTGACGGTGGTAATAGCAACTACCACGACACCATGCGCCGCCACGAACTGATGAAAGCCAAGGGCATCCACTATATTGACTGTGGGACAAGCGGCGGGGTTTGGGGTCTGAAAAATGGTTATGCCTTGATGGCGGGCGGCGATCCCGAGCCAATCAAGCACCTTGAGCCGTTATTTTTAACTCTCGCCCCTGAAAACGGCTATCTGCATTGTGGCCCAAGTGGGGCTGGTCACTTCGTCAAAATGGTACATAACGGCATCGAATACGGAATGTTAGCCGCTTTTGGCGAAGGTTACGAGATTCTGGAAAAGAGCCGCTACGACCTCGACCTTTTAGCCGTTTCCAAAATGTGGCAAAATGGTAGTGTGGTAAGAAGCTGGCTGCTTGACCTGGCGGTAAACGCTTTTGCCGAAGAAGGCAACGCCCTGGAAAACATCAAAGGCTTTGTACAGGATAGCGGTGAAGGTCGCTGGACCGTGCAGGAGGCGATTGATCAATCCACTCCCGCCCCGATTATCACTCTATCGCTGTTGTCGCGTTTTGTCAGCCGACAGGACGACAGTTTCAGCGCGAAGGTCATCGCTGCCCTCCGCAACCAGTTTGGCGGTCATGCAATAAAATCTACTGTTACCGGCGAACTGGAAAAACAACACGGCTAGGATAAAGTTTTGAGTTAACCTTATTTCTGTAGGGGCAGACCACTGTGTCTGCCTCGGGAAACGGTTAATTCAAGACTCAAAACTTATAGATTGAGGGAGTGTTAGCGATGACCCAGACTTTGAACCCGCTTACCGCCCAGTCTAACCCTTTACGTGAGGGTTTGCGGGTGGAACGCACTTCTGAGCCAGCGGTGATGGTCATTTTCGGGGCGACAGGTGACCTCACCCACCGAAAATTAGTACCAGCCTTATATAATCTTGCCCTGGAACGCCTTATACCTGCCAATTTCCAGTTAGTGGGTTTTGCCCGTCGTCCACTGAGTGACGATGAGTTTCGCCAATCCATGTTGGAATCTATTAACAAATTTTCGCGCCGTCGCCCTGGTTTGACCGATTTGCAGGAACAGTTCGGGCAAGCGATTCATTTCGTCAGCAGCGACTTTCAGAATCCAGAAGGTTATCAACGGCTGGCAGCTTTGTTGGATAAGTTAGACACAGAGCGCGGCACCAAAGGCAATCGGCTTTTTTATCTGGCTACTAATCCCAGTGATTTCCCGGTCATTATTCAGAACCTTGGGGCGGTAGGTCTGGCCCGACCCCAGCGAGCCGGCTCGGAAGCCTGGTGCCGGGTTATTGTGGAAAAACCAATCGGGCACGACCTCGAAAGTGCGGTAGTGCTTAACGAGCAAATCGCCCAGGTCTTTCGGGAAAATCAGGTCTTCCGTATTGACCACTATTTGGGTAAAGAGACCGTCCAGAATATTTTGGTTTTCCGTTTCGCTAATAGCATTTTTGAACCACTCTGGAACCATCGCTATGTTGACCATATCCAGTTGGCGGTAGCGGAGGAGTTGGGGGTAGAAGGGCGCGGGCCTTATTACGAAGCCAGCGGCACTATTCGCGATATGGTGCAAAACCATATGATGCAGCTCCTTAGTCTGGTGTGTATGGAGCCACCCGTTAACTTTGATGCCAACTCGGTACGTGACGAAAAAGTTAAGGTTCTGCGAGCGATTGCTCCATTGGATACTGATGAAGTAGTACAACGCACGATTCGCGGACAATACGGCCCCGGTACAGTGCTGGGTGAGGCAGTTCCGGGCTATCGGCAGGAAGAAAGAGTTGACCCCAATTCCATAACTGATACCTATGTGGCAATCAAGCTGTTTGTAGATAACTGGCGGTGGGCGGGTGTACCGATATACCTGCGAACCGGAAAGCGACTACCCAAACGCACCACCGAGGTTTCACTGGTTTTCAAACGCGCCCCGCATATGCTTTTCCCGCAAGCTACGGTTGAGCCCAGCGTATTGACTTTGCAAATTCAACCCAACGATGGTATTTCGATGCGCTTTGGGGCAAAAGTTCCCGGCCCCACCACCCAGATTCGCCCGGTGACAATGGATTTCCGCTTTGGGCAAAGTTTTGGGGTACAGGCTGCCGATGCCTATGAGCGGCTGTTGCTGGATGCCTTATTGGGTGATGGGACGCTGTTTGCCCGCCGTGATGAGGTAGAGCAAGCCTGGACGATTATCAACTCTATCACCGATGGTTGGAAGTACACCATGCCGCCCAAGTTACCCAACTACGAAGCCGGAACCTGGGGGCCAAAAGAGGCCGACGAGTTTATCGAAAAAGATGGCCGACAGTGGCGCAGACTTTAACAAGGATTTGATTACTAACTAAGATTTCTAGGGCAGACAATAATTTTGGGTTAGAAATCTTAGTTAGTTATAATGAAAGCTTTATAATGGCAACTAATGATAAAGCCGTACTAAAATCAATAATTCAAGCTAACAAGGTTAATCATTTACCAAATATTTCTGATAATGATTTTTTTGAAATCTATGTGGCTGAACAACTTTTGAAAAATTATGACCTTTCCTATGAAGAACTTGAGTATGGATTAGTAGGTGCGGGTGGGGATGGAGGCATTGATTGTATCTATACTTTTGTAAATGAAAACTTAATCGCAGAAGATTCTGAGATAATGGGATTCGGTGCAAATAGCATCATCGAACTATTTATTATACAAACCAAGATGGTAGAGAAATTTAAAGAAGATGTATTTCTTAAATTTGATAGAACTACATCAGATTTATTGATCCTCGATAATGATTTAGAGCAATTTTCCAAACAATATAATTCAGATTTATTAAGAAATATAGGTTGCTTTAAAAAAGCTTATCTTACCCTTTCACCTGAATTCCCTAAATTAAGAATAAGGTATACGTATGCTACATTAGGAGATGCAGAAAGTGTGCATCCAAATGTTATCAGTCAAGCTGACAAATTAAGGGCTGAGGTGCTTAAATTATTTTCTGATTGTGAAGTAGTTGTTGATTTCTTTGGAGCAAAAGAAATTTTAGAATTATCAAGAAAAGTTCCTCAAGATACCATTCAGCTAAGAATGGTTGATACTGCCAGTTCGCCTAATCGAAATAATAGAGGTGATGCATACGTAGGACTTGTTACCCTTAAAGATTATTATAAATTCATTACAGATGAAAATGGTAATAAACGCCAAAACATTTTTGATTCTAATGTAAGAGGCCATCAAGAAGGGGTAGATGTAAACAAAGAAATAAGTAAAACCCTAGAAAGTGAAACTGTTGAAGATTTCTGGTGGCTAAATAATGGTATTACTGTGATTGCTTCCAAGGGTAAATTTGATAATAACAAAATATTGACTTTAAAAGATCCCCAAATAGTTAATGGTCTACAAACTTCCGAGGAAATATATCATTTTTTTAACGATAAACCTGACATAACAGATGCGAGATCTTTGCTAGTTAAAATCATTGTAACGGAGGATATAAATAGCAGAGAGTCGATTATTAGAGCAACAAATAGGCAAACATCCATTTCTTCTATTTCTTTAAAAGCCTTTGATAAAGTTCAAAGAGATATTGATTCTTACTTTCTTACGAAAAATTTTTATTATGATAGAAAAAAGAATTATTATAAGAAACTTGGTAAAAAAAGAGATCGAATAATCACTATACCATATCTCGCTCAAGCGGTTATCGCAATATTGTTAAAGCGACCAAACGACTCAAAAGGACGACCAACTTCATTAATTGACAAAGAATATGACAATATATTTAATAATGATTACCCGATAGAT
Source organism: Chloroflexia bacterium (assembly GCA_038207495.1). Taxonomy (GTDB): domain Bacteria; phylum Chloroflexota; class Chloroflexia; order Chloroheliales; family Chloroheliaceae; genus Chlorohelix. The sequence continues at coordinate 15,070 of JBBQZS010000016.1, forward strand.
TTGTATTTAACTTGTACCAATTTAATGCGTTTTGTAGAAAAGCATGTCAAATTATCTAGTAGTGAGTCAGATGTTAAGAAAAATTTAAGATTTCAGATTGCAATGTATTTGACTCTTACTATTTTAGGCAAAGTTGTTTACACTTCTGATGAAGTCGCTACGATAAAGACTGAATTTATTTCTCCAGAAATAATAGATGCCTGTATAGGCTATATAGAACAAATGTTTTATACCTACTCTAAGGGAAAAGAACTTTCTACTGATAGAATTGTCAAATCTAAAGAATTCGATGACTTCATAATTGCTGATTTTCAGAGGAAATTGGATAAAATGACCCAGTACAAGTAAGCGTTGTAGATTTTTGGAAAGGCTTAGATATAAATGGCTAAAAAAGCACCAGATAAAAATATAAGAAACGGCCTGGGTACTGGCACCCTGGGGGGAATTGACCCTTACGAACAGCTTATCGAGCGGGGTGAGGCGCGTTCTATCCCACTGGCTGATATCGAAAAAGGCATTACGGCCCTCTGGCAATCTGCCGGGAAACGGGCCGATGGGGAGGGCGAGCCGCCGGTTATGCGCACCTGCGTTCTCAACCTGATTATCTTTACCGATAGTGACGAGGAACTCAATTATGCCACTACCACTATCGCCCGCCTGACCTGGGCTTTTCCTTCGCGCGCTCTGGTTTTGTTGGCAAAGCCGGAAGAAAAAGAGGAAGCCTTTAACGCCTGGATTTCGGCTCATTGTCAGATTCCGGACAAGGGGCGGAAGGTCTGCTGTGAGCAAATAACTATCGAGGGAAAAGGGGCAGCGGCTGAACGCATGGGTAGTATGGTTCTCCCGCTAATTGTGCCGGATTTGCCGATTGTACTGTGGTGGATGGGAACTCCCAAGCTGGATGGGCCCCTTTTCACCCGCCTGATTGAAACCGCTGACCGTCTGATTATTGACTCTCGAAATTTTGACAAGCCGCTTGACAGCTTCCAAAGGTTGGCGGAATTGGCGCGTAGCCAGCGTAATATTACCCGCTTCAGTGACCTCGGCTGGGCAAGGCTAACCCCCTGGCGAAGTTCAATTGCTCATATATTTGACCGCCCCGCCACGATGGCTTTTATTCACCATATTGACCGCCTGGAAATTGAATACGAAACGCCTCACGACACTGAAATTGCCAATTTCTCGGAGGCTTTTTTGTTGGTTGGCTGGCTCGCCAAATTGTTGGGTTGGAAGCCGGTATTCAGTGTCAAAATGCGGGGTCAAAATGCAAGCTTGATTCTTGACCGCGAAGGACAACCCCTTAACGTGGAGCTTCATGGGCATAATAAACGCAAAGATGAAATCGGTGGCGTTACAGCCGTTACAATTCATTCCTCCCTTCCCAGTGAAAGTCGGGATGGGGTTATGACCCTGGCCCTTACAGAGGATTTCGAACATACTACCAGCACCGTAGTGATTAACGGCGAGACTATTTCAGTTCAAACTAACATCCTGCCCCTGCGTGATACCGCCGATTTACTGTATGAAGAGCTTGGGATAGTTGACCACGACCTGCTTTATGAAGGGTCGTTAGCTATTGCCAGTAAGTTCATGGGTAATTAAGAGGGAAAATGCATCCGCAATCAAATTCTAATGTTGAACTGGTAATTCTTGATAATCCAGACGATCTGAGCCGCGAGGCAGCCAAACGGCTGGTAGAGTATAACAAGGAATGTGTGGCCCAAAAGGAGCGATTTACTCTGGCTCTTTCGGGTGGCAACACGCCCCGTAACCTGTATAATCTTCTGGCGCAATCGCCCGCCCGCGAGAATATAGACTGGCTTAACACCTATCTGTTTTTTGGTGATGAGCGGTGCGTACCGCCTGAACATGAAGATAGCAACTATTGGATGGTACGGGAAAGCTTGCTGGATAAGGTTTCGATTCCTTTTGCTAACGTTTTTCGGATGGAAGGCGAAAACCCTGACCCGGAAAAAGCTGCCAGTCTCTATGCTACCCAACTTCAGGAGTTTTTTGAACTTGAATCGGGCGATGGCCCTAGCCCTGAAAATTTCCCCAGTTTTGATTTGGTGTTGCTTGGGATGGGGCCGGATGGTCATACCGCCTCACTTTTTCCAGGCACTGCCGCCTTACAGGAACGTGGTCGCCCCGTAACCGCCAACTTTGTACCCAAATTTGATGCTTACCGAATTACACTTACCGCGCCAACTATCAATCGGGCTGCCCAGGTCTGGTTCCTGGTCACAGGCGAAGATAAGGCCGAGAATTTGCAACGGGCACTTGAAGGCGAATATCAGCCTCAAACTTTGCCTAGCCAACTAATCAAGCCTCATAGTGGTAAATTGGTCTGGTTTATGGACAAAGCCGCCGCTTCTCGCCTGACCAGAAGCTAGCCTCACCCCAGTTTAATACCTGCTTTCTATTCTACTGATAGCTTAATTCTATTGAATCTAGGCCATAAGGCTTATTGCCGTCCCTCAAAGTTAGTGATAAAGTTAACAAGGAAGTCAATGATGACCCTGAGTTAGAAGTTTAAAAAGGGTTATTAAGGAGTAAATACACTATGTTTGAGCCTGTAATAATAGCGTTAATAGTAGGATTGAGTGGTGCAGTGATTTTTGCCATAACCAAACTTTATGGTAAGCGTAACCTGAATATGGCTTTTGATGCCGCAATAGCAGAACCATCAGCAAAGAGCCGTGAGCCAATCGAGCTATCCTACGAAAATAAATTTCACTACTATATTCAACTTTGCCAGTTCAGCCGTAATGGCAACATTACCGTACCAAGTTGGTCTAATTTAGGGGATACTGAGGCCGAAAGAGCCCATAGCCTTTTAATAGCTCGCGAGAATAATATTAAGTTGCGGGTTGAGGAAACAGGCGAGGTTATATCCCCCAATCCTCAAGTTCCGGTTTACAATTAACCAGTTGTCGGTTGTCGGAAAGAATTTAGGCAAAAACTTAAATATTGCCCGAACTCTCAACTTTATATGACCTTAAGTTAGAAAAGTTTTCCCATCTCCTCGATACTACTACTACAAGTGCAAGCGGCTCTCGATATACTGAGAGCCGTTTTATTTTTATAGGGGTTAGGGGCCGGTAAAAAATGTAGGGGCTGACCATTGTGTCTGCCCAAATTAATAAGGACAACCACAAGGGTTGTCCCTACAAATAGATTCAATTATTTGTATTTACAGGCTTAATTGGAGGCCCGGAAAACCTCAACTTCGTTCATAATTTTGTTCAAAACTGACACGGCTTCTGGTTGAATAGTTTGGGCCTGGTCCGTGACAATGCCAATAAGCTGGGAGAGCATGTCGTCTACAATATCCTTGTTCTCGCGCAAAATCCCGATGCGTATCAGGCTATCCATCGCCCCACCATGCGATAAAAGTTTTTGCAAAAGTTCCTGGCGTACCTGGATTTGTTGCATTTCCTCTGGTGATAGTTCATCTTCATCATCTTCAAACTCGCCGAACTCATCGCCTTCGCCACCTTCTTCGTAGTTATCGCCCAGATTTTCGCCACGTGCCGCCATTACTAGAGCCATTGGGTCATCGGTGACAATTGGTTCAAAAAGATATTCAGCCTGATTTTTCGGTGGTACAGAGTTAATAAAACCCTCTAACATAGGCCCAACCACGCTATTAACTTGTTCTTCCGCCATTTGTTCTGCTCCTGGCACAAAGGCTAACAAAAGTTCCCCTTCGGGATGATGCAAAATAACTGGAATAGGAATCAACCCACTGGCACTACAATTCGGGCAACGGGCAATATTTATACTTCCTTGCTGTAATTCATAAAATACTTCAGTATCAGCTTCGTCGCCAGAGTCCACCAGGGTATGTCCCTGGGCGGAAAAGGCTGTGCCGCAACGGGGGCAAGTTATATCTAAATCTACTACTCTTGACATCTTAAAATAAGCTCACTTTCTGCCGTACAAAATTTGGCAACCCTTCGCTTCCCGCGCTTATCTGGAAGGCGTCTATTAATGAAAAATGCCGGGAGGCGACAACAAATTAACCTCCTGGCAAAAATGTATATCCTTAATATTATACTTTTTATGGCAATATATGTCTACCTTAGCAACTAGCAGGCAGGGCTATATTATACGCAAGAAGCTTGATTTACTCCCTGTATGTCCATTCCTTCCTTTGCAACTGCCCGACAGAATTGGGTGCATTATTGAAATGTGATATTCCAGTTTCCTTAAGAATATGCTATCCTACAAAACAAGGAGGGGATAATTTTTTTAGTCGAAATGGGCTAACTACCAAATTTTCTGCTATAATTCTCAGACTTTTACTTATCCTGGACATAAACCTAAAGTCAAACTATACCTTTCATACAAAGTATTTCTTGCATGGGCCAAGATAATAGTATGCTGAACAGTTCTGAACAAAAATTCCCAGGCGAAAGTCTGGTTGGTAGTCTGAAACCTGAAGCGAGTGTATCTGAATTTCAGATTTATGAAATAGCAAGTAAGAAACTGGCTTTTCTATTCGAAGCCAGTGCTATTTTAACCTCCTCCCTGGATTTTGAAACCAGCCTGACCAGAGTTACTGCCCTTACAGTACCAGCTTTAGCCGATTGCTCCCTGACTTTTATCCTGAAATCGGATGGGAAGCTATACCTTGCCGCCTCCGCCTTTTCAGACGACGACACAAGAACCTTAGCCTCTCTATTGTTTCAGACTGCATCTCTGGATTTTGCCAATCTTAGCTTCAAATTACCAACTTTGAAAAATGGGCAGCCCTTGTTAGCTTTTGCTCCTGATTTCCCAATGCTGGAATCGGTTTTTCAAAGCTCGGAAGAACTAAACAGACTTGGTGTTAACTCGGTAATTTTAGCCCCCCTGATAGTAATAAGAGAGCAACCGCTAGGTTTGATTGTACTGTTAAATATAAATTCTGAGCGAAAATACACTGAAGCTGACTTACCTCTGGTCCAAGGACTTGCCCGACAAATGGCTTTAGTAACGGAGAATGCTCAACTTCACCGGGAAGTAAAAGCCGCCTTGCAGGCCAGAGATGAAACTATGCTAATGTTCGATTCGTTTTTGGAAGCAGCCCCGGTTGGTATTGCCTACCTGGATAAAGATTTAAATTACTTAAAAGTAAACCAGGCTATGGCAGAACTGAATGGCCTTACAGTGGAGCAACATATTGGGCGGGCTATGAGTGATATTGTTCCACTGGCCGAGCAGACATTAGGAGCAACCCTTCGTCAGGTGCTCCAGTCTGGCAAATATTTGACTGGTGTGGAATTCAGTGCCAGTTCTCCCAATGCCAAAACCTTCCAAGATCATTGGCTGGGCAGTTTCTATCCAGTAGGATTACTCGGACAAGAAGCCAGAGGGATTGGGGTAATAATGGTTAAGATTACCGCCATGAAGAATGCGGAAAAAGCTTTACGCCAGAGTGAGCAACGCTTTCGCCAATTGGCTGAAACTTTAACCAGTGCTGTTTTTATTATATATGAGAATAAGTGCCTTTATGCTAATCGCGCTTCCGAGCTTTTAACCGGATATTCCGTCAGCGAATTGTACGAAATGGTTATCTGGGATATTCTATCCTCTGGTTCGGTAGAAGAATTTAAAGCCTCAATTCTCCCCAGGATAGGTGCAGACCGGGTGATTAAGGCCAGTGAATTTACCCTTACAACTAAAAGTGGCGAAATTCGCTGGGCCTATTCCAATAATAGCCTGATTGAATATGAAGGAGTATCGGCAATACTGGCGGCTCCCGTTGATATTACTGCCCAAAAGAAAGCCCAAAAAGCCCTTGAGCAAAGCGAAGAACGTTTTTCCAAAGCCTTTCATTATGCCCCTTCAGCCATGACTATCTCTGACAAAAATAGCCGTTTTGTGGATGTAAATAATACTTTTTTGCAGGGGATGGGTTTTCAACGAGAGGAAGTTATTGGGCATACTGGCGAGGAGTTGAATATCTGGGTTGATAAAGAGGATAGAAACAAATTCATCGCAACTTTGCAGGCTCTTGGCTCGGTTCGCGACCTTGAAGTAAGTTTACGTTCCAAAGCAGGCAATATTCTCATTGGCCTGATGTCAGGAGAAGTTTTGTTGTTAGATGGAGAACCTTTTCTCATTTCTACCTTGGTGGATATTACCGAGCGCAAACAGGCCGAGGCCGCCTTGCGCCAGAGTGAGGAGCGTTTGCGTCATTCGATGCGAATGGAAGCTATCGGCACTTTAGCTGGAGGAGTTGCCCACGATTTTAATAATCTGCTAACTACTATCAGTGGTTATACCGAGTTTTTATTAGCCAGTGTGGGTGAGGAAGGCCCGCTGCGTGAAGATGTGCTAGAAATTAAAAAAGCCTCAGAACGGGCGGCGGCTCTAACCAGGCAACTATTGGCTTTCAGCCGCAAACAGATTATGCAGCCAAAAGTGCTGGACTTAAATCTGATTGTCTCCGAGATGAATCGGATGTTACGAAGGCTCATCCCTGAAAACATTAATCTTTATACCGTGCTACAACCTGAATTACATTTAGTGGAAACCGATCCAGGTCAAATCGAGCAGGTAATCTTAAACCTCGTGGTAAATTCCCGCGATGCTATGCCAAATGGTGGTAAGTTAATTATTGAAACCCGCAATGTGGAACTGGATGAAACCTATGCCAGTCAGCATATAAGCGTTGTGTCCGGTTCCTATGTTTTATTAGCGGTAAGTGATAGCGGGAAAGGAATGGATAGCGAAACCGAGGCCCGCATATTTGAGCCATTCTTCACCACCAAAGAGCAGGGTAAGGGTACTGGCCTGGGTTTATCGATGGTTTATGGGATTGTTAAGCAAAGTGGCGGCACAATCTGGGTTTATAGCGAGCCGGAACAGGGTACAACCTTTAAGATATATCTACCAATTGTAGTTGGACAGCTTAAACCATCAAAAAATACGAGTTTGCCGCAACCGGTACAAAGTGGCAAAGAAACAATTTTGCTGGTGGAAGATGATGAGATGGTGCGTCGTATGACTAGCAAGATATTAAGGCGGGCGGGTTATGAAGTTTTGGAAGCAGCTAACGGCGCAAAGGCATTGCTTAAATACCAGGAAACTCAAGGGGAATTTGATTTATTGCTGACGGATGTGGTTATGCCAGATTTAAGTGGGCGCGACCTGGCGGAACAGCTTACTCTGGTGCGCCCCGATTTACGCGTGTTGTTTATGTCCGGCTATACCGATACGGCGATAGTCCATCACGGAGTTTTAGACCGGAATACCGCCTTTATCCAGAAACCTTTTACTCAGGCAAGTCTTACCGCCAAAGTCCGAGAAGTCCTTGATAACAGGTCAGGGCAAAAGAGCTAGTAATAAGTGTTAAACCTCCAAACCCAGCCCCCGGTATTCCCCCTGCACCCGCTCACTCAATAGACCCAATCGCTTGAGGTTTGCCATCAGGTGGTTGTGAAATACATCAAACTGAAAATCGTGCATGGCCCGGTTAGTAACGGCCTCATGTTCAAAGTCGGCAAAGTTCATTCCGGTGCGCCCTTTTGACATCTGCCAGTACATTTCTACCTGACTGCGGAAACCGCCACGCTCCCGCCCGAAAAACAGGGTGCGGCACAGACTAAAGGCGTAATCCTCTAAGTCGTTCTTCTCCGCTTCGCTTAATTGGCTGACTTCTTCGGCGATGCTATCAATCCCAAAACCAACGTGCCGCCCCTCGTCCTGCATCACCAGTTCCAAAATACTTACCAGACAGGGGTCCTGACAGAAGCGTTTGGCATAGCTAAAGGCTCCCATCGCGTAACCTTCTACCAGTACCAGCATACCGATGGCTTTTTTGTGCCAGTTGGAAGTGCCCAATAAGCTGTCAATGATAAATTTGATATTTATATCAGGCTGGAAAAGCTCCAGTCGTTCGAGGTAGCGGGTGAAAACCTCCACATGGCGGGCTTCGTCCATCACCTGACTGGCGAGAAAGAGCTTGCCGTCCATATCGGGGCGCATGTTGACAAGTTGGGCGCAAATTAGTAGTGACCCCTGCTCCCCATGCAATAGTTGGCTGACAATCCAGGCTATTTCCCGGCGGCTAAGTTCCAGCCGTTCTTCTTCGCTCAAAACGGCGGTTAGGCCCATCTGGGCGGCACTCCAATATTCGTCCTGGGTAAAGGGCTGGTCAGCTGGGAGGTGTAAAGTCCAGTCTATATCAGTTTCGGGATTCCAGGCTTTGCGTTTGGCTAAATCGTAGAGTTTACGACCTTTGGGAAAATCGGAGGCGTATTCCAGATTCCAGATGCTGCTTGAGGAGCTGGGCGCGACCCGTTTCTTTGCCAGCGTCCCTTTAGCTACTTCCAGCATAAAATAGCCGAACTTTCGGCCCGTAATCCGATAAATATCCTGTAAGTAGGCCAGTCGCTCCTCAAACATAGCACATCTCCTTATATTTTAGCTGTTAGCTACCAGGGTTAATAATAGCTATTATACAACCATTTTTGGTTAGCGATTCGCATAAAAACGACGTACCCTCGGAAGTAAGACTAAGCCCAACATTGCCAATCCCAAAGCGATCAAAAGATACTGCATCGAGGCTATTAATCCCATAATACTTATTTCCATAGTCATCCAGCCTAACAGCAAAAGACTGACAATTAGGGCCAGACCCCAGGCGGCATCCTCGTGAGTCCAGGTGGTATATCTGGTTAATAATTTCCAATGCGGTTGTTTCCAGAGGGCATAAAGTGAGGTTAGGGGCAAAATACCCATTACGATAAATAAAAATAGCCCCGCTACAAAAAAGTCCGAAATCGGTAAGCCTTTCAAGTAGCTGCTCGAAACATCCATAGTTTTACCGCTAGGGTCAGCCATCAACCCTATGCCCCCCGCTATACCACCCAGACCCAAAAATAACATACAGCTAAACATAAACCATAACTCAATAGGTCGTTGTTGTTTGCCAATCATTTCTGCAACTCCTCTTTTGGCTAATTCGATTAAAATCTTATCGGGGTAAACTCAAATTTAAGGCTTCTGCTTTCACCCTAACCTTGCTTCTTTCATCAATTCAGCTTATTCCTGGTAAGTAAAAAAGGAAGTGAGAGAGGGTAAATAGCCTGTTAAAAATACGTTATCAGGCTTTTTGGCAGATACCTGACAATGTTGCTTATTTAAGTAAGTAACCCTCTTGACTCAACTAAGCCAGCAGAGTAGAATATGACTAACCTGATAAAACTACTCTATATTAGAAAGGCTCTGGAAATGACTGCTCAAACTCTGGAATCCTCTGATTGCAAGGATATTCCCCTCCCAATTGTAAAACTAAACCGTTGGACGCTAGTGCTTGGTATTACCCTGGCTCTGGTTATTCAGCAACCCCTGATTACCACTCTTTTATTTGCGGTTTTGCTCCCGGCGACCCTGTTCGGGCAGCGAGGCAGCCTGATTTTCCAGACTGGCAAGCGTTTATTTGCTAGACAAATTCCCGGCGCACCTCTGGAAGACCGCCGCTTGCAACGCTTTAACAACAGCATCGCTACGGTGTTACTGGGTGGGGCGCAAATCGCTTTTATCCTCAACGCCCCGATTGTGGGCTGGGTGTTGTCTTTAATGGTAGCGGTGGCGGCGAGCGTGGCTCTGCTGGGCTTCTGCGTGGGTTGTTTCCTCTATTTCCAGTTCAAGATAAATCGCTTCCGCCTATTCGGGCAATAGTCCAAAGTCGTAGTGACAGTCCTTGTGGCTGTCCTGAACCTTATCCACACCTAAAGAATTCAACCCCACCCCGGCACTAAGTTTTCCTTAAACAAGTTACAAAATTAGGACTTTCGCTTTGAAGATGATTTTAGTAGTAAAAGTTTGGGTTGAGGATTTTACGGTCTCTAAGTGTTGAGTGCTTAGGTTAGAACTTCTTACAGGTAAGGTGGAGACCAGTGGCACGTTTGGAGCCTTTGCGCCAGTTATCCTCGTAAAAGGCCAATCTCCAGGTGGGGAACATAATCAGGCGAGCGGTGAGTTCAATCGGCTTCTTGCGCCAGATTGGGAGTTTGGGTTGGGCTAGACGGTCACGCTTCCAGTAGTCGGCAATATCCAGAATTTGCCCCATCAGGTGGAAACTGTAACTTTTATTGGTGGTTTTCAGGCCGCACTCGGCGAAAAGCTGAATAACCCCTTCATCGGTAAGCTGCTGGATATGCCCGATGCGCTCCCGCTTCCAGGTGGCAATCGGCAGCTTTTTACTCTCCCGAAAACGATAGAACAGGGTTTGTGGCTGGCCTTCAATCGGGATAAAGCCATGAAAAATCCCGTTTGGCTTCAGCACCCGCACAATTTCCTTGACCACCGCCGCCACGTCCGGCACATGTTCCAAAACATCAAATAGCATGACCGCATCAAAAGTGCCGTCAGGGTAGGGCAAACTTCCGGCATCCGAAACTTTATAATCAACCCCATCCTTGTAGCTTTTGGCCTCATCAATGGCGCGTTGGCTCAGGTCGCAGCCCGAAACCAGCAATTCCGGGCGCAGCTTTTTGAGGGTACGGGCCTGTCGCCCTGCCCCGCAACCAACTTCTAAAACTTTAGTCATCGGCTTCAGTCCGGCAAAAGCTTTCAGGCAGCGATTAAGCCGGATAGCGGCTAAATCCTTTTTGGTGGGGTCGCCCGTACCGCGTCCCTCGATGGTCGCTTCGTTCTCGTAATCGAACTGAAACTCGCCTGAAACTTTATTTTCCACTGATAAAACTAATCGTCTCTATTTCAATTAAAGCATCTTTGGGTAAACGACCCACCTCAACCGTGCTGCGGGCGGGTGGATTTACGTTAAAATGCTCGGCGTAAATCTCGTTCATTTCGGCAAAATCGCTCATATGGCGCAAGAAAACGGTGGTTTTAACTACATCGCTCAGGGTCAGACCCGCCGCCGCCAGTAAATTGGTAATATTGCTCATAACCTGTTTGGTCTGGTCTTTAATATCCCAGCCGACAATCTCCCCGGTAGCGGGGTCAATCGGCACTTGCCCACTGGTAAAAACCATATTTCCAACCTGGATAGCCTGGCTGTAAGGCCCAATCGCCGCCGGAGCTTTATCCGTCTTGATGACCTGCTTTTCCATTAACTCTCTTTTCCCTTCTCAAAAAAATAGTAAAGACTTGACTTTTCTTTAAAGAACCTGCTGCCACGCTTCAATTAATTCGGGTAGACCTTCAAAATCCAAATCAGCCCTGATACTGCTGCGGGCATATTCCTCGGCAGAAGTAACCCCGCTCAAAGTCAGGATAGTGGGGATGCCCAGCCGTACCGCCCCATCAATATCAGTTATCAGGTTATCACCAATCATAACCGTTTCTTCGCGGCTTGCGCCCAATTTCTCCAACGCCAGTTCGTACATAATAGGTTCGGGCTTGCCCATCACTATCGGTTTTTGGCTCGTAGCGGTTTGCAACAAAGCACTGATGCTTCCTGAACCGGGTATCAAGCCCTCTTCGGAAGGGAAAACCGGGTCAACATTGGTGGCAATATATTGGGCTCCGCCCCGAATTAAGAGGGTTGCCCGCTTTACCGATTCGTAGACCAGATTGAAATCCGCTCCTTGCACCACAAACCGGGCACTTTTATCATCGGGGTAAAATAGCCCACCTTGTTCGTTTTCGCCAAAGAGAGTTTTGCGCAAGGCCGCCATACCCACTACATAAACTCCCGCCCCTTCTGGCGCAACTTTTTCCAGATACATTCGGGTGGCGGCTGGACTGGTAATAATCAATTCGGCGGGCACATCCAGCCCCATCTTCAGCAATTTCTGATGGTAATCTTCGGAGGTCATGGTGGCATTATTGGTCAGCAGGAAAAACTTTATATTATTTTCGTCCAGAAAGGCAAAAAATTCCAGCAGCCCCGGCATCGCCTGATTGCCCCGATATAATACCCCGTCCATATCCATTAATGCATAACGAAATTTCCCAAGCAATTGCGAAGAGTGGTCTAAGCTCATAAATATCTTTCTGCGATTTAAATTCCTGATATTGGCTAATTAAGAATAGCACAAACTTACTCGAATGGGAAATTCTAAATTGTTGCGATAAGTCCCTGCCTTGTGCTAAAGTTGTAGCGAGAATTGACCTTTTTACCGACAACTGACAACCGATAACCGACAACTGTTTAGAATGAGAGCAGTAAATGATAGAAACGGAACGCGGACGAAAATTAATAGCGATTGCGGCGGAACTGGCCGACAAATTTGGCGAACGGGCCGGGAAGCACGAACGGGCTGGCACCTTTCCCTATGAGAATTATGACGATTTGCGGGCAAGCGGATTTCATACGGCGGGCATCCCAGCCGAACTGGGCGGGATGGGCGCGACTATGGGCGAATTGGTGAGGGCGATGGCGCGGCTGGGCGAGGGCTGTGGCAGTACCTCCCTGGTGGTCAGTATGCACATTGCCCAACTTGGGCGGGCGATTGAACTGGGTAACTGGCCGCGCTCCCAACTTTTGGAAGTAATCAATGGGGTGGTAGAAAAGGGTTATTTGCTCAACAACTCCGCTTCCGAACCCGCTACTGGTAGTCCCAGTCGGGGCGGTTTGCCCACCACCAGAGCCGATGAGTTGCCGGGGGGCGGTTGGCGGATTAGCGGGCGCAAAACTTTTACCACTGGCTCACCTGTACTGTACTATATAACCGTGACAACGGCGGTTTATCGGCTTGGTGCAGAAAAGCCCGAAGTTGGGAATTTCCTCCTGACTCGCGACACTCCCGGCCTACGGATTGTTCCAACCTGGGATTCGCTGATGATGCGCCTCACCGCCAGCCACGACCTGATTCTGGAAAATATCGAGGTTGGGCAAGAGGCTTATCTAGGGCCAAATTCCAAAAGTTCACCGGAGCAAGCCGCCTGTAATGCGGCCTGGGCCTTACCGATTGCCGGGATTTATTTTGGAATCGGGCGGGCTGCCGCCAAATACGCCAACCGCTACGCCAACGAGCGCAAACCCAACTCGCTTTCCGGCTCAATCGCCGAACTGCCCCATGTGCAGGAAAAGGCCGGGAGAATGGAACTGGCTCTGCTCTCTGCCGAGAATACTCTTTTTGCTACCGCCGACCTGGTGGACGAACGCCGTTCGGAAGTTTCGCCCGTGAAGTTGCAAGCTCTGGTGGGGGTGGCTAAAAACCTGGCGACAAATAAGGCGATTGAGGCGGTGGACATGGCTCTGCGGATTGTGGGAGCGGCAGGGATGATGAACGAGTCACCCCTGCAACGCTACTACCGCGACTCACGGGCGGGCCTCAACAACCCCCCGATGGACGATGCCAGCCTTGCGATGCTCGGTAAACTAACTCTTGGCCTGCTTGAAGAGCTTCCTTTCACGTCTCAGGCATAAGGTTTGGTTCAGGTGTTTAAATTATTCACCACAAAGGCCCAGAGAACAAAAGGAATATACAATAAAAACCTCTGGGTACCTTCGTGAACCCCTGTGACCTCTTTGGCAAGAATTAAACGAATTGAGATTAGATGCAAAGACTCTATTTTGCGATGCCCGACCCGACTAGCCCCAACCTTTCGCCAACCGAGGTCTACACTACCCCGGAACTGGCTTTCCCGCTGAATGGGGTAGAGATGGAGGATGGGCAACGTCGCCCCTATCTTTATTTTAATATGGTCAGTAGCGTGGATGGGAAGGCGACCACTATCGCCGAAAACGCCACCGGGCTAGGCTCGGATTTAGACCGTGAGTTCATGTATCGGCTGCGGGCTGCTTCGGAGGCGGTAATGTGCGGGGCGGCAACCTTTCGTAGGGATGAATTTTTACCCGCCGTCAAGCCCTGGCTGGCGGAGGAACGCGCCCATTACTTTCCCAATAACCCCCAACCGCTTGCCTGTGTGGTCAGCAATGACGGGAATTTACCCCTGACTAAAAAGTTCTGGCAAGCCGGACGGGATTTGCGGGTGGTGTTTCTTGGCCCAAAAGCCAGCATGGAGCAGGAAAAAATTCTGGCGGAACGGGCTCAGGTCTTTCGGCTTGAGGTTGATGCTAAAGGCCAGCCCGACCTGAAGCAAATGCTGGAAATCTTTTACCAGAAGCTGGGGGTACGGCGGTTGCTGGTGGAGGGCGGGCCAACTTTAAACTATAACCTCATAGAACAGGGTTTGGCGGACGAATTGTTCTGGACATTGGCTCCCAAAATTGTAGCTGGTAGCGATAATCTCTCGATGGTAATGGGGCCGGGGCGCGGCCTACCGCTTGATAAGATCGTGAAATTGCAGCTACTTTCGATTTATAATAATGATAGCGAATTATTTATGCGCTACCGGCTTATCCCACTTGAAAAATAAAAATACTGAGGCATAAAAATGGCAGAATTTTTACAGGATGGCGTGCGCCCTGTTGTGATAGTGCCGGGGATTCTGGGCTGCTGGTTGCCCGCCCTTGCTCCCAAAGGCAAAATTGACCCACTTATCCATGTTTACGATAATCAGCTTGATGCTTTGCGCCGCCTGGGTTATGTGGATGGCGTTTCACTGTTCACTTTCCCTTATGATTGGCGGCGGGAAATTACCGAGAGTGGGGAGCAACTTGGGCGGCTTATTGCTGACATTAAGGGTCGAGGGCAGCGTGGCGTGCTAAATAAAGCCGGGAATATGGGTGTGCCGGGGGGAGGTTTTAACCCTTTTGGCAAGAGTTATAGCGGGCCAAAGGTGGATTACAGCAAGGTGGATATTATTGCCCACAGCATGGGCGGGCTGGTGGCGCGGGCTTACATTCAGGGGCCGGGTTATACTCAGGATGTAGCCCGCTTTTTTACCCTGTCCACGCCGCACCGGGGAGCGATTTCGGCCTATTACGCCGTAGAAGGTGGCGATAGTACCAAAATTGGGATTCCGCTTGATGCGGGGAGGGCAATGCTGGCCTTGCTACGTATCCGGGAAGACCCTAACCCCTTTACTAAAATTGGTGGTCTTATAAATCTTATCCGGCAGAAAAACCCGATTGACTTGTTCCAGGAGTTAGGCCAGAATATGCCGGCAGTGCGCGACCTTTTGCCGCTGAACGAAGATAATTATATATATTCGCTGGAAAACGACCAGCCCCAGAACTATCCCTTTGGCAACCCGCCCGGTTTTCCCGAAAATAGTACCCTCAACCGTTTGAACTCAGCCGAGGCTCTGGCGGTTTTTGATACACTGGAAGAAGTCTGGAGTTTGGTCAGTGGGTCGCTCCAGACCCGGATAAAAGTGCTGGTAGCCGAGCGCAACCCCGAACACGGCCCGATGTGGGAACACGGCGAACCCCTCCAAAATCAGCCGCCCGAAAATTTTGGCCCTGGCGATACCCTGGTTACGCCGCTCAGTGGCAAATTGCCTCTGGACAAAGCATTCCCGGTTGGCACCCCTACTAAGGTTAAACATTACTGGTTGGAGGTAGATAAAAAAGTTGGTAAGCTGCTTGACCACGTGGGAATTGTGTACGAGGCGGCGGCGGTGCGCTTTCTCCTGGGCTGTATGTTAGCGGACAAAGATGGGAATCCCCAACCACCTGGGCCGGAGTTTTGGGATAAACCGTCCCCCGATGTGAACAAACCAAATTATCTGGCCCTGTTTTTTTAGCTGGTAATTTTCCAGATTACTTTTCGAGCCAGTCCGTAAAACAAATAGGCTGAAAGTAAACCACCACCAAGAGCAAAATAAGGAGTTAATTTCAGGGCTGACGAAATAGAATAAGCAAGTCCAGCCCCCAACACAAAAGCAACGACAGTCAAGAAAAATGCAAAAGTTAATAAAACCACTCTAGCTATTTTATCAGGTTCATTTGAGGAATAGCTTATACCTATTGTTGTAGGGTTTGAATAGTAATGCCCCTGTGTAGGTGGTGGATAGTTCCAGGAAAGAGGGTTATAACTATCACCAGGGGCTTGATAATAACTTGGTGGTGGATAGTTTTGATTGTTAGAATTATAATAATCGGGTGGGATGGCTATAGGTGTATTATTTGCCCTCCAGTGTGCTTCTCTAATTGAGTCAGTTCCATGATTGGGCTGATAAGGCGCGTAGTAAGTTTCCCCTCTAGGCTTAACCACTGAATTATGAGTTAGATAATGAGGCGGAGGATTATAATACAATGCGGCCTGTCCCAAATCCTGTTGTTTTTTAGTTTGCCTCCATTCTCTAATTTTAGAGATACCACTTACTGTCGCCCAAAATAGGTATTTTAGCATTAAAAATATAAGACGTAGGATGTGAAACCCAACTATACCAATACCACAAAGAATAAATACGCAGAAAGAAACCAAAATAATAAATGAATAAATGATTAGGTCTATCCACCATTTGCCAAATAAGTTACGAGTACGACCTTGTACAAAAACTGACCACCATGTATCAGATAAATTACGGATATGACTATTCACAAAAACTGTTTTTGGATCAGAAATATTTGAGTAGGGAGGTCTGCGCCAATATTCATTAACTTTGATTTGCTTAGGCATACTTTTCTCGGTAATTGTTGTAACGTTGAGCATTAGTCTCTAAACTTTAGAACCAATTTTTAGGCTCTTAGATTTAATTTGTAATGTTCAGGTTATAGTAGTGTAATGCGAAAAAGTAACCTACCGCGCTAAAAGAGTTTATATTCCTACTCATTTAGCGCAGTAGATTTAATTTGATATGTTATTATCGTACTCCACTCAAGCCGCGCGGGCGGGAGCCACTGGTCTGGTTTTCCCCTTTGAGATATTTAGCCAGGAACTTGGTAGTAATCCCCCAGGAGTCGTTGGCAGCTTGTGCCCGAAATACTTCGGGACGAGTATCGTTGAAAAAGCCGTTTGGAGCGGAGGGATAGGTCTTAATCTCGTGGGTTACGTTGCGCTGACGAAGGGTAGCCTCCAACGCCCGCAAATCCTGCAATGCTATATCTTCCTCCGGCGCACCATAGAAAGACAAATAGGGGCACTGGATAAAACCAACAAAATCTATTGGGGAGGCGGGCTTGGCTCGACCAATCAGGGATTTGGGATAGATAATATCGCCGTAATAGTTAACGGCGGCGGCGTAGTTCATAGTTTGGCCTGCCGCCAGGGTTGCTACCGTCCCGCCAAAGCCAAAACCTACTAACCCAATTCGTCCAGGGTCGGCATAACCCTCATTTTTCAGCCATTCATAGCCTTTGTTAACATCCGCCACCGCCCACTGGTCAGGGGTAGTTCGGCGGAGATTGCGGCGTTGCTCAAAGGTAGCGGTTGGGCCAGGGCCATTGTCGCCCCGTTCGCCCATCGCCCCTCTGGTCGAATAAAAATCAGGGGCTAATACGGTGTAGCCCTGTTTGGCAAATTCTACCGCAAGATTTTGAATTTGGTCGTCCAGCCCGAAAATATCATGGGCAAGAATAATACCGGGTAAGGGACCGGGGAAGCTGGGTACTGCCAGGAAAGCGTTGGTTTCTTTGTGTCCGGTGCGGTAGCGGAAAAATACCGTGTCTACAAAATTACCTGTGCTCATAGCGTTTTCTTTTCTCCTCGCTGCATCGCTAATTTTTGGGGTTTGAAAAATCTATATCTGCAATCCAGCGCAGTAAGCCAATCCAAGCTTTATACTTCTATCTTAACCTGACTTTTGAACCCGTCAATAGCTAATAAGGTTATAAATTGGTTAATATGCGAATATGCTGAAGAAGATTACAAACATGTCAGATTTACCCCGGATTTATTGTAAAAATATTTCTATTTCGTAATTTGGATTGTTATGTTAGCGTGATAAAATCCTCACAGAGCTACAGGGTAGCGTTGGGAGGGTGGATAGGTAAAAGACCACTTGCGAGTTAATTTACAGCTAACAGCAAAAATCAAAGCTAAAACAGCAAGCACTTGAAATATGAGGTCACGCCGGATATAATTATCGGGCAGTGGTAAATGGAGAATTTTTTTGATGTCTGATATAGTGGCTTTTTCCCTGGACTACTTACAACCGGAACCAATTGAAGATACTCAGGCCAAGTTGTTAAATAACGCTCTCCGCCGTTTTTGCGATGAACTGATTTCAGATAATAGCGTGCTTGATGAAGAACGAAACATTCTAACCCGTGAAGTTGTCTGGAATTACGGGAATCATTATTTTAGGGCGCGCCTGGTTACTTTCGACGGGCAAATGAGTATTGGTCAATATGATTACGCTACAAAACAATATCCTGGCGAATGGAATCGGCTTACTACTCCACGCGCGCTGGCAGAAAAGCTAACCGAAGCGAAAGAAATTGAATCCCATCTGGCCTAGCGCGTTGATTCTGGCAAGGCTGGCTCGCTAACCTGGCTCGTGCCGAGATAAAATTGCTGGAACAAACCAATAATCCAACTCAACCTGAACTAAAGAATACTCGGCTTCCCAAATCCCTGGGTAGCCGTTGGCTGTCTTCATACTGGTTTTTGATAGCGGTGGCTTTTGCTAGCTTTTGTTATTCGATTCTGCCCCGCCTTGATTTCTTCATAAAACAGGCCAATCGCTGGTTGTCCTACCCCTATTTTCAAACCGGCTCTGAGGGATTAATTCTGAATGAGGTTAGCATTATCCGTAGCGGTGGCTCGATTTATGTGCCGCTCCAACCGGATTTGTTTATCAGTGCCCCCTATCCACCCCTTTATTATTATCTGGTAAATTGGCTATGGCCCGCCGGAACTGCTCCCACCGCCGGATTTACCACCGGGCGGGCTATTTCGCTGGTGGCGGCAATCGTAGCGGCGATAGCAATTGTTGGGCTGGTTTGGGCTGATTCTGGCTTTAGAATAAAGGAAAAAGGAAGTAGTGGCTTTAGCCGCTTGATTTTTCTATTATTATCGGGCATTGCGGGCGGGTTGTTATTCCTGAGTCTTCCGGCGGTAAGTATCTGGGCTAGTCGGGTGCGGGCTGACATGCTCATGACGGCTTTGGGATTAATCGGGTTGGGTTTAGTAGCCTGGAAACCCGCAGGCTGGGTCGCTTTTGTTGCGATTATTCCCCTGACGCTGGCTTTTTACACCAAACAAACTGCCCTCGCTGCCCCTGCCGCCTGTGGACTTTACATAATACTACAAAATTGGCGCAATTGGCGCAGAATTATTTTATGGTGGGTAGGTTTAGCACTGGCGGTAGGTTTGCCGTTTGGAATACTGAATTTACTGACCAACTTTGAACTATATCGCCGTCTATTCAAGTATCACAATTTGCCCTGGAAAGCCGATAACTTTTCGACCTACTGGACTCTTTTTGTAGACGAAACCCTAATATTGTTAGTTCTAGCAGTCGGACTTCTGGTGCTGGTGGTAGTTTCGCTAATAGGGGTCTTCAGGAAGCGGGAGGTTATTGGCGGGCTGGCGAAAGTGCCTTTAACTATGTGGTATCTGCTGGCTTCCTTGCCCCTATTGTTGGGGATGGGAGTGGTGGGGGCCGACCATAACCACTTTTTGCCTACCGAAGCCGCTTTGTGTGCGGCTACTGGGGTATTGTTGGCTCGTACACTGATTGGGGATGGGGTAATTTTTCGGGTTGCGGCTCTGGCAGTAATTAGTCTGCTGGTGTGTCAAGTGGCGGTATTTTCAATACCAGGGCAGCGTTACGAAATAGAGCTACGCGACCGACCGCAAGATGATGCCGCGTTAGGCCGGATTATCGCCAACGCTGCCAATCATCCCAGCCCCTATATTTTGACCAGCGAGGCCGGGTTTTTTGTGCTGACGGGCAAACCCACCACCTATAATGACCTTTTTACGCTGGCAGCCTTAAATAAACAAGGTTTGTATGATGACCAGCGTTTATTGGAGCGCGTGCGTAACAAAGAATTTGGCCTGATTCTTTCCAAAGCCAATTTCTTTACTGAGGAGATTCGCCCGGATGTCTGGCCGCCACAACTGGCTGCCGCTATCCGTGAGAATTATTCCCTGAAATTCCGGGATGTCTGGTTCACCTACGAACCAAAGTAGGGATTGGGGTCGGGGGATAGGGGGATGGGAAAATCCAAAATCCAAAATCGGAAAATTTCGTAGGGGCGGTTCGCGAACGGCCCGGTATTGGCTTAACCCCGGACACCATACATCTTACTCTGTAGGGTTTCACAGTCTTTCCTTTCTGCTAAGGGGTTGGGGGTATTATTATGGAAAGGATGTCATCAAAAATATGAGTTCATTTGCGCTTGGTTTTCAGGATATTGACAATACAAAACACCTGCTTGTTGGGGGTAAAGGCGCAAACCTGGGGGAACTATCCAGAATTCAAGGAATCCACGTACCGGATGGATTTTGTCTTTCTACTGAAACCTATAAAAGAATCATTGGGGAAACGTCGTCAATTAGCGAATTACTTGACCAGTTATCGCTTTTAAAGGTGGAAGACCGGGATAAAATCGGTAAACTTAGCGGTGAGATTCGCAGGGTCATCGAAGGGATAGCCATTCCTCAAGACATTATTGAAGAGATTGCCCGTCACCTCTCCAGGCTTGATGAAAAAACTGCCTATGCAGTAAGGTCCAGCGCAACTGCCGAGGATTTACCGACGGCCTCCTTTGCTGGTCAGCAGGATACGTATTTAAACATTATCGGAAGGGATGCAATCCTAAAGCATATCAGCAAGTGCTGGGCCTCGCTATTTACCGATAGGGCAATAATTTACCGCCTTCAAAACGGCTTTGACCACCGTAAAGTCTACCTGTCAGTGGTTGTTCAGAAGATGGTCTTCCCGCAAGTGGCAGGAATTTTGTTTACTGCCGATCCCGTCACTTCTAATAGGAAAGTGTTATCTATTGATGCCAGCTTCGGACTTGGTGAGGCTATAGTCTCCGGCCTGGTGAATGCTGATAACTATAAAGTACGTAACGGCAAGGTTATCACCAGGATGATTTCGACCAAGAAACTGGCTATTTATGCTTTAAAAGATGGTGGTACGAAAGAACAGGAGATTGAGCCTGAGAGGCAGAATAGCCAAACGCTGACGGACGAGCAGATTTTACAGCTTGAGCACATAGGTAGAAAGTTCGAAGAACATTTCGGCAGCCCGCAGGACATCGAATGGTGTTTGGTTGATGATACATTTTATATTGTCCAGAGTCGGCCAATCACTACTTATACCCAATCCCTGAAGCGAATGATCAGGAAAATCACGTCTATATATCGGTCGGGCATCAACAAATGATGACCGATGCCATTAAACCATTGGGATTGTCTTTTTTCCTGTTAACGACCCGTGCACCCATGCGTACAGCTGGTGGAAGGTTGTTTGTTGATGTCACGCATCAATTGGCTTCGCCTGGCGGCAGAACAATGCTCATCGATGTCCTGGGAAAATCCGATCCGATCATCAGAGGCGCCCTCCTGACCATCATAGGGCGGGAAGATTTTATCAAACTGTTACCAGATGAGGAGAAAGAACAGAGTACCGATAACCGCAATCAAAGGAGAACGGCTGCGGATTATCAAACGCAGATCGAATACGATCCGACACTCGTTGCCGATTTGATTAAGCGTAATCAAGCTTCGGTCGATGAGTTAAAGCGTAACATTCAAACGAAGTCGGGACCGGATGTATTTGATTTTATCCTGGAAGATATCCAGCAATTAAAGAAGATTTTATCTGACCCACAGAGTTTTGGTGTGATTATGACTGGGATGAATGCTTCATCGTGGATCAATGACAAGATGAAGGAGTGGCTAGGCGAAATAAGCGTAGCAGACACCCTTTCTCAATCTGTACCAAACAATATTACGTCGGAAATGGGTCTGGCCTTATTGGATGTCGCAGATGTGATTCGTCCTTATCCAGAAGTAATTGACTATTTACAGTATGTAAAGGATGACAGCTTTTTGGAAAACCTGGTCAAGTTTGATGGTGGGCAGGAAATCCATGACGCTATCTATGCTTTTCTCAACAAATACGGAATGCGATGCAGCGGGGAGATAGATATTACGAGAACCCGTTGGAGTGAAAAGCCAACGACACTGATCCCTATGATACTCGGTAACGTCAAGAACTTCGAGCCGAATGCCAGTAACCGAAGATTTGAGCAAGGACGGCAGGAGGCTCTGAAAAAAGAACAGGAGTTATTGGATCGCTTGAAGCAATTGCCGGATGGTGAACAAAAAGCCGAAGAGACACAACGAATGATCAGCCTGATCCGGAATTACTCCGGGTTTCGTGAATATCCGAAATATGGCATCGTTAGCCGCTACTTCGTTTATAAGCAGGCTTTACTGAAAAAAGCCGAACAACTCGTACAAGCCAACCTTATTCACGAAAAAGAAGATATATACTATCTCACTTTTGAAGAACTTCGGGAAGTCGTAAGCACAAATAAACTGGATTATCAGACCATCAGCCAACGAAAAGACGAGTACAAATTATATGAAAAGCTAACTCCTCCGCGTGTTATCACGTCTGATGGTGAAATCATCACTGGTGAGTACAAACGAGAAAATCTCCCCGCCGAAGCTATTGTAGGTCTAGCTGTTTCTTCCGGTGTTATAGAGGGACGCGCACGTGTCATCTTAAACATGGAAGAGGCTAATCTAGAAGATGGCGATATATTAGTCACCTCCTTTACTGACCCTAGCTGGACACCATTGTTTGTATCCATAAAAGGCCTGGTCACCGAAGTTGGTGGACTGATGACTCATGGAGCAGTTATCGCACGTGAATATGGCTTACCCGCAGTTGTCGGAGTAGAAAATGCTACCAAATTGATAAAAGATGGGCAACGCATTCGCGTGCATGGAACAGAAGGGTATATCGAAATATTGTAAGGTTGATTCTTTACTTTGACATGGTTCTGGCTAAATGTGAGGTCAATATTCCCCAGCCTGCCGCTTAATTCGTTACCTTTTCTTTAACGAGCGGTACTGTGAGCAGTCCGATTGACAGATTCCAAAGAGAAGCTTTGTACCTGGACCATCTTAATCGGGACTTATATCAAAGGTGTTCAATCTCGATAGAGCCATTATTCGGTTCTGTTAAAGAGCTTTTCGATTTGCAAGAGTTACATTAGCACGGTTTCTACAAATCGGGGGCTGAGATTTTAGAAGCAATGACCGCTTTATAATCTAATTATCCTGTATAACCATTCGGAAGGTCTTCTCATTAGAGCCGTAAAGCTTTTTTGGATCTCTTCTGATTTATATATAGGCTTCAATTAATTTACCCACCAGGACAGGTTTTGCCTGCCCATTCTGTACTCAGGGGGAAACCCGCCCCTACGAAAATGAGGACTTGTCAGGGGTTAAGGGGTTGGGTGATTATTTTTGCGGTTACGGCTGGGTGGATAATTCATTATTACCCCTTCCGGGGCGGGCTGGCAAACCGGGCAGAAATAGGTGCCGCGCTGCCCTACGTTAATTTTAACAATCGGAGTGTCACATCTGTAACAGGGTTGAACCTCCCGCTCATGCACCTTTAGAAGCTCTTGATTGCGCCCCTTTTGGCCCTCGCCATCCAGATAATCGCTCAGGGTAGTTCCTCGATTCTCAACGGCACTATTCAGGACTTGCCGAATCGCCAGATAAAGTTCGTGGCGTTCTTCGGCGGTCAGGGTGTCCGCCTGACGCTGGGGATGGAGTTTGCTAACCCACAGGGCTTCGTTCACGTAAATATTACCCAGTCCTACCAGCAAATTCTGGTTCAGCAAAAGCGGCTTGAGTGCCCCCTTGCGGCCTTTTAGCTGATTAGTAAAAACCTCCTCGGTGAACTCATCCAGCAAGGGTTCCGGCCCAAGTTTGGACAGATATTGGTCTAGCTCGTCCCGTGCCAGGAACAGGTAAATCCGACCAAACTTTCGCAGGTCGGCAAAGCGAAGCTCGGTATTATCATCAAAGGGCATCACAAAGTGGGTATATTTATCGGCCTCGGCTTCGCTCTGGCGCAAAAACAGGTTGCCCGTCATCTTGCGGTGGAATACCAGATGTTTATCGTTACTGAGCATTATCAACACATACTTGGCCCGGCGATTAACCTCAAGCACCTGTTCTCCCGCCACCAGTTGCCCCATTACATCGGGCGGATGGGTATGGAGCATGTTGGGCCAATCGGTAAAAGAAACGCCGATTATAGTTTTACCGGGCAGGCTGCGGCGCAAGTCGCGCACGGTGGTTTCGACTTCAGGTAGTTCAGGCATAAGTTATTTTAGCTCGTTTCTCCAATAATCTAGTAAATCCCGGAGGCTTTGCTCCAGAGGTATAGTCGGCTGCCAGCCAGTAACTTTCTGAAATTTTGTGCAATCCCCCCGAATGATCGGGATGTCGCTGGGTCGCATCCGCGCCGGGTCAAACTCCACTTTCAGGGGCTGGCTTGCCATTTCCAGCAGCATATCCAGAATGGTTTTCATTTGCCAATCGCGCCCGCTACACAGGTTATACGGCTCGCCTGCCTGACATTTGCCGCCCGTCACCGCCAGCCAATAGGCCAGCACCATATCTCGCACGTCGGTATAATCGCGACTGGCATCCAGGTTGCCTACCCGCACAATCGGCTCAACCAGTCCTTTTTCGGCCTGAGCAATCTGGCGGGCGAAGGCTGAGGTCGCCAGTTCGGGGTTCTGGCGCGGCCCCACCTGATTAAACGCTCTGGTATTAATTATCTGCAATTTGTAGCTTTTGGCGTACTGATAACCCAACATTTCCTGACTAATTTTGCTGACGGCGTAGGGATTGCCGGGGCGGAAGGGCTGATTTTCCCGCACAGGCAAATCCTCCGGCTCGATATAGCCGTAGACATCCCCGCTCCCGGCGTTCAAAATAACCGGGTTATATTTCCCGCCACTTTTGCTCACGGCCTTCCGGGTCGCCTCTAGCAGGTTTAAGACCGAAAGGGTGTTGTTCATCAGGGTTGGGCCAGGTTGGGCAAAACTCTGGCTGGGGAGGCTCTGGGCGGCAAAGTGAAAAATATAGTCCGGCTGTATTTCCGCCACCAGAGCTGCCAGCCGATCCGCCTCCGAGGTTAAATCCAGGGTATGAAGGCGCAAATCTAATTTACCCGCCAGCTGGGCCAGGTTGGGCTGTTGTTCAATCAGACTCGATTCTTTCACAATCCCGTGTACCAGCGATTGCGGTGCTTCCTGCAAAATCAGGTCGGTCAGGTGGCTACCTACAAAGCCAGCTATGCCTGTTATTAATATTTTTGCGCCCGTCACTTTTCTCCTCTGAAATTTGTAAACCTAACTGGGAACGGACATTATACCTGCCGCGAACAGGGCCATACAACCGGGAAAGAGCAAAAAAGTAGTTCCCAACCACACTTCGTTAAAGGTCTTTATTTTGGCCTGTTCGGGCGCGTCTGGGTCAAAGAAAATTTTAACAGAACTGCCATCCTTATGTTTGGCGGTTGGCTCGCCGACTTTTCCCTTGAATTCAATTAGTTTCCCTGCCGCCGTTTGGAAATTTATTATGGGGAAGTGGTAGCCTTCCTCGTCGCGCCAGTTTCGGACGACGATTCCTTCGGTAATTACTTTGTTTTTCAAAGCTGCTCTGGTTTTGAAATATGCTACAACGCCCAGCCCTAACAATATTATTCCGGGTATTCCCAAAACCAGCACTGGAACTAGATTCATGCTGCAACGTCTCCTATTGACTTAATTTGATGTGGTTCAACAGCCCGCCATCCAGCAAAATCTGCAATTCGCGCTCGCTCAGGTTGTGGGTAGCGGCAATTTCAGTGCCTTTAGTAATGTTTTTTATTACAACCAGCGTTCCGGCCTGAAGTTGCGTCCGAATGTTAGGGATTTCGAGCTGGTCGCCCTGCTCTATTTGCCCGTAACCTTCGACGGTGGCAAAGGTGAGCGGCAACACCCCAAAGTTTACCAGATTCGAGCGGTGTATGCGGGCGAAGGAAATGGCGATAACGGCCTTGATGCCCAGGAAGCGTGGGGCTAAAGCGGCTTGCTCCCTTGCGCTGCCCTGTCCGTAGTTGCTGCCGCCCACCACAAAACCGCTTCCGGCTTCTTTGGCCCGACTGACAAAAGTTTTATCCACCCGCTCAAAAGTAAATTCAGCCAGGGCGGGCAGATTGGAGCGCAAGGCCAGCACCTTTGGTCCGGCGGGGGAAATATGGTCGGTGGTAATATTATCTACTACTTTCAGCAGAACTTCCCCGCTCAAACTATCTTCCAGCACCCCAAAGTTAGGGAGCGGCTTGATGTTCGGCCCGCGAATAATCTCAACCGCGCTGGAATCGGCGGGTGGGGCCAGCAACAGTGCATCGTTAATCTCGTAAAATTCGGGTAGGCGCACTTCAGGATAAGCCCCCAGCGTGCGCGGGTCGGTAATCACCCCACTTACGGCGGTGGCGGCACAGGTTTCGGGGCTGGCAAGGTAAACTTTAGCATCGGGGGTGCCGCTCCGTCCCTCAAAGTTGCGGTTAAAGCTGCGAACCGCCACACTTGCGCTAGGGGGAGCCATCCCCATCCCCACACACGGGCCACAGGCCGACTCCAGCATTCGCACCCCCGCCGCCAGCATATCGCCCAACGCCCCGCTCCGGGCTATAGTGGTGTAAACCTGCTTAGAGCCAGGACTGACGGTCATACTCAAGCCCTCATGCACCGCCCGCCCCCGCAAAACCTCGGCTACCACCGTCAGGTCGCGGAAACTGCTGTTGGTGCAACTCCCCACCGACACCTGCTGCACCGCAATTCCGGCAACCTCCCGCACCTTCACCACGTTATCGGGGCTGTGGGGTTGGGCAATCAGCGGCTCAAGCTCGTCCAGGTTAATTTCGACCAACTCATCATATTCCGCGTCTATATCTGCCGCCAGGGGTGTCCAGGCCGCTTCCCGTCTCTGTGCCTTGAGGTAGGCCAAAGTGTTCTGGTCGCTGGGGAAAATCGAGGTGGTCGCCCCCAACTCCGCCCCCATATTGGTGATGGTGGTGCGGTCAATCACGTTCAGGCTGTCCACACCAGGGCCAAAATATTCGACAATCTTGCCAACCCCGCCCTTAACGGTCAGGCGGCGCAACAGTTCCAGAATTACGTCTTTGCCCGATACCCAGGGCTGCAACTTCCCGCTTAATTTCACCCCTAGAATTTTTGGCATGGTCAGGTAGAAAGCCCCGCCGCCCATCGCTACCGCCACATCCAGCCCGCCCGCCCCAATCGCAATCATCCCCAACCCGCCACACAGGGGGGTATGGCTATCGCTGCCCAGCAAGGTCTTACCCGGCACTGCAAACCGCTCGGCATGCACCTGGTGACATATCCCGTTGCCGGGTCGGGAGAAATATATCCCGAATTTGGCGGCGGTGCTTTGCAAAAAGCGGTGGTCGTCGGCGTTCTCGAAACCCGTTTGCAGCATATTGTGGTCAACGTAGCTGACCGATAGCTCGGTTTTGACCCTCGGTATCCCGATAGACTCAAACTGCAAATAGGCTGCCGTCCCGCTGGCATCCTGGGTCAAAGTCTGGTCAATCTTAATCGCAATCTCTTGCCCCGCGACCATTTCGCCCGAAACCAGGTGCTTGGCTAAAATCTTTCTAGCCAGATTTATCCCCATTATTGAATATCCCCCCTAACTAACTGCACTGAAAAACCCATTCTATCGGCCAATCTTCACAATGGCGGCAAATATAATAAAAGATTGAGCCAGCATCGCCTAGCATTAAATCAGTGGCATTGCGCACGGTATCTATTTCCTGACGATTCGTTGTCCAGATGTTTTTATCCTCTATCGGACACCAGCGTGAGTCTTGAAAGCCAGAAAATTCCCAACTTGCCACAGTGAGCAAATGCTCCATAGCCTGTCCGCAATCACAAATAGGAGTTTGCGGGGCTTGTATCCAGTATACATATCCGCCGATTTTAGTGCCTTCGGCGACACTTAGTTCAGATTGGTAGAAACCCTCGTTATATTCACCTTCCCATTTACTGATTTTATCCTCTAATTCTTCTTCTTCGTGGATTTCAAAAGCACTTGGATATTCCAGAACTTTTTCGGGGCTAAGATAACATATAGTTGGTATCCAATGTTCCTGATGGCTCTTGGGCCGAAATTCTTTATCAAGCGGGGTTGGTATTTCTTCGGCATTTCGCCAGAATACCTTACTATGGGTACTATAAGTTTCTTCGTGATATTGTGGACACCAGAGCAACTGGAATAGATTTTTCGCATCTGGAAAGCCTAACTCCGGCACATCTTCAGCCCTGATTTGCAAAACCGTTACATAAAAATCATTATGTTCGGGGCAAACGGGCCAGGGTTCATCGGCAGGCCACAGGAAAGTTCCTCCCATCTTGCTCTCGGCAATCCCCGGTTCTGGACCGCGCCGAGGGTGGAGGCGTACTGTTTCTTTAGCCAGGGGCGCAAGCTCTGGGAATAGTTGGGCAATATCAATATCGGGTTTGGGTGTGGTTCGCATCTTATCGCTTTCTCTTGATTTGTCGCCCGCCAATTATACCAGAGGTGGAGGGTGGTTGTTGGGGTGAAGGCTTAATTTCTTTTAGGCGACTCGGTTGTTGAACGCATATACGCCACAATATGAAAGAAAGAGGTAACTTGCTACCAAAAGTTCATATTTCCACATGATAGCGACCAAAATTTTTGGGGTCAACTAACACGCTAACCTCCTTATCGGGCGCAACCGGGGCGGGGTCAACCCACAGAGAGTTACTTTTAAAAGAATAATCTTGGTTATTAGTCGGGTTATGCCACTGCGCCGTTACCACATAGGGTGATTTTCCTCTATTTTTGAGGCTGGTGTTAAGCCGAACATCGCTAACCACCGCCGTTATGCGTTGCCCATGGGCCTGTAACCATCTAATTTTTCTCCGATTCAAGAAATCAACCATATAAAACCCGCTACCAAGCCCACCAAAAATCAGGGCAAGCAGTCCGAAAAGACCAGGTAAAAACCACAGCGATAGAAAAGAGTCTGGTCGGGCCGAAGCTTCGGGATTATCGGGGTTGTAGTAAACTTTTACTTTTTGCCCAAACTCAAACTCTGGTGGGCTACTGCTGACAGAGGTGGTAAATTGGACGGTTTGCCCGTTGGCAGTGTTAAAGCTTATTACCGAGGCGTAGCGTCTGCCACTTTCGGGATTTCTTGGGCTGATAACCGTGCCGTCGGCGACAGAAGCTTGCGAGAGAAAAAGCTGGGTACTGACTCCAAAAGCCAGGGCAATCAAAAGTAAAATCAACCCAATACCACCAAACCCCTTACCCATTAAATTCCAGAACATGTTTTACTCCTGCTTAGATAACCTCATAACTGCCGCCGCAAATTTCTTTAATTAGTGCACAAACTTGAGTTAAGGCTTTTTCCAAATAGTCCCGATTGGTGGCCCGGTTGCCCTGCACATAAACCATAAACTGACGGGTTTCTTTAGTGATGCGGGTTTCCTGGCACTGCTTTACATCCAGCCTACACAAAATTTTCTCCGAATCGCAACAGGCATATTCGCCAGGGCTAACCTGAATGGGGGCTTCTTCGCCCAATGGGGTATATTTTTCGTGACCATCAGTTAACCGGAAAGTAATATTACCCTTGATATGGTCGGTATCGTGCGCCCCGATTGAGAGTTGGGTTTGGGCCGAAACCAGGTTATAACAATCCACTACCGTATTAATATTCGGTAGCCTTCCGTTGCGCTCAATCAAACCCAGCAAGTGAGATGCGGGCGGGTTAAATTCTTCGGTAACTCCGCATAACTGGTAAAGATCGCGATAGGCTTGCAAAATCGGGTTTCCGACAAAATGCTGATTTTGCTGAATGAGTTCAATAGTATCTTTTTTAAGTTTTTCGAGGGGGCGGCTTTTATTTGATATTTCCGCGCCACTAATTACCGCCAACCCCACGTCTATGCCCAGGCTTCTTACTTCAGGAGTGATTATTAACTTCATATTCTCTCTTTACCAATAACTAATAACCAATAACCAACAACTTCTCTATTATACCAACAATAAAAAAGGGGCAGAGCCTTTGCTTCCCCTTAGAATAAAGCTAGTGGCACGTTAGAGGAGCGTAAAAAATTGTTAGATTTATATTTGTGCCAGTTGTAAGACTTTTGTAAGAAATGTAAGCCGCCCGTAAGATTGATTTATTACCTTATAACTACGCAACAATCAAAAGAAAAAATAAAAGAGGAAACAATGCTCGGAAATGCTAAAACCCTGAATAAAACCGAAAAGCCGCTCAGGTTGCCGATTCTTTATGGCTTCCTGATAGGCGCAATCGTTCTTATAGTTATTGAACTCATAATTTTCCCTAACCTGCCCACTAATCCGGGTATTATGTCACTGTTTTTCCTGACCACCCTTGCCAGTATGGCTTCAATCGGCCTGAGCTTATCGGGAGTGCGGTCGCGCCTGCCAAAGTGGGCCAAACGCTCGGTAAGCGGAATTGTCTGGGGTTTGGCGGCTCTGGACATATTCTTACTACTAATTTTACCCAATTTTACGGGCGGCACGGCTAATGATCCAGCCCCCAGTTTTGGCAGTGTTCCCGCTGCCACCGTCAGCTCAACTAATCCAAATACAAATATGGAAAACTCAGCTATGGATAAAAATACAAAAGGCAAAATAGAGGCGGCGACGGCAAATCTGCCAGCCCCACCCAATCTCGATAAAAAGCGACCCGCCCCCGATTTCGATAATCAGGTCTGGATTAATAGCCCTAAACTTAGCCTGAACGACCTCAAAGGTCAAGTGGTGCTGGTTGAGTTCTGGACTTTTGGCTGCATTAATTGTCAGCATGTGCAACCCTCCCTGAAAAAGCTCTACGCGGATTATTCAGCAAAAGGTTTTGAGATTATTTCGTTCCACGACCCGGAATTTGACTACGAAAAGAAGCTGGAGAATGTTCAGGTGGCGGTAAAAGATAACGGGATTAAATATCCAGTCGCTATAGACAACGATTTTAAGACCTGGAACAAATACGCAGTACGGGCCTGGCCCACAATGTATCTGATAGACAAGCAGGGCCAAATCCGCTTCAGCCATATTGGTGAGGGCAATTATGACCTGATTGAGGCGGCAATTGTAGCCTTGCTTAACGAATAACTTTTAGATTTTTAGGGGTGGGTTGCAAACCCACTACTACCAAAAATTGATAGGAGTGAGCCTTTAATGAAACGAGTTAACAAGTTTTACGGTTTGATGATTTTTAGTGTGGTACTGGCGGCCCTGTTGGTGGCTTGTGGCGACCCAACCGCTACCGTCCCGGCGGCCAAAACTACCGAAGCAATGGCCCAACCTACTGACGCGATGATGGCGAAAGGTACTCCTGACGCGATGGCGAAACCAACCACTGAGGCGATGATGGCTAAAACAACTGACGCAATGGCAGCCAAACCAACCGACGCGATGGCGAAACCCACTACTGAAGCCATGCTGGCTAAAACCACTGACGCAATGGCGGCTAAAACTACCGATGCCATGCCAGCGAAAGGCACGCCCGATGCGATGGCGAAACCTAGCCTGTTGGGTGGCGATTTCAATAACCAGGGCGCGGAACCGGTTTCGGGCAAAGCCGTTCTGGGTAAAACCAGCGATGGCAAGTTAGTATTACGTTTCGAGAATCTGAAGTCGGCTAATGGCCCTGACCTGTACGTTTACCTTACCAGGCAGACCAGTCCCAACAGCAGCGACCAAATTAAGGCCGGATTTGAAGTTGGCAAACTAAAGGCCACAAATGGCAACTTGAATTACGAGTTAGACAGCAAGCTTGACCTTACCCAGTACAAGTCAGTGGTGATTTACTGCAAATCGGTTAATGTAGTGTTTGGCTTTGCTAACTTAAACCTTTAAAAATCCTTCTCGGTAGGGGCAGACACAATGTTTGCCCAGAGTGAACACCAGGTCATCTGTTCCAATAAATACAAATGTTCGGTGGTAAATTCGGCTCCGCAAGGGACTGATACCCCCAAGGGGCACAGGCGCCACCGCGCTAAAAGAGCCTGTGTTCTTAATATGCTCTCTTAGCCCGGTGATTTATTATCGGGCTATCCAGGCTTTATACGGATTTAATAGTTAAAGTTCATTAGCTGGCTTCGTAAAAGTAGCTCGGTGATTTATCGCCGAGCAAACCGCATATATTGTAGAATTTAAGCATTTTGTGGGAGTCAATGACATCAGGTTCGCCCACACAAATAATTCTAAACTTTAGTTGTTATTAGATGTATAAATCCCAATTGGCTAGAATTTTGGGTGTGATATAATTGCTCAATGTCAATGCAAATTCTAGCTACTAAACTTTATATTCCGCCGCTTCGAGCTAAAATTGTTCTTCGTCCCCGCCTAATCGAGCGACTCAACGAGAGTCTAAACCGCAAACTGACTCTTATTTCCGCTCCGGCTGGCTCTGGTAAAACCACCTTGGTTAGTGAATGGATTGCCGATTGCAAACAACCGACTGCCTGGCTCTCCCTGGATGAAGGCGATAACGACCCCACTCGCTTTCTGATTTATCTGGTCGCGGCTATGCAGACGATTGCCCCCAATCTTGGTGAAAAGGTACTTGCTATGCTCCATTCCCCCCAACCTCCCCCAACCGAATCGCTTCTCACGGCATTGCTCAGTGAGATTATCACAACCTTGGATAATTTCGCCCTGGTGCTTGACGATTATCATGTTATTGAAGCGAAAGAAATTGACCTTGCCCTTATCTTTTTGCTTGAACATCTACCGCCAAAGATGCATCTAGTTATAGCTACTCGTGAAGACCCTCAACTGTCTCTCGCTCGCCTACGCGCCAGAGGCCAATTGACTGAACTAAGGGCCGCCGACTTGCGATTTACCCCTGCCGAAGCCGCCGGGTTTCTTAATCAGGTTATGGGCCTAAACCTCTCAGCCCAGGATGTTACAGCTCTGGAAGCCCGCACCGAAGGCTGGATTGCTGGCTTGCAATTAGCCGCGCTTTCTATGCAGGGAAATAAAGATACCTCCAGCTTCATTAAATCTTTCACCGGGAGCCATCATTTTGTGCTGGATTATCTGGTAGAAGAAGTCCTGCAACGGCAGTCCGAAAGCGTCCAGACTTTCCTGTTGAGCACCTCTATCCTTGACCGCCTGTGTGGCCCCCTGTGTGATGCCGTTATGGGTGAGCCCGTTACTTTCGGGCAAGCAATTCTGGAATACAGCGAACACGCTAACCTGTTCATCGTCCCGCTGGACAACGAGCGGCGGTGGTACCGCTATCACCACCTCTTTGCCGAATTGCTGCGGCAGCGATTACACCAGAACCTCGCGGGGGATGCAGAAACCCGCATCAACGAGTTGCATTTACGTGCCAGCCATTGGTATGCGGACAATGGTTGGCCTGCCGATGCTATACGCCATGCGTTGACTGCTAGAGATTTTGGGCACGCGTCAGGCCTGATTGAGCGGGCATGGCCGGAAATGGATGGACGTTTCCAGGCCGCCCCCTGGTTGAACTGGGCGAAGCTAATCCCCGATGAATTGGTTCGCGCTAGACCTGTACTCAGCCTTGCCTACGCCTGGGCACTTCTGAATGGTGGGGAGTTAGAAGCCGCCGAGTCCCGCTTGTTAGATGCTGAACGGTGGCTGGATATTTCGGCAGAGAGACTAGGGCAACCAAAGGAGCTTTCGGTTGAGATGGTCGTTGTGGACCAAGAACAATTTCGAACTCTCCCTGCTTCGATTGCCACTGCCTATGCCTATCTTACCCAGGCGCGAGGCGATATCCCCGGCTCGGTGAAATACGGGCGGCGCGCCCTCGACCTTTTACCAGAGGGTAACCATCTTCGGCGTGGGCCGGCAGCTGCGCTCCTGGGACTCGCTCAATGGGCCAGCGGCGACCTGGAGGCAGCCCATCGCGCACTAGCTGATGCTATGGTTAATTTTCAGAGGGCCGGAAACCTGAATTTCGCAATCAGTGTCACCTATGGCCTGGCTGATATCAGGATTACGCAAGGTCGTCTCTGTGAGGCCGTCAAAACCTATACTAACTCATTGCAACTTGCACTAGAGCAAGGCGAACCTCTGTTACGTGGCACCGCAGACCTGTATTTGGGGTTGAGTGAGATATACCTTGAGCAAGGCGATTTAGATGCCGCCATCCACAACTTGCAGCACAGTGAAGAATTGGGCGAGCAAGCGGCGTTAACGGATTGGAAGCAACGTTTGTTCCGAATCAAGGCGCGCTTTAAGGAGACTCAGGGCGACCTGATGGGTGCTATCGAGTTTCTGGATGAGGCAATACGCCACTACCGTAGAACGCCCGTACCTGATGTGCGTCCCCTTGCGGCCTTGAAAGCAAGTTTGTGGGTGGCACAGGGCCGCTTGAGTGATGCCCGGCGGTGGGTACAAGAACAGAGCCTGTCTGTAGATGATGAACTAAGCTTTTTGCGCGAAGTCGAACACATCACGCTGGCGAGGGTGCTAATTGCCGAGTACAAGCGCGACCCCCTTGACCTTACTATCCGTGATGCCCTGCAAATACTGGATCGCCTCTTGCAGGCTGCCGAAGATGGCGGCAGGATGGGTAGCGTGATTGAAATCAGGGTGTTGCAGGCTCTTGCTCAGCAGGCGCAAGGAAACCTTTCCCCGGCCCTAGTTGCCCTGGAACATGCCCTGCGGCTGGCTGAATCGGAAGGCTATGTCCGCATTTTCGTTGACGAAGGGTTGCCAATGGTGCAACTATTGTCCGAAGCAGTGGCTCACAGGATTATGCCGGATTATACAGCTAAGTTGCTGGCTGCATTTGAAGTTAAGGTGCCCAAGAGCGCAGACAAATCTTATCTGCCCGCCACCCAACCTATCCAACCCCTTATTGAGCCATTGAGCCAACGTGAGTTAGAAATATTACAACTACTGGCCCAGGGCCTCTCGAATCAAGAAATTAGCCAACGTCTTTTCCTCGCATTGAGTACCGTCAAAGGGCACAACCGGAATATTTTCGCCAAGCTAGAGACTCAAAGGCGCACCGAAGCGATAGCCCGGGCCCGCGAGTTGGGTATTTTATAGTCTAAAACCTTCAAGCATCCATAAATCCAAACTTTTGCCCCCTCAATACCCCACAACAATACCCCAGCCAATACTTTAGTATCTGTCGGTCAATACCTTCTTACCGCTACAATCCTGGTGGATAGCAACGGTACAACCTTTTATGAACGACTACCAGGTACAAGGTAATGTCAAACGAAATCAACCTGAATATTGAACTAAATCAGCCCATGGTCTATCAAATCCAAATCAAGGGCCATCTGGGATGTCAATGGAGCGATTGGTTTGGAGGATTGTCCATTATGCTAGAAGAAAACGGCAATACGCTCTTAATCGGCCCAGTGGTTGACCAGGCCGAGTTGTATGGGCTGCTAAAAAGAGTGCGTGATTTAGGAATGACTCTGATTTCGGTCAATCCAGCCAAACCCAGCCAGGAAGATGCGTGCTAATAAAACTCAGTAATATTTAAGCCAAAATTCAAAATTAAGAAACCTCGCATTGAGGTTAGCAAAAAACTATGAAGGGAATTATGAATACCACAATTAACGACTCGAACACCACTACACAAACATCAGGTAAACAGGGTGGCACCGTCATCTCCGACCCCACCGAAGGAGCGGCTACCAAAAACTCACCTAAGCGGCTCGCCCGAATCGCTGGGGTTCTATACCTGCTAGTCGCCATTTTCGGCGGCTTTGCTCAGGGCTTTGTGTACCCGAAAATATACGTCGTCGGTGATGCGGCTAGCACGGCGGGGAACATCCTGGCGAATTCCGCACTTGTGCGTTTCGGCATCGTGGCTGACATGTTCCAGGCGACAGTGTTGGTCTTTGTCGCAATTACCCTTTACCGATTGCTCAAGCATGTAAACCAAAGTGTGGCAGGCCTAATGGTAATCCTCGCTTCAATCGGGGCAGGTATCATGTGCTTCAATGTGGTTTTCGAGTTTGAAGCCTTGCGAGTCGCAACCGGGGCGGTGAACCTTGCCACTATCGGCAATGTGGGCTCAAATGGGCTGGTTATGCTATTGGTTGATGCTCATCATTATGGACTCTTGATTGCCCAGATCTTCTTTGGCTTGTGGCTGCTGCCAATGGGCTATCTTGCTTTCAAGTCGGGGATGTTCGTCAAACCCCTGGGCGTTCTGCTCATTTTGGCGGGTATCAGCTACATCGTGGACTTACTCGCGGCTTTCCTGCTCCCCGAAGTGAGCGCACAAATCCACGGGTTATTATCAATTCCACCCTCTATCGCTGAACCCTGGATGGTCTTATACCTGCTCATTATCGGCGTAAAAACCTTGAGGTCGTCCAGGAATACTCTCGCTGCGGATGCAATAGCTGGGCGAAAAATCTAGAATATGCTGTTTCTGTTACAAAGTAGGTTAGATGTTGACCGAAAATGATTACGATTACTATCAAACAAAAAGGAAGGATACACAAATGAAAGCGATTTTAAGCATGAAATATGGTTCCCCCGAGGTTCTTCAGCTCAAAGAGATAGATAAACCTGCTCCTAATGACAATGAAGTTCTGGTGAAAGTTTATACAGCCTCGGTAAATGCCGGTGACTGGCATCTTCTAAGAGGTAAACCGTCCCTAATGCGACTGATGGGCTTTGGGTTTCTAAAACCAAAAAACACCATACTTGGGTCTGACATCGCAGGACAAGTCGAAGCAGTTGGTAAAAATGTAAAACAGTTTAAGCCAGGAGATGAAGTATTTGGGAATGTATCAACGTGTGGCTGGGGCGGTTTTGCCGAGTATGTGTGTGCTACTGAAGATGCCCTGGTTTTGAAACCGACCCGCCTGACCTTCGCGCAAGCCGCAGCCGTACCAATGGCGGCAATCACCGCTCTACAGGGGCTGCGCAATAAAGGGAAAATTCAATCAGGGCAAAAAGTTTTGGTCAATGGTGCATCGGGTGGGGTGGGTACGTTCGCAGTGCAGATTGCCAAAGCATTCGGGGCTGAAGTTACTGCGGTGTGTAGTACCAGGAATATAGAGGTGGCACGCTCGATTGGGGCAGACCATGTGATTGATTATACTAAGGAAGATTTCACCAAGACTGGTCAACATTATGACCTAATTCTTTCTGCCAACGGCTATCACTCAATTTCAGATTACAAGCGTGCCTTAAACCCCAAAGGGATTTACGTTATGTCTGGGGGTACTACGGCTGCAATGTTACACGCAATCTTTATTGGGCCATGGGTGGCAAAACCAAACAAAAATGATTTGCTTCTTCTGCAAGAGCTTCTTGAAAAAGGCAAAATCGTACCGGCTATAGATAGATGTTACCCGTTAAGCGAAGTTGCTGAGGCTATCCGCTATCTTGAGGAAGGTCACGCCAAAGGAAAAGTGATCATAAGTATAGTAACTGCCTAGGCCTGCCCTGAATCCTCACCTGCCTGGTACTAAAACAAGAGTCCTGTTTTATATCGGGCAAATCAACCTTGAACAATACCTTAACCGTTCCCTACAGGTGTCCCCTGAGCATGCGAAGAGTCTAGTTTAAAACTCTCAGATTCTTCGCTTTTGCTCCCGCCCCATTGGGGAGTGACAGGCTTCGTGAACGGTTACTTTACTCCTCCTTTACTTCTCTTTACCTCAAATACTTCACTACTATAATACTTTAAGGGTTATAATGTATGCAGTTACGGTGATGGCGTATATAATTCTAAACCAAAAAGGTTTCCTGAAAGGAACTTGAGATGTCCTCTAATTATTTTAACGAAGAAAACCTGCTGGAAGGTGATAGTGGCGGGTTTATTGGTCGCGAAGAGGAAAGGGAGAAGTTTCGCCAGATATTGAGGGAATATAATGTAACAAAAAAAGGCTTTTTTGGCTCACTAATGGGTAGTCCCCGCCCTAAGAGCAATAAAGAAAATCAACCTAAAATTCAAAGTCGCGTTATTTTAATTACTGGGGAGGCCGGGAGTGGCAAAACTCGGCTGTCTTTACAACTTCGCCAGATTGCCCTCAAGGAACGCGAATTCAAGGGCAAGTTTCGGGTAAGTCGGCTGGAATGGCAAGAAGCGATTGAGCGCGACCAGCGGGTGGCAGGTTTAAGTTCTCGTAAACCGATTCCTGCCGAAGTTGCTCTGGATATATTTAATACTCACTTTGTTCGGGATGAATTTGAGGGTCAATTTGAGGATTATCGGGCGACTGTGGAGCAGACCCGCCAGTTAGCCAAAACGGTAAGTGGTGCAGAATTATCGGCTGTTTGGGATTTTCGGGCACGGGCTTTGGGACGGGGAATGCGTCAGGCTGCTCAGGATAGACCTTTAATATTCTTATTGGATAATTTTGCCGGGAATACCGAACTAAATCAAGTGATAGAAGCAATGTTGGAAGAAAGTGGCTCACAGGTCACCTGGTTAATAATTGGAAACAATCTACCTGACAGCTTTGATACTGTTGAGGGTCGTTATTTTTCTTTTGAACTCAAACCCTTTAGTGATGATGAATTATTACGCTGTTTGCAGATGGAATTTACCCGTTATCAGGAGGATAGCGGGTTGGAACTGGAAATTTCAGATTACCGTTCGCCTGAAAAAATTACCTATCTACAAAAAGTAACGGGAGGTCTACCCCTTACTGCCCGGCTTGCGGCCTTTTTATTACATTCTGGCCTGACGGTTGAGGATTTGCCGGAAAATGAAAACGCTAAAGTTTCAGAGTTACTCAAACTGTTTTTGACTGAACCTTTAGGGTTGGGTCATCCTGACCGCCTGAGATTATATACTTTAGCGGCTCTACGTCGCCCCGAAAAGGGTTTGTTAGCAGCGATTCTTGACCTCAGCCAGGATATGCTCTCCAGCGATGAAATTATTCTGTTAATGCAGAGTCGATATTCATTTCTGTTTGAGCCGGGTCAGCCCATTACCTTGCATCAGTTGGTTAGTGTTCCTTTGCGAACCTGGATGTTAGAGCCTGAACAACGTCAGGAAGAAAACGGTCTGGCAAAGGTAAATAATCGGGCAATAGAATTCCTGTCGGAGCGGCTACGGGATTGGGGTCAGAATTTTACCAACCTGCCCACTCGTATTCGCGATGTGAAGTGGAGTAACTGGGCGTTGGATTTGGCCTGGCATAGTTTCTGGCTGGATGAGCAGTTGGGCTGGCGGGAAATTTTACCTCTGTTTATCGCCGGGCTGAAATATAAACCTGCGGTAGCCGCCACTATTGCTACCACTGTTGCACAGCTCGCCGAAATTGGGGCCATTGGCGATAGTGCCGAGTCCAAGTCCCGGCTAAACCTTGTGCAAAACCTTGCTCAGTCTCCCACCGACAAAGCCTTATGGCTAGAGCTAAATGGTCAGGGAAGGGCTGAAGGCTGGTTTGACCAACGCTGGCCCCAATTCGCCGCCCAATTTGAGTTTATTGTGGAAGAAAGACTCAAATAACCAACCACTAAATTGACTCCAGACCATAACGGGCGTTATCATAGCCATTGGAAATTATTTAATCACTTATTAACTTCTGAGAATGGAATTAGAACTTGATAGATGCTAAATTGTTGGGTTTGATACGTTGTCCCCGATGCATCGCTAATGCGCTGGCGGAAGGGCAGGGGGCTAATTCGGAATTAGGGCGGGTAGTATTAGAGGGCAAGCATTACCTTTGCCAGAATTGCGGCACGGCCTATGATTCATTTGCGACCTCTCCAACGTTGGACGATGACGACCAACCCCCTGTCCCTTTAGATGATGTGAATTTGCTACCGCGACGAGGTTATTTAGATTTTATGCCGCGTGAGGTTTTCGAGCAAAATACCCGCTATCTGGAAGAGGAATTTGAGCACGAAATTGACCACGAACATATCAGCCTGCCCCTGTTAGGAGCGGCGGTTCGCAACGATATGTTAGGTAAATTGCTTAAACCTGGCCCAAATGACCTTGCTCTTGAAGTCGGCTGCGGTAACGGTAAGTTCTGTTACTGGAATCGCCAGCTTTTTGGTACGGTGGTGGGGGTGGATGCCGCGCCGCTCTTTGCCGAGGAAGCCTTAAATGAAGTTCCGTTGGTGAGAGGGGATGGTCGGTTGTTACCATTTGCCCCCGCCACTTTTGATAAAGTTTTTAGTATTGATTTGCTGGAACACCTGCCCCTGGATGGAATTGCACCTTTTTTTGCCGAATTGAATAGAGTAACCAAAAAAGATGGCCTGGTTTTTATTTTCTCCAATACTCGCGAGATGGGACGGCTTAGCCCGATTATCAAACTGGAGCGCAAGGTCGCTAACTTCTTCACCAAAAGGGGGGTTTTTGACTTCAAGCGGGACGAGCTTCGCAAAAGTGACCATATCAAGGCCATTCGTACTTTTGAGGAATTGGAAGCAGCCATCCGGGTAGGTGGTTTTCATCTGGAGAAAACAGTTTTTTGGAATGGGGTATTCCAGGGTTTGGTTGATAATATTATCATCAAAGCCGGGGAATATTTTATGCGCGGGCGGGTGCGGCGGCGATTAACTCGGCAAGCCCACGAACGTCAAAAAGCGAATGATAGTGTTAAATCGCGCCTTAGTTCCGGCACTACCGGGCTTACCACCGATTGGGCGGATGGGGGTGGGCCGCGCACTCAGCTAAACGCTCAGGCTGAAAACCGCAGTCTGGTGGAACGGGAGGCCGAAAAGGTTGCCAGTGATGCCGAGGAAAATGCTACTATTGACCTGGCTATCCGCAAAACTCTGAAGCGCAATTTAGCCAAAAAGAAGGGCGGGCCTTATCTTTTAGCCCTCAAATTTTTCACCTGGCTAATGCGACTTGATATAATATTCTTTGGGCGGCTGCGTACCGGGCCATATTTTATTGTCATTCGCAAAGTGGCCTTGCCCGCTAATAAATAACTCATGAAAATACTGTACGTTGCCAGTGCGGTAGTTGCACCCGGTAGTCATGGCGGGGCGACCCATGTGGTAGAGGTGGCCCGCGAACTGACACTATTAGGCCACGAATTGCATGTGGTCTGCGCTCGCCCCAACCGCAAAGAACCTGCCCGCCTCTCCCTTCCAGTTGTTGGGTCTGGTAAAAAAATTGAGTTCTATCGCCATTCCTGGCCCAAATTTACCGCGCTGGCTACTTATCCTCAGATTAAAAAGTTAGCCGACCAACTCCATCCTGATGTGGTAATGGAGCGTTATTATAACTTTGCGGGTGGGGCAATGCTTTACGCCCATCGCCATAACATCCCGTCAATTCTGGAAGTAAATGCCCTGATGCTTGACCCGCTTTCCAGCACCAAGCGTAAAATAGACCGCTTTTTGCTTTTAAACCGCCTCAAGTGGTGGACGGAAAAACAATGCAGTTGGGCTGACCGGATTGTTACCCCCTTGCATACTACCGTGCCAGCCGCCATTTCTCGTGACAAAATCGTAGAATTACCCTGGGGCGCGAATGTGGAGCTATTTGACCCCACCAAAATCCAATTACATGAGGCTGAAAAACTTCGGGCAAAATTAGGGTTGCCGGAAGGGGCACGGGTTGCCGCTTTTGCCGGGAGTTTCCGTCATTGGCACGGCATCCATACGCTGATAGCCGCCACCAAGTTAGCAATTCCCCAGGATGACCAGCTTTATTTTCTGCTCATTGGCGGTGGGCCACTTTACGAACCCGTTAACGAAGAGATTAAAGCGGCTGGCCTGGAAAAACGCGTAATCCTGACCGGGCCGGTTCCCTACCAACAGATGCCGCTCTATCTATCACTGGCGGATTGTGGGTTAGCCCCTTTCGATACCTCAAAACACGCGCCGTTACGAGAGGCCGGGTTTTACTGGTCGCCCCTGAAAATCTTCGAGTATATGGCGTTGGGCTTGCCGTCTATTGTGCCGGATTTCCGCCCACTTAACGAAATTATACGCCCTGGTGAGGAAGGAATGCTTTTTAAGGAGGCCGACCCCGCCGACCTTTCTCGTGTCCTGCTGCAACTACTATCCCCCGACCCAGCCGCCGCCACTCTTCGCCAGCAAATCGGCCAATCCGCCCGCGCCCGTGTCGTCGAAAAATATAGCTGGCGTTCCCATTGCCTTTCGTTGGATAATATTGTAAAAGAGATTGTGACGAATTAATACCATAGTACCAAGGAAGTAATATGCTCGAAGGCTTGGATAAAATTAATTGGGCTGATTATCGTCATGCCTATGGAGTTGCCACCAATATTCCCGAATTGCTTAGGAAGCTCATTTCTGATAACCCTACCGCTCTTCCGAAATAATTTCGCTAGGTACAAGCCCCTCGAAAGTTCCATGCTCTCAATATAAAGCGGCCTCTCCTGTGCCACCTCTTGACTCTTAATAAGCCCATACTAGGTTTCTTCCAGATATTTCGGGTAAATCTCGCGGTCTTTTGAACCTACC
Source organism: Chloroflexia bacterium (assembly GCA_038207495.1). Taxonomy (GTDB): domain Bacteria; phylum Chloroflexota; class Chloroflexia; order Chloroheliales; family Chloroheliaceae; genus Chlorohelix. The sequence continues at coordinate 57,270 of JBBQZS010000016.1, forward strand.
TCCCGTTGCCAGTGCGCCAGATTTACCCGGTAAGTGTGGTATGCTACACCCACTCGACATATCCCTCATTTCAGTTTATAGACCAGTATTTATTATTTTCTTCTGACAGAATTAACTAATGTAGTAATCAGAGGTACTAAAATATGTGCGTTAGGTGTCAAAAAATCCACTTCCCCGATTAGTCCTGGTCTATCCGGTTTAAGAGGGGTGCGTGCATGTACAAAAATAACTCCATTTCTCACTACAGCCCCTTCAACATCAAACCAAGCTATAGCTTTTTTGCCCATATAAACCCCGGATTTATCAATTGAAAGTTTGTCAAATTTTAGGGTTGATCCCCCTGTTATCCTAGAAAGATATTTTGACATAAGAGGTTCAAGAGTTACCTGTAAAAGTAGTTTTGAAAGCTTATCAAATTCAGGGTAATGTCTTTTTTTTAGCGTTATCAAATCACCGTTTTGAAATTGTAGGTTGACTATATACTTAGTGGAACTGTAGATTGGTAAAATACCATAGAGTCTGGTTGTAGTTCGCTTAATATAATAAAGATAAGATTCTAAATCCTTCCAAGAATAGAATTGTTGGGAGGTAGCCTCAAAATCAAAACCAATCCCTTCCGAATATATATTAACCTGTCCACCATTCTTTCCTTTTTTAAGATAGCTACCCAAAAGCTTATAACTTGTGTTCATAATAAAGTAATCCATTAGTAAATTTGGATAGTTTTAGCCCCCAACATGGGTAGACATGTTGGTCTACCCCTACGAATATCCCGACCCCCAACCCCTATTTTTATCCAGTTTAGGTTAGCGGTTGCGGCTAGAAGCGGGTTGAAAACAGCAGGAATCCCAGGAAAAATAAAAAGACGATAATACACCAGAAATAAATCACCAGATTCAGGCTTAAAGTGGCGATTTTTCGACTGACCACCAGTTTATCCCCCGGATTTATCCCCAGAATTATTTTACTTAAAATAGCGTCAAATTTCCGGCCCAGGCTGGGATAGGCATCGTTTAAGAGGAAAAATGGGAAAACCAGGATAAAAATAGGCCAGGCGGTGTTAATGGTTGACTCAACTGAGAAGAAACTCAACCCACAAATTACCCCGAAAAATAATAGCAGCACACTATTTTGTTTTAGAAACTTGTAGAGAAGAAATTTGAACCCGGAAATGCGAACAATATTCCCCGGTTGTTCCCCCTCCGCAATCATATTGGCTATCGCTTTGGTGCGGGCCGCTTCAAGCTGTTGATAAATTTCGGCTGAGTTGGGTGGAAGTTTCAGGGTAATAAAAGGAATCTCGCCTTTGAAGGGAGTCAGGGTAATCAGGGTGCAATCTTTGAGGGTTTCGTATTCGGTGGCAGCGAGTTGGCTAAGGTCAAAGCTTTTATAACTGGTCTTGGAACTATGCACCAACAACCGCTCATCGGTTAGATAGTAATGGGGGTAATTCTGACCAAAACTGTGAAGGCCGGGTCCTTGCCACAAAATCTTTTCGCCCGGTAATAGGATAGCATTCTCTAAAGAGAGGGTCATATACGTTAGACCTTAATAGAGGCTCAACTAGCCTGTAGGCGTAAAGTTACTTGGTTTGCTGGCTTTCCAGCGAAGAAATAGCGAGTTTTGCCAGTTCGTTGAAAATCCCATCAACATGGTCACCCGTTCGAGCCGAGGTCACCATGTGGGGCGCGTTGGCGTAAGTGGCAAACATTTCACCCCATTTTTGGGGGAAACGGAAGCCAAGGTCAATTTTGTTGCCCACCACCACGATTCCAGCATTCGGGACGGTAGAGCGGCACATATTCATCCAGGTGGCCAGTTGTTGCAGGGTTTTTTCGCGGGTGACATCATATACCAGCATACAGGCTGCCGCCCCTCGGTAGAACTCAGTGCGCTCGAAATATTCCCCGGCAATATCCCATAATTCCAGTTTGACCGGCCTACTACCAGCCATAGCAATGTGGGTGGTAACATTCAGGCCGAGGCTATGGCTGTACTGACCACTAAACTTGCCCATAGTGTATTGTTCCACCAGGCTCGTTTTGCCTACGGTTTTTTCGCCCGCCACAATTACCTTTACACTGCGTAGCATCCTTGCGAGTTCCCCTAATCCGGCCTTTTTACCAGGCACTATTCAATGCTGTTAAAAAGCATTTAACTATTCCTATCATACATGTGGCGATTATACCCTAATAAATCCGATGCTACAAGGCCAAATCAGATTATGATTTAGGGGTAGTGTCAAAAAAATCAGCTAAATTGGCCTTTAACTTGGCATAGGTGTCAGGCAGGGTTTCGGGGAGGCAACGGGTCTCACCTAAAACGGGCATAAAGTTGGTATCTCCGCCCCAGCGCGGCACAATATGTTGGTGCAAGTGGTCGTCAATTCCCGCCCCTGCCACTTTACCCAAATTCATCCCCAGGTTAAAACCCTCCGGGCGATAGACTTCTTTTAATAATCTCAGACAGCGTTGGATAAGGTCCCCCATTTCGATCACAACTTCGGTATCCAGCACAGTCAGGTCACTTAAATGGACATAGGGTACTACCATCAGATGGGCACTATTATAGGGGTAGAGGTTCATGACCACAAAACAATGTTGACCGCGATATAGCAACAAATTAGCCGTATCGTTTTCGGGCGGTTGGTGTACCATCTGGCACAAAACGCATTCCGGCTGTTTTTTACTCAAGATATATTCTAACCGCCAGGGTGTCCAGAGTATATCCATTGGTTAACCTAACCCCCTAGCCCCCTTCCTTTATAGGGAAGGGGGAACTTTCGACTTATTTGTTATTTCTTATAGCCGCAGCAGGTGGGGAAGCCGTTGCTATTATCCTTGATAAAGGGTGCTTCAGCTTTCGTGTTCAAATCGTAAGCCCGAATTTCGATGGGCTTGTCTTTGGCCGTTGGCTGAAACAGATAGTAAATCTTATTACCGTCAGGCGAGAAGCTTGGACTAAGGCGTGAACCTTCTTCCAGGTTTCCTTCCTTGCTGATAACTTTCAGGGCGGGAGTGCTGCCATCTACCGAGGCGACCTGTATACCCACGCTATCCTTTGTTACAAGTATTGCAGCAACTCTCTTACCATCCGGTGAAATCATTGGGCTTACCCGGTAGAAGGGACGACTGGTTAACAGACCCACCCCTTCCGCTGCGTTATTAACGTATGCGGCAAACAGGCTACCAGTGGTTATCCCGGTGTTATCCTCCACCTGCGCCAGGGTTTTCAGGTTGCTACCATCCCGATTAACAATATAGAGATTGGTAATCTGGTTAGGGGTGGCGGTAGGCGCAACGGTTGGTGAAGTAGCAACGCTGGGGGTGGCGGTAGGCGCGGCGGTGGTAGCTCCGGCTGAAGCCACGACGGTTGGGGTCAGGAAGGTCGCATTCAAGTCCAGGCTGCTTGCCAGATAATTGGCGTTGGGCGTGCCGTAGAAAATGATGCTTTTGTTGTCCGCACTAAAGGTTGGGAACCAGGCTCCCAGGTTGTTGGGCAATTTCAACTGCTGCACCAACCCACCGAGGCGGGGTTCGGCGGTAAAGACTACCAGATTGCGCAGGGAGAAATAGATTATCTCTTGCCCGTCCGATGACCAGACTGGAGCCAAGGCATCGTAGGCAATTTGTTTCTCGTCACCGGGTTTGCCATCGGCGTTAATCAGGTAAAGCAGCCGCACTGTGCCTGCCCCATCGGGCCCTTTGCCATCCTTAGCCGATTCTACCCGCAGGAAGGCCAGTTGCTTGCTATCGGGCGACCAGACCGGGGAGAAGCCGTTGTAGGCGACGGTGTGCAGTCCACCGCCATCATAGTTTACGATTTGAATACCCACATTGCCAGCGGTGAAGGCTATCTGCTTTCCATCCGGCGACCAGACCGGGTTGGATTTTACTTCGGGAGTATTGGTCAGGGCTACCGGGCTGGAACCATCCGCTTCTGCCGTGAAAACCTGCTGCCCTTTGGTTGGGTCGGTGCTGGACAGATACAAAATGCGGGTGCGTTGGGCATTCGCTACAGGTTGCGGGGGAGCAACAAAACTCCCGGCGGTGGGGCTGGGAGCGGGAGTCGGAATTGGAGCGATGGTTGGGGTAGACTTAAAGGTAAAACCATCGGTGGCCCGGTAGAACAAAGCTAACACTACGATTAGAATTGGTAGGGCAATAATCAGCCCCCAGCCAAAGTTTTCCTTAATTAATTTCCACCAGTTGCGGGGAGAGTCGCCTTTGTGGGGTTGCTTGCCGGGAGCGGGTGAACCACTTGAAGTAGGACGCGCCCCGGTAGTGCGGCGGGCTGGGTTATCAATTACAGCCGGGCCTGCGCCGGGCTTCCGAGGCCGTTGAGGTCTCGCTTTTTTGTCTGCCATTAGTGTAAAATCACTCCTGAAAGGTTGTTTAATATTCAAATCCGAACAGCAATTTTACAGCTTTAAGGCCACGCTGTCAAAGTCACCCATAATTCATTTGGGGCGACGATTTTGAATATGCTCTATTGCCTCGGCGAGCTGCTCATCGGTTAATCCTTTTTCATATATACTAATCCCACTGAGCTTTTCTCGTAGTTCCAATAAATCATCAAAATAATCTGGTTCCCCTAACATGCCAATAGCCCATTTAGCTACATAATTATCTGGGTCTTTTTGGACAGCCTTTCGTAATATTGGTAATGCCCGTACATCACCACTGTTCGCAAATGCATATGATAAAACTATCTGGTCGTACCCTTCATCCCAAAACTTCATTAAAACGTCAAAAACTTGTGGGTCGTCCAATTCACTCAATGCCAAGACTGCATCCTGTGCATGCACAAACTTATTCCATTTGAGGTAGGTATAAAAAGCTTCTACCAGCTCCTCAAAACCTCTTGTATTTTCTCTCCAGTCAATTCTTGGAAACTCGGGTTCCTGGGTCATCCTTTTACCTACTTTCAGTTTGAACTTTCCCGGCAATCTATTACTTGTCCGCCCGTCACTTGTACTAAATCGGCGGGTTTAAGTGGAAAAATAGAGTTAGGTGTACCTCCCGCAGCGTAGACCACCTCATATTGTAACAAATCCTGGTCAATGAAAATCGTGATGGGCGAAGCATGCCCAAAGGGTGGCACTCCCCCAATGGCATAGCCGGTTTTGTCGCGCACAAAGGCTGCATTAGCTTTGTGTAAGTGTTGCCCGATATGAGATTGCACTTTATGGGTATCAATCCGGTTCGCGCCACTGGCGATTACCATAACCGGGATAGCTTCGGCCCCTTCGCCCGCCGCAAATAGGATACTTTTGCAGATTTGGGCGACGGTGGTGCCAATTACGGCGGCAGCTTCCGCCGAAGTGCGGGTACTTTCGCTAAACTCCACAATTTGGCTATCCAGACCAAGCTCGTTAATAATTTGTTGCACCTTTTCGGCGGCTGGTTTCACCTATTTACCTCCATCTATCTTAGCAAATAAGAATAGCAAGTCATTAACAATATGGATTCTAACACAAATTTTGCTGGTCAGGTAGTTTCTACTACATACGACCAGCCCCGGAAAATGGTAATATTCAGAAGTCAATATAGTTTAAACTTGCCTTAAATGAGCCAGTCTTAATCAACCCTTATGTGCGGTTCGTAAACAACAATTGGTATAATTTACCAATAGTTGCTTAATAATATCCGCCAACTAATCAGGTGAAAGAGGTTTAGGAAAATGAACCTGAAAACCTTTACTGGTGGTAAAAAAGGTGCTACTCCTACCTTTGGGGCTGCCGATAGTGGTAGCTTGCCACTGGAAAATACCCAAGGTTATGAAGCCTCCGCAGTAAATGCGCCGAACATTACCACCGCCAAAGCACTTAAAAAAGATATCCTTGCCCCCCGCTTCTACACCACCAACTTTGATGAAATTAACAGTTGGAAGCTGCCCACCCAGAATCCTGAATTTCAGGCTATTCTGAAGGAATTTCGGGACGATTACAACAAGGGTCATTTTGTCCGCACTCCTGAATTTGCCGGACCACACCCAAACCTACCGGAACAAGAATTCGAGGAATTTGCCAGCCGGAGCGCGATGGGGGAATTTTCGGGTTGCTTGCTTTACCGGGAGATTTCCCAGAAGGCCACCGACCCTTATATCAAGGAAGTATTTAAGCTTATCACTCGTGATGAGGGTCGCCACGCCAGCTTCCTGACCCATACAATGAAAGACCTGAATATTAATTTTGACCTGGGCTTCCTGGCGCAGGAAAAGGAACGGACTAAAATCCCGCCCAAAATCATGTGTATCACGGTCTATCTCTCGGAAATCATTGGCTATTATCGCTACATTACGATTTTCGACCATCTGGAGGCTAACCCCCATTTACGCTTCCACCCAATTTTCAAGGCGTTTGGACGCTGGTGTAACGATGAGCATCGTCATGGGCATTTCTTCGCAATGATTATGAAAGCCCAGTCCAAAAGCATGCTCCAAGGGCCGCTAAATCACGCCATGATTCGTTTCTTTACCATGTCAGTTTACATTACGATGTATTTGCGGGATATTAAGCCTGCCGCGCAAACTTTCTATCGCCAGATGGGGTTAGTGCCGCGTGACTATGACTTGCACGTTATCAAACGCTGTGACGAGGAAGCCAGCACGGTTTGGGGCTTCAAGTTTCAGGTGGAACATCCTACTTTCGTTCGTCAGCTCGATAAAATGGCCGAGAACAACCAAAAGCTGGAAAAATTGGAAGGCAAGAAGGGCTTGCAAGTAACCCTGCAACGCACCTTGCTGAAGGCTAACAACGTGGGTCGGATTTTCCGGCTGTTTGCGATGAAGACTGTTAAAGTCTAAAAAAATATTTATGCTAGGGCCACTCACCAGAGTAGCCCTTTTTTTTGTCCATTTCTGGTTGCTTTCACTAAAACTTCTGAGCTTGACCCAAAATTGAGTTCAAGATGGGGAATTTGTGGGAGCATCAGATTTTCGGGATATATTAATAATAGTGGGCCAAGACCCCTATAGCTTCAAGGGGCTAGGAGGACGTTCAAAACCGAAACTCAGAGCTACTACTGCCTAAAAGCAAGGAGTATATTTTTAGCTAAGGTTGAGGTTAAAAACTAGCACTATTAACTCCGCCATCAGTTCTTATTACTGTTCGGCAGCGTGGAGCAGAGCCTGGAGGATGATACGGCGGGTGAGAACACCTAGCGGTCTTCCAGCTTCGTCTAATACGGGCAAAATTTTGACCTTTTCCTGCGCCATAAGTTCCACCGCTTGCGAAAGCCGCGCCCCGCCTGGAATTGAAATCAGCCGCCCCTGCACAATATTACTGACTTTGTTGGTGGTCAGGTTCATGGCAAATTCTTCGGAAGAAAGGCCAAGCTTGCGGCGCAACCCCTGCAAAATCCCGGTGCGAGTCTGTTGCCCAACTCTGGTAATCATATCACCTTCGGTAATAACCCCAACCGCTTTACCCTGCTGATTAACTACCACCGCCCGATGCTGACGAGCTGCCATAAGGCGCGAAAGGGCTTCGCTCAGGGTGGCATCCTCCAGAATACGCGGGAAATCCCCGGTAACAATTTCGTCCACCAGCGTATCGGCACTGATTTTTAGCTGGGGAACTGGTGCCACATTATCATCACCAGTAATGCGAGGCTGTTTGAGGCTGGCCTGTAGCAAATCGAAGCGGCTAAGTAACCCCACCAGCTTCCCCTCCCCATCCACTACGGGGAGGCGTTTAAGATGCCAGGTGTTCATCAGCTTTGCGGCATCCACCAGGCTTTCGTTGCGACTCAGAGTAACAACCGAGTTACTCATAATCTCAGCTACAGTTTTGGCGTTGGCTTTGAAAGTGTCCAACGTTTGGGTGAGCAAAGCCGGGTCGCCCGCCAGAGCTTGCAAATGATCAAGGCGGAAGGGTGCGCCCCCTTTGGTAAAAATATCGCCATCAGTTACGATTCCCACCACTTTATTATTTACATCTACCACAGGTAAGGCCCGGAACGATTTGTTGAGAAGCATTTTAATCGCGTCGTAAAGGCTGGTCTGGGGTTGAGCTGTGACGAGGTGATTACCAGGGGTCATGGCATCACCGACTGTCCAGGGATGCGGATTATTTATATTTTCGCGGCGATAAGAATATTTGTAAATTTGGACGTCTTGCAGAGTAATCAGCCCTTCGGTGACGAGCTCATCCAGGCGCGGCAGAATCGAGTCAAGCTTCTCGGCATTATCTATCAGGTCAATCATCAGGGGCAGATTGGGGGAAAGGTCGGCTAAGTTGCTGGTATGGATGTGGTTATGCCCACCAAAACCTGATACTCCCCGGAAAACCGTTGCGCCAGAGCAACCTTCGGCCCGCAAGAATTCGATTACCACCTGCCAGAGTGGTTTACCACCCTGGCGGTCTCCTTCGTTGAGGTAAATACACATCCGCCGAATATTTTCAGTCATACTTCTACTCACCTACCAACACCTTATCGCGCTGGTTTTTCTCAAGATGTACCATTAGTACCGCAATGTCCGCCGGATTCACCCCACTCAGCCGCGAAGCCTGTCCAAGCGTAGAGGGCTTGAACTGGTTAAGACGCTGGCGGGCTTCCTTGCGTAAGCCGATAATCAGGCTATAATCCAGATTTTCAGGCAAGGTGCTATCTTCCAGGCGGCGCATCCGCAACACCGACTGTTCCTGTTTGCCAATATAGTTGGTATACTTGGCGGCAATTTCAACCTGTTCGGCGACCTCCTGACTGGGTATTTCATCCTCGAACAGCAAGGGCAAAACCTGTTGCCCAACATCAGGCCGCTTCAGATAATCCACCCCCCGTTGCGCCCCACTCAGAGGGGGAAATCCAGCGGTTGCCAGCAGCGCGTTACGTTCCACGCTGGGGGTCAGGCTCATTTTTTCCAGTTTTTTGAGATAATAATCAATCTGGTCGCGCTTATTTTCCACTGCCATATAGCGTTCGCGGGAAATCAGACCGAAATCGTAAGCCAGATGGGTCAGGCGCAGGTCGGCGTTATCAGTACGAAGTAAAAGGCGATATTCGGCCCGGCTGGTCATCAGGCGATAAGGCTCTTTGATTTCTTTGGTGGTCAGGTCGTCAATCATCACCGCAATATAGGCCTGTTCGCGCCGCAGAATAAAAGGCGGGCGACCCGTAGCCTTGAGAGCGGCATTAATTCCGGCGACCAGACCTTGACCGCCTGCCTCTTCATAGCCGCTGGTTCCGTTAATCTGCCCCGCCAGGAACAGGCTATCAATCCGTTTGGTTTCCATACTGGCCCGAATTTCGGTGCTGGGTACGGCATCATACTCCACCGCGTAACCAAAGCGCATGATTTCGGCTTTTTCTAAACCTGGAATCGAGCGAATCATCGAATACTGCACGTCGGCTGGTAAGCTGGTATTAGCCCCCTGCACATACACCTCATTAGTCAGCCAGCCTTCCGGCTCCAGGAATAGCTGATGCGACTCTTTATCGGCAAAACGACTGATTTTATCTTCAATGCTGGGGCAGTAGCGTGGCCCAACTCCTTCGATAATGCCCGTAAACATAGGGGCGCGGTGGAAATTACTACGGATAATCTCATGCGTTTCGGCGGTGGTATGCACCAAATAGCAGGGCATTTGGGGTCGCCAGCCATCCATTGTTAAACCGGGGAAAACTTTGGGGATAGAAGGGGGACTCATATACTCCACCTTATCCTCCTCGGAATAGCTGAAACTAAAAGCCAGCGGGGTAGTGCTGCCGTGTTGTATGACCGTTTTGGAAAAATCTATAGTGCGTGCATCCACGCGGGGGGGAGTGCCAGTTTTGAGACGGTGCAAAGGAAAGCCAAGTTCCGCCAGATTATTGGAAACCTGAATGCTGGGAGCTTCACCCGCCCGCCCCGCGTTTGCCAGATAGTCGCCCATAATAATCCGACCCTTGAGGAAGGTTCCAGTGGTAAGCACTACCGTTTTGGCGCGATAGGCCAGCCCATTAGCGATTATTACCCCGCCGATTTTCATCCCGCCCGTAATCTCGTCACGGTGAATTATGAGTTCCTCCACCTGAGCCTGGCGCAAGGTCAGGTTGGGAGTGTTTTCGAGGGTTTCTTTCATCGCCAACTGATAAAGCTTTTTGTCAGATTGGGCGCGTAAAGCCTGGACTGCCGGACCCTTGGAGGTGTTGAGCAAGCGAATTTGAATAAGGGTGCGGTCGGTGGTGTGGGCCATCTCGCCGCCCAGCGCGTCAATCTCGCGTACTACATGGCCTTTAGCCGGGCCACCAATCGAGGGGTTGCAGGGCATCAAAGCTACGCTATCCAGATTTATGGTCAATAGCATCGTGCGGCAACCCATCCGCGCCGCCGCCAATGCTGCCTCACAGCCAGCATGCCCCGCCCCAACCACTATTACATCGTAGCTAGTTTCATCTATAAAGTTCACGTTCGTTACTTTCCGTAGGAACAACCCTTGTGGTTGTCCGTATTAATTTGGTCAGGCACCAAGTTCTGCCCTTACCTGCAAGTCTCATTGAAGCTGAGAATTATATCCAACCCTCATTATATATCATTCTTGGCTTAGTATAACTGTTCGAGTAAATAAAGAAAAGTGGTCGGGGGAAATTTGGGTTTAAATGCATAAGCTAGCTATTTACCGTTTTTCCTTTGCCCCATGCGCTATCCCTCAGCCCCTGATTCTGATGTATAATATAGCAGGAGGAATTTTCAGAAATGACCGAGAAACTGTATTATCAAGATGTTTATGCCCGTGAGTTTGAGGCCGAAATCGTAGCGGTTAGCCCGGATGGTCTTACCCTGGCTTTAGACCGAAGTGCTTTTTTCCCTGGCGGAGGCGGGCAGCCCAGCGACTCCGGCAATTTTATAATTGAGGGCGAAACCTATATAGTCAGCGAGGCTTTTGCGGCGGACGGTTTTACCTGGCACAAACTGGATCGGGCCGTTCCTGCCGAGTTCAAGGGTCGTTCACTTAAAGCTGAACTGGACTGGGAGCGGCGTTATGCCCATATGCGCCACCATACCGCCCTGCACGTTTTGAACGGGGTGGCTTTTCTGGCTTTTGGGGCTCTGGTAGCGGGGGCGCAGGTTTATGCTGACCGCGCTCGGATGGATTTAACCCTGGAAGATTTGAGCGAGGAGCGGGTTAAATTTTTGGAAAATGAGTCAAACGTGGTGATTGCTAAAGCTCTGACGATGACTCCTCGCCTGTTGACCCCCGAAGAAGCCGCCGTTATGCCGGAGTTGGTACGTACCCTTAACGCCATGCCTCCCCAGTCCGACAAAATGCGGATAATGGAAATTGAAGGCCTTGACCGTCAGTTTTGTGGCGGGACGCATCTGGCAAATATTAAGGAAATTGGCACTCTGAAAATTATCGGGACACGTAGCAAGGGCAAGTCTAACAAGCGATTAGAAATAGGGTTGGAATAGGAGAATTTAGATGGCGAAATTTGTAGCAAAGCGGATGGATGATGTTCCGCCCAGTGGTATTCGGCGTTTTTTTGATATTGCGGCGACTATGCAGGATGTAATTTCGTTAGGGGTGGGTGAGCCAGATTTTGTGACTCCTGACTATATCCGACAGGCCGCGATTAATTCGATTCAGCAGGGCGCGACCCGCTATACCTCCAACGCGGGTATCATGGAACTGCGTGAATTGACCGCCGCCCATCTTAACCGCCTCTACGGGGTGAGTTATGACCCAATAAGCGAAATTATTATAACGGTAGGAGTTAGTGAGGCTCTACAAATTGTTTGTCTGGCGACTTTGAACCCTGGCGATGAGGTTTTAATCCCTGAGCCAAGTTTCGTTTCTTACGCTCCATCGGTGATTTTTGCCGGGGCCGTGCCAGTTTATGTACCAACCTCGGCGGATGACGCATTTATGCCCGCGATGGCTGACCTGGAAGCTCGGATAACGCCCCGCACCAGAGCGATTTTGCTAGGTTATCCTAACAATCCAACCGGGGCAGTTTTAACCCGCGAACGGGCTTTGCAGATTGCCAAATTTTGCCAGAAGCATGATTTGCTAGTTTACAGCGATGAAATTTATGACCGCCTGGTTTATGGCGTTGAACATGTTTGTACTGCTTCCCTGCCCGGTATGAAGGAACGCACCGTCACGTTGGGGGGCTTTAGCAAGGCTTATGCAATGACGGGCTGGCGAATTGGCTATGTCTGCGCCCCGAATGATATTATCGCGGCTTCATTGCGAATCCACCAATACGCCATTATGAGTGCCCCCACCGCTGGACAATACGCCGCAATTGAGGCTCTAAAACACGGCGAGGACTCGGTTTTGGAGATGGTAGCCGAATATGACCGCCGCCGCCAGTTTATCGTAAAAGCTTTCAACGATATTGGGCTAGACTGTTTTGAGCCGCGAGGGGCATTTTATACTTTCCCCAGCATTAAAAGCGTTGGAATAAGTGAAGACGAGTTCTGCGAGAAGCTGTTGCTGGAAGAAAAAGTGGCGGTAGTGCCAGGGTATTCTTTTGGGCCAAGTGGCAAGGGTCACATTCGAGCCTGTTACGCCACCAGCCTTCCCAAAATTGAGGTGGCGATGGAGCGTATCGGGCGTTTCGTCCGTAAATATTCCACTGTGGGAGTGCGGTAGATAAATCTACTAAACTTACTGCTTTGAGGTTAAAAAGTCACTTAATAGGAAAAAGCAATGACCCTCGATAAAACGGTCGTTCAGTTTGTATGTTTCAATACTACAATAAACCGTGAAAGTTTTATTGCTAATTGGGGACCTTTTGCTAATAGCTTTCTTTCCCTGGGCCTGGAGCGAATTGTTCTGGCTGAATGTATCAGTCCTTTGGGAGCCAAACCTTACTATAGTTTTATTTCGCGTAATGAATGGCCCGAATTCGCCTTTTCACAGGCTGTACGTTCCGGCAGGGTTGGAGATGGGGGAGGCGGGGCGGTGACAGCTTTGCAAGGGGGTGTATTTTCAAGTGATGCTGCACTTTTGGACAAAGCCAAACCTGAGCAAGAAAAGGTAATGGGTTTGTTGCGCTCCATTAATAACGATTTCTCTGGGCTACAAAAGCTTATTACTACTGGCTTTGCGGCTTTACCCGGTATAGACTTATCTTTCTTTCAAATCAATCCTTTAAGTCAGGAACAACGTTTCGATTTCGTCGTCGAGATTTATGCCGGGAAAGGGGCCGGTTTAGCTCTAAAAGAAAAATTGGTGACAACTGTAGCGGATATTATTGACACTACTCGAAGCTCAATCCAGGTGTATCAAGAGGTTTTGACTTTACCCCAACCACGCTTAAGTTGAGCGATTATTTACTCGAACTAGCCAACTCAGCAATATTCTTCACCTGAGAATTAGCAAAGCCCAGCCGGGAGTGGTTTAGGGCGTTTCGTCCGTAAATATTCCAGCATTGGCGTGCGATAAACACTGAGAGAAGTAGGGGCGACCTGCCAGGTCGCCCTAAAATTTAGATTGAGATTACTTCTTGGTAGCCTGGGGGGTAGGGGTGGTAGCGGCGGCACTGAACCCCTTGATAAGCTGGTTCATTACGCCGGGAGTGGTCACCACTACCGCCACAATCTTTTTACCTTTGACCTGTTCGATGATTTTGTTACCCGCCTCCTGGGTTAGTCCGGGCAGGTTGAGGGCCGCCACGAAGGCTTTGCCATCTTCCGGCATATCCGCTACTGCCATCAACACGTCTGCGTTTTCGCCTTTAGTGTAAAACCCGCTCAGACCACCGTTTTGCTCGGTTGGTTTGGTGAAACCGGGTAGGTCGAACTTGTAGCCTGCCCTTATAACTTCGGCATCTACTTTATCGGCCAGTTTCGCCATATCATCATCCGAAACATACATTTTAACTTTGATGCCAGGAATGGTTTTGTTCATTTCGGCAAAAAGGGACGGGTCAAGGGCAACTTCTTTTACACCTTTGATTGAAGCAATATCAAGCTCACCACTTTTGGCGGCTGGAGTTGCGATGGCGGCGTTCAACGGAGTATTATCCTTTTTTATTACCACCAGAATTATTATTGCTGCGGCAGCTGCTACTAAAACGAGTCCGGCAACTATCCAGGCCCAAACCGGCACACCTTTTTTGGCAGGGGGCATTACGGGCGGTTGCTGGTAATAACCCTGGGGTGGCGGAGGTTGGTAGATAGGGGGTTGAATTTGGCTCATTGTTTTCCTTTCAATTTCATTGTTATACTAATCTATCCGTGCTTCACTATAACAAGGAAAACCGCCACTGTTCTATGAACTGGTTTTATCTAAAAAGGTGAACTAGGTTATCAATCATGCAAGACCCTGAATTGCTCGAACCATACCAGATAATAGACCCCGAAGGAAAAGTGGTTGGGCCACTGCCAGAAGGACTGGACGACAGCCAACTTCTATTGTGGTATCGCACCATGTGGCTCACCCGCCTTTTTTCCAACAAAATCATCGCCTTGCAGCGTCAAGGGCAAGCGACCACCTGGATTCCGACTTTGGGACAAGAAGCCTCCGGCGTGGGGATGGCGACCTCACTGCAACCGCAGGATTGGCTGGCGGGTTCGCCCCGTGAGATTGGTGGTTATTTTCTAAAGGGTGTCCCTCCGGCGGCGGTGGCCTATTTCGTGCGTGGATCGCCGCCACCCGCCGAGTTATTCAAGGGACAACCGCGCTGCCTACCCCTGACAATTGTGATTGGCACTCAAACCTTGCATGCGGTGGGGCTGGCGATGGCGGCTAAAATTAAGGGCGAAAATTCGGTGGTAGTGGGGAGTTGCGGGGATGGTGCCACCAGTGAGGGCGATTTTAACGAGGCTCTGAATTTCGCCGGGGTATTCAAAGCCCCAGTGGTAATGTATGTGGTAAATAACGGTTGGTCAATCAGTGTGCCGCGCTCCAAACAAAGTGCCGCCAAATATTTGGCTATGCGAGGGTTGGGGGTGGGGATTCCCTTCCGGGTGGTAGATGGCAACGATATACTGGCGATTTATGTGGTAATGAAAGAGGCAGTAGAACGGGCACGGGCGGGGGATGGCCCAACACTAGTCGAGGCCATAACTTTCCGGCGGGGAGCCCATAGTACCGCCGATGACCCCAGCCGCTATTGCCCGCCCGAAGAAATCAGTTTTTGGGAAAAGCGCGACCCCCTGAAACGATTCCGGCAGTTCTTGCTAGACCGGGCTATTCTGGACGAAAGTAGCGATACAAAGTTGGTGGAGTCTGTCGAAGAAGAACTGGCAGAGCAAATTAAACTGGCTTACAATTATCCACTACCCCGCCCTGATACCCTTTTTGATAATGTCTACGGCAAATTAACACCCCGCCTCGAGCGTCAGCGCGAGATGATGCGCCGCGAAATAACCAGCTAATCTCTACTTTCATTCTTCACTTTCACCCTTGACCCTTGTTGTGATTGCTCACCATCCGAAATTAAGTTAAAATAAGCCTCTAGCCGATTATTCCCCAATACAAACCAGCCCCTGCCCGAAAATTATGCAAGCGGGGCCACATGAGGTAAAAATGAGCACAACTGAGAAACCTACTTCCAATCAAATAAATTTGGTAATTAATACCGCTTCCCGGCATGCTGGCCCGGTGACATTGCGGGAGGTGGCGGTGCTACTGCATCCTGGCGATGATGTAGCAATTGCCCGCCTGACTTTAACCCCCGGTCTGGTAGTACGTCTGCCTGACGATGCGGTAGAAGGTGGTAAATTGGTGGAAGTTAAACAGCTAATCCAGCCCGGTCATAAACTGGCCTTGCGCGAGGTTGCCGAGGGGCAGCCGGTGCGACGTTATGGGGCTCTTATCGGCTATGCCACCCAGCCTATCAAAGCGGGTAATCATGTTCATAGTCACAATCTGGCGGTAGGTAATCTAAATCAGGAGTACGAATATTGCGTGGATTACAGCCCAATAGAGCTGGTGCCGCCCGAATTGCGACGCACTTTTATGGGCTACAGGCGGCCCGATGGTAAAGCCGCCACCCGCAACTATATCGCCGTTATTGGTACGGTAAATTGCTCTGCCAGCACCATTCGCTTAATTCAGAACAAATTCGGTCCGGAGATTATGCGCGATTACCCCAATATTGACGGGGTAATTGGTTTGACCCACAAGAGCGGCTGCGGGATGCGGCACGGTGGCGAGGCGGTGGAACAGTTGCAGCGCACCCTGGCGGGAATGGCGGCTCATGCCAATATAGGGGCTTATTTGCTGGTGGGGTTGGGCTGTGAGACCAATCAGGTACGTGAGATGATTGAAAGTATGGGCCTGACCAGTGGTGGAAGCTGGAAGAAACCCAATTTTATGACCATTCAGGAGAATCATGGGGTGCAAGGGGTAGTGGAGGAAGCGGCGCGGTTGATTGGCGGACTACTGCCGGAAGTGAACGACGTTAAACGCGAGCCTATCCCTATTTCGGAGATTGTTCTAGCCTTGCAATGCGGCGGTAGTGACGGTATGAGTGGGGTTACGGCTAATCCGAGCCTCGGTTTTGCAGTGGACGAACTGGTGCGACAGGGTGGCACAGCGGTTTTGAGTGAGACTCCCGAAATCTATGGGGCGGAACAAATTCTGATTCGGCGGGCCAAGAGCCGGGAAGTCGCCGACCAACTCTTGGAACGTTTCGAGTGGTGGAAGAAATATACCTCGATGAACGGCATGGAGATGGACAATAACCCCAGTCCCGGCAACAAATTAGGCGGTCTGACCACTATTTACGAAAAGTCGTTGGGAGCGGTGGCGAAGGGTGGCTCAACCCCTATGAACGCGGTTTATAAATACGCCCACCAGATTACCGAGCGCGGCCTGGTGGTAATGGATACTCCCGGTTACGACCCGGTTTCGGCCACCGGGCAGGTAGCAGGTGGGGCGAATATGATTGTCTTTACCACCGGGCGCGGTTCGGCTTTCGGTTATAAGCCCGCCCCTTCGATTAAGGTTAGCACCAACAACACCCTTTACGAGAATATGCCGGGGGATATGGACGTGAACGCCGGGGAGGTTTTGAACGGGGTCAGCACTCAGGAAATTGGGCGGCAAATTCTTGAAGAAGTTATTGCCGTCGCCAGTGGCAAAGCCAGTAAGAGCGAGGCCCAGGGCATTGGCGAGGAAGAGTTCTGCCCCTGGATTCTCGGCGCAACTATGTAACTTTCAATTCAGATTGGGGGTAATATCTCCCAATCTATCTCTAATCACATAGTGATTTCTGGTCAGCGTTAATCACTGTTCTAATCTTTCACCGATGCCAATGATATGCCCATCGGGGTCTTTAAGGACAAAATCGCGAATACTATAGGGGTGGGTGGAAAGCTCCTGACTGATTTCCGCCCCTTTTGCCTGACAAATTGCATATAACTCGTCAACCCCTTTGACGTAAAGATAGGCTACCTGCGAAACGGGATTGGGGTTCTTAACCACCGCCACTTCCGCCCCGCCCTTTCCCAGAATTGCCAGTTCATATTCAGGGGCAAAGGTAGTTAGTTCAAACCCGATTATATCCCGGTAAAAGGCCACCGCCTTATCCAAATCTGTCACTGGCAGTGTAGGTCTAAAGTTAACATATTCTACAGTTCCCATTTTTGATACTCCTTTTGTTCGGGGAAAGCTACATAATAGCCGATTACTCAACACTCTGCACTCATAACTCAGCACTGATAGGTATAACCACCTATGCATATCAAATAGGGTAGTAGTTGTCAACCCCTAGTTTTAGTCATTTTGAGCTAGGCAAAAAACCTTATAGCTTTATTTGCTAAATTGTTTATAATAGAAGCATGATTGATACCACAAACAGCAAAATAAAAGTTTTATTGGTGGACGACCACGCGGTAGTGCGGGAAGGTACCGCCGAGTTGCTAAACCGCCAACCTGATATTGTAGTGGTTGGTGAGGCCGGGGACGGGCAAGTGGCGGTTGAGATGGCCGCAAAACTTCGCCCGGATGTGGTATTGATGGATATAGCTTTGCCGATTCTGGATGGGATTGCGGCTACCAAACAGATAAAGGCCAACCGTCCGGGGGTGGCGGTGCTGGCCCTAACCGCTCATGACGAAGACCAGTATGTATTTGCGCTATTAGAGGCGGGGGCGGCTGGATATTTACTGAAAACAATTCGGGGGCAGGAGTTGGTGGATGCGGTGCGGGCGGTTAACCGGGGAGAGGCCGTTTTACACCCGACTGTGGCAAAAAAGGTTTTAGGCCGTTTTGCTGTCAAAAACCCACCAGGGTCGGGTAAAGCCGAACCCAGCCACCCCACCGAACGCCTGACTGAACGTGAACTGGAAGTTTTGAAGCTGGCGGGGCGGGGTTTATCCAACAAGGAAATTGCCGATAAACTGGTGCTTAGTCCGCGCACTGTGCAAGCCCATTTTGCCAATATTTTTGATAAACTGGAAGTTGGGTCGCGCACCGAGGCGGTATTGCAGGGGTTGAAACGCCGCTTGTTAGATTTAGGGGATTTGGATCTCGAAGGGGGAGAGAAGCATGCTTGATGTGTCGCGCGATATTCGGGGGCGGGAGGCTGCCCGTCTACGAGCGGTTATGGAAGTCAGCCGTAAAATCAATACTATCCTTGACCTGGAAAAATTGCTGGATGAAACCGTTCGCTTGATTAAGGGAACTTTCGGCTTTGATGCCGTTTCGGTTTTTTTGCTGGATACTGATGAACAATACCTTTATCACGTGGTCACTTCCGACCCTACCCGTTGCTCTTATACTAACCGGGTAAATAAACGGGTTCATATCAGCCAGGGAATGGTCGGTTGGGTAGTGCGCAATGAGCAAACTCGTCTGGCTAATGATGTCAGTCGCGACCCTTATTATATTCAGAGTATGGGGACGGCGGCAGAGCTGGATATGCCCCTGAAAGTTAATGAGCGTTGCATTGGCGTTTTGAACATTGAGCAGCCCGAAATTGATGCCTTTGACCCGGAAGATGTGCCAGTTCTGGAAATTTTGGCCGAACAGATTGCTACCGCTATTGAATCGTCCCGCTTGCACACCCGTGCCCGTGAAGCCGCCGTTGCCGAGGAGCGTAACCGTCTGGCCCGCGAATTGCACGATGATACGGTGCAAAGCCTGATTGGTTTGGGTCGTCAGATTGACCTGTTGCGCTGCGACCTGACTGATACGATGAAGGGCTTGTTGGCTACCAATGGGGCTTTAACTGAAGTTGAGCTGTCAGGCGAGGAATTAACCGACCCTTACGCGCCTGTTTTGCCAGCCCATATTGAAAAACGCCTATGCCGCTTGCAGGATAATATTGATATTACTATTACTAATCTGCGCCTATTGAGCCGTGAACTTCAACCCAAACTGTTGACTGACCTGGGTTTGATTGCAGCCCTTGAAGGGCTAGCTAGCGACATTTCCCGCCATTCGGGGGTTATGGTACAAACCGATTTGTACGATGAAGTGGTTGAACTTATGAATTCGGCGCAACAACTATGCTTTTATCGGTTAGCCCAGGAAGCCCTGGCTAATATTGTTAAACATGCCCACGCAAAAAATGCTAGCTTGAAACTGTTCAGGGATTTTGATGATAATTGTATTAATATGATTATCACCGATGATGGGGTGGGCTTTGCAGTGCCGGATGACCTTACCAAACTGGCCTATCATGGTGGGATGGGAGTTATTAATATGCGGCAGCGCGCCCGTGAGTCTGGTGGTTCCCTGACCATAGATAGCCAACCAGGTCAAGGTACTACTTTAACCATGCGCCTATGCCTGGATGAGAAGTAGCAATAATCTTTCAAACTACGTGCAACTTGAAGTGCTAAAGGGTTTTGCCCGTTGCGCCTTCGCCCAACAAAGTTACAAGTCGGGCAGAACCTGCGCCTGAAGAGAGCAAAAACTCCTTAAGCTGCTCGATTTCAGGTTCACGACCAACAAAGCTGGTTAGCTGAAGTGGCAGGATGGTAGCAATTTCCTCAATTCCGATAGGTAACATAATCCTAAGATAGCTTGTATTTAAAGTATATCGTTTTATTGAACTGTGTTGGTCTTGAATCGGAACCATTCAGGCTTTAGTTATTTGATTTCCGATTTCCCCAATATACCTCTCTCTGGCACGTTTCTTGCCTTTACTATGGTGAGACATTCTGGGCTGCTAAGTCCAGACTTAAGTAGCCAGAAACGAAAATAACCGAAAAGAGGTTCAAAATGAGCATGACGTTCAATAATAATACGGTGACATTCGATGTTTATAATATTATTTGGTGGATAATCGTTGGTTTGATTGCCGGGTTGCTGGCGAGTTTTATCACTCGCAGTCGGGGGTCACTTTTAAGAGACATTTTGCTGGGTATAGTGGGTGCCTTTGTGGGTGGGTTTGTGTTGAGTTTCCTGGGCCTGAGTACCTATGGCACTTTAGGCACGATTATCGCCGCCACAATTGGGGCCATTCTAATAATTCTACTAATCCGGGCCTTCTCGGTCGGTGGCCGCCGTCGCCGCAACTACTAATAATCGGCTTTCGCCGCATCGCTTGTGAGATTTAAAGCTGAAGTTGGGCCAAAGGTAGTAACAGATTAAAATAAATGATTTCTATCTTTAATCTTTCTGATAATCTTTTCCACTTTTTGCCCAACGGTTTCTTCATCTTTAAAAAATGGGGTGGTAGTATCACCACGTAAACTTTCCAGGGCGGGTAACGCCACCGCATCTCCAAATTTCCCCAACGCTTCCGCCGCATTAAGCCGCACTAATACATCTTCATCCTTGAGTGCTGCAATTAATGGCGTTATTGCACTCTTATCACCAAATTGCCCAAGAATATCGGGTACATTTCTTCTAATCCACTTATCTTTTTCAGATAAAGCTTCAATTAAAGCCATTATCGCCGGTTGGCCCATTTGTTTGAGTGCTGCAATTGCATTACTACGAATGGCTAGATCGCTATCCTTCAAGGTAATTATTAAGGGTTGAATCGCTCTGATATCTTTAATTTGTCCGAGAGCGAAAATAGCATTAAAGCGGGTGGTGACATTATTGGTGTAGATAAGGGATTGAATCAGGGCGGGTAAAGCCACCCCACCGAGTTCGATTAGGGCCTTAGTCGATTGTTTACGCACAGTTTGACTTTCGTCTTTAAAGGCCTCTATCAGAGGTTCAATGGCTCTTTCATCCCTTAGTTTTCCTAGTGCATCAGCAGCGTAAGCTCGAACGTTATAATTCTTATCACTTAAACAATTAAGTAAGGCTTCAACTGCTCGTTTATCGCCAATCCGCCCTAAAGCTACGATGGCAGCCCACCTGACATCCTGATTCCAGTCCTTTAAAGCACTAATCAAGACCACAACCGCTTGCTTGTCACCAATCTCCCCCAATGCAACTGCGGCGGCGTATCGACAGAGGTAGCTATACTCATCATTGAGCGCTTCGATGAGAAAAGGCACAGCGATTTTGCCAATTTTTATCAGCGATTTATGGGCCGTGCCAATGACTCTCCACTCTTTATCCCGCAACGCTTGTGCCAGAGCTTCGGCGGTTTCTTCATTCTGAAACCCAGCCAGATGTAAAGCAGCAGCATCCCGGGCTTCAATATCTTCACTCTTTAACGAGTCAATAAAAAGAGAATTAACTCTTTTACCACCAATTTTCCCTAATGCTGCAAATGCTTGACGACTAACCTTTGCATCCTCATCCTTAATAGCCTCAATTAGAGGTTCTATTATGCGAGTATCGCTAAAATTTGATACAGCCGCCACCGTCGCTAGGCGCACTTTTGCTTCTCGATCTTTCAAAACTTTTAGCAAGGCTTCAAAAATATCTTTCTTGCTGTTATCACCCAGACCCGCCATAAAAAAAGCGCGCATTGAGGGGTTTAAGTCTGGTAGCTCCTCAATCATCTTTTCCAATACACCAACCTTGGCCAGATTTGCTACAGAAATAATCCGCACCTGTGCATCAGAGTCTGTAAGGGCTTCAATCAAAGGTTCAATTGCTCTTTTATCGCCTGTTTTACCCAGATATGAAGCGGCTACGGAACGTACTTCAGGATAGGGGTCAGTTAGGGCTATTATCATTGGCTCAATCAGTTTTTCATTTTCATCTTGAAATCTATTTAGGGCATAGATGGCTTTAATCCGTACTTTGGCTTCGGGGTCTTGGAGTAATGGAATAAGCGGTTCCATTGCCCTGGCATCACCTATATTATCCAATGCATGTGCGGCAGGCCCGCACCTCGCTATTTTCGTCACTGAGAGCTTGTATCAGTGGTTCAACTGCTTTAAGGTTATCCTTCCAACCCAATGTACTGGCAGAAAATGAGCGAATATTCGCGTTATTATCTTTCAGGGCTTCTATTAATGATGGTACGGCGGATTCTCCAAAGGTCAGCAATACCGTCATAATTTTGGCACAAACTGCATCGTTCTGAGATTTAAAGGCTGCAATCAGGAAAGGAATAGCTGGTATCCCAATTTCTTGCAGGATTTGGATGATTTTAAATTTTACTTCTTGGGGTTTATTTTTTAGAGCATCATTTAGAAATGAGAGTGTCGGGAGGCCGATAGTTAGCAGGGCTTTAGCCGCCAGCACCCGCATGTAGCTGTATTCGTCATTGAGGCATTCAATCAGTGGCTCAACCGCCCGACTATCGCCACTCTTGCTCAGGGTTTCGGTGGCAGCGGTTCTTATTTCCCAATCCTCATTCTTAAGGTTCTCAATTAAGGATTGAAAATAAATTTCTTTGGGGTTTACTGCTTGCTTGTCATGCATATTGGTTGTGCCATAGCTTTATATTTCGCTTCAGATTTTGTCTATAACGGGTTTTAAAAACCTTAAATGTTATTATTTATTTTAGCGAAAATTAAAGGAAAGTAGCAAGGAAAATTTAGTAATGTTGGGGTTGAAACATCGGGGATTTGCCAAAATAATCCCCTATACCACTCTTTCCCAGGTGAGGATATTGCGGTTTTCATGTCCGTCAAAGAGAATCGGGGGCGTACTTAGAACGAGGCGGGTGCCAGAAAGTTCGACGTAGCGGGTCTGGGTTTGGCCTAACCAGTTGGGAAAAAGGCTACCTTCGGGAAAGTGCCGCACTAGAGCTTGTGCCTCGTCTACTTCATAGCGACCCCAATAGGCCACATATCCCAAAAAGGCCGAACGTATTTCTTCAGGTGTGCCGCCCCCCATATCGTCAACGGCGAAGTGTGGGATATTACCGCGCATTAACTGGGCCGAGAAGTTGCCCAGGGCATCGTACATAATCAGGCCGGAGGGTTTTGCGCCCATCCCGTTACGGACAGTGCCATCCGAGCGATGCGTCACCACTGATATTAGACACCATGTTCCTACAAGTTCTTCTTTTAACATTTTTGACCCCTGCTTCTTTACTGATAACCGACTGCCGACAACTATCTGGTTAGTATAGCCCAAATATGGGGAATTAAAAAACGGGCCGTAGCCCGCTAGACTTCCGCAAACATTATACCGCTTTTGGTGGGATTGGCGGGGAGATAGCGCACCTTTAAGGGGCTTCCGACCTGCCAGTTATTCCGAATTACCAGGTCAGTTTTGACGTTATCAGCCCGGTTCACAAACTCGCGGCCCATCATATCGCGATAACGATATTCCACAATCGAGTAAATCGGACGATTGTTTAGCAACAAAGAATAGTTGCGGTCTACGTAAGTGATAACCGCGCCCGTTTCAACCCCAGCGGCAGCAATTTGCTGCAACTCACCCTTGCGCGCACCGCCCTGCATCAACAGCAACGCTCCCCACAAGGTCAATCCGCCACCAGTCACCCAACAAATTATTGAAGGTAAGATTAAAGTTGCGCCTAGATTTACCCCTACCCTGGAAGCCGCCGAGCCTGCCCCACTACTGTTAATTGTGAAAAAAGTGATAAAACCAATCACTACCAATAGCAAACCAGTGCCAACCAGAATGATACCTTTCAAATTACTCATTTTAACCTGCTCCTGTATATATTTGAAAATTGATTTTATTAAAAATTATTCCAGATAAACCGACGGAGTTTGAGCCCCGTCGGTTGTGCCAGCAAAAACTACTGAGGTAGAAACACGATGTAGTTGATTTCGTTTTGGCCCAAGCCAGCCATCATACCGGGGAAAGCGACTACCGCCGCGCCCTTGTTGTTTTTGGTAAAGCCTAGAGCAAAACCACCTCCAGCGTCCGGCACGTTAGGGGTAACGTTTGTCCAACCTTCTTTGGTGAAAGCAGCGGCTAAAGACTCTTTTACTTTAGCGGGCTGCTCACTGGTTTTGAAAGCCTGAGCCTTGCTGCCCGGATATTGCGATTCGTAGGTGCTAAGGGCCGCTTTCAAGGCATCTGGCACGGGGGCGGAGGTTGCACCACTTAACATAAAGAAATTGGAATTGCTGGAAGTACCAGCCGCCGTTGTAGCCGCCGAGCCACTGGCAGTAGTCGCTGCTGGGGCGGAAGTGGCGGTATTGTCGCCGCAAGCTACCAGCGCAATCGCTAATAAAGCTACAATCGCTAACCCTGAAAAACCTTTTACTGACTTCAACATACTGGATACGCTCCTTTCAGAGTTTTTACAACTCTGTGAATAATGAATAATTAACGGTAATACTAATTTAAGCCAGGTTGAGGGAAAATACCTTGCAGTTAGCTTGCAGTTAGTTAGCAGTTTGGCTTTTGGGTTAGATTTCCAGGCGGTAGCCAGTGCCTCTGACAGCACGGATATAGGGCAAGCGGTTGGGGCCGGTCATTTCCAGGCGTTTGCGAAGGCGCGAAACAAGCGTTTCCAGGGCGGTATCGAGGGGAATATCACTCATATCTACAGTGTTATATAAAATCTCGAAAATTTTATCGCGGCTACAGACCTTGTTTTGTTGCTGATAAAGTAGAACCAGCAGTTTCCACTCAAGGGGTGAGAGCGGCGGAGTAAGTAGCCGCCCATTTAACCGGACATGCACGGCTTCGAAGTCAATTTGCAAAGGGGAAATTTTGAGAGGTAGTAAGGTGGTAAAGGTGCTGGCGGTTTCGGTAAAGTCGTTGTTATAAGATAGGTCGAAGGTAAATTCCAATTCCCCAATTTTGAACCTGTCCCCATCGCGCAAAACCCGGCTACCCGTCAGCTTTTCACCATTGAGCCAGGTGCCGTTTTTGCTGTCCAAATCCTGAATAAAATAGTCCCCGGCCTGATAATAAATCAGAGCGTGGCGGCGCGAGGCTTTGCGGCTGTCCAAAACAATCTGATTATCATCAGACCGCCCCAAACTAACCGACCCCAGCGAAAACTCGTAAACATCACCAGTGCTACCGATAAGCCGGGCCGGTTTCTGGTCTTTTGTCTCGTTTGTGTCCAGTTTCTTCATCCTTCGTCCTTCCAAATGGGAGTATAACATACCCACTAGCTTGCCAAAAGTATTACACTGAATTTGAGCGCAAGAATTGGATAGTAGTGAAAGCTGATTTGGTCTAAAATTAAGCCAGCGAGATAATAGAAAATAGATTAAAAAGAGGACAGAAATATGCTGGAAGTAAAATACTGGGAAGCGGTAGAAAATCGAGATAGCACCGCCGATGGCTCTTTTGTTTTTGCGGTGCGGACTACCGGAATATATTGCCGTCCATCTTGCCCGTCGCGGCGGCCTAAACGGGAGAACGTGGTATTCTTTCCGCGCCCTGACGAGGCCGAAAACGCCGGGTTCCGCGCTTGTATGCGTTGCCAGCCCCGTGAGGATGCGGGGCCACTGGTAGAAATGGTGCAAAAGGCCCGTAATTATATTGAGGAAAATTTGGATGGCCCCCTAACTCTTGAAGAATTGGGTAAGCAATTGAATGTTAGCCATTACCATTTACAGCGAAGTTTCAAACGGATTATGGGCATGTCGCCCCGCCAATATGCCGAAGCCCAGCGTTTTATCCGTCTGAAATCCAATTTGAAAGAAGGTGATAACGTGACAACCGCTTTATATGAGGCTGGCTATAGCTCCAGCAGTCGGCTTTACGAACGCGCTCCCGCCCAACTCGGTATGACCCCCGCCACCTACGGACAGGGTGGCAAGGGGGCAAAAATTAGCTTTGCCGTGGTAAATTGTTCATTAGGCTTATTGTTGGTAGCCACTACTGCAAAAGGGGTTTGCTTTGTAAGTCTGGGCGACGATATTGTTTTGCTTGAAGCAATCTTGCATAAAGAATATCCCCAGGCTGAAATCAGTCGAAATGATAGCGGGCAAGTCCAGTGGGTTGGCAAAATTCTGGCTTATGTTGAGGGTCACAAGACTTCCCCGCTACTGCCACTCGATGTAAAAGGTACCGCTTTTCAGTGGCAAGTATGGGATAAACTTCGGGCAATTCCCTATGGCGAAACCCGCAGCTATTCCCAGGTTGCCAAAGCAATTGGACAGCCAACGGCGGTTCGGGCGGTGGCGCGGGCCTGTGCTACCAATCCGGTGGCGTTGGTAATACCCTGTCATCGGGTCTTGCGCGAGGATGGAAATCTGGGCGGCTATCGCTGGGGGATTGAGCGCAAGGAAAAACTTATCGCCGAGGAAAAAGCCGCCAGTAATTAAGTTATATTTCGTCTTCGGGGATTTTGACGTGAAGGTAGCGGGCATATTCAAAAACTGCCCGTTCCTGACTCTTTACTTCCAGCGAACCGGGGCGGGCCCGTCGCACTTCCGCGATAGCCTGGGGCGCACTCATCCCCCGATAAACCAGATAACAGGCCAGCAGCGTGCCTGTCCGACCATAGCCAGCGCGACAATGGATTAATACTGGCTCGGCGTGGTTTATTCGTTTCTCAATATAGTGAACCGCTTTTTCGATTTGTTCAAGGGTTGGGGCTGAAAAATCATCTATCGGAATATGTTTGTGCAACATCTGGAACTTTTGCAACAAGTCGGGCTGGGGTGTGCGCTCACACAACGAAATAATGGCCTTGATGCCCTGTTGTTGCAGAAAAAGCAGGTCTTCGGCCTCGCGCCCCGCCCCGCCCGGCAAGGCACTTCCCGCTAATTTCCCCTCGATTAACCAGCCCCAGTTGCTAATCATAATCTACTCCGTCAAGTTATTTATTGCTATATTATAATGGGGCGGGGTATAAGCTGGCAAGGTAGTTGTCACAGCCTAAATACTAAATAATAGAAATCATAAAATTTATGGAAATAGCTGAATTGTTTTCTCCTTTAGTAACGACTGTTTGGTTGGCAGAGCAGTTTGGTCAGGAAAATCTGCGGATTGTGGATGCCCGTTGGCGAGGCGATGGCACTTCCAGCCGAGAGTTGTATCGGCAAGGTCATATTCCGGGGGCGATTCATCTGGATTGGCAACTTGATTTAAGCTGGGCGGATGCGCGGGGAGTACGCGACCTATTACTACCTCCAGCGCAATTTGCCGAAGCAATGCAAGGCGCAGGTATTGGCGATGATAGCCTGGTGGTAGCCTATGCTGATAGCGATTATTCAGGGGCAACCCGACTGTGGTGGGCTTTGCGCTATCATGGTCATGAAAAGGTAGCGGTACTGGATGGGGGTTGGGATAAATGGTTGGCGGAAGGAAGATCAGTTAGCTGGGGCGAAGAACTGCCTGTTACTATTTCCCCAACCCTCTTTACCCCCCGACCACAGGCCCGCTTGCTGGCTACCCAGGCCGAGATAACTGACAGCCTTAGCAGGAAGGATGCACAAACAAAGCTAGTAGATACTCGCCCACCTGAGCAATACCGGGGAGAGGCGGTCTGGACTCCTGGTGGTAGCCTTTATCTCACTGCCGATGCTCAAACTATCGGAATAGGTGGTCGCACTGAAATGCGGGCTGGTCATATACCTGGCGCGATTAATTTGCATGCCTCACCTACTTTTCTTGACCAACAGAAATGGACTTATCTATCCGGCCCACTTATCCGTCAGAAGGCTGAAGATGCGGGATTGTATCCAGAGCAAAGGATTATTACTTATTGTGGGGTTGGTATCTCCGCCTCGCTTGGCTTATTCGGGCTGTATCTGGCAGGATATAAAGATTTGGCTCTTTATGATGCTTCCTGGGAGGAGTGGGGAACTGACCCAGACTGTCCGGTTGAGCGTAGCTTATCCACACCTAATCTGTAGGTCTGGGTTTCAACTCGACTTAATTTTGGGCACGAATCCAGAGAGGTTGGACATCGGCGATAGGCTGATCGAAAAGTCCGGCTTGCCCCGATAAGCGGAAAAGCTGCTCAAAATCCTCCGGGGCGAAGGCTTTTTTGAGGCGCGAGACATAAGTAGTTTGAAAGACATTTAGATAATGCTCGACATTATAGTTTGGCAAAACCCCAATTTTCAATTCGGTAGGTTGAGCGTCGCCTGACCGCGAAAGTTCCCCGGCGGCTTTGTCGGGTAGCCAGATGTCCCGCCCGTCCGCCGCCCGATAGAACCGAATTCGTTCTCCTACCCGCCACTGCGTGCGCCCCGCCGTCAGTAAAGCTTCATAGGGAGCTTCCCGCCTTCGCTTGCGGGACTCGGCGTATTCCTCGTGACTTTTCATCAACCTGACTTCTCTGGCAACCTGACTCAAACTAAAACTCCTTGCGCGTAGCCCCGCCACCGTTTCCAGATAAGCCTGTTTTACCCCTGGCGTATCGCCTAACAGGGTGCAACGTAAGGCTACTTTCAAAAAATCCTCGCCAAAGGACTCGCTGCGACTGGAATGAAAGGAATTACCCCGCAATAAGAGTTGGCCATCGTAACTAAGTAGGGCATAATTCTTAACCTCGTGACTGAGCATCGCCAGATAACGCCCCTCGTATTCCAGTTTTAAACCCTTCGGCAAAGTGGCGGCAATCTCCCTGACACATTCCCGTTCCTGGCTTTCATCCCAGCTTTCGGGCACACTAAAGAAAACCCCGTCGGTATCAGCTTCCAGCAGCACAAGCCCCCGCTCCCGTAGCCTATCAACTACCTGACCCAGAATTTCCCGACCCTGCCTGGTTACTTCGTCCGCCGCCTTTCGGTCAGCAAAAAGGGCCATTTGCCCGGCTGCCATATAACCATAGGCCGAATTGACCACGATTTTCATGGCGGCTTGCAGGGCATTATGTTGATGGGCGGTAGTAGAGTGAGGTTCGGCTTTGGCGGCGGCGCGTTTGTGTTCCAGCCGCAAATCGGTCAGGCGACTTACCAGATAGAGTAATACCTTCAGGGAGTCACAACTTGGGCCAATCTGAAAAGTCCGCATAATCGAAGGATACATTGAGGCGATGTCAGCTTTAACCACCTGCCGCGCCACCCCCGCCGAATACAAAATGGTTGCTCCACCCAAATGTGGGGCAAGTGTCCCGTCCGCTCCGGCAGCGTTACGGGGCAAGCCTACGCCCACCCGCCGATAAGCCCGCACCATCAACGGCTCCAGCACCCCCGTTGCGGGTCCTGCCGAGGCCAACCGCTCATAACTGCGGGGCGCCATCCCAGCTAGGGCAAAGGCCGCTCCCATCAAACGTTGTGACAGGCCATCTACCTCCCGCACATCGTCGAGGGCATAACGGCGCACCTGTTCCCGGTCATGCTGGTAGGTCGCGAAAATCTCCGAACCAGGCAAATAGGTACGGTCAGGGCTTGCCAGTCCAAAGTAGCGGGCGGCGGCCTTTAGGCCATGCCCCACCATATCGCGTGTTGAGAAATCGTGACGACGTACCGCGTCCAGAGTATCTATTAATTCTCGTCCGGGGATAGAGTAGCGGGTTTGTCGCCCGCGCCCATAAGAAGGTGGAGCTTCATAACGCTCTAATGCAAGCAAGCCCTCTTTGCGACCCAGGTGGAGTGGAATACCCAGCGTAGCGGCTCTGCGTTCCAAAAATGGCAGGTCGAAGCCAAAGATATTGTGGTTTTCAATCACATCAGGGTCGCGCTCCCGAATAAGCTTGCAAAGGTCAGTGATAAGCCGCCCCTCCTCGGCCTCGCCGGGTGATTCCAGAACAGTTTCAAAACCCCGACTATCCCGCACCGCCACCATAAAAATCCGGCTTGTTTGCGGCGAAAGGCCGGTGGTTTCCAGGTCGAACTGTAAGCGGTGGAGGTCGTTATAGGCCATTTCGCCAAAATAAACCCGTCCGCTCGCCATCAAATATTGCTCAACCGGACCAACGCTGTAATAATCCGCCCCTAACTCCCTAAAACTGGTGATTTCCCGTCCCAGCCTTTTCTGGGCAGCCTGTAAAATTGTTCGTCGCAAAGCCTGACCGTCCTGGGCCGATAATAGGTAGCGTAAGGTATCAGTTGGGCCAACCAATTCCTGAAAGGTAAAGGGGGCGGTGCTGGTTTTATCCTCGGTGGCGTTAATCAGCCGGGAGCCAAGTTCCTTTAAATCCAGCAGATTTGCGGCAAAAAGCCAGGGTCGAAAGCGGTCTTCCAGACAGCGTACTCCATCTTTGGTTCGTTGCCAGACAAACGCTCGCCCCTGTTGGTTGGCCCACACTGAAACAATACACGGCAAATTATCCCAGCCAAAAAGCCAATCATCGCTGGGGGACGAACTTTCCAGTAACTGCATTTGCCGGATTTCGGGATTCAAGACTTTGCCTTCCTGTCATTCAGGTTAAAAAAGGCTAGAAGTTACTCTTGCACCAGTCCATTTTAACAGAAGAAGGGGTGAAAGGTGAATATTAGTTCTAGGTGTTTGGGGTAAGAAATAGCACATTAGAAATTTAGAGGTGGTTTGGAACCAACGCGGGTGGGTCTGTGACCCACCCTACAGGCAGTATTATTCTTGCATCAGGTAGACTGAATTACCATCCGGCGATTTGGTCTGGAAAATAGTCCCAAAGGGCATTTTCATGATTGGGCTGGCTTCAACGCCCTTTGCCAGAACCGCCTGACGTGCCACTTCGATGTCGTTAACCTTGTAATAAAGTTCAATTGTTCCAGCTGATGGGGTTTCTTTACCTGCCTGGGAAATGCCAAAATCGAGACTACCTGCCTTGCCCCTTATCTGGTGAAAGCCAGGGCCGCCCGCGCCCACCACATCCTCAAAGCCCAATTTGAGGAAAAAGTCCAAAGATTTATCAAGGTCAGCCACATAATAAACGGTGAAATCATAGCCCGGTTGGATGCTCATAACATACTCCTTTTGATTTAATGAATTTTGTCGGGTCGCTCATAATCATTGTAGGAGCAGTTAGTGACAACCCTATGTCAGTAGCGTTTGGGAAGTATTATAATTTTCCTGAAGCTGTTTTACGGTTTCCAGAATTCGCTGGCGAAGCGATTCCGGCTCAAGTACCTGGGCGTTTTGACCCCAACTTAATATCCAGGCCAGGGCATCTGTTTCCTTGCGGACGGTCAAAGTTACTAACAAACCCTCGGCTACTTCTTCCTCGTCAGTCACATAAAAGTAACGCGACTCCCTGACCCAACGCGCCACCTGCGGGCTAAATAACACTTTGATAATAATCGAGCGGTCATTAAAGCTTGAGCCTTCACCAAGTAGAAAATCCGGCTGGCGTTGGAAGTTTTTGCCTGTGAATTTAAGCTGGCTGATTCGCTCCAGGCGAAAGTGGCGCATTCCCTGGCGGAGGTAACAATAGGCCGAAAGATACCAGGCCCCATCCATAAAAACAATGGCATACGGCTCGACCTCGCGACGCAAGGGTTCTTCCGATTCGCTTTGGCGGGCGTGGTATTCAAAGTTGACCACCTGATTTTCAATCACCGCCCGCCGCAGGGATTTCAAGTTATCGGGCTGACTTTCCACCATATTCATGAAGCGGATTCGTTCCTGGCGTTGTTGTACTTCTGTTGCCAGCTTTCCAGGCAGCACCCCGATAATTTTTCGACAGGCCGAAAGTGCCGCCAATTGATACTCTTGGTCGAAATTATCGGCGACATAATTGGTGCCGAGCAACAGCATCACCGCTTCGTCGGCATTAAAAGTCAGGGGTGGCAAGAAATAACCTTCGGATAATTTGTAACCGATGCCCGGAATAGCTATCACTGGCACTCCTGCTTCGCAAAGAGCCTGTATATCCCGGTAGATGGTGCGCTTGCTGGTCTCAAAGATAGCGGCCAGCTCTTCGGCTCGGCAGTTCTTCCTGGCCTGTAACTCCAACACAATTGCCAACAAACGGTCAGTTCGGTTCATCCTGTATTCCTTAAATCTGGGAAGGGGCTGGCTTTCCCCCTTCCTCTTTAGGGTTTGAGGGTAGGCAGTTTTAATTAAAAGTTAGGAAGTAAATGGAGCATATCACAAACCGCTTTTTTTACCAACAGGATAGCCCATTGGGATAAAAGCATTGTCTTTTTCCTGGCTACCAAACTTATCAGGCAACAGGGCGGCGGCATTACCCTGCTTATCAGCCCATTACTTTCGTTAATGCGTAATATCCAATAGTTCAAGCGATTCCTGACTTAGTGGCCTCACCGATACTCCGCCTGAAGCTACTAAACCTAAAAGAAAAAGAATTTCCCGGCTGTCCTCTGAGACAGCACTACCTAAAACCCGCCCAAGCGAGTAAAAAGGCCGAAACTTCCACCCAAGACAACCTAACCCAATTACCGCTTTTTGAGAATTCTTAATCATTTACTATAAAATATAAAAAAGCCTCCTTCCCAAAACCAGAGAAGGAGGCATGGGTCAGATTAAATTTAAATTTCGAGTTTTAGACCGTCCCCGGCGGCTATAACTTTGAGGTTGCTACCCAGGAGGGCAGCTCTTTCTCGCCCCACCTGTAACAGCCCATCAATAGCCTCATCGTCATGGGCCGGGTCGTGATGATATAACACCAGACATTTTACATTAGCTTTGATAGCCGTATCTACCGCTACTTCCACCGAGGAATGGCCCCAACCAACCTTATCATTCATCTCCGCCGCCGAATATTGGGCATCATGAATTAACATATCGGCGTTCTGCGCCATTTTCACAAGGGTAGCGTCAATAACATCATCGCCCAGGAGCGCGTCAGGTCGCGGGTCGGGCAAGCGCAACGGCTCGTGGTCGGTGGCGTAAACCATAGACATGCCATTTAAATCCACCCGGTAGGCCATACTTGGCAAGGTATGTTTCAAAATTTTAGTAGTGATTATAGCCCCATCAAGATTAAAAATACCCGGTTTTAGGGAGTAAAAAACAAGTTGGGCGGCTAAAGCCCCCAGACTTACCGGGAAATAATTTTGTTCCATTTGACGACCCATTAATTTAGCTAAATTTTGCGTGCCGTTACTCCAACCCATTACATTAAATTTATTATCTGGTTTAAATACCGGGCCAAAAAATGGAAAGCCCTGAATATGATCCCAATGAGTATGACTTAAAAGAATGTAGCCTTTAACATTATTTTCAGATGTTTTATTTAACCATTCATTTGAAAGTAGATAATTTCCCAGATTACGCATTCCAGAGCCACTATCGAAAATAAATAAATGTCCAGTATCACTGGTTAAACTTACACAACTGGTATTACCGCCGTATTTTATATATTTCTGTCCAGAAACTGGAATTGAACCGCGTGTACCCCAGAAATTTAATTCAATATTTTTTGGCGGAGCTAATGGGTTTGCTCTTTCAATTTGCATATCTTTTTCAAAAACAGACTTCATATTTGACGTCCTCTCTAGTACATTTTGCATGGTTTACGACCTCTTTGCATCATTTTTAAGTGACACTCCTTTGTTATTATTCAGAATCAGACTAACCGAATACCGTGAGGAATTCTAGGAACTCCTTCACCGTTTACTATAAGTGTCTATCACTATCGGGTGTGGTAGTGTGAGCTATATCACATTGGGGTAGTGTGCCTGGTCACAGATAGTATAAAGTAGGAATTGGGCTTTAGGTGTCAGGCGTCAGGTAGTTCAAGTAAGGCTTAGGTAAAATATACCATTTAAATACTACTCAAACTGCATCTGGAATACTATCCAATACCTATTGTACTATTTTGAGGGAGTCGCCGACCCTCAAGAGGCCCTGATTTTCGTGGATAAGGTTTTGCCCGAACATAACTCCACCACCCTCAATCCGGCGATAGGTTGCCAGAGTCCGCAAGGGTTCTTTGCCAACCAGTGTTGTTTCCTGGTCGGTGGTAGTTATCTTGCAACGGGCGCAGGGCTTAACTCCGTTCAGGGTAATATCACCCAGTTTAAAGCGTTTGATAATATCTTCGGTCTGGGGTATTCCACTCCCATTGATGACAATATTGGGGCGGAAGCGGTTCATTGGTAGGGGCTCGTCCAGCCGCCGATTTAATTCTTCCAGCGATTCTTCCGAAACCAGCAAAAATGGATAACCATCGGCAAAAAGTACCTGGTCTTGCGGGCTGATGGTGTAGTCAGGGTCGAGCTTTCGCTGAAAATCCTCAGCCATTCTTACAAGACGACATTCGGTCTTGAGATATTCGCCAAACCAGCGAGCTACTTCCTCACCCTGGTCAACACTCAGGCAAGGGTTACCCCAGACCCTGGAGGTTAGAGTTTGGCCCTTCCGCACAATCTGGATTTCCAGAGTAGGCATGCCGGGCGCATTTATCCTCAAAACTTCACCCTCAATAGTAGGGGCAACCAGAGCTAAAGCAGGTAACTCGCGCTGGGTATAAAAGTCGCCAGTGGTCGGGTCTATCAAAGTAAATTCGCGGTCATGCCGAAAACCTGTAGCTTCCACTGTCCATTCGTCTACTTTAATACCCCGACAGGATTTAATCGGGTAATAATATAGGGCGGTAATAGTGGCCTGTTCAAATTGCTTGACTTGTTCGGGAGTTAACACAACTTTTCCTCAATTCTGTTAAAATCAGTAGCAACATAGGCCATAATACCATTAGCCTAAAAATCTGTAAATTATGGCACTGGAAATTTGAATAAATTCCAACTCCTGCTTAAAATACATCAACTTAAAGTGTGTCACCCCACCGTTGTGGTAGCCACGCCGAATAAATAAATTCAGCTTACGCTTATGGAACTTATCAGCTATAAAAATGGCTGCAATTTAAGTTAAGTCTATATTTGGACTCAAGCGAAAGCCTTAAAATTGAATAGACTGCATCAGGAGGAGAAAAGATGGCAGTTAACGGTACTACCCGCCGGATTGGGGTATTAACCAGTGGTGGCGACTCACCCGGTATGAACCCGGCAGTACGGGCGGTGGTGCGCACCGCAATTGCGCGTGGGGCGGAGGTGGTAGGAATCCGGCGGGGCTATACTGGTATGTTTACCCGCAATTTCGTGAAAATGAATGCCCGAAGCGTGGCGAATATTATTGATAAGGGCGGCACCATTCTTGGTACTAGCCGCTGTCCCCAGTTTATGACTCCCGAAGGTCGGCAGGAAGCCCTGAACATTTTGCGCGAGGCAGGTATTAACGGGCTGGTTATTATTGGTGGAAACGGCAGCCTGACCGGGGCTTTGGAGCTGGAAAAGCTTGGGATGCCCGTAATTGGCTTGCCCGGCTCGATTGACAATGATCTGGTCGGGACGGATATGGCGATTGGGGTGGATACCTGCCTCAACACTATCATGTCAGCTCTGGACAAAATACGTGATACCGCCAGCAGCCACAACCGGGCTTTTATTATAGAGGTAATGGGCCGAAACTGCGGCTATCTGGCTCAAATGGCCTGCCTTAACGGCGGGGCGGATGTGGTGGTTACGCCTGAAAATAACCCTAGCCTGGAAGAAATCGCCCAACAACTCCGCCAGTCTCGCCAGCGCGGGCGCACCCACGCCATTGTGATTGTAGCCGAAGGGGCCCACGTTAAATCCCAGGCGATTGCCCACTATCTTAGCAAGGAAATCGAGGAACATTACGAAACACGCCTGACGATTTTGGGACATGTGCAACGGGGCGGCTCACCCACCTCTTTTGACCGAACCCTGGCAACCCGACTGGGAGCGCGGGCGGTAGATGCTCTCTTGGCGGGCAAAAGTGGGGTAATGTGCGGGTTGGTGCAGGGTCGCTTTAACGAAACCCCACTAATCGAGGTGGTAGGCAAAATCCGCCAGATTGACCTGAGCATTTTTGAGCTGGTTAAAATAATGTCGCAATAGCTTGACCTAACCCCCTTACTTGATTCCGGGAAGGGGGAATCAACTTCTCATCTTTCACCCGTGTTTATCCTACCTCTTCCTTTGTTATATAATACGGCAGCAATAATTTATGTTTTCCGGACACACAACAGCGTTTTTATCCAAAATATTATTTTGTTTTGGTCGTGGAAACCACGCCCCTACTCTTGATGAGGTAACAACTTTTGCAGACGCAGCCCCGCCCTGACCAGACCCAGGAAAATCTACCAGCGAAACCGCCCCGCCCCTCCAATCGGCGGTGGCTTAACCTTGGGCTGGCACTGGTGGGGGCAGGGGTTTATGTAGCCTATGTGGTTAAAGATTGGTCAGGGCGCACTTTGTTTTTGGCTTTGGGACTGGTGTTTTTTAGTGGGTTGCTCTTAACAAGGCTCTATGTTGGTTTTGGTAAGGTACGGCTCTTGGAGTTACTCCGCCAGATTATTAAGAGCGATAGATTATGGATTGGGCTTTTGTTAACGCTAATCGTGGCATTGGGTTTGGGAGTACGGTTAATGGTAATTGACCCCAAAACTAATCAATCTGAAGCAGGGGCAATTGCTGACCGGGCTCTGTTTATTATCCAGACCGGCAATTTTGACCCAACAGGCTACCACCCGCCAAATAAACCCACCAACCCAGCGCAAGCTTTTACCAATCCTAGCCTTTCGGTTTATCTGCAAAGCGGGGCTTTTGCCCTGTATTTTCTGCAAGGAGTGGCGGCAGACCGTTACGATGGTACCAGTGCCCTGGAGAATCCGACGGTTCGGGCCGACTTTGCCCGTTGGGGACAGGCTTTCAACGCCATTTTAGGGGCGGCAACAGTGGGGCTGGTCTTATGGGTGGCGACTTTATTTTATGGTAGCCGAGTGGGGCTGGTAGCGGCTCTGTTCCTGAGCCTCTTTTATTTGCATGTTCATCATTCCAGTAATATCTCACCCGAAATCCCTGCTGGGCTTTTCGCCCTGTTGCCTTTCTTGTTGCTCTGGCAGGTTTTAGAGGGGAAAAACCAAAAATGGCTCTATTTCGGAGCGGGATTTCTGGTGGGGTTGGCGACGGGGGTAATCTACGCCAATTTTTTGCTGATGTTGCCTTTGCTTCTGGCTTTTGGCCTTTCGCGCCCCCCCCGAAATTGGCTGGATGTTCGGCTGTTTATGGCAGTTCTGGGAATATTTGTTGGCTTTTTTGTGGCGAGTCCCTTTAGTTTCTGGCACTTGCCTGAGTTTCTGACGGGTTTGGCGGGTGCGGCTGGCTCTAACCAAAATTACTGGTTTGATTATATAAATGCGCTGGCTTCGCGGGATATAGCGGTTTCCCTGTTGGCATTAGCCGGGATAGCCCTGGCCTTTGCCCGTCACCAACACCGGGATGTAGTTATAGTAGCCTTTCCCCTGATTTTCTTGATACAACTGGCGGGGCATAAAGGTGATTTTAGCCGGGAAATATTGCCGATTGTGCCGTTTCTGGTAATTTTCGCCGGGTTGGGGTTAGTGGAGGGAGTGCGGCTGGTCTTGAAAAATTGGTCGCCACGCTGGCAATACGCCCTAATTGCTGTATTGAGTCTATTAGCGGCGGTGGGGTCAGCATTTGTCAGGAGCGGCGAATGAGTAGCCCGACCCTTGCCACTAGCCCCAATAAACCTCGGCAATTGCTGGCAAAGTTACCAGGCCGCGAACTCCTGATTATCGCCGGGTTTGCCCTGATTGCTATAATTTTCACCTGGCCTTTGGTGCTAAATTTTCGCGAGAGTGTGCCGGGGGAAGACCACAAAGATGCCTGGCAAATGGTCTGGAACCTGTGGTGGGTACGTTACGCCCTGGAGCAAGGGCAAAACCCCTTTCAAACCGACCTGTTGTTTTACCCGCAAGGTACGGGTCTTTACTTGCATGCCCTGAATATGTGGAACGGATTGGTTAGCTTGCCTGTCCAGTATATTTTTGGTGGAGCGGCACAGGGGGCAGTAGCGGCCTATAATTTTATCGTGTTGCTGTCGTTTACGCTGGGCGCATACGGCACTTATCGGCTGGCTTTGTGGCTGTGGGGTGATTGGCGGGCGGGATTGGTGGCCGGGCTGGCCTTTGGTTTCAGCACCTATCATTTTGACCACCTGTTGGGTCACTTGAACCTGGTTTCCTCGGAGTTTATCCCGTTTTATATTTTGTATTTCCTCAAAACCCTGACTGAAACCGAACGCTGGCGGCGAAATGCGGCTCTGGCGGTCTTGTTCCTGATTTTCAACACTTTTCTGGAACTGCAATATGTCCTGTATATGGCGATTTTCAGCCTGATAGTATTAGTTTACATAACTATCAAAACTCTATTTTTAAGGCAAGCTAAACCCCTTCTGTTAATTTATGGTAAAGCCGCCATAATCGCTGGAGCGTTCCTGTTACTGACTTTACCCTTTACCATTCCTCTGATTAGAGATATAACTTCTAACCCCAACGCTGTGCCGGAGCGACAGGATAATATTTATAGTGCCGATTTGCTGGCCTATTTTTACCCCAGCCCTTTTCACCCGCTCTGGGGACCGGCCATGAATAAGGCCATCAAGCCCTGGACAGCCAGCTTGATTGAGAAGGTAGTTTTTCCGGGCTACACCCTTTATCTGCTGATTATTGCCGGGTTGGGGTTGGCTTTGTGGTCGTGGATAAGGGCTAGAACAACTCCCCCTCTTCCTAGCAGGGAGCGGGATGGGGTGAGGGTAGAAATCTTAAATTCAGCAAATAGGAACTTTTTCGGGCCGGGGTTCTGGTTAATAATAGCGGGGGTGTATGCCCTGTTCAGTTTCGGGCGACGCTTGCACATCAACGGGGTCGAAAAGGGGCCAGGGCTACCCGCCGGGATTCTTTTTGACCTGCCAATATTAAACGTAACACGTGTACCATCGCGCTATGGAGTGGTGGCGATTCTGGCCCTGGGGCTAGTGGCAGCCTGGGGATTAGTGCAAATTGGTAAACTGTTGAAGGGAAAATGGCAATATGGCGGGTTAGTAGCTCTGTCTTTTGGGCTGTTGGCTTTTGAGCTATTGCCCGCCCCTTACCAGCTTACCAGCTATAGTGTGCCGCAATTTTACCGCAATCTGGCAAGTGACCCGGCTAATTACGCCATTCTTGACCTGCCAATTTCCCAATACGAAACAGCCTATCTCGAAGCCCAGATGGAGCATCACAAGCCGTTATTGGGAGGGTATATCTCGCGCAATCCGCTTTATCCGCCCTATTACGGTGTGCCAGTTTTTCAGGAGTTCCGCACTTTCGAGTCCTCTCCTAAACCTGATATTTTGCCGCAACAATCCCCCTCGTTGGATGTCCTACGCTATTGGGGAGTGCGCTATGTGGTGGTGCATAACGATTTGATGACACAGGGGCAGCGTGACAAAATTCTAAGTCTGGCGGCTAAACTTTTCCCGACTGGCCCGGTTTATCAGGCGGAGGGGCTGACGGTTTTTGAGGTAACACCCGCTTCAACCGCTA
Organism: Chloroflexia bacterium; assembly: GCA_038207495.1. Lineage (GTDB taxonomy): Bacteria > Chloroflexota > Chloroflexia > Chloroheliales > Chloroheliaceae > Chlorohelix. The sequence continues at coordinate 96,659 of JBBQZS010000016.1, forward strand.
ACATTTTCTTTTATAATCCGGTTATCCCTAGCTGGTATGAGGCGGAGGCCGACAGCAAGGGTGGGGCAACCCGTTGGGCTAAGGATAAAGAGGCGAAGCTGGATTTTTGGGCAGGACAGCCTCGCCGCCTGGAACTTGAGTTGCCCATCTGGAGCTTTAATCAGCCACACTCGGTCGAAATATATTTTAACGGGGTAAAATTGCCTGAAGTTAGCCGGGAGATTGGGCTTGATTCACAGCTTTTGCGCCTGAGTCTGGATTTGAAGGCTGGGCAAAATCAACTTGTGCTGAAAATCGGGGGTAAAGCTACTCGACCCTCCGACCTTGCCCCTGGCCCCGATACCCGTCTCTTAACGGTTGGGGTTGGGCCGATTAAGTTTAGTTAAAAGATGAAGGATAAAAATGCCCGGAGAAATACTATCCCTGACAAATGCCCAGGTTTGCAAATATCGAGCACGTTTGCACTTTCTGGATAAACGCTTGCCGCCCGGTTCGTTATTAAAGGTAACGAGCGAATTAGGAGGTATCCAGGCTCAGGTTCTGGGGGCGGCCCAACTACAACTATGGGCCAGAGTGGAAGATTTAACTATGGCGGAAATAGAGGAGGCCTTATGGCAGGAGCGCAAGCTGGTCAAGATTTGGAGCTTGCGGGGCACTTTACACTTGATACCCAGTGAAGAATATTATTTGCATATTAACGCCCTGAAAAACTGGGCCTTGCAACGAGAGCAAAAGCTCCTGATTAAATACGGTCTTAACTACGAAGAGTCATTAAAATTGGTCGCAACCTGGGTAGAAATGTTGGCGGATGGGCCGCTCACCCGCAGGGAATTAGCCGAAAGAATCGGGGCAACCTACGGCCCGGAATGGCAAAGCTGGGTCAAACATAACTGGGGTGGAATAATCAAACAGGCCATGATAATGGGTCTTACCTGTTTTGGCCCCAACCGGGGTGCTGAAACCACTTTTGCCCTGGGTGATAGCTGGCTATCCAATCCGCCAACTCTGATAGAAAAAGAAGCCCAGGATACTTTGCTGCGACGATATTTGCGGCGTTATGGTCCTGCTACTCCCACTGATTTTGCCTTCTGGACAGGTACTTCCGTCAGGGAGGTCACGCCTATCTGGAATCGGCTGCTCGAAACTCAGTCAGAGGCTCTGGTTCAGATAAAGGTTGAAGGAAAACCCGGCTGGATTTTCCGGGAGAATCTGCCGGAGCTATTGGCGGTGGCGAATGAATATCAACCCGCCCGCTTGCTTCCTAACTATGACGTATACGTATTAGCACATAAAGATAAAAGCCAATACCTGGACATGATTTATTACAAACGGGTTTATCGCGAGGCCGCAATTGTTTCGGCGGTAGTGCTGATTGAGGGGCAAGTAGCGGGGGTCTGGTCGTATACCCGTAAAAGTAAGAAGGTGGAGATACGGGTTGAGCTTTTCAACCAAATAACCTCGACTCGCCAAGCTGAAATTGAGGCGGAAGCGGTAAAATTAGGTCAATTCCTCAGCCTACCCAGCGAATTAAGTTTCGCCAACTAAAATGGTAGACACCTTAGTCTACCCCAACAAGAATTCCTATTCTTACTCCTGTTTCACAATTTCAGATTAAGGCCATCGTGGGCAGAGATAATTTTCAGGTCGTCCCGACCCAGAGAGTGCAAGCGTTGATGGGCAGAGGATAGTAGGGCATCCACCGTAGCGTCGCTATGAGCCGGGTCGTGATGGAACAGCACCAGATGCTTAACCCCGGCTTTGAGAGCCGTATCCACCGCCACTTCGGCAGAGTTATGCCCCCAGCCTTTTTTGGCGGCAAGTTGGCTGGTGGAATATTGGGCATCGTGGATTAGAATATCAGCATCTTTGGCTAATCTGACCAGCTTTTTATCCACCACTTCGTCGCCCAACAACTCGTCAGATTTCATTTCGGGCAAAGAGAGCGGCTCGTGGTCGGTAGCATAGACGATTATTTTACCGCCAATTTCCAGACGATAGGCGGTGCTGGGTATGGGATGGTGGAGTTGCTGGGCTGTTACCTGCACTTCGTCCAGTTCGGCATCCCCACATTGAATGGAGTAAAAGCGTAACTCGGAAGGTACTGATTCCAAACTAACCGGAAAGTAAATCTGCTCCATTTGCCCGGCCAGAATGCTGGCTAAGGTCTGAGAACAGTTGCTCCAGCCGATAATATTAAAGCGATTACCCGGAATAAAAATCGGGGCGAAGAAGGGAAAGCCTTGAATATGATCCCAGTGGGTGTGACTTAAAAGGATATATCCTGTTAGGTTTTTTCTACCATTAATGTGATCAGTAGTTTTCCAGGCCGGGGATAACAAATAGTTGCCTAACTCCCGCGCTCCCGAACCACAGTCAAAAACAAAGAGGTGGCCCGCATTGCTGGTAACGCTGACACAACTGGTATTACCGCCATACCGCACATGCTCAACTCCCGAAACGGGAATTGAGCCACGAGTACCCCAAAAATGCAAATCCAGTTGGGTAGGTTTTGCCAGAGGTTTCTCCCGGTATAATTGCATAACCAGGCGACGCTCATCTTCCCAGTTTTCGATTTTGTCGGAATAGCCGCTCCATTCGCGCACGATTTGCAAGGCTTTTTCCATCTCAGCCAGGGGGCGAGGTTGGTCCACTGCTTCTTCTACTCGCACCCACTGTACGATGCCTTCTTTATCAATTAAAACGGCAGCCCGGCGGCAAAGGTTGTTATGATCCATAACACCATAACTGCGGCTAATTTCACGTTCGGGGTCACTGATAAGGATAATATTTTTCAGGCCAATCTGGCGGGCAAAGGCTTTGTGGGAAGCGATACTATCTTCGCTTACCCCAAAGGTAGTGAGATTAACTTCACCCGCGAGCTTGATTAATTCTTCCAGCAGGGGCAATTCATCGCTACAGACATCCGTCCAGTCAGCGGCGTAAAATAATACTAAAACGGCGGTTTTGCCCAAACAATCAGCAATACGAACTTCACCATGATTACTTTGGGCAGACCAAAGCGGGGTTTTTTCGCCTAACTTTATTACCTGGGTGAGATGTTGCATAGTTCCTCGAAATCTATGACGAGTCTAAAATGAGTAAATTTCCTAGAAGGAATATAACAAACACTTCACCAAATAGCAACAGTGGTAGTTACCTAAAATGGTTGAAAGCCTCTTACTATTGATAGGGTCAATACCATAATAAATGCGCCCCAGGTAATCCCAATCATCACTAAAAATACCGTGTCCACGGTACGGTCAGGTGTATCTTTAATCAAGGGTTGGGAGGGGGTCGGTTTAAGTCCGGCAGGTTGGGCTGCCTGGCGCGGTTGAGGGGCCGGTTGCACAGGTCGGGGTTGTTGAACTGGGTAAGGTTGCATCGGACGGGCAACGGGTTGCATCTGTGGCTGTAGGGGCATCATTTGCTGTTGTTGCAGGGGCATCGGCTGCATTTGTTGCATTGGTACTGGTTGAATCGCCATTCCGTTTTGGGGCGCAACTGGCGGGCGGGGTTGGGCTTGAGTGGGCGCGGTAAATGGTTGGACTGGCGCAGGAGCGGTTTGCGGTGCGGGGGCCACTACCGAGCGCATAGCCACAGCAAATAGGCCAGGACTATTGAACGAATTAGCCGGATTTGGGTCTAAAGCTTTCGCCATTATGTCCTGTAGGGGGGGTGGAATACGCTGGTAGGCTGCGCGTACCTCGGCCTCATCGGTCGGGCTGGTGGGGTAAGGCAACCGCCCGGTTAGCATCTGGAAAATAACCGCCGCCTGAGCATACATTGCCACCTTAGAGTCAACAAAATTGGGGTCGCCCGGTGGAAAATGAACTGGCGCATCCAGGGCTGCCAATTCCAGGTATTGCACTAGCGGGTCAAGCGCACCGTTGCCCATATTGGGGAATTCCGCCACCAGATAAGAGGTTCGCCCACCTTCCCAGCCACCATCGGTGTAGCAATAACCGTCGGGGCTAACCTGCCCTAGCTTGGCGGCTTCATCCTCAAATCGTTGCAATTCGTCCTGGCGTGGGCGCAATACGAATTTGGTCAGTACCCGTTTGTTTGCCATTGTGGAATAGGCAATCCAGATTTCACCCATCGCGCAACGGCCTAATCGTTCTTCCAGCCGATGCCTGCCGATTGTATCGCCCACTTTCAAAACATCTGGGGTTGCCATGCTTACCTCACCTGTTTGACTAAATTTCCCATATAAATAAAAATTTCTGCTAAAAATAATTGCTGTAGGTATCTTACCCTATTTTGAAGGAATTTGCTGTTAGGGAACGCACAATTCTAATACTATTAACGGGGATAAGTGGAATTTCAGCTTTATAAGATTCAGTCAAATTTATTGCTAAAAACATTTGACATATCGTTGACTGCGGTGTATGATATTCTCACAAATTCAATAACGCGGGGTGGAGCAGTGGCAGCTCGTTGGGCTCATAACCCAAAGGTCGTAGGTTCGAATCCTGCCCCCGCAACTTTTCTCTCTACTGTCACACTCGCGATTAAAGCGTAGTGTGATTTTTGATTTATAATCACATGAGTTTGCTCAAAACCGTTAGCCACTTCTTCCAAAAATATTTCGAGCGTTTACCACCGCCGCCTTGGCGAGTCCTGGTGGGAGTTTCGGGTGGTCCCGATTCGGTGGCCTTATTACATGCCCTTTGTCAGTTAAAGGACGAGTTGAGTCTGGAAATTCAGGTAGCCCACCTTAACCATATGCTGCGGGGCGAGGAAGCCGACCAGGATGCCAGCTATGTCAGTGAACTTTGCCAAAGTCTGGCTGTTTCCTGCCACCAGTTGCAGGCGGATGTGCTGGACTTCGCCAGAGCTAGCCATCAAACCGTTGAGGAAGCCGCTCGTAACGTTCGATATAGCAATTTTGCCGAGCTGCTTTACACTCAAAATATTCAATTGTTATTAGTTGCTCACAACGCCAACGACCAGGCCGAAACGGTGCTGATGCGGCTCTTGCGGGGTACAGGTTTGCATGGTCTGGCGGGTATGTCGCCCCTTGGCCCGTTGCCCGACCTCAACATTAATCTAGTATTATATCCCGATATATATAAAAAATGGTTAGTTGGTCGCCCCCTGCTGGAAGTTTGGCGGGAAGAAATCGAGGAATATTGTGTTACCCACCAGCTTAACCCTCGGCGCGATTCTTCCAATAGCGACCTGAACTATACCCGTAACCGTGTCCGCCAAGAACTTCTGCCCTTACTGGAAGAAAAATATCAGCATGGCGCAGCCGTTAATCTGGCGCGACTTGCTCGGCTGGCAGGAGATGAGGAAGCCTGGTTGAGCGAATTAACCCGCCAATCATTTTGTAAAATCGCCGAAATACGAACAGGGTTAGTTAGTTTGAATATATTAGACTTGCAAACTCACCCTTTGGCGTTACAAAGACGATTGCTTCGGTTGGCTTATGCTGAAGTTACTGGAACCTTACATAATCTGGATTTTTCTCAAGTTGAGACTGTCCTTGCTAATCTAACCCAAGCTGGCTGGAAACAAGATTTACCGCAGGGAGTACAAGTTCTCGTTAAAGGAAGTCAATTATTGATTCAACCAACCAGGATTGGCAGTGCTCAAAATAACCTACTGAGGGTTATCAAATCTACCCAATTGGCCCTACCCGGGGAGTTTGAAATTAATAACTGGCGGATTTCTGCCGAGATTCTTCCCGTAAACGAAGCTATTGTTGCATGCGAAACTGGTTTTAAGGCAATTTTGGACGCGGCTAAAGTTGGGACAGAAGTTATTATTCGGGGACGCAGGCGGGGCGAAAAGTTCAAGCCGTTGGGTGCGCCCGGCCAGCGCAAGTTGCAGGATTATATGCTGGATGCCAAAATTCCCCGAGAGTTGCGGGAAAGTTGGCCATTAGTGGTACGCCCGGCCTCAGTCGAGAGCGAGGCTGAGAAGGTAGTTTGGGTAGTTGGCTATGGGATTGGTGACGAGTTTAAGGTGACAGCCGAAACGCAGCGTATTTTGCGTTTGAGTGTTGAACAGGTTGATTAACAGGGAGGCTTATTGTGTCAGAATTTTTGCCAGACATTCGGGATGACATTTTAGAAGTTTTGATTGACGAAGAAACTTTGCAAAACAAGGTAGCCGAACTAGCCGCCCAGATTTCCCATGATTATGCCGGGCAGGATTTGCTGCTGGTGGGGGCACTCAAGGGGGCGGTGGTTTTTATGGTGGATTTGTCACTGCAAATTTCCTTGCCGCTTAATATGGATTTTATGGCGATTTCCAGCTATGGGGCCAGCACCCAATCTAGCGGGGTGGTGCGTATTCTGAAAGACCTGGACGCCAGTATTGAAGACCGCAATGTCCTGATTGTGGAGGATATTGTAGATAGTGGCCTCACTCTGAGCTATCTGGCCGAGCATCTACGGGCACGCGGCCCTGCCAGTCTCAAAATCTGTGCCCTGCTCAACAAACCGAACCGTCGCAGTAGCAATGTACATGTGGACTACCTCGGCTTCGATATCCCCGATAAGTTTGTGGTGGGCTACGGACTGGATTTCGCCGAGAAGTACCGTAACCTGCCGTTTATCGGGGTGCTAAAGCCGGAAATGTATGGGCAGAATAGCTGATTGAGGTTGGTCACCAATTATTTTAACCCTTCTTTATAGGGGCACTGCCTGGTGCACCCTTCTTAAATAAGCCTCACGCCACCCTCAATATTCCACCTGTTACCCCATAATTTCTACTATACATAACGCGGCGTGCAATTGTCGGCTTATTTACAATTGTGATATAATTATCGAAGAAATATTAAAACACTTTAAGAAAGTATAAAATGAGCAAGCAAACAACCCAGCCCGAACATCTTATCCCAAGCGAAAAATTACCTGGCTTTAAGCCTGAAGAAAAAGCCAATTACGTCAACCGGATGTTTGGGCAGATTGCGCCGAAATATGACACTATGAACCGATTAATGACCTTTGGTTTAGACCAGGGGTGGCGCAAGGTGGTGGTGCGGGAGACGGGTTTGAAAGCGGGAAATGTAGCCCTGGATGTAGCAACCGGAACGGGCGATATTGCCCTGGCTTTAGCCGAAGCAGTTGGCCCAGCTGGAAGCGTGATTGCCAGCGATTTCAGCCTGGAAATGATGAAACCCGGCCCAGGTAAAGCCGACAAAAAAGGAGTGGGCAAAATAGTACGCTTTATGGCGGCAGATGCCCTTAACCTTCCCTATGAGGATAATAGTTTTGACGCTATTACCACTGGCTTTGCGATGCGGAATGTGGTAGATATTGAGCGAGCCTTCTCTGAAATGTGCAGGGTAGTAAAGCCCGGTGGGAGGGTGGTCTGCCTGGAAGTAGCCAAGCCCAAGTTTGCTTTAGTGCGTTTGGGGCATCAGCTTTATTTTAATAAAATCGTCCCGATTATTGGCAGCCTGATTAGCGGACACAAAGAAGCTTATACTTACCTGCCAGAATCAGCCAAAAACTTTCCTCCGCCGGAAAAGCTGAAACAAATAATGGAAAGCGCGGGGCTGAAAGAGGTTCGTTTTAAGCTCTACGGACTTGGGGCGGTTGCCATCCACGTTGGAACAAAATAAACTTTATAACTTGCCTGATAACCGGAGTTCGGCTCTGGCTATCGCGGCGAAATTATTTTTAAGTTGGGCAATAATTCTTTATCCTGGAAACACGAGGCCGTGAAAGGAGCAAAACTCCATGACCATGAAAGATGCAGAAATACCTGATATTGTTATCCGGCGATTGCCAATTTATGCTCAAACTCTGGCTTACCTCGCCAGTGAGGGGATTACCACCGTCAGCAGCAGCGAATTAGGGGCGCGTATAGGCGTTACTGCCGCTCAGATTCGACGGGACTTGAGCTATTTTGGCGAATTTGGCAAGCAAGGCAAGGGTTATAACGTTCAGTTCCTATTAAACCAGGTGCGGGATATTTTGCACCTTGAGCAGTCGTGGGGGGTTGCCCTGGTTGGGGTGGGGCATCTTGGTCAGGCTATTGCTCATTACGGCGGCTTCCGCGAAAAAGGGTTTGAAATTACCGCCCTGTTCGATGCTGACCCCAAGCGGGTAGGCTCGGAAGTTAATGGACAGACTGTCTACCATTATTCCCAAATTCCAGAAGTGGCCCAGGAGTTGGGGATAAATGTGGCGATTGTGGCTGTTCCCGCCGGAAGTGCCCAGGAAGTGGTGGATTTACTGGTAAAAGCCGGGATTAAAGCCATTCTAAACTACGCCCCAATTACGGTACAAGCCCCGCCGGATGTGCGGATGCGCTCCTTAGACCCGGTGGCAGCCCTCCAAAGTATGACCTATTACCTCGAACCCGAACCAAAACCCCGCAACCGCAACGGAAGATTGGTTTAAAGATTCGTCACTAATCCTGTCCCCTTCCCAGATTTAGGGAGGGGGTCTTTTTTTACCTGGTAACGAGTATGTATAAATCCCTTCATGTTGGATTAAACCAATCCCAGGCTATCAACTTATAATCTTTAAAATAGTGAACCCAATATTCTTTTTCGAGGGCTTCCAACTCCATTAGCCAAATCCAAAAACCATCTTTCAGGAATAATAACCCCTTTTCTTCGGGTATTTCGGGCTTAGAACTAAATTTGGCAGAGAATAGAGGTTTTGTAAGCCCTTTCCTACTTTCTTTAAAACACTCAAAAGGTTATCAGAAAGTTGGCTAAAATTGAGAGGTAAATCAGCTCGATATTTTGGATCTTCGGTAGGAGAGGGAACGGTTAAATGGGCTAATCCGATTAATTCTTGCCAGGGAATAGATTCCTGTAACAATACTTCGGCCCCTAAATGCTGAAGAGCTCGGCTTTCCGCACTATCTATCGCATTACTATTGTGGTAGCTTGACATAAATCTCAGAAATAGGGTTAATTCGCTCCATCTATTGTTAGCAACAGCTACTTTGACCTCTTCCGGTAGATTGCTAATGTATTGATTTAGGGTGTAAGTTCTATATGCCCTGAAGTTAGGGGCGTAATCTAACCAATTTTCATACGGTGGTTCGACTGCCCACTTTTCACCAAGCTCTGCCAATACCTGAAAAGAAATGACGGTAGCAATGGTTTCAATCAAATTATTAGAACGTTTAGTTCCTAACATCATGTGCCCTAATTCGTGGGCTAACTGGTAGGTAAACCTATCATAATTCCGATTTACCGAACTTAACGTTATAAGAAAACGGTCATTAAGCCCCTTTATTAGAGGGCTTTCCCCTACCTTGCATTCAATTGGTTTTATGCCTTCTGGCGGGTGGTAAGGGAAAATTTGGAATATAGTCGCCAACCAGCAGTGATACCGTTGGCGAACTAAAAGAGGGAACATTTGCTAAAATGGCAGGAGGAGAAAGAAAAAAGGAGTAAGGAAAAAGGAGCAAAAAGATGTCTCTCCAGCCCCAAAAAGTAGAAACAATTCCTGCCGAAACCG
>JBBQZS010000017.1:0-105727 GCA_038207495.1 Chloroflexia bacterium
CTGTTGGTTACACGGCAAGCGGGCGGTGGTCGAGCCTACGGCTAAATTGAGTGGCACCGAGCTTTCTAACAGGGTTTATCATTATTTTGACCTTCAGCCTCTTTCCTTCCTTGCACAATAGCTCCTTTGGTTATGCACTAGGGAAGGGGGTCAGGGGGTTAGGTCTAAGAGCCGTAGCCCTTCATCAACTCGTGCAGTTTCAGGCTCATATCCAAAGCCTGATCCATCGGGCGTTGCCACATATTGCGCCCAAAGATAAGTCCGGTTGCGCCACTATCCATTGCTAGCTTGGCCTTGTTAATCAGATCGGCATCGTCATTCTTTTCGCCGCCACTAAACAGCACCAGCGACCGACCAGCCGAGCGTACTACGGCGGCGGCAGCTTGTTCGTTAGACATGCTACTGTTGACTTCGACATATTCTTTTGGCATTTTGCCCAGCTTTTCGGTTGCAATTCCGGTTTTGGGTAGATTAACCTTGATAACATCGGAGCCAAGTTCTGCCGCTACCCGGATAGCATAATCTATAGCGTAGAAGCTGTCCTTGCCGCCCTTGCCATCAACAAACTCGCCGCGCGGATAACTCCACACAATAATCGGCATCCCGGCGGCTTCGGCTTCCTTACGCACAGCCGCAAATTGCTTGAAATCTTCGTCCTGTCGCGCACTACCGACGTAGAGGGTGTAACCGATTGCCTTCGCTCCCAACCGTACCGCATCCTCAACTCCGGCAAGCAAAGGGGAAAGGGGGGCATTGTCGGTGGGGATTTCGGTCTTACCGTTAAGTTTCAACACCAGGGGAACTTGACCGGCGAACTTGTACATATATTTTTGGGCAATGCCAATCTGGTAAACAATCCCAGTGTAATTACCATCAATTGCCAGCTTCAATTCAAAGTCAGGGTCTGCCGAGGCTGGGTTAGGGAAGAAATCGCGTGGGCCGTGCTCCAAACCCTGGTCAATGGGCAGGAACATCATGGTACCGTTGGCTGGCCCGGACTTGTAGAGCAGTTCATAGAGCCGGGTGCGTTTGCCAATACTCAAATCCATATCGTCCAGTTTAGTCAATGGCCCTTTGGTGCTGGGCCGAGTTTCTGTCATAGCCATTGCGGTTTTGCCTCCTTTTGTGCAGTTAAACGCATAATCTTTTATTTACTATCTCTCTTGTGAATAATTATACGACTTTAGGGGAGCGATTTGCAACTAAATTTTAGCTAAAAATCGCCCCGTTGCTTATGCAACGAGGCGAAATGGTAATTACGAAGTTATTGATTCTTAATCACCACGCACTTTGTAATGTATTTGGGGATTGCACTCTGATTTATTGGCCCGATTTGGGGATTAACAAAACCCTGGATTTTCAGGCCAAAGAGCGAGTAATTCCCGGTGTTGAAGCGCAAGCCTGTTCCACCATTACCATTTATAGTGACAGTTGGCCCACTTCCGCCGCAACCTCCGCTAATCGTTACTCCCGCCGGAACGTCTGGCAACGTACCAGTGACAGTGACCTGCGCTACTGTAAAGTTGATGATAGCATTACTATTTGCCGGGAGTGTGGCCTGACTCAAAGCCCACGACAGGGTATCAACAGTATTAATGTTGCCGCTATCGGTTCCAATCTTAACTGTTAGTACATTACCGGGGGTGGCCATGGCTACCGAACTAAAGGCTGAATGTAGCCCGCCCGCTTTGGTGGCTTTCACTCGGTAATAGTAAGTTGTGCCAGCTACCCCGGTGTTGTCACTATAACTATTGGCAGTGGCATTAGCGATTGTAGTTATCGAGGCGAAACCACTGTTCGGGCTGGTAGAGCGTTCCACTACATAGCTATCATTAACCTGAGATACATCAGTCCACGTCATATTAACGTTGGTAGCGGTGGTACCTATAGCATATAACCCCCCCGGCGCATAAAGCAAGGCACTTGCGTTAACTGGACTAGAGTGGGCTGAATCCCCCTCGATGTTATAGGCCCACACTCGGTAATAATATGGGGAGCTTGTAGTCAGATTAGCATCGGTGTAAGTAGGAACATTCGCCCCGGTTGTACCAATCTGTGTCCAATTTGTATTATCCGGCGAACGCTCAATCTTATAACCGTTCTCCCCGGCAACGTCAGCCCAATTAAGAGTAATTTGGGTTTCCCCGCTTGAATTAGCCATCAAATTTGTCGGCATACTCGGTGGAGCTGGATTAATCGTAATCTGGAAACCGGAGGCGGTGGCGGCTTCAACCTTAACCTTAATATTATTTGTGGCGTTGGTAAAAGTTTGCCCCGGTAGCAACTCCGCCCCAGCTCCGCCATTACTACCTTGTACCCAGGCAGGTTCCGGCGACCTTGAAGGTTCAATCTCATGGATAATTACCGAATTAACCATAAGTTTTGTATCATATCCTACCCGCCGCCGAGCTTCGACCACATAAAAATAACCACTGGAACCAAAGGGGATTTTCGCCATCTTATAATTACCTGTAACTGGTAGGTCGGATTGTTCCAGGGTTATGGTTTGGGGCGCACTCCCGCTATAAGTAAATTTCTGATTAGCTGGAATCCACCCTAAAATGTCCTTGTGATACATGTTGGTTTGTTGGCCTAAGCAACCATAAGTGGGGTCAGTAAGGCGACTGCAATCCCAGGTATAGCTCATAACATCCCAATAATTATTATAAGGCGAGCTAGGCCCATTGAATTTGGAGTGCCTCAAACCAAACGAGTGGCCCATTTCGTGAGCATATATGGTTTGGGCGGTCCAACCAAAAGGTGGCTCCCAGGTAGCCGCCCAGCACTTATTAACATTATCCAGGGTCTTACACCAACTTCCGCCCCAGGCGTAATGAGGAGAACCATCCAACTCCAGATTATAGTTAAAGGCCATATTTACCCCAAAATAATTCCTGAAATCGACTGAGGAATCTGCCACATTTGTACAATCGTTGAATAATTTGCCTAGATCCGCATTTCCATCAGCTTTAACATAATATGCTTGATTCTGAGGTAAAGTGAAAGGGCCAACTACCGAAGTACCATTTAGATTAACCAATCCATAAGAAGCTTCATTCCAGTAATGGCTCATTCCTGGATAGTTCGCACTCATCAACCCATTAAAATATGACTGATTATACTTACTGGATGATTGGTCAGCTCGATTAGGATAGCGGCAAAGAATATTGATAAAAGGTTTTGAGCCGCTAACCACCTGTCTCTGAAAATTATTGGGGTTTTTGCCGTCAATTACAATCGAGTCTACTCGGAGGTCAGGGTCGGTTCCTACCTGAGTTACTACCGCAGGCTTTCCAGTAATTGTGACGGTTTTACGGTTTAAATCGCCAGAACCGCCTGCTATGTCTAAAACTTTGGGGTCAATATTTAAAGTGGTAGTTTTCCCGGCTTTGTCGGTGATGGATAACACCTCAGTCCCGCTGCCGGAGCGTGAGTCACCCCAATTTACAATAAATGTGCCGGAAATTGTTGTTTGATTCGTAGTTTGGGCCAGGGCGATTTCGCCACCCCCCAGTAATACTACAAAAGCCAGGGCAATAGCTAAAAGGCGTTGGTACAAAGAGGAAAACATAAAAGAACTAAAGAATTTGCTGCAACTGTTGATGAATTTAATCACGCAACCCTCCTTCAGAGTAATGTGACGAAAGCTAGATAGGGAAGGTACAAACGTACAAGTCTATGCTATAAAAGTGCAATATTTAAAGCTGTCCCAAGCATTTTAAACATTGAATCTTATAATTACAAGAGGATATTTCTCCCATATATTTTGTAGTAGTCGTTTAAAAGAGGGCTACGTTTCGGCAGATTTAATATTGAATGCGTACTTGAATCAAAAAATCGCCCCGCTGCATAAGCAACGAGGCGAAATGGTAATTACGAAGTTATTGATTCTTAATCACCACGCACTTTGTAACGTATTTGGGGATTGCACTCTGATTTATTGGCCCGATTTGGGGATTAACAAAACCCTGAATTTTCAGGCCAAAGAGCGAGTAATTCCCGGTATTAAAGCGCAAGCCTGTTAAGTTACTACTTCCCCGAATAGTGACAGTTGGCCCGCTCCCGCCGCAACCTCCGCTAATCGTTACCCCCGCCGGAACGGGCGGCAAGTTCCCATTAACCGTCAACACTCCTACCACTGTGATATTGATGATAGCATTACTATTTGCCAGGAGTGTGGCCTGGTTAAAAGCCCAGGACAGAGTATTGGCTGTAGCCCCTGTGCCGTCGTCGGTTGGCACCGAAACTACCAGAACATTACCCGGCGTGGCTCGCACTACCGAGCTAAAGGCCGAATTTAACCCGCCCGCTTTAGTTGCTTTCACCCGATAATAATAGGTTGTGCCAGATGGGACAGCTGGAACTGTAGTATCGGTATAGGTGTTAGCGGTTGGGTTATTAATCGTGAAAGAAGTTCCAAACGGCCCGGCTTGACTGGTAGCACGCTCCACCACATAACTATCGTTAACCTGTGATACATCAGTCCAGCTCAAATTAATCTGAGTAGCCGAGGTCGCCAGGGCATATAATCCTCCTGGCGCATAAAGTGAAGTAGTTGCATTAACTGGCCCCGCATGGGCTGAGTCTCCCGTAATGTTATAGGCCCACACTCGGTAATAATAGGGAGTGCCTATGGTCAGATTTGTATCAGTATAAGTAGTTACATTTGCCCCAGTTGTACCAATTTGGCTCCAGTTTGTGTTATCAGTAGAACGCTCAATTTTGTAACCACTCTCGCCTGCAACGTCAGCCCAATTAAGAGTAATCTGGTTTTCCCCACTTGAATTAGCCACTAAATTTGTCGGCATATTCGGTGGAGCTGGATTAATCGTAATCTGGAAACCGGAGGCGGTGGCGGCCTCAACTCTGATGCTAATGTTATTTGCGGCATCGGTAAAAGTCTCTCCCGGCAGCCACTCCGCCCCCGCCGCTCCATCCGTACCCTGCACCCATGACCACTCCTTTCGCCCACCGTCATTTTGATGAATAATTACAGCATTAGTCATAAGTTTGGTATCATAGCCTACTCGGCGGCGGGCTTCGATTACATAAGAATAACCATTGTTTGGCCCATAGGGAATCGAAGCCATTTTATAATTACCCGTAACTGGCAGGTCAGATTGTTCCAGAGTTATAGTTTGGGGGGCTGTACCAGTGTAGGTGAATTTCTGGTTAGCCGGAATCCAGCCTAGAAAGTCCTTGTGGTACATATTGGTTTGCTGGCCTAAACAGCCATAAGTAGGGTCAGTAAGGCGACTACAATCCCAGGTATAGCTCATAACATCCCAATAATTATTATAGGGTGGATTACCGCCATTAAATTTGGAATGAGGCAAGCCAAAGGAGTGGCCCATTTCGTGGGCATAAACCGTCTGATTAGCCCAAGACCAGGGTGGTTCCCAGGTTGCAGGCCAGGGTTTACTAACCCCATCCAGCGTGGCATAACGACCACCGCCCCAGGCATAGCCGTCCAGTTCGGCGTTAAAGGCCATATTTATCCCGAAATAATTATGATAATCTACAAAATTATCTACAATATGAGTACAATCATCAAAGAGGGCATCAAGATCGGCACTGCCACCATTGGGGACATAATGGACGCGGGGGTATGGTAGATTAAAGGGCCCTAGTGCCGAAGTGCCATTCAGATTTACCAGCCCGTAAGAGGCTTCATTCCAGTAATGGCTCATTCCCGGATAGTTGGCACTCATCAAACCGTTGAAATGGGAGATGTTATACTGGCTAGCGTATTGAGGAAAGGTAGTATTCACGTCTTGATCAGGGAATTGACAAAGAATATTAAGATAGGGTTTTGAGCCGCTAACCACCTGTCTCTGGAAATTAGCCGGGTTTTTGCCGTCAATTACAACCGAGTCTACCCGGAGGGCGGGGTCGGTTCCTACTTGAGTTACAACCGCAGGCTTTCCAGTGATTGTTACGGTTTTACGGTTTAAATCTGCTGACCCGCCTGCCGCATCTAAAACTTTAGGGTCAATATTTAAATTGGTAGTTTTCCCGACCTTATCAGTAATGGATAACACCTCAGTCCCGGTGTTGGCGCGGGAGTCACCCCAATTCACTATAAATGTCCCGGAAATTGTTACCTGATTAGTGGTTTGGGCCAGAGATATTTGACCGCCCGCAATTAAAAGTACAAAAGCCAGGGCGATAGCTATAAGGCGTTGAAAAAAAGATGAAAACAGGAAGGAATTAAAGAATTTATTGCAAATATTAATGAGTTTAGTCACTCATCCCTCCTTTAAGGATGGAATGCTGAATAGAAGCTCGGAAGGTAAAAAAAGAATCGCCTTCAATATCTTAAACAGCACACATTACAATTACAAGAGGATATTTTTCCTATTCATGCCTTGTAAAAACACCTTAATGCAGGTTGCGTTTTGGCAGATTTAGTGTATAATTCCTACAAATTGTAGGGCGAGGGAGTATACCATACCAAATAGAGTATCTGGGCTCAACCAGAGGGGGGTTCGTGGCAACACCACAAGAGAACATTGAACGGCAAGGCTACCCGGCTGACGCACGCAATTTTGGAAAATTGCTGGAAGAGCGTTGGCAGGATAGCCTTTTTCTTTGTGTTGGTTTAGACCCAGATTTTGAATTAATGCCCTCTTTTCTAAAAAGGGGCAACCCTGAAGAAGCCATCTTTGAATTCTGTCGGCGCGTAATTGACGCTACCGCCGAGTTTGTCTGCGCATTCAAACCAAATCTGGCCTTTTTTGAGCAAGTCGGCCCACCGGGACTAATTGCCCTTAAGCGAGTTTGCGACTATTTAATAACTCAACATGCTGGGATTCCAATAATTCTGGACGCGAAACGAGGCGATATAGCCAGCACCAATCAAGGCTATGTCGCCTCTCTTTTTGATTATTACGGCGGCGATGCGGTAACGGTGCAGCCCTATCTGGGGGGCGAAGCTCTAAGCCCCTTTCTGGAACGTGCTGACAAGGGGATTTTTGTACTGTGTCGCACTTCCAATCCAGGGGCAGCCGAGTTGCAAAATCTGGCGGTGCTGGAAAACGATGGCACCACCCGCCCCCTTTATCTTAAAGTAGCCCAACTAGCTTCCGAAGTTTGGGATAAAAACAATAATGTGGGTCTGGTGGCGGGGGCGACCTATCCCCAGGAATTGGGGCAAATTCGGCGGGTCGCCCCCGACTTACCCGTGTTAGTACCGGGGATTGGGGCGCAGGGTGGCGATTTGGCGGCGGTCTTGAAATTCGGGCGCAACAGTCGCGGCACTGGCCTAATTATCAGCAGTAGTCGGGGTATTATCTACGCTGCCAGGGACGAAACTTTTGAGGCGGCGGCGCATACGGCGGCTAAAAAGCTGGCAAATGAAATCATTCAGAATTTATAAGATTGCAAGGTGAGTTTCTATGCATGATTATCCGATAGACCTCTCAATCGAGGCGATTACCACCGAGGAGCTTAACAATCTGGCCGATTTGTTATTTGATATTGGTGCAATAAAATTCGGTGCTTTCCGGCTGAAACTGCACGAAACCCAGCCCGACGCGCCTCTTTCGCCTATCTATATAAATATGCGGGTGGTGCGGAGTTTCCCCTCGGTAATGGCCTACGTTTGCGGGATATTGGATAAACTCAGTTGCCGTTTACACTTCGACCTTTATGCCGATATTCCTACCGCCGCTACCCCTTTCGTGGCGATTTTATCCTACACCACTGGTCGCCCGATGATTTCGCCTCGCAAGGATGCCAAAACTTACGGCCTGGGCGTGGCGATAGATGGCGAGTTTAAGCCGGGGCAAACCGCTTTGTTAGTAGATGATTTGGTTTCGCAGGCCGATAGCAAATTTGAGGCGATTGAAAAGCTGGAAAAATCTGGCCTTATTGTCAAGGATTTAGTGATGGTGATTGACCGCCAGCAAGGGGGAGTTGCGACCCTCCAGGCCAAAGGTTATCAGGTGCATGCGGCGGCAACCTTGACAGAGTTGCTCAACCGCTACCTTGAAACGGGCAAGATAGACCAGGCCCGCTATGATGAGGTCAAAAGTTATTTGGGTATATTGTGATTAGAATACCGAGTTTCGCTGACCCGCATGTGCATTTGCGCGAACCGGGCAGCACCGACAAAGAGGATTTCTATAGCGGAACCTGTGCCGCGCTGGCGGGGGGTTATACCGCCATTTTGGATATGCCCAATAACTCAACTCCGACTATAAGCCCCGAAGCTCTGGCGGAGAAGCAACAGCTGGCAGGGAGCAAAATCGTCTGTGATGTTGGCTTTAACTTTGGCGCAACCCCCACCAACGGCCCGGTGTACGCTGAAATTGCGGGTGAAGTGGCGGGGTTAAAGGCCTATTTTGGCAAGACGCACGGCAACTTAATTTTTGAAACTCTGCCGGACATACTGGCAATCTTTAAATCGTGGCCGCCCTCGCCAGAATTTGCTAACAAGCCCTTGATGATTCACGCCGAGGGTCAAACCGTCGCGGCGGTGATCGGTCTGGCGGCACTTTATGATACCCGAATTCATATTTGCCATCTGAGCAAGAAACCCGAATTAGAGATCATCAAAGCCGCCAAAGAAAAAGGACTAAAAATAACCTGCGAGGTTGCGCCCCATCACTTGTTTCTGACCGAACAGGCTGCCGCTCCCACAAATCTTGGGCCTTATGCTCGAATGAGTCCGCCGCTCCAGACCCAGGCCGATATTGACGCGCTATGGGCTGGGTTGGTGGATGGCTCGATAGATATGCTTGCTACCGACCACGCCCCTCATACGCGGGTGGAGAAAGAAAGCCGTACCCCGCCCTTTGGTGTGCCGGGTCTGGAAACCACCTTTGGCTTACTCTACCGCGTGGTAGTAACCGGGAAGCGAGGCTTAACCCTGGATAGATTGGTAGAACTAATGGCAATCGCTCCTCGCCAGGTATTTGGTCTGCCAGAGGGCGAGGGTGAGGTGGAAATTGACGAAACTGAAATTTATGAGTTTAAGAACGAAGGATTATTTACCAAATGTGGTTGGACACCCTTCGTGGGGATGTCGGGGCAGGGACGGGTGCGGCGGGTCTGGTTGCGGGGGCAGCTTGCTTTCGACGATGGTCAGATTTTGGCAAAACCGGGTTCGGGCAAAATATTATTTATGGCATAACCATCAGGTCACCAGGTCACCAAGAAATTTTATAATTTCCTTTGTGTTCTTTGTGACTTTGTGGTGAAAATTATAGGGGGAAATATGCTAACTTTCGAGGAGCGACGCAAAGTATTAGAAATCGTTGAGCCGATGGAAGGGGTGCTGACGGGCAAGGATATTTTGTCGGTAGAGCAGTTCAACCGGGACGACCTGGAACGGCTCTTTGACGAGGCCGATTGGATGAAGCGGCTCAAGGAGCAAAACGGCTCAACCGATATTTTGCGCGGCAAGATACTGGCGAACCTGTTTTATGAGGCCAGTACCCGCACCGACTCCAGTTTTAGTATCGCCATGAAGCGGTTAGGTGGTGAGGTTCATAATATTGTGGGGGTGCAATTTAGCTCGGTTTCCAAAGGCGAGACTCTTTCTGATACGGTGCGGGTACTCTCTGGCTATGCCGACCTGATAGTTCTGCGTCACCACGAAAAAGGGGCGGCCCTCGAAGCTGCCACCGCCATCCACCGCGAACGCCAGAAACGGGGCATGTCGCCCGTGCCGTTAATCAACGCCGGGGACGGGGTGGGCGAACATCCTACCCAGGCTTTGCTGGATGCCTATACTATCAATCAGAAATTCGGTCACTTTGACGGCTTAACAGTAGGGCTGGTGGGCGACCTCAAACATGGGCGTACTGTCCATTCACTTTCCAAACTGTTGGGTTTGTACGATAATATTAAACTGATATTTGTCTCGCCGGAGTCGCTGCAAATGCCGCCCGAACTGGTAGCCGAGCTTGAGGCTAAGGGCGTACAGATGCAGGTGGCTAACGACATTAACGCCGTGACCGCCGAGGCTGATGTCTGGTACGTTACCCGCGTCCAGAAAGAGCGTTTCGCCACCGAAGCCGAATACAAGGCGGTCAGTGGTTCTTATCAAGTCACGCTCGATACCGTCAGTCGGATGAAGCCGAGCGCGATAATTATGCACCCCCTGCCACGAGTGGGCGAGATTGCTGAGGAAGTGGATGATTTGCCCCAGGCGGTCTATTTTGAACAGGCCGCCAACGGAATGTATGTCCGTATGGCTTTGCTGTCGGGCGTTCTTGGCAAGTGGTAAAAGGGTAGTTATTAGCAATCAATACAAATTTTAGAGTAGGGCAACTTACTTTTTCTAGAAAACTGTGAACAATGGAGAAGGTATACCAGCCGCACTATCCTACCCGGAATAGCGGCTTCATCATTATTGCCATCAGTATAATCCTGTTTATGGTGGCGGTTGTGTTTATCGTGCTGGGCAACATTGGGGCGGGTTGGTTAGTGTGGTTGATAGTAATATTAATAATGATTGGGATCTGGTTGGGCATGCTTAAAGCTATCGCTATTGCCCTGAAAAACGACCCGCGCAAAGTAACCTTGACTGACGAAAAACTGGTTGTAGAAACGCCTACCGGGGAACGCGAACTAGAAATACCTTTCGCCGCCATTATCGCCGTAAACGAGGGTAAAGCCTTTATCGTAGATGTGGACGACCCCCAATATGATAAATATAAACTCTGGTATCGAGGTCTGGTTATAGATTGGTTGGATGGCGAAACCGAGCGGCGCGACCACCTGAGCGAACGAAACACCGCCGAGTTCGACGAACTGATGGATGACGTATTCAATCGCGCCCCCGAATCAACACGTGGCCCCCGCTTTTACGAAAGATAAGAAAATCATAGGGGCGGGGTTTATTGGCCCAAAAGGAGGCAGAAATGGGAACCTGGGGTGAAGGCAACTTTGACAACGATGGTGCTCTTGATTACCTCGCTGAAATTACCACCGGGCTGGTAAAAACCATCGAAGAAACCCTGGCAGACGAAATCATGGCTAGTCTCGATGAGGATGGTGAAGCCAAGTTAGTTCCTAGCCTTGATATTCTGGCAACTCTGCGAGAGAATTATAGCTACATTATTCTGCCCAAAGTTGAGAAAATCGAAAGCTGGAAAAGTAGCTACCTGAAAATTTATGATGAGCAGATAGATGACCTCACCTTGAAGCAAGGCTATAAGGAGCAACGCCGCGCCACGATTGAGGCCACTTTTGATAAACTAATCAATCTGTCGCGGGCCGATACAGAGAATAGGGAAAGCCACTGATGAAAACAAAATCAACCTACAACATTGATTTGAGCTATGACGATAACTATAGCCAGGGGCCGGACTTTGACGGCACTCTGCCCGACCTTGCCAAGATAAACCGGGGCTTGCCGGGTGTTACCCTGTTCGGGCGCAAACTGAACTCGACTTTAGGTGTTCCGGCGGGGCCTTTGCTCAATTCGGCCTACATCAAACTTTACGCCGACCTGGGCTTTGATGTCCTAACTTATAAGACCGTGCGAAGTATGCGTTTTGCCTCCCACCCCTTCCCAAATGTGCTGGCGGTTGCCGCTGAAGCAGGCCAGATGGAGGGCGAAAGTGCCGAGAAACCGACCCTCTACACCCTGCCCAACGATAACGGCCCATTGGACAGCCTGAGTATCACCAACTCCTTTGGAATGCCCAGCCGCGACCCCCAGACCTGGATGGCAGACGTAGCGAATGCCAAAACTTTTCTAAACGATGGACAAATGTTGGTAGTGAGTGTGGTGGGGAGCGCAAAACATGGCGGCTCTTTGCAGGATTTAGCTGATGATTTTGCTCTGACCGCTCGGCTGGCGGTGGAAGCAGGAGCGGAGGCGGTAGAAGCTAACTTTAGCTGCCCAAATGTCCAAAGTGGCGAGGGGAGCCTTTATCAAAGCCCCGAAGCGGTGCGAATTATTACTAGCGCAATGCGAAAAAGCTTAGGTAACGTGCCATTAATCCTGAAAATGGGCTATCTGGCAGATGATAATCTGGTGTTAGAGGTAATGCGTGAGGCGGTTCAGAACGGAGCCAGTGCCCTATCCGCCATCAATACTATCCCCGCCAAAGTTCTGACCGCTGATGGACAGCAGGCCTTGCCAGGGGAAGGTCGCCTGACCAGTGGCATTTGTGGCGCGACCCTCAAGCCCGCCGGATTGGCAATGGCCCGTAAGTTAAAAGAGGCCAGAAGGACTTTAGGACTGAAAGCCGAGGATTTAGCCTTAATCGGAGTGGGCGGGGTGATGATAGCTGAAGATGCCCTTGAATATTTCGATTTAGGCTTGGATGGGGTACAAAGCGGCACCGGGGCGATGTGGAATCCATTGCTCGCGGCAGAGTTCAAGCAACTTTACTCCAAACGGGAAGCTACCGTTTCAGCCAGATAAACCAGATAACCCGCATCCGCCAGCTTTTGGGTAATTTCGCGGCCTTCATCTTTATCCTCCAAAAAGGTGTAGAGAGTGGGGCCGCTACCCGATACCCGCACATAATCCGCCCCAGCCGTGACCATCGCCGCTCGATAGCTATCCATTTCAGGAAAGCGTTGATAGGCTACCAGTTCAAAAGTATTATGGAAAAAAGCCTGGCTGGGTCGTCGTCCAGCCTTAATTTCAGTTACTAACTGTTGGGTGATAAAGCCGGTGCTGAAATCGTTGCGTTCCAGACTACGATATAAGGCGGCGGTTTTGTTGGCGGGCAACTCAATTTCAGGATAAAGCAGCACCACATAGCTCCGGCGTAGCGAGGGCAAAGGGGTTAATATCTCGCCCCGCCCCTCGGCTAGAGCAGTACCACCCCGAATGAAAAATGGCACATCGCTCCCTAGTTTCGCCGCTTCTTGTACTAAGTGTTCCTCGGTAAGTTCCAAGCCCCAGAACTCGTTCAGGGCAATCAAAGTGGTCGCTGCGTCGCTACTACCGCCGCCCAACCCTGCGGCTACCGGGATGGATTTTTCCAGGTAAATACTTACCCCCTTTTTACTATCCTCCGGCAACAAATCATGCATACGGCAGGCGGCGCGCCAGACCAGATTATTTTGGTTGACCAGTTCCGGCAAATTGCAATCGAATTCCAGATCAGGGGCTGGGCAAAGATGCAATTCGTCCGCCAGCGAAACGGTCTGCATCACACTTATCAGGTTGTGAAATCTATCGGGGCGTTTCCCCAAAATTTCCAGCGAAAGGTTAATTTTGGCGTAAGCCGGATAAGTCAGGCGCATATCCGCGTTTGGGTCTGCCGCCGCTACTTTTCCTGGTTGGTCCTCGATTTTGAGTTCTTCCTGACTCATCCACCCGTCCTGTCTGTGTAAAATATTTACTAAGCTGAATTAATCTTCCCTATTCTAACATGCCTACCAATAGAGTATTAGGTATGAGGTTTGAGATTTTTAAACTTTGCTAACTTCCAGCCGCAGGGTAGACCAATATACAATAGGTCTGTTATTTTGCGCTATGGAATCGTGAGGCAAGCGGCAAACAGCTTGACAGTAAAGACTGCGGTAGTATACCATAACGCAAAGTTAACAGATTTAACACTTTTCACCCTTATTCTTTACAATTAGGGCTTTCGCTCGAAGCCGATTAACGGACTAAATTGTAGCCAGGTATTTTACCGGGTGAATTACATGGCGAAAGCCGTAATATTTAATTTATGAATGGAGCAGAGGAATGGAAATACCAATCCTCTTTGGCATAGTAGCAGGACTGATGTGTGGATTTGGCATTTTTGCGATAAAACAGAGCAAAGCAAACATCTATTTGGCTCTGGAAAAGGAGAAAGTAAACCGGATTATCGAAGAAGCCAAGGCCGAACAGCGCGGAATAATTGTTCAAGCCAAAGATGAAGTTATAAAAATTCGGCAAGAAGCCGAAAATGAGCTTAAAGAACGACGTTCAGAGCAAACCCAACGTGAACATCGTTTGCAACAAAAAGAAGAAAACCAGGAACATAAAGCTGAATTAGTGGAAAGGCGCGAACGGACTCTAATCGAACGGGAACGTGAGTTAGACCTACTTCGGCTACAGGTAGAAGAAGGCCGCAACAAACAGCTTTTCGAGTTGGAACGGGTTGCCAGCATGACTGTGGAACAGGCCCGCGAAACCTTGATTAGCCGTTTTGAGGATGAAGCCCGCCATCATGCCGGGGCGCGGGTTCGGCGCATTGAGGAAGAAGCTCGTGAAAGGGCTGAAGAAAAGGCTCGCAAAATCCTTTCGGTAGCTATCAGCCGGATTGCCAGCGATTATGTGAGTGAGGCGGTAGTTAGCACCGTGCCACTCCCCAGCGACGAAATGAAAGGCCGGATTATCGGGCGCGAAGGTCGCAACATCCGGGCTTTTGAACAGGCCACCGGGGTCGATTTGATTGTGGATGATACCCCCGAGGCCGTGACCCTTAGCTGCTTTGAGCCTATTCGCCGTGAAATCGCCAAACGGGCTCTTTCCAAGCTGGTCGCTGACGGGCGCATTCATCAGGCTCGGATTGAGGAAGCGGTAAGCAAAGCTCGTCAGGAAGTAGAGCAACAAATCCGCGAAGATGGCGAAAAGGCCGCTTACGATGCCGGAGTGCAGGGCATCCATCCCGAAATTCTTTATTTGTTAGGCAAATTGCGTTACCGTACCAGCTACGGGCAAAACCAGCTTTTCCACGCGGTAGAAGTCAGCAAACTGGCCGGGGTAATTGCTTCTGAGTTAGGAGCGAAGGTTCAGATTGCCAAAATGGCGGCTTTATTGCACGACATCGGCAAAGTGATGGATCAGGAAATTGAGGGGCCACACGCCCTGATTGGCGCAGAAAAAATCCGTCGCTTAATGAACGCCCCCGAAGTAGCCCACGCCGTTGGTGCCCACCACAGCGAGGAAGACCCCCAAACGGTGGAAGCCTGGGTGGTTATGGCGGCAGACGCGCTTAGTGGTGGGCGACCAGGTGCCAGACGCGAACAGGTTGAGACTTATATCAAACGCCTGACTGCCCTGGAAGATATGGCAAATGCGATGGAAGGGGTCGAGCGTTGTTTTGCGATTCAGGCCGGACGTGAGTTGCGGATTCTGGTACGACCTGAAGTGGTGGACGATGTGACGGCTATGCGGATGGCCCACGAATTGAGTCGGCGCATTGAGGAAAACTTGCAATACCCCGGTCAGATAAAAGTTACGATAATTCGGGAAACCAGGGCGGTGGATTACGCCAAATAACCCGAAGAATTAATATTTGATTAACGTTTCATATCGGTAAAATTTAGCCGAACAGTAAATTTACCCCCTTTTTTTGATTACCCTATTAGCAAGCTCAAATCATTTTGAAAATAGGACTAAAGTAATAGGAAATGCGGTTAGCGGTTTTAGACTCTAATTTGCTTAGGTTTGTTATAATAAGACAAACTTATTTTCCTTAACTCTAACTCCTGCTAAAGGGTAGAAGTGGCCTATGCAGGAGTGAGGATTAAGTGGTGGCTCGAAACTTGCAGATAAGACCCTAAAACGATTGATTTTAACCTTCTGGGTTAGCTCAACGTAGAAGGCTATAGGTTTCAGTAAATTTAAGGCATAGAGCCTGGGTATTACAATTGATAGTACCAGACACCTGAAAACCTGGATGCCGCGTACCTACCTAAAGTTGACTGGAAGGTCGTTAACAGAAATAGGCTGGCATAGTCGGTTCTGTTAATTATCAGCCGTAGAATCGCAGTAGATGTGGAAACATTAACGATACTTTATTTCACATCTAATGTAATGGTCAAAAAGGTGTCGAAGAGTAAGCGGATTGCTGCCATTTAACAGCGTTATGGTCGAGATTGATGTGGAGACGGCGAGCGCGGTTGCTATCAGCCGGGTTATCTGACAATTGACGATGAGTCTGGTTGAGCGGATTTTCCTGCTGCCA
Source organism: Chloroflexia bacterium (assembly GCA_038207495.1). Classification (GTDB taxonomy): domain Bacteria; phylum Chloroflexota; class Chloroflexia; order Chloroheliales; family Chloroheliaceae; genus Chlorohelix. Next base: position 15,879 of record JBBQZS010000017.1, read on the forward strand.
CAGCTGGCTATCCAACAAGTAGGTGTACTCAAGCTCTGAACTTCTACTTGGTATTTCTAGCTCAAAAAGGCCATTAAGCTAACCGAGTCAGTGACTTCGTTTCGTATCCGTCACTAAAGCGTCTGAAACAACATGACAAGGAGACAAGCTATGGAACCGAAATACAACTACAACCGAACAAATGAGCCAGGTTTGGAACCTGCTTATCAAGCAGAACGGCCTAACAATTACGTAACACCTATTCGCCCCCACGGTGACCATGAGTTGCAGCCGGGTGAAGTCGAGGTCTTGAAGGTTTCGGGAAAATCGCGCCCAAGCAGCGTGGCCGGAGCAATTGCCGGGGTGGTACGACAGGCCGGGCGAGTAGAGATTCAGGCTATTGGGGCGGGTGCTACCAATCAGGCTATCAAGGCCGTGGCTATTGCCAGAGGCTATCTTATCAGCAGCGGCATAGATATTGTTTGTATTCCAGCCTTCATTGATGTAATGATTGATGATGAGGAACGCACCGCGATTAAGTTACTGGTAGAGCGACGGCCCGGATTCAGTGGTCCCAGCACTTCCCCGGTAGTCCAATAAAAGAGGGCGCGTAACTGCGCCTTCCCACACTCCCAAATCATTATTTATAACCAAAAACTTTGACTAAAAAGCAAAGGTTGGTCAACTCTGGTAAAATACTGTTTTCGACTGAATGAAGTCGCAGGCAGGAAAGCCAAAATGAGTGCCAACCTTTGCTGTTTCTGTTGCCTGAAATAACTCTGGCAATTCCCACTTCCTTTCAGGGCATTCAAGGTATTTATTAAATCCTGGCGACTTAACTAAAAATATAAGGGGCATTTTGAGTAAGGTTTTGTCGCTGCTGAATAAAAAGGCCAAAACGCAGCATCTGACCGAAAAGGTAGAATCCGGTAGTTTAATTCTCCGCCTGAGCTTCATCCAACACCTGTTGTTTCTGGGGCTTTACTCTTTACTGACCCTCACTTTTGTCTGGCCGGTTTTACCCCACCTGGGGGTAGTTACTCCCGGTGATTTCCCGGTTGACCGCAATCAATATCTTTGGAATATGTGGTGGTTCCGGCATGCTTTGCTGGATTTGGGCACCAATCCATTTCATACCGACTTACTTTATCATCCCTATGGAACTAATCTGTTTGTGCATGCCTTTAGCCCATTAGGCAACCTTATGGGCTTACCATTTCAGATAATCTTCGGCACTATTCCCGCCTATGGCATAGTCGAACTGTTAACTTTCCCTCTGGCAGGCTATGGGGCATTTCTACTGGTACATCATTTGACCCGGAATATTCCGGCGGCCTTTTGTAGTGGCCTTATTTATAGCTTTTGTGCCTACCATTACTTTGAATTGAAATATGAACAGCTTAACCTGATAGCCATTCAGTGGATACCCTTATATATCTTATTCTGGTTAAAGGCTGTGGAAGCAAAAAGCTGGCGTTTGGCGGTTCGGGTTGGTTGGCCCGCTGCTTTATTTGCGATATTTACCGGGCTGACCGATTGGTATTACCTGACCTATCTGGCCTTATTTTCGGGCGGGTATACTTTATGGCGATTATGGTCAGGGGTAGCTGAGTTCAGAAGGGTTGTAATTCGGCTGGCGGCTATCTGGCTGGTAACAGGTTTGGCCTTGAGCTATCTTATTCTGGGAATTCTGGTAGATAGTAATAGTGATAAGCTTGAACCAACTTCACAGAGTGGGCAAGAGTTAACCGGGTCAGCCGATCTCCTGAATTTGTGGTTGCCGCCAAACTACCACCCGCTATGGGGTCAGTCCGCCTGGGGTAGTATAACCTTGAACCGGGCGGGGGCGGTGCTACCGTATTTCGGGTTGGCTCTGGCAGTAGCTGGCTTTATCTGGCGACGGCGCGAAACTCAGGGGTGGCTGGTGGGCGGTGTCGGCTTCCTGGTTTTAGCATTTGGGCCAAACCTCTATTTTGGCGGTAATAATCTTGGAGTGCCGCTCCCCTATCGTTTGTTGGCGGGTTTGCCCTTTTTTAATATTGGACGGTTTCCAGAACGTTATATTTTGATGGTCAACCTGACTCTGGCAGTCGCCGGGGGTTATGGGTTGGCGGCAATATTAAGTCGCTTGCAACGGGTAGGCTGGAAAAGATTGGCAGTAGTGGCTGTGTGCGGGTTGGTATTCTTGGAAAGCTGGCCGGGTTTCCTGCCAGTCTCACCCCCGATTGGCCCTTTTCCTTTTACCGATTATGTAAAAGCTGCTAACGGGCGGGTCGCGCCAGAACTGGCCTTGCTGGAATTGCCTATAACCAAGCATTTCACCTCCGATAGTAACCGAATGCTCTATCAGACCTATCATTCCAGGCCCATTTTAGGGGGATATTTAAGCCGCAAAGTGATTGATTTATATCGTTTCGGCCCACCTTACCCGCTATATGATTTCCTGGACTTGCGTGGGTTTGAGCGGGATATTGTTCCGCCGCATACCCCGGAAGAGTGGCGCGGCCTGCTAAATCTGGAAAAAATAGGCTATGTTGTGGTCTATCCCGATGAGTTAGGCAAGGATCAGCTTAATCGTATAGGCCAGATGCTCCCAGCTGTATTTGGGAAGGGAGTGCAACCCGATTTTAAGGATAATACTGCCCAGGTCTATGCCGTTCCAGCGGGTAAATTAGAGAAACCCGTCTTAACTCTGGGCTGGGGTTGGTACAATCTGGAAGATATTGGCGGAGGAAAGGTTCAACGCTGGATTAACCTTGAACGGCTTGGCGAGGCTCAGGTAATTATAACAATTGGGCCGGAAGCTGAACAAAAGCCCTCCTATACTTTGCAGTTTGAAGCGGTTTCATTCGCGAAACCTTACCGGGTAGATGTCTTTTTAAATGGTCAAAAAGTCGGTGAGACTCAAATTGATGGGCTTGGCAACTTTAAGGTGGCTAATCTAAACCTGAAGCGGGGTACTAATCTGCTTAGTTTCCGCCCTGACCCGGCTGGCGGTTCCACTATTCCAGCCAATGTTATCCCTAAAAGTCAGGATAGCCGCCCCCTGACGGTAGCCCTGTTAAAGCTGGAAATTAGTTGAATTCGGCCTCGGTATAATTAATTGAACCCACTTCGTAGAGACAACCCTTTTGGTTGTCCGGGATTGATTCAGGACAGCCACTAGGGCTGCCCCTACGACGTACAGACTGGTTTCTGTCCAGCATTAATTCATTAATTTATGTCCAGGCTTCAAATAATTTTGATAGGGTTTGCCAAACCGCTTGAATATAGTTAGAATTAGTTAGACCTTTTTTTGCCCTTTTTTAGACATGGAGGATAAATGTCCAGCACTGTTGATTTGCATATGCATAGTACCGCCTCGGATGGCACGCTTCTGGTTGAGGATTTGATGCAACTGGCTGCCAGTGTAGGTCTGAAAACCATCGCCTTGACCGACCACGATACTACCGCCGCCCTGGATACCGCCCAAACCCTGGGCAAAAGCCTGGGGATGGAGGTTATTCCCGGTATAGAGCTTAGTGCCGAGGATAATGGCGAGGTGCATGTGCTGGGTTATTTTATCCAGTATGATAATGCCGATTTTCAGGCCAAGCTCAAACATTTCCGTGATACCCGTTTGCGCCGGGGTGAATTAATGGCTGAACGTTTGGCTGAGCTGGGTATGCCGATTGAGTGGGAGCGGGTGCTGGAAATCGCCAACGGTGCCTCGGTGGGTCGCCCTCATTTTGCCGAGGCACTCAAGGAAAAGGGCTATGTCAGCACTATCGCTGAAGCCTTTGAGAAATATTTGTATAATGGCGGCCCGGCCTTTGTTGACCGCCAGAAAATCACGCCCAGCGAAGCGGTTGAGATGATTCGGGCGGTGGGTGGTTTAGCGGTGATGGCTCACCCCACTTATGTTAATGAGCTTGAGCGGGTATTGCCGGAAATGGTTAAGGCTGGGTTAGCCGGAATAGAGACCTATTATGGGCATTACGATGATGAAACGGTGGCGCGATTTTTAGCTCTGGCTGCTCAGTATAATCTGGTGCCAACCGGTGGTAGCGATTATCATGGTCGTCCTGATGGTGGGCAGGTTTATATCGGTAGCCGGATAGTTCCGCCTGACACAATAGACAAACTCAAGGCAAAATTATAACTTTCGGAGAGTCGCACCATGCCTTATGACGAGGAAGGCCGTTATATCTATCCCTTGCCCACCCGGAAATCTTCTAAGGCTAAAGCTACCGGGAAGGTTATACCCCCCAACCCCCCAGCTTTAATTAAGCCTGACCTCCCTACCGAAAAGATTATTCCACTGCCACTACCGCCCAAACCCATATTGCTGGCTATACCTACAGCGGCGGAACTTGAGAAAATAGCCGAGCAGGATTTGGCTGAACTCTGGAACGCCCAGAGTTGGCCCGCCGGATTAGAGCTATACACAGTGGAAGGGCAAAGCCTCAAGGTTATTTATCGGGGTCGTTGGAGTTTTGGCATGGGGCCGGATTTTCGGGGAGCGATTGTGGAGATTGAGGGCGAGATAAAGCGGGGTGACATCGAAATCCACCGCACCGCCCAGGATTGGCGTGGACATGGGCATCAGCAAAATGCCAAATACGGTGGCGTTATTCTGCATGTAGCCCTCACCGCCGGACAGGTCACTACTTCAAAAGGGCAGAATCCGGCTGTTCTAGCCTTGCTGGAAGTTTTTGGGCAGGATTTAGCTAAATTACAGGAGGCTATACAGGCCGCGCAGGAACAAGGGACGCGCCTGGGTTCGCTTTCCGAAAGTGCTGGCCCGTGTTGTGAACTGGTGGCGGAGCGTCACCCCAACCTTGAGGAAGTCCTGGCGCAGGTGGATTCGCTGGGGGAAAAACGCTTTCTGGAACGAGCCGAAAAATACGAAATAGCTTTTAACAGCCTGGATGAAATGGGTGAGCCTATTTCTGACCCGGCGCAGGCCTTTTGGGGCGGGTTAATGGAAGCTTTGGGCTATTCCCAGAACAAAACCCCCTTTCGGCAATTAGCGGAGGTTCTGCCCCTTGCCCTGGCTCTGGAAATGGATAGCAGCAGCCAACGGCGGGGCGAAAGTGTTCCCGAACGGATTATGAGCCTGGAAGCGATTTTGTCAGGGGCGGCGGGTCTGTTACCTACCCAACGATTGCCCCGCTCCAAAATTCCCGCTACTGCCGTGTTTGACCCGGAACTTGACCCCGAAGATTGGGCTGCCAGTCGTTATGTGGACGAATTAGAGCGGCGGTGGGCTTTGTTGGAGCGGTTTCTCAGGGCAGGGTTGCCAGAATTCAAACCTATGAATATTGGGGAATGGAATTTCGCCCGAATCCGCCCGGTTAATCATCCCGCTCGAAGGTTAGCGGGACTGGCGCGGTTTGTAGTGCTGTTATCCCCGGCAAATGGAGAGGTGCTAATCAAGAAGATAAGTTCCATGCTGTTAACTTTGAGCCCTGTCGATAGTTGCAAGGCTCTGGCGGCTCTTTTTACGGTTGAGCTTGAGGGTGATGATAGCGAAAGCGGGCAGTTCTGGTCAAGTCGCTACGATTTGACCCTGGATAGGTTGCCGCTTCGGGACGAAAAAGCCCCCCCACCCGCCCTGGTTGGTGCAGATAGAGCGGCGGATATTGTGGTGAATGTGGCCTTACCATTCTTGCGGGCTTATGGGCAGGACCAGCGGGATAAAAAGCTGGCGGAAAAGGCTCTGGTAGCTTATCGGGCGCACCCTCGCATGGGCAGCAATGAACTGGTGGAAAACGTGGCTAAACAGGTTTTTCGCTACTGGCTGGAAGGGCCGGGCGAACTCCCTGAAAGTTATCAGGCTAGTAACAAAGGCCCAAAACGTTCAGCCCTCAACCGCCTGGTAAACGGCGCAGTGCGTCAGCAGGGACTCATCCAGCTTCACCACCGTTTCTGCCTTGAGCAAGCCTGGGGTAGTTGCCCTCTCAGTTAATCTAAAATCGGAAATCAAAAGCTTGATACTAAAAACCTAAAGCCTAATACCTAACAGCTTAAGGGAAAGCCAGGATTTATATGTCTAAATTGAAATGGTCTGGAATAATTGGATTTTTAACCTTGCTGCTTTTACTGGTAGCCTGTGGCGATAATACCGCCACCAACAGCCCGACCAAAACCCCGGTTACTACCACAACTGTTGCCCCAACCACTCCACCGCCAACCACAACCGTCCCTGCAACCGAAACTCTAGTGCCTGCCGAGTCTATAATTATTGCGCCAATAAGAGGTACTCCTATGCCCGATGCACCCGACCAGAATGAGGCCCTACGCAAAGCGATAGAGGCGGACATTCAAACCCAGTTTGGGACTGCTGCCAATATGTTGGAATTCAAATCTTTTGATGTGCACCAATGGCCGGATAGTTCACTCGGCTGTCCCAAAGCTGGGTTTTTCTATCAACAGGTAATTACGCCCGGTTATCAGGTGCTAGTGACTGATAAGGCTCGCGGTATAACCTATGATTATCGCACCAGCCTCCGCACTGGCAATGTGGTATTGTGCGACAACAAAAAGCCCTAACTTTAAGGGTTTATCCTTAAAACCTTGTGGGATTGGGTTTTACGGGCTGCCAACAGTGCCGCCAAAACCAGTACCAAAAACACTGGGAATAATCCAAAAGCGGTTGTCAGGCCAACCCGGTCAGCGACCCACCCCAAAGCCAGGGGTGCGCCCAGGATTCCTACCCCTGCCCCCAGCGTGACTCGGCTGCTGACCATTCCAGCCTGACGTGGGGCAGCCCCAGTTGCCGCCGCTAGTCCCAAGGGGAAAAAGTTGGCAATCCCCAATCCTAACACAAACAATCCAGCTATTTTCGGGGCGGGGTCTGTCACTAACCAGAAGACCGGAAAGCCCACCCCTACAATACAAATGGCGATTAACAGGAGTTGAGAGCTTTCAAAATGGCGTACCAGATAGCTACCAACCACCCGTCCTAATGCCATTGCCACAAAAAACAGGCTTACGAAACTGGCAGCAGAGGTTTCGCTCAGGCCAGCATTGACTCTAAGGTAGTCGGCACTCCAGAAACTAATACATATCTCGCAACAGACCCCGAAGAAAATTGCCGCCAAATAAAACCAGAAGACCAATGGTAAACGATTGGTTTGCAAGGGGTTGTTTTCCTGGTCCTCAGCAAGAGCAAGTTTTTCGGGAATTTGCTCCTGCCGGAAAAAGACAAAAGCTACTACTACCAGGGCCACTCCTAACCCAATTGCGCTCCGCCAACCCAGGCCCATACTTTGAAATCCGGCTATCAGCAATGGGGCTAAAATAGCGCACAGACTGGCTACAACGTTGGATTCGGTCAAAGCTACTGCACGTTTATCGCCATGTCGGTCTGAAAGGCTGGCCTGAATTGTCACCAGCAACAAACCACCTCCCAGCCCCGTCAGAAATACCCCGGCTAGGGTCAGGATAGTTGGTTCAGAAGCTATGAACAAAACGGCTCCCAGGCCCATTCCCAACGCCCCGCTCCAGAAATTTAACCTGCGCCCCAACTTGCGTTCCAGACGGTCGGCTAGAAGCCCGGATATTATGACCCCCAGGGCAAAGAGACTGACATGTAAACTTCCTTCGGTATAGTTTAAATTATGTTCAGCCCGCAAAAATGGCATAGCTGGGCCAAGTATCACTGCCATATAGGAATAGTAACCTAACATGCCATAGGCCAGCCAGGTAAAACGGTCGCGCTGATAAGGGACAGGCTGCAATTCCTGGTTCGTAATTTCCGATGAACGAAGCATTTTGATTTTTCCTTTTAGTGGCGTCCTGTTATTTCGAGATTTTGGATAAATTAATGTGACCAATTTTTGCTGGAGGGCAAACGGATATTTAATTTCACCTTCAAGATAATACCATAAGGCTGCCCCAGTTAATGGGACAACCTGAGCATAGTCTCCCCAAATGGGGGTTACGGATTTTGTTTTTGAGTTTTAATGGGTGGGGTTATTTAACGGGCTTTATTGGGGAATGTGCCCTGCGCCTCAATAATGATATTATCCAATTCGGCGGTAATAATATCCCAATCGAAACGCTCCTCTACCAGTTTTCGGGCGTTTTGGGCTAACTTTGCCGCTAAATCGGGCTCTCGTTTTAGCCTTAATATAGCGTTGGCGAATTCGCGGGGCGTATCGGCGATTAAAAGATGCTTTTCGTTTTGGGCAGCTAAACCTTCTGCCCCTTTGCTGTTGGCTACCACTGGCGTACCGAGAGCAAATGCTTCAAGAATCTTCAGGCGGGTGCCACCTCCCCGCAACAAGGGAGCTATACATACAAGACTATTTTGCATTAAGGGATGCAAGTTATCCACGAAACCCGTCAATTGCACCTGTGGCGTAATTATTAAACCACTTAAATCTATCCCTTCATAGCGACCTGTAACCAGAAGATTCATCTCTGGTTTGGCTTCATTTACCAAAGGGAAAATCTCTTTCAGGAAATATTGAACCGCTTCGTAATTGAGGTTAAAAGTCAGGGCCCCGTTAAAAATTAACTGGTTAGAGCGTTCCGCAACAATATATGGGTGAAAATGATAGCTTTGCAAATCCGCCCCGTTTGGTAATACCCGTAAGGGGGTTTTGCCAGTTAATTTGCTGGATATTTCGCGCTCTCCCTCCGAAACAACCGTGATAGCTTTATAATTTCGGGCTAACTTGCGGATATAGGCTGAGTATTTCAGCCAGGTCAACCCAAAGCGCAGACGTTCTTTGGGGGACTTGGCCCGGCTGAACTGCTCATAGACAGGGGCTACTTCTAATTCCTCAAACACCGCCGGAACATTGTAGCGACCAGCCACCAAACCATAGCCCGCCATATCAATTTCACTGGCTACCAAAACGTTTATTTTACCAGAAGCCAGGGCCATTTCGGTGCGTTGGGCCATTTCGGGTCGGTAGGTGTTAATAACCGAGCGTGGTTTGGGAGCAAAAAAAGCGGCGCGACTCTGCCAGCTAGTCGGCTGAAAGGGTTTATAGAGTACGCATTCCACCTCGCTGCAAAATTGCTTCAGATGTTCGATGGCACTTTGAGGGTTTTCGCCCTCCTCGTAAAAAGTTAAAAGGTGGATTTGATGACCTTTAGCCGCCAGTCGCTTGAGCATATTGTAAATACGGATTTTACTGCCGTTAGTCACGGGATAAGGCAACCACCGCGATAGATAGAGAATCTCCATAAAACCTGCTAAATTCTTTGATAAAGCGAATAATCGCCAAAAGTGCCGACCAACTTATACTGTTTCGCTAACAAACCGGTGGGGTAAAGCTCGTTCCAGCTTGAGAATGGCCCGTTGATAAGATAATCTGGCTTCAGGTTTTCGGGTTTGTAAATCTCAGCCAGTGGCGGGATAGCACCTTTCAGCCAATAGCGACGCACCGCCTTATCGAGCATTTCCGCCGGGGGATAGTGATAGCTATGGTCGGTCAGGAAACCCATCTCCGACTCCCAGGTTTCCACCAGGGCGGTTTTGCTCACGTTTTGATTAAGATAGGCCGCCAGCCGTTGCGCTCCATCATCAACCTTTACCGTTTCTTTTACCTGAGTGGCAAAACCTATCAGCAACAAAGCCGCCGCCAGCCCACCCACTATTACTGTTATTGCCGTTCGCCACTCTGGACGGCGCGAAGCTTTTACCAATAGAGCGGGCGCGTCCCAGATTAATTTGGCGGTGAAAAGAGTGCAAACTACCTGAGCCGGAAAAGCGTAACGCGGCCAGGCCACCGAAGCAAAACAAAACCAGCCAAGCCACCCTAAACAGAATAATAGCGGCATAGCTAGTCTAAGGTTAACGGCGGTGCGCTCCCGCACTAGCCATAGTCCGTAAATTAAGCCAGGGACAGCCAATCCCCACAAACCTTCGGGGCCGATTATGAATTTTAAGGCACTTTGCATTCGCTCTAGCGAAAAAACAAAGGCACTGCCGCCCGAAGCCTGTCGCAAAAGTTCCAGGTTGCTACTGAAATTCCCGCCCCCTAGAAATAACAGAATAATCAGATACCAGCCGCCTAAACCGCCGACTACCATCACGGCTGGCAAGGCGAACGTCCGCCAGTTCCAACCCACTACCTGATAATAAAATTTATTTGCCAGCCACAAGGCTACCAAAATTGGCGGGAGCAATAGACCATAGGTGCTTTTGGTGATAGCCGCCAAAGCCCATAAGCCTCCTGCCGCCGTGATCCAGCCCCATTGCGGCGTATCTTTGCCCCCCGCCCGCCACCAGGCCAAAAGCCCGCCCAGGAAGAAGGCCAGAGCTGGAATTTCCCCCAACACCTGCCGACCCAGTACAATAAATTCAATACCCGGCACGGCACACAAAAGGGTCAGGGCGAAAGTTGAAAACCAGACCGATGTCCAGAGTTTGAGGCTATAAAGCCAGTAAAGGGCCAGGGCTATTCCCAGATAAACCAGGATTACTGCTCGGCCCTGCACCAACCCTACCCCGAAAATCTGAAAGACCAGCGCAATTGGCAGTAAAACGGTTGGCCCGACCCCAATCGTTGGGCCAAAATAGCGAAAACCATCCGCGCTCCATACCGCATATTTCCCATACTCTACCAGAGTCTTGGGGACGCGCAGGTGCTCACCCTCGTCAAACCAGGGGCGGGGACTATAGGGGAGGTTATACAAAGCCAGCCATACTAAACCTAAAAAGCCAATTCCAACTATTACCCAGCGTAATGTCGTCGGAATGTGCTGACCACTCGTTTTTTGATAGATTGCATCGCGCTGCCCAACGGCCATTTTTCCTCCTCAGAAAAATCAGTTATATCAGGGATAAGATTGGATTTTTCGTTGTAGAAATCTTATCTCATAGTAAGCCCTTGTATTATCTTGATTCTCTATCTTTATAATTAGAGGTCGGTGAAAAGACCCTCCCCGTTGGTGAGAGAATATTAATTAGGCAAATTGAGCTAAATCCGAATAATACTAAACCTCGTAGGTGACTTGAGTGTCATTAGTTGGTCTTTATGACTGAAAATGTTAGGGCTAGAGCCTGTTGCTTTAATCTACCTTTCATTCGGGTCATCTAAAATTCTGAGGGTTAGAGAAATCTAAAATCTAAAATCTAGAACTAATAACTTACAACCGATAACCAATTAGTTAGAGCCATCAAAAATATGCAAACCGTTTCCAAACCAACCTTCGTTGCTAACTCACCCGAAACTACCCGGCAGCTACCCAGCCGCCGTGACCTGATTTTCCTGTTTCTGGCTTTTCTGGCACTCTTTAGTTATGCGGCTCCACGCTGGAACGACTGGAATCAGAATTCGCGTTTGAATCTAGTACGCTCGATTGTAGATAGTGGTACGGTCAAAATTGATGCTTATTATGACCGAACAGGCGATTATGCCTTCTATAATGGGCATTATTATTCGGATAAACCGCCCGGCCCGGCTCTGGCGGGGGTTTTGCCCTATGCCGCTCTTAAATTGGCTCTTTCTAACCCGGTGGCGGATTGGGCTCTGGATAAGATGGGCAAATCCAGCTCCTTTAGCAAAACCTTTACCGAAGGCACTAACTATGGCGAGTCCGCTACTACTCCGCGCGACAAAATTATCGGGGCGTTGGGCCGGATTTTAATTTCAATTTTGTTGGTATCAATCCCAACCTCTTTAATGCTGGCTTTGTTTTGGTTGTGGGCCGCTCGACTGACCGGGAATTACTGGTTGAGCCTGACGATCACCCTGGCTTTAGGTCTGGGAACCACCCTTTTCCCCTATGCCTCGCTGTTTTATAATCATGCCCTGACCGCCGCCCTGCTGTTCATCAGTTTCCATCTGATTGCGGGGATGGGGGATGTGGCAAGGAGTAAGGAGCAAGGAGCAAGGAGCAAGGATAAGAAAAGCGGGCGAAGGTTAGCTTCTATTTCATCCTTTATCCCTCAGCCTACATCTTTGTTAGTTGGGTTTTTGCTAGGGTTTAGCCTGATTTCGCAATATGAAACCGCCTTGATTATCGGGCCGTTAGGGTTGTACGCCCTCTACAAAGGACGGAGAACGGATAAAAAAGGTTTCTTTTCATCCTTCATCTTTCATTCTTCATCCTTTATGCTAGTGCTAGGGGCGTTACCTAGCTTGATCGCAATGGTAATTTACGACCTGATAGCTTTTGGCACGCCTGCCCCGGTGGGTTATCAATATTCGACCCTATGGCTGGACAAACATCAACAAGGGTTTATGAGCCTGACTTTCCCGCATCCAGACGCGCTTTGGGGTCTGACTTTCAGCCCTTTTCGCGGGATATTCCTGTTATCGCCTTTCCTGTTGCTGGCAATCCCCGGCTTTTATTTTGGCTTAAAGCGGGTTGGTTTGCGAGTGGAAGCGGCCCTGTGTTTGTGGGCAACTGTAGCCTTCTTCCTGTTTAATGCCAGTTCGGTAATGTGGTGGGGCGGGCACTCCTTTGGACCACGCTATATGATTAGTGCATTGCCGTTTATGGCCTTTGGGGTGGTGCTGCTGTTACGCGAAGCTACTTTACATAACTGGAAAAGTTCTAACTGGCTCTTTGGAATTCCGGCAGCCCTTTCTATTCTGATTGTTTTACCCGCTTCGTTGGCTGGGAGGCAATGGCCTTCGGAGGTTTATCAAAGCCCCCTGACCGATTACCTCTGGCCTGAACTTTTTTCTGGAAATCTGGCCCGCAACCCCGGCATGGCGGTTGGCTTAAAAGGGCCTCTAAGTTATTTGCCCCTGGTTTTAGCCGTTGGGATTATCTATCTAGTGCTTTATCGCTGGCCTAAAGGCAACAAGGCCGGACGCACTGGGAAAAAAGAAGTAGTAGTAATGTCCAGCACGGTAGAAGCTGGCCCCACCGAAGTTAAGAATGAAGTAGGAAGTAGGAAGGATGAAGTTAAAACTAAAAAATCCTTACTTTCTCATTCCTGGGCTTTTCCAACTATTTCAATTCTGTTATTGGTAATCCTGACCAGTTTACCCTATGTTTTTGGCTACCTCCGCGCCCCTGCTGGCAAAAGTTTTATGGGTATTATGCTGGACGTGCCGGACACCACCCAATATTGGGCCTGGATGCGCGAGATGGGCAAAAACTTTGTAATTGTTAACCCTCTCACGCCGGAGCCGAACGACCCGATATTTTTTAACCTGTTGTGGCTAGTGCTAGGGCGAGCGGCAGCTATAACTGGTCTGGCGCAGGAATGGATTTACCAGTTATTCCGTATTGCCTCGATAGTTTTCTTTGGCTCAATGGCCTGGGGCTTTACCCGCTTTATCTTTGCCCGCCCACTGGCCCAACGCACCGCTTTTGTGCTGATTATGTTTGGGTGTGGCTGGGGCTTTATCCCTATTATCATCAAGCAGTTTAGTGGCACCCTCTCTAATCCTTTGGCGGTGTTTGTAGCCGAACCCAATACCTTCCTTTCGGCACTGGCTTTTCCTCACCTGATTTTCTCGGCGGGGTTAATTCTGGGTGTTTTCTGGCTGGCTCTCAAGGCCAACGAAAGCGGCAAGTTAAAGTTTGCGGGTTGGGCGGCGGCTCTGGCCCTGGTGTTGGGTCTGGAACACACCTACGACCTGGTGATAGTCTATGCCACTATCGGGGTCTACTGGTTGTGGCGGATGTGGCTGGCTAAAAAGATTGATTGGCGATGGTTCCAGGTTTGCCTGATAATCGGTGTAGTCTCAGCATTGCCCTCGCTCTATTCGGTCTATATCACTACTGCCAACGCAACCTGGAAAGGGGTTTTGGCCCAATACGGTAATGCCGGAGTGTTTACACCCGACCCTTTAAATCTTGTAATCTTGATTGGCCCCTTGCTTTTGCTGGCCTTTGTCGGACTGTTCGCTAGCCAACCCCCCACCCTGAATAGCCAGAGTCCTGGGGAAATCCAAATCGGTAAAGAGAGATTACAGTTTGTTAAGGTATGGTTTGTAATCGGCTGTTTCCTGATTTATATCCCGGCTAATTTCCAGATTAAAATGTTAAACGGTTGGCAAGTACCGATATTTATGCTGGCAACCGCCGCCCTCTTCGGCCCGGTCAATACTTTGGTTACGAAGCGATTCCGTGCGCTACTCGTTACTCGTTACTCGTTACTGCTATTGTGTGTAGTGGCGGTGCTGCTTGCCATACCGACCAGCCTCTATCTCTTTAGCTGGCGTTTTGTTGACCTAAATCGCACAGGTATACCTTATTATCTGGAAAAAGACGAGTTAGCCGCTCTATCATATATCGAGAAAGCCCCCTCCGGTATCGTGCTGGCTTCAGAAGATTTAGGACAGTATGTTGCACCGCGCACCGGGCAGCGTCCTTTCCTGGCGCATTGGGCTATGACCCTGGATTATTACACCAAGCGCGATTTGGTGGCAAAAACCCTTGACCCTAAAACAACCTCGGAAGCCCGTGCTACGGTTTTGAAAGAATATAAAGTAAAATATGTTCTCTACGGTTCAGCCGAGAAACAGCGCGCGCCCGAACTGACCGACCCGAATCTGCGGAAGGTCTTTTCCTCCCCCAAAGCGGATGTCTATGAGTTTGTTGGAGGTTTGTCTTGAGAATCGGAATTGACGTTCGCTACCTCTCGCACGGCCTTTTGGGCGGGGTGCGCACCTATGTTTATAACGTGGTGGGTGAGTTAGCCAAAATGGAAACGGGCGACCAGTTTTACTTGTATGCCGATACTAAACGGCCTTTTGAGCTTGAAAAGCTGCCTGATAATTTTACCTTGCGGCTGTTACCCTGGAACAATAAATTAGATAGCCTCAAGCTGGATTTAACTCTGGCACGGGCGGCAGCTAAAGATAAGTTGGATGTTATGCATTATCCCGCCAACTACGGATTCGGCCCAAAGGGCGTGCCGACCCTTATCACTTTGCACGATGCTCTGAATATCTTCCCACTCTGGGAAGCTACCTGGCGCGATTTTCGCCGCCCCAAAGTGGTGGCTCAGACTCTTTATCTGCAAACGATGACCCGCCTTTCGGCTCGTCGGGTTACGGGTTTTTTGACCGTTTCAGATTGGGCTGCCCGGAATATTGTGGAGGTCAGCAAGGGCAAAATCAAGCGCGAAAAAATCGAGGTTATTCACTCTGCCGCCGGGCCGGAGTTTAGCTTGATTTCGGACGAAGCAAAATTGGCGGAGGTCAGAAGCCGTCTGAAATTGCCCGCCAAGTTTGTATTAGCCGATGGGCTAAAAAACCCCGGTGTGATTTTGCGGGCCTGGGAACGGCTGCCCGAACAGTTGCGGCAGGAATACCCAATAGTATTTTTCAGCCGCCGCCCGGATTTGCTACCAGTCGCCCAGGAAGCCATTACGCAAGGGAAGGCCATTCACCTGTTACGCCCCTCTTTCTCGGATTTGGTCGCGCTCTATAATCTGGCGCAGCTTTTCCTTTTCCCCTCCTGGATTGAGGGCTTTGGTTTGCCTTTACTCGAAGCGATGACCTGTGGTGCCCCCGTCATTGCCTCAGACCGTGGTTCAATTCCCGAAGTTGGTGGGAGTGCTGCTTTGTATCATGATGCCGAGGATGACACGACTCTGGCTCGTTACGCCCAACAACTCCTGACCGACGAAACCCAGCGAAGGGCTCAACGCGAGGCCGGATTTGCCCGCGCCCAGCAATTTAACTGGCAGCGCACCGCCCAACAACATCTTGAAGCATACAGAAAGGCAAAGAAAAGTAACGAGTAACGAGTGTTCTTGTATTTTACTTGGCACTCGGCACTCGGCACTCATCACTTAAAAAAAATGGTTGTCCGAAATTCACTTTACAATTTAGCTGGGCAAATTTTAATAAAGATTATCTCGTTCAGCTTTATGATATTTGTGGTGCGCCAGCTTGGAAGCGTTGAATTTGGCAAGTACGCCATTGCCACCGCCTTTGTTGGGCTGTTAATGGTGATGTGCGATTTGGGGATTGCCGCTTACTTTACCCGCGAGGTAGCCCGCGACCATAAACAGATTGAGAATTTGCTAGGCAACCTGATCGCCTTGCGCTTTACCCTGGCGGTAGTTTTTATCATCGTGGCGACCTGTAGCGCGATTCTGCTGGGCTATGCCCCTGAAATTGTAATCGGGATTTTGATGGGCAGTTCGAGCCAGTTACTATTTGCGGTACAAAGCTCGCTGGATGCCCTCTTAATCGGCTCGGAGCGGCTTGGCTCGTCGGCTCTGGCAAACGTGGTAAACCAGTTGGTACTAGCAAGCAGTGGGGTACTAATCCTGTTGTTGTGGCAGGGCTTCCTGGGGCTGAGTATCGCCACTTTGTTAGGAATTCTGGCAGCGACAATTTTCAACGTCTATAGCGTCCGTAAGCGCATTGGTATCCCCAAACTCAGGGTTACGCCCCGTCTGTGGCCTCACATTATCAGGAAAAGTCTGCCTTTCGGGATTAACCAGTTTGCTTTGTCATTGACCTACCGCCTGGATAGTTTGATGTTAGGCTGGTTCTGGGGCAACGCGCTTGTGGGGATGTATGGAGCGGCTTACAATCTGATTTTCACCCTGGTGACTATTTCAAACAGCGTTAATCTGGCTCTGTTCCCCCGGATGGGGCGAGATTATGCCCGTGACCCTGACGCGGCGCACCGCAACTTTGGTTATTACCTGCGCTTTCTGTTTATTCTGTCATTGCCGATGGCAGCAATTGGTAGCGTTCTAGCCGAACCACTGGCTCATTTACTCTTTTCCAAAGCCTATACCGAGAGCGGGGCGGCTCTGCAAATTCTGGTGTGGGCCTTACCCCTGATGTTCCTGAACGAATTGTTGGGCTATATCGCCGCTACGTTGGGTCAGGAAAAATCAATGGCCTTGCTGCGGCTGGTCAATGCTTTTAGCAATCTGGCAATGAACAGTTTTGCCATTCCGACCTTTGGCATTATGGGGGCCAGTATCACCACTGTTCTTACCGAGGCGGTAGGTATCATTCAATTTGTGGTATTGTTCCGCAAGCAACGAGTGTTCCCTACAGGTATTGGTTGGCTATTAAAGCCAGGAATCGCGGCAGGGACGGCGGCATTGGTGGCCTTCCTGTTGAGTAGCCTCCCGGTGCTGCTGGTGGGGGCAATCGCCCTGATAGTTTATATCGTAGGTTTACTGGTGACTGGTGGACTGGAACGAGAAGAAATCCGCCTGCTGACCGCCGCTTTTAAGTCCAAAACCGGAAATACTAACCAACAACCAGAACCAGAGAAAGAAATATTGAGCGTTTAGTTGAATAAACTTTTAACTGATTTTTGTTGAAAATTGAATTAAAGCAACGGGTTAGGATTTTATCTTCAGGCAATACAATTCTCAGCTAAAAGTTTTCTTAATGAGGAGAAAACATTATGAGTGTGGAGAGTGACTATGATCCAACTTTTTATGAGAAGGAAACCGTTGAAGCCCGTGAGTCTTCGCATGTAATTGTCCCAATAGTATTAGAGACTATTCGACCTGGGAGTGTAGTAGATATTGGTTGTGGAACTGGGGCCTGGTTATCAACTTTCCAGGAATTTGGGGTTAAAGACGTGCTGGGATTGGATGGTAATTATGTAGATACTAAACGCCTACTTATCCCGCACGAATATTTTCAGGCTGTTGATTTGACCCAACCTTTACACCTGAAAAAATCCTTTGATCTGGCAGTTTCGCTGGAAGTAGCGGAACACCTTGAACCAAAGTATGCAGGTGGATTTGTAGAGGCTTTATGCGCAGCGTCTCCAGTGGTACTTTTTTCAGCAGCGGTACCAGGGCAAGGTGGAATCCACCATGTCAACGAACATTGGCCTGGTTACTGGCATCAGCTTTTTGCCCAGCAAAATTATCGAATGTTTGACCCAATCCGTTATCGAGTCTGGCATAATGAGCAAGTGACCTATTATTATCGGCAAAACATCTTTCTGTTTGCTAGGGATGATGTAGTTGAATCAAACCCGGCCTTTCAGAAATTGCCGGAAGTTAAAGATGCTGATAGTTTGAATAACTTGATGCTAGTTTCAGCCCCAATATTGAATCTACATCTTTATCGGGGATTGGGAGCTACTGTGAAATCTATTCCCGGTTTGTTGTGGGAGGCGGTTTTGCGACGGACAGGAAAAGCTACAAGGAGCAAATTGACATAGGAATGAAAATATTAGTTGTAAGCCACCAATTACCCCCCAAGTATCGCGCCGGAGCAGAGTTATACGCATTCCGGCAAGCCCTGTGGCTACAAAATCAGGGTCATCTTGTTCAGGCAGTGGCGGCGGAAGATATAGAGGCGAACGTTCCCCACCTGGAAGTGCGCCCCGAAATCTTTTCCGGGATTGAAATTGACCGAATTTATTTTAACCGCCTGTCCTACCCCAATCCGCTACGGGCCAGCCACAATAACCCCGAAGTGCTGGCTTATATGGAGCAGAAATTGCGGGATTTTCAGCCTGATATAATGCTGGTTAACGCCTGTTTTCTGCTTGGGGTAGGGGTTTTGGAAGCGGCCAAAAAGCTGGGTGTGCCAGTGGTGTTAACATTGCACGATTTCTGGTTTTTGTGCCAGCGTGTTACCCTGATGCGCCCCGACGGTACGCTGTGTGATGGCAAAGTTACCCCTGCCGATTGCGCTCTGTGTATCAGTAAAGACCAACGCCGTTTTTTGTTGATGGATAAATATACAGGCGGGTTGGCGGGTAAAGCTCTAACAACCGGCGCAGAGGCGGGTTGGGAGCCCTTCAAATGGTTGTTAGGGGGTAGTGAAAAAATCCAAACTCTGGCTGACCGTCGCCATCTCTTGCTTGAAAGATTGGCAGGGGTAGAACAGGTTATTGCCCCGTCTCAATACCTCAAAAAAGTTTTTGTTGACAATGGCTTCCCGGCGGAAAAAATTCTCTACCTGCGCTATGGCCTGGACACCACTCAACTTGAGAAAATCAAAGGGGGGGAAAGGAGTCAGGAGTCAGAAGTCAGGAGTCAGAATTGGGAAACTAACATCCGACAACCGACAACCCCCTTACGAGTTGGTTATATGGGCCAAATTTTGCCCCACAAAGGTGTGGATGTGCTGGTGAAAGCTTTCCGTAAGCTGGACGCGCCTACTGCCAGCCTTTCGATTTATGGGGTGATGGGACGCGACCCTGGCTATGACGCGCTGCTTTACAAATTAGCCGAAGGTGATTCGCGGATTAAATTTGCCGGGGCGTACCAGCCGGATGAATTGCCGGGTATCCTGTCAAACCTGGATACGGTGGTTGTGCCTTCGATTTGGCTTGAAAATGCCCCATTAGTAATTACTGAGGCGCAAGCGGCGGGGTTGCCCGTTATCACCACTAACCTGGGTGGTATGGCTGAAATGGTGCAACACGATCAGAGCGGCTTGCTGTTCGAGCGCAAAGACGTGGACGGTTTAGCCCAACAGTTGCGGCGGTTAGTAGAAGAGCCGGGCCTACTCCAGAAACTGCGGGAGGGGGTTGCTCCGGTCAAATCCCTTGACCAGGAGTTCAGCGAACTTCTGCCTATTTACGAACGGGTGGTGGGGAATAAGACATCCGAAAATTCAAAGTCACAAGCAGTTATTCAGTCTTAGTTTCTTTATCTGCCGGAATATAAGGAATCAAGCCCTGAAGATAGGCTATTTCCTGAACCTCTCTGGGAGCATAACGAACGTCCATTATCAATCCATTAACCGTCAACATCCAGATGAGTGGATTACTTCCAACTTTGCTGGGTAAAGTCCAGTCGGGATCAAATTGGGACATCTTCATTAAATCCCGAATCTGCTTGGATTTGGCCGAACTTGTATTCTGGCTCAGTCCAAAGTATTCGGCGATCTGCCCAGCTTTTACATGAGGATTTTGGGCAGGGTCAAACAAAAAATTAACCATACCTAAAGCGTGAATAATGCCGGAAGCCCAGGTGAGAGCTTTGCCACTTAGTAAAGGTGAGGGGCGTTTTCGCGCCAGAGCTGCGGTTAATTCGCGGCATAGTTGTTTCCATTCTTCATTCAAATATTCCTGGCCGAAGTTATCGGTCAGGTTAGTTATTTCGGCGAACCGCTCTCGTAAATCTTTTGGCACACTTTCAGCTCGATTGATTTTAGCCATGTTACCTCTCCCCACACAAAATTCCCAATCTTGATTGGTGCTGAACAAATCTTTCAGGCAAATAGCTTCACTATATTATCAAAAGAATAATCATTATGGCAAACTGAATGAAAAGAGCCTAACAACAGGCACCGACGCAGCAAAATCTAAGCCCCTCCTCAAGACTTCTATTCAGCTGTTCCCCCCTCGAACCTTTTTAATTTCTATTCGTTACAATACCAGAGTTTAAAAGAATTCGGGAATAGTTCCAGGAATAACGTTTTTAGTTAGGGTGGAACTAATCGGAAATCTGGTATTTGAAAGGGAATAACGAGATGCTAACAACCTCAGTTTTGCCGGGTAAAGGCAAATTTGGCCTAATTTTAGCAGTTTTTATTTTAACCTTTTTAATCACTCCGGCGGGAGTAGGGCAAGCCGCCCCAACCGAGCAAATACCGATAGATTGGTATAATAGTGGCCTGACTCTACCAGAATCAATTCCCCGCTTCTGTTTGGACGGAATTAATCCTCATCGCCTATATTATGCCGATGGTAATTCAGCCAACAAGGGCACTTATAGTTTCGATTGGTATACTCGCGAAACCCACAAGCTAAGTTCTCAGGAATTTACGGGCTGTGACGAAAACGGGGGCTATTTTTACCGTTACGAGGATGCCAATAAGTATCAAAGATTTAGCCCAACCAATCCTCAGGCTATCTCAATTGATCATTTCCCGACTTATTCTGCAAAGGATGGCTCAGGTCTGGCAATTTCGCGGGAAGTTAATGGAAATTACGCCAGCGAAGATGGCGGCAAAAGCTGGCGACAAATCGGGACGCAGTATAATTTTAGCTCGGTAGTAATGTCCAGTTCCGACCCGCGCTCCCTCTACGGAATGGTTTATAGTTCTTTCAAGGATTCCCAATCTTCGCTTGACTATACAATTTATTACTCGCCGGATTTTGGCCGGAGCTGGCAGAATCAGGCTCAAGGTTCAATTCCAGGACTATTGGAGATGTTTTTAGACCCACTTCAGGGTAATGGCGGGCCGATTGATACATTCCAACTGGTAGGACGTTCTTCGGGGGCGAATACCAGTGTGTTACAGGGCTATTTGACGGTAGACGGAGGTAAAACATTTCAACTAGCAGGTGGTGGGCCGTTTACTTTGCCGAATTTATACTATACCCCTAATGGGATTGTTCGCTTTAGCCGAACCGAAAGCATTGAAAATTTTCTAAGTGTGTCCCAGGACGGTGGCAAAAGTTGGCAAACCCTTAGTGTTCCTTTTAACTTCCTTGAATCCCCCGAAAATAGTTTTCGGCAGGTGGAGAACGCTCCCTCAAATTTCTTTTTCCTGGACAAAAAAGGGAATACCGTCTGGTATTCGGCGGATAGTGCCAGAAGTTGGAAGAAAGTGGGCCATTATGTTTCGGATATCCGTTTTAGCCCCTACTTACCATTAACCGTAATAGGGATAGAAAACGGACAGGTTTATTTACTGGATTTGCCCAATGCCGGGAAACCTGTAACTACCCCTGCCATCGATAATCGAGTACCCGGTGGCTTCTTTTTTCCCGAAACCCGGCACAATCTGAATGGTATATTTCAAAAATATTGGGTAAATAACGGCGGGTTGGCGCAATTCGGCTTCCCCAAAAGCGAACCTTTCCGGGAGATTAATCGCGCCGACGGAAAGGCTTATACCGTACAATATCTTGAGCGCAACCGCTTTGAATATCATCCAGAATTTGCTGGCACGCCCTACGAGGTTTCGCTAGGTTTGTTAGGTGTACAATTGACCCAAAATCGAAAGGATGCGGGCGACCTCCATTTTGCACCCGTGACCGATGCCGGGTATCCGGGCGGGGTCTATTTCCCCCTGACCGGGCATAATTTGAAGGGAAAACTCAAAAGTTATTGGGAAGCCAATGGCGGACTGTCAATTTATGGCTACCCTATTACTGATGAATTTGAGGAATTGAATCAGGCTGACGGTAAAACCTATATTGTGCAATATTTTGAACGCGCCCGTTTTGAATTGCATCCCGAAAATGCCGGAACGAGCTATGAGGTGTTGTTGGGATTATTGGGAAATGAGGTGTTGGTGATTAGAGACTTTATCGAAAATTAAAATAATTGTAAATAAAAAGGGTAGACCCGGTGGTCTACCCCACAAAAACTTGTTCCGACACCGTTTAAGAAGCGACCGGGACACGCTGGCGGGCAGTATTGGCATCCAGCATGTGTTTAAGATAATTCCCGGTGTAGGATTGAGGCACTTCGGCTACCTGTTCGGGCGTGCCCTCCGCTACAATCATGCCGCCCCGGTCGCCACCGTCCGGTCCAATATCTATTACCCAATCCGCCACCTTGATAATATCCAGGTTATGCTCGATAACCAGCACACTATTGCCGCCATCCACCAGCCGTTGCAAAATATTGACCAGGCGTGACACATCGTCAATATGAAGCCCGGTGCTGGGTTCGTCCAATAAATAGATAGTGCGCCCGGTGGCTCGTTTGGAAAGCTCGGTTGCCAGTTTCACCCGTTGGGCCTCACCGCCCGAAAGGGTAGTAGCCGACTGCCCCAACCGAATGTAACCTAGACCTACATCGTTCAGCGTTTCCAGCTTACCCTTGATAGCTGGAACGTTAGCAAAGAAGCCCAGAGCCTCCTCCACCGTCATACTCAGCACTTCGGCTATATTCTTACCTTTGTAACGAATCTCCAGAGCTTCGCGGTTGTAACGTGCCCCGTGACAGACCTCACAAGGCACATAAATATCGGGTAGGAATTGCATCTCAATTTTGATGATACCATCCCCCTGACAGGCCTCACAGCGTCCGCCTTTCACGTTAAAACTGAAACGCCCCGGCTCATAACCCCGCGTTCGGGACTCTGGCACTTTGGCGAAAATGTCACGGATTGCGGTAAAAACTCCGGTATAGGTCGCCGGGTTGGAACGAGGGGTGCGCCCGATTGGCGATTGGTCAATATCAATAATTTTGTCCAGATGCTCCACTCCGACTATCGAATCATGCTCACCCGCTTTTTCTTTGGAGCCGTAAAGCAAATGGGCCAGGGTGCGATAGAGCGTATCGGTAATCAGGGAGCTTTTGCCACTTCCACTGACTCCCGTAACCGCTACGAACTTGCCCAATGGCACTTCGAGGTCAACATTTTTGAGGTTATTTTCTCGCGCCCCTTTGAGGGTCAGGGTTTTGCCATTGCCCTTGCGCCGCTGTTTTGGCACGGCAATTTCCATCTCACCCGACAAATATTTGCCAGTAATTGAGTTTGGGTTAGCCATAATCTCATCAACAGTGCCAACTGCTACCACATACCCACCGTGTTCACCCGCTCCCGGCCCCATATCCACCACATAATCGGCGGTGCGAATCATCTCTTCGTCGTGTTCCACCACAATCAGGGTATTGCCGAGGTCGCGCAGCTTGACCAGCGTATTTATCAGTCGGGCATTATCGCGCTGATGGAGGCCGATACTTGGTTCGTCCAGAATATACAGAACCCCCATCAAACTGCTGCCAATCTGGGTTGCCAGCCGAATACGTTGGGCCTCACCACCCGCCAGGGTCGCGGCGGAGCGGTTTATCGAAAGATAGTCCAGCCCGACATCGTTGAGGAAGTTCAGACGAGCCTTGATTTCCTTGATGACCTGATAGGCAATCATCTGCTCGCGCTCGGTTAGAGGTCCATCCGCCCCACCGTCCGGGGCATCGTGTTTCCAGAGGTCGTTAAAGAACTCCGCCGCATCCCGCACGCTCATTCGGGCAATATCCACGATGGATTTGTCCACCACCGTCACCCCGATAGCTTCCGGTTTCAGGCGTGAACCCTTACAGGCTGGACAGGTACGCCCGACCATAAACTTCTCAATTTCGTATTTGGTATAGTTGCTGGCACTATCGGCGTAACGTTTCTTCAAATCGGGAATAACCCCGACAAAAGGAGCATCCGTCACATTATTGCCGCGCAACTTAACTTTAACCAGTTCGCCATTTGTGCCGTAAAGTAATATCCCCATTTGTTCAGGGTTAAAATCTTTCAGGGGGGTTTTGAGGTTAAAGCCGTATTGTCCGCCCACCGCTTCCAACAACGAACTGATATAGCCGCTATTAATCTGACCCAGCCGATTCCAGGGCATAATCGCCCCTTCGCCCAACGTCAGGTTTTTGTTAGGGATAACTAGCTCCGGGTCGAAGTCCAGAATCTCGCCCAGACCGCTACAGGTTGGGCACGCCCCATGAGGAGTATTAAACGAGAAGGTGCGCGGCTCGATTTCACCCACGCTAATGCCACAATAAACACAGGCAAAGTTTTCGGAGAAGAAAAGTTCCTCGCCATCAATAATTTGAACCTGCACTATTCCGCCGCCCAACTTGAGGGCCGTTTCTATACTATCGGTCAGGCGACCCTTATCGCTAAACTGGCCCTGTTCGTCCCGCCGCACGATAATCCGGTCAACCACTGCTTCAATACTATGTTTTTTGTATTTTTCCAGGTCTATTTCTTCGTCTACATCCCGAATTTGCCCGTTTACCCGCGCCCGT
Source organism: Chloroflexia bacterium (assembly GCA_038207495.1). Lineage (GTDB taxonomy): Bacteria > Chloroflexota > Chloroflexia > Chloroheliales > Chloroheliaceae > Chlorohelix. Next base: position 40,435 of record JBBQZS010000017.1, read on the forward strand.
ACAAAACCGGCTTTGCGGATTTCCTCAAAAATGTGTTTGTGTTCGCCCTTGCGGTCTTTAATCAGCGGGGCAAGAATCATTAACCGGGAGTTTTCGGGCAAGGCTGCTACAGTATCGACAATTTGCTGGACGGTCTGGCGGCTAATCTCGCGACCACAGTTGGGGCAATGGGGATGACCAATTCTGGCAAACATCAGCCGTAAATAATCGTAAATCTCGGTGATTGTACCAACCGTAGAACGGGGGTTGCGACTGGCACCCTTCTGGTCAATCGAAATCGCCGGGCTTAAACCTTCGATATAATCAACTTCGGGCTTTTCCATCTGACCCAAAAACTGGCGGGCATAAGCCGAAAGCGACTCGACGTAGCGGCGTTGCCCTTCGGCATAAATCGTATCAAAAGCCAGACTGCTTTTGCCGCTTCCCGACAGCCCGGTGATAACCACCAGTTTATCGCGGGGCAATTCAATATCAATATTCTTAAGGTTGTGTTCGCGTGCGCCTCGCACAACGATTTTATCGTGCATGGAGCTTAATCCCCTTACTTATGGGTAATAATTTATATAGGTGTTTGCGCTGGTGTATTATCCAGATTAGCACTAAAGTTCTGAGATGTCAATCCAACTTAATTATTTTTGACTATAATATATACGTTAGTGGATTTCATAGGCCGAATCGCTAAATCAAACACGATTCGACATGCTAATACATATGGGGAGTTAAAGCAACCCTGGCGGAATGAGAATCAGGGGCGATAGTGTGAAACTTTGTTAATTTATAGAACTACTACGCCCGCCACTGGTAGTTGGGTAGTGATGAAGAATTCGGAGAGGGTGCGGAGGGATTTTTTGTGAGAGCGATTGAGGCCACACATAATAATTGACCCGGTGCAAGTCAGGCCCAGGTTGGTCAGATGGCGGGTCGGGGCGGGCCATTCCTGGCTAATCAGTTCCCATTGGGAGTTTAACGGCCTAAAATTTACTATTCCGGTAGCACTTTCTTCGCCAAAAAGGGCTTCATCCTCCGAGATATTGATTACCTCAACATAATCAGGCTGGAGAATTTCCACTACCGGCTCGTTAATGAAGGTTTGGCCTATACCACCGACGGTAATAGTTACATTTAGCCCCAGCTGGGAAAGCGACTCACCAAGTTTGCCAATCGCTTCTTCCACCCCAACCGTTCTTTTTTCGTGAACGACCATCAGGCGCACCGTTACGGCATCCCGGTGATAGGCTGAAACCAGTTCCGACGCCAGCATATCAAAGCTGGTTTGGGCTAATTTTTGCTTTTTTTGTAACAAAATAGGCCAATTTAAAAGGAGGCGTATTTGATAATGGCGGCGCACCCGACTATCCAAACCATTCAATGAATATACCAGCAGTACTACCAACGCCAGTCCCACCGACCCCATTGCAATAGCTGCATTGCCAGGTTGCGCCCCTAACTTGCCGGAAACCAGATAAGGTTTTTCGATAATGTTTATCTGGTTTGGTTCGGTTTCAGGATTGATCTTAGCTAATTGGTTAAGTTCTTCGTTGTAAGCGTCCAGTTGCGTCTGGGGCGGCAGGGTAGGTTGTTTTACAATAGCGTTCTCGATATCCGTGCCGCTATCGCTGGGAAGGTCAGAATCTCCCTTTTCAATTTTTTGTCTTAAATTTGAAATAAGGTTAGCTAATTCGGCTTTACGGGAAGTCACAAAGTTTTGCTGGGATTTTCGTTTTAATTCGCGCACCTGGGGGGCTTCACTGGTTAAAAGCTGGGTCATCTTATCCAGCAAAGTGACAACCCTGGTTGGATTGCTATCTACCATTTGGATTTCAAAAAAGGGTGTGCCGGGGGTAAACTGGACTACAGTGGCCTGTTTTATCTCATCGGCACTCAGGCCAACATTGGCTTCCAGAGCTACCAGAGCTAAGAAAGTATCCTGATAGACAACCTGACCGTAACTACTTCCCAATCGCAAGGTAATCAGTGAGGGTGACTGGTCTTTAATTTCTTTTACAGCTGGACCAATATTGAGTAATACCCGTGCTTGATAGTAGGTAGGGCTTTTTTGCACCATGTAATAGGCAATCGCCCCCGAAAGTAACGGAACAATCAGTAAGGCCCACCACCAATCCAGCAAAGGGCGTAACAATTCCCGAAGCTCGACTGTAACTTCTTCAGGTTTGGCGGCAGTCGAGGACGGTTGAATTACAGTTGACTCAACCTTTTTTTCTTCCTCATTCTGAGTCTTTCGTTTTTGTAGTCCGGCAGCCATGGTTAAACCTTATTTTTGTGTCGTCGCCACAAAGATATACTCAGCATTAACCCGGCAATAGCGGCAACCGGCCCTAACGAGAACAATGCCGCCTTGTAGCCCTCATCAAACCAGCTACGGTTAGGCTCGTCTTTAATCGGTGGCAGAATTGCCAGGGGGGTAGGGGCGGGGGCTGCTACCGCTTTTGTGACGGAAGTAACGGTTGGCGGAGTAAATTTCCCAACAGGCACAACCTGTAAACCTGTATCATAGGGCATCGAACTATACCAAACGGCTTTGCCATCCTCATCGACCACCTTATTGCGGACAAACCAGACCAGATGCACCCGGTTGGGGGCAATCGCAATCCGAGGATATTCAGGAAAACCCTCACCTGAAGTTATAACCTGTGGGGCTGACCATTTACCATTTTCCCAGATAAAATAGTCCAGTGCCAGGTCTTCGGCTTTTTCTCCGGTGGTTTTGCCCTTCAGTGAGTCATCTACCAGCCCAATATTGGCAAAATGTACTCGCCCTTTTCCATCCGCCGCCAGAGAGTTGCGGTCAAAATAATGCTCGGCAGAAAAATAACGGGTAGTGCTACCGGGAATAGTGGTTGGGTTAGACCAGGTAACGCCCCGGTCATTAGAAACGGCATAATCAATCCGTTGCTTCTTGATAACCCGCCAGGACATCATAACGCTACTTTCACCAAAGGTGGTCATACTGGATTGCACGATTGGCTCGGATTCGCTACCAAAAACCGTCGGCACTGACCAGGTTTTGCCATTATCGAGCGAGTGGATATAGCTACTCAGTGTGGCGTTCCATTTTCCTACATAATTATCGTAGCCGTCGTCATAACTTACATGTAAGCCGCCCGCCGAGTCTATCTTTAAAACTACCCTGGTTGCCCCATATTTTGGCACAAGTATCTGTTTAGGGAAAGACCAGCTAACACCAAAATCACTACTCTGGCGATAATAAATTACCTGACGGAAGTTATTAACATCAGTTCCTTTGACCCCTTCATCCTGTTTAACCTGAGTCCAGACAATATGAATCACGCCCTTTTGGTCAACCGCAATATCGTTGTAATAAGAGCTGCTGTAATCATCAATATTACGGGGTTCGCTCCAATTCAGGGCCGAGCCGGATTTCTCCAGGGGGGCATTCTGGTAAAATAGCGATCCTTTTGAGCGGAATAATGCATGTACCAGGCCGTTTTTACTATCTACCGCAACCGAGTTGCGCATAACCACCCCAAAGGGGGAGATTGCAATGTTGGAAGGGGCCAGGGTAGGGGCTGTACCATCCGGTGAAAGCTGGTAATAATAAAGGCGGTCGTATTTATTGGCAATTGGTGATTCTTTTTCGGAGGTAAAATCATTCCCGGAATAAATCACTTCCGCCCCTCCTGCACTATTGGGCGAAATGTCAGGAAACCAGGCATCATTCATTTGGCTGGAAAGGCTGACGGGTTTAGTCCATTGCCCGGCTGCGTCTGCCGGATAAAGCGGCAAAAGGCAAAAAGTAAGAAGCAAACTTGCCAGCAACGCTGAAAATAGCGCAAAATGCTTACGAGTATTTAGGCTATTCCCACATTTGCCCGCCGATTTCCCTGAGACCTTCAAGAAAGCCAATGGTTTATTGGCTTCCGGTTTGACCTTCACGTTCATCTTCTTACCACCATCCTTCTAAAACACCGAGCTATCGGCAGCCCCTGTAACATTTTCCAGGTTGGTATTAGTTTTAGTTCGTTTGGGGCGTTTTCCCAGACGCATAAAGGAAGGTGAACGGGAAGTGCGGTCTATCGTTATAACTCCCAGAATATTGCCTTTAAGACGTTCCACCACTTCGATGGCGGCTTTTAACTCCTGACCACGCGTATGGTTGAGTTCGCAGAGCAACACCGTACCAGTCACATGGGAAGCCAGCAGGCGGGGCGTTTTGTCGGAAAGGATACTGCCGCAGTTGAACAACACAAAGTCGCCCGGTACTGACTGATGAGGCAAACTATAAATCTGGTGAGTACCAGGGCGCAGGGCCACAATTTTATTAGCTTCGGCGGTGGCACTGATACCCGAAGGCATCAGGAACAGGTTTGGTACGGCGGTTTCCTGCACCTTGTCGTCCATATGTACATAACCGTTGCCATAAAAAACCTCATAGAAGCCCATTCGATTTTCCAGACCCAACAGCTCGTGTAACTGTCCATCGCGGGTATCGGCATCCACCAGCAACACCGATTGCTCGAAGCCTACCATAGCAATTGCCAGGTTGACGGTCAGGCGGGATTTCTCGCTCAGACTATTTACTGAGGTAATCATTACCGAGCGGCGGTTATTTTGTAATAAGTCCGAGAATAAAATACTGGTACAAATAACTTCGTAAGATTGCACTACATCCAGGTTTACTGGGGCTTCGCCTATCTCATAATTTTCCGCTTTTGGCTCCCTTAAGCTCTGGCGGGGCAGATGGCCTAGCAGGGTCAATTTGAAACGAGATTGCAAATCATCAGCACTTTTAATTCGGTCATCCAGATATTCCAGCAATACCGCACAACCAAAGGCCAGCAAGGCTCCGACTGCCGCTGCGATAGCCGCCGAAATGAGCGGGCTGAGGCTTTTTACTTGCCGTGATTGGTTTGATTCTTCCAGTACGCTGATAGAGTTAGGAGAAAGGGTATTACTCAGCCGTAAAAGGTTAGTATAGTTGGTTTGCCAGCCATCAATCTGGGTTTCCATTGCCTTGATTTTGTTACGGGTTTCGGTTATTTCTACGGCGGTGGTGCTGGAGTTGAGGGACTGGTTTAGAACTTCCAGTTGTTTTTTCCCATCGCCAATTTTGGTCTGCAAATCATCCAATTGCTTTTGGATAAAGGCTCGCTGGTCGGCTTGTTGATTTTCGGGGGCGGTAGGGCTTTGTTTTATCAGTTCTTTAGCAAAGGCATTTACCATTTTAACGGCGAGAGTTGGGTCAGGATCAACCACTGCAATTTCAATAAAAGCGGTGCCGGGTACAACTCTGGCAGAAACTAATCCAGCCAAAGCTTCGTTCGATTTATCCAAATTAAGCTCTTTTTTAACCCCTTCCAGGACAGGCTGACGGCGAAGTAATTCAAGATAATAACCCGCTAGACGGTCAGAAAGCCCTACTTCCTGTTGGTCGGGGTTTGCTTGCCGTATAAATTGGCCTACCATCAAGGTGGTGTTAGCTTCATAACGAGGAGGAGCTTTAGTGGCTAGATAGTAGTTTACTCCACCCGCCAGGGCCGCGCCCAGGATAATTAACCAGGCCCAGGACCATAAAACTCTTAAATAACGTCGCAGTTCGCGTCCAATGTCCATTTATCTATTGCTTCCTGCAAATAAGTATTGTGTTCTCACACAAGTCCCAACGATTTCCTGTTTCTCAATTATATTATCCTGTATCGTGATTACAATCGAATATACCTCATTAAAGTTGAAATGAAAAAATATTCACCTTAGAATTGGCTCTCCAAAATGTCCCCGCAAGTAATCCAGCACGCCTTTAATATGCCATTTTTGCATTGGGCGAGCGGAGCGGTGGCGTTTGTAAATCGAGGTGGTGATAATCGTTCGCAAATCCACTAATACCAGACTGAGCAAAACTCGTGGGGCCGACATTCCCCGGTTGCGCAAAAAAAGTAGGCGGTTGCGGCTCATTAAATAGACGTAATAAGGGGTAAATCCTCGCGCTTTGAGACTGATTTTGTGCCAGACCTTACTCTGTGGCACATACCAGACACTGAAACCAGCTTTCGCGGCTCTGGCGCACCAGTCGGTTTCCTCGTAGTAGGCGAAGAAGCGGGCATCCAGCATTCCGACCTTCTCGATAACCGCCCGTTTAACCAGCATGGCGCAACCGCTTACATAATCCACCTTCCGCAACTGGTTAAATTCTGGAATATCAGGTTGATTGACTCCCAGTTGGCGGGTGTCACCTGATTTCTCGATGATTCCCCCGGCAGACCAGATTAGTTCCGGCTCGTCAAAGTAATAAATCTTTGAGCCAATTATACCAATATTTGGATTACTCTGGGCCATCTTGACCAGGGGTTCAATGAAATCCGGGGCTATTTCGGTGTCGTTATTTAATAGAAGGACATAATCTGCCCCTTCACCCAGGGCTTTGCGGATGCCTACGTTATTCCCTTCGGCAAAACCCAGGTTGTAGCCGTTTTCAATCAGCTCCACCGGGTAGTGAAGTTCCGGCAAGACCGCCCGAATCTGGGTCACCGAATCATCCTTCGAGCCATTATCCAGCACGATTACTTTGAAGTTTGGGTAAGTTATCGACAGTAGGGAGTGCAGACAGGCCAGAGTATAGTGGGGTTGATTCCAGTTCAGCGTAATAATTGTTACCGAGGGGAGCATCCCGAAGCCTTTCCGTGTGGTTTAGTTTGAAGAAGAACGACGCACACATGGTTGGCAAGCCTCTTTGTTCACCTAACCTTATTTCAACACCTTCATTATATTACTTTTTCCTTAATTCAAGGTGAAACCAGGGGGGTAACTTATTACGTTTTGTTAACTGGAAATCCATCAAGAAGCAGCAAGGAGCAAGGAGCAAGAATGATGTAGCTGCATCTGCCTGACTTAATTACTCCCAACCCTGTGCCTCAGCAAAGGCCAGATATTCAGTTAGAACCTGTTTAAGATCAATAAGGGAAAGGTCAAGGGAAGGGGGTGGCTCATCAAGCCAAACATCAATATGAGCTTTTTCTGGAGTGAGAGTCACAGTACAAGCATTTCCAGTTAGACTAAATTCTTCAACTTTACCTGCCATAGCCTCATCTACAGCCTGAAGTAACTCTCTGCAAAACCATACTCCGTCATTTATAACAAGCTCTATAAAAGGACTCAGTATTTCATTAGGAGGGGCCGCATTTGCTCTCAGAAAGCCACTGTTATTGATGTAAAAATTTATTTCCATCAAGAAACTTTCCTTGCTATTTCCCTTAAAGATTACTATTTGCCGTCAAGAAGATTATACCGCATGTACCGTTTATTTTATTGCCACCGTCTGACCCTCACCCTTAGAAAGGGTTCAAGGAGTGAGAGCATATGGTAAAGCTCGACCGCTCGGCGATAAATCACCGAGCTACTTTAACGAAGCCAGCTCAAGCTGGCTAAATGCTTCAAATTTCCCTTAAATAAGCTTTTTAGCCCCTTTATGAACTTTTACAAAATAAACCGTAAATAAAATAATTATTGAAATGCGCGGGACTGATACCCCCAAGGGGCACAGGCGCCACCGGGCTCAAAGAGCCTGTGTTCTTAACATGCTCTCTTAGCCCGGTGATTTATTACCGGGCAATCCAGGCTTTATACGGATTTAATAGTTAAAGTTCATCAAGGGGCTTCGTTGAATCAGCACGACGGCGCCTGTGCCCCTTGGGGGTATCAGCTCCGTGCGAATCCATTTTTAGCGGGTAAATCTACTTGAAATATTCATCGCACCCTTTAAACCTTTTCAAAGGGAGGGGGTAGGTATTGCCCTTTTTAACGAATTTTCCGACAACCCTTACGCATGCGTCAGGCGTTCCTGACCATCCACAAAAAGGCGGAGCACGCGGGGATTACGGCTAGTGGCTTTGACCAGAATTATATCGGCAACTTTCCCGACCTCTAAAGAGCCAAAATCGCCGTCAAGTCCCACAGCTTTAGCCGGGTTCAGGGTCACAAGTTGCACGGCCTGAGAGAGCGACAGGATGTGATGAGCTACCAGCTTAAAGGTCGCACCTAACATCGCCGCCGGATAATAATCGGCGCAAAGAGCATCACAAACCCCGGCCTGAATCGTTTCCAGCGCGCTAATGTTGCCACCACTGGATTTACCTCGCAGCACGTTGGGCGCACCCATACAGACCACCAAACCAAGTTTGTGGGCGGCAGTGGCGGCTTCCATAGTAGTTGGGAACTCCGCCATTGTTACGCCAAGTTTGGGCCAGCCCGCTATTTTTTCGGCGGTGTCGTCGTCGTGGGTAGCGATTGCCAATCCGGCCTCACGCGCCAGTCGGGTGACGGTCTCAATCCGCTCCGGCACCAGGGCTTTTTGAGCTTTTTTCATGAGTATCCACTCATCAATTTTTTCGTCGCTCATATGGACGGTACGTTTGATATACTGGCGAAAGCCTTCCTCTGATTTGTATTGCCCTTGTCCCGGTGTATGGTCCATCAAGGAAATCAGGCGCACCTCACGGGTTTTAATTAATTCTTTAATGGTTTCAAAACCGTTCTGGCTGGTCAATTCAAGGCGGGCATGAATTTCGTGTCGAACCAGATTATCGGTTTCAACCTTAATATTATGGGCTAAATCGTGGATAAAATTAACCGAGCGCGTGCCAAACTCGTTATCATCCAGGGAAATAGCGTGAAATTCGGTGGTAATTCCGGCACTTGCCAATCGGCGGTCAATTTCTCCCAGGGCAATATGGGTATCGAAAATGACTTCGGGGCGAGGTTCAACCTGTCGCTCGATTGCGTCGCTATGCAAATCAATTAAACCGGGCATCAGGAACTGCCCCTGCCCATCAATTTTACGGTCAACCTGTAGTGCGGCGGAATTACCTTCCCCCAACCCGGCAATACGCTGGTTTTCAATTAGTAGCCAGCCATTTTCAACAAGCCTGTCGGGCAATACCAGAGTAGCGTTATGGATTAGTGTTTGCATTTTAACCCTTTAATCAAATATCTAAAATCTAAAATCGAATATCTGAAATCGGAAGTGGGCAATATTCTGGTCAATAGTAACAGGGTCAGGTTATGAGGATGTTAATGAAATGTTAAAGGTAAAGAGAAGGTTGTTAAAGCAGGATTCGGTAGTCGAAAGTTGAAGGTTAAAAGTTAAAAGTCAGAGAAACCTAATATCCAAAACCGAATAGCGGATGGCTAACAGCTTTCCAACAAAGAAAAACGAATAACCAAAAACTAGGAGGGTTTGGCGTATTGCGCAAGGACAGACTCAATTTTTTGGATTAGTTCCTTGCCGATAAAAGGTTTTTCGATAAACTCAACCCTGGGCAAATTGTGGATAGCTTCCAGGAGTTGGGCGGTGGGTGCGCCACTCATCAGCAGTGCCGGGGTATTAGTAGGCTGTCCGTTGGTGGGGAAACGCAACCTGTTTAGCAATTCCACCCCACTTAGTTCGGGCATCTTGTAATCTACCATAATCAAATCTACCTGAGACTGATGAATCAAGGCAATAGCACTAATAGCACTATCAGTCGCTTGAACCTCATGACCCGCTCGAATTAAAGCAAATTTAACTACAGCTAGAACGCTGGCATCGTCGTCTACAACAATAATTTTGGCCATAAAATTAACTTACCCTGATTATTCCTTCAGCAAGGGCAAAGTGAATGAAAAAATAGTACCCTTGCCTACTGTGCTCTCAACCCAGATTCGTCCACCATGCCGCTCGATAATTTCTTTGGTAATACTCAATCCCAAGCCACTACCGAGCTGAGTCCCGCGCATTTTACGAGTTTCCTCGTCCTGTACCTGGTAAAAACGCTCAAAAATATGCACAAGATGTTCCTGAGCTATCCCAATGCCAGAGTCAGTAACACTCAATTTAGCATTTTCCCCATCTGTTTTTAATTCTATCACTACTCTTCCACCCTGTGGAGTGAATTTAATAGCATTTTCCAGAAGATTTCCCAAACACTGCCCCAGCCGCATTTCATCCGCATTTATTATTACCGGATTATCGGGTAGCTGGGCCGTTATCAGGCGGATATTTTTAGCATAAATCATTGGCCTGATATTTTTGGCCGTTGAAACTACCAACTCTTTGAAGGAAATCGGGCCAGGGTTAATACTGAAGCGGTCAGCATCTACCCTGGACATAATTAATATATCTTCCGCCAGCTTTTTAAGCTGATTTACACTGACCAACATGCTGCTAACGAACTCGTGTTGCACCGGGTTAAGCTGTCCGGCGCGCTCCTCCGCCAGCATTTTGGTAAAGCCATTGATAACATTAATCGGGTTGCGTAATTCGTGCGATACGGTTGAGATAAAGTTGGCCTTCATCTGTTCCACTTCCCGCAAAGCCGTAACGTCTCGCATAGTCGAAACTACGTTGTTGCCGCCGCTAGCACTCGGCACTACGTTCCAGTTGGTGGAGACAGTGCGAATCAAACCCTGATTATCCAATCGCACTTCCTGATGTAGTAAAGGCACTTTTTGTTCCAAAACTTTTTGCAAAGGGCAGGCAATTTCGCATAACAGGTTGCCCTCTTTGTCCTGACAGCGCAAAACCTGGGTACATTTCCGCCCAATCGCGCTATTATCGGCTCCGATGTAAGAAGCCATCGCTGGATTAAACCGAAGCACGTTAAATTCTTCGTCAATTACCATAATTCCATCGCTACTGTTGCCGAAGATAGCTTCCAGCCGTTCCCGTTCCTGGGCTGTTTCCTGTAACAAACGGCGTTCCCGGCGACCCTGCTGCTCCAATTGGGCTACCTGATGTTTAACTACCTCGTGCAGTTGGGCGTTCTCCATTGCCCCTATAGCCTGAGAAGCAATATCGTTTATTAAGGCCAACTCATCCTCGGTATAGTTATAATCCTCATAAGAACCCAACAGCATCAAACCCGAAACCCGGTCACCATAAATCAGGGGGATAAGCACGCCCGCTTGCAAATTGCGTTTGCTGAAAAGCTCCAGAACTTTGGTGTGCAAGGGATTGGTCTGGCTAAGACTGGCTAAGGACGTACTATAGCTCAGGTTTTCAGCTAAATTTTCCAACTCAGGGTCTAACTGGATAACTTCGCTACGAAGCGACTGATGTCCGCCCTGATTACTGGTTACAAGATAACGCCGCAACCCGGTTGGCCCAAAAATCTGGATATCAGCAGTAGCGAAGGTAATATTACGATGTAGCTCGATGACCATATTCTTCAGCACTTCGTCAAGGTTAAGGCTGCTACTGGTGGCCCTGGCAACTTGCCGCAAAATGCTCAAATGCTCGGCTTTTTCCTGACTTCGGCGCAGAATACGGGCTTTTTCCAGGGCAATCGCGGCCTGGGAAGCCACAATCAACATAAGTTGCTTATGATAGGGTTTGAAGGGTTGGCTATGGTAATTTGCCAGGGCAATAAATCCGTTTACCTGTCCTTCCAGGCGGGTAGGAGTGATTAACAGATTTTCGGGGTTTTCGCCTTCCATTCCCTCGAAGCGATTGAGCGGGAAATCGGTGTCGGATGAGTCAATAGTAAGTTGGCGACCGTGTTGCAATAACCAGGCCAGAATCGGCTCGGTGGCAGGCCAGCTTTCAGGGGCATAATAAACCCCTAACTCCGAGTGAAGCTCTACCTCAAAGGTATTTTTAACCTCGTTATGGGTAGCTACCAACAAGGCATCAAATTCTACCACTCGGCTCAAGTGTTCTTTGATAATTACTAAAAGATTATTGGTATCAAGTGTGCTAGCAAGACGCAGGGCAATATCGCTCAGGTTAGTCATTTCCTGATTACGGCGGGCGGCTTCCTGCTTGAGGCGGGTTGTTTCGGTTATATCTTTTATTAAAAGCGAAATGCGGCTGATATTACCAGTTTGATCCAGAATTGGGGCTAGCGTGACGGAAAGCGAGAGTAAGTTGCCGCTTTTGTCCAGCTTTTCTATTACCACATTCGCCAGAGTTGCGCCTTGCCGCACCTGTTCGTATAACCCTATGTCGCTATTTTGATCCTGTTGACCGGGTAAAATGCGCCCGACTATTTCGGCGGCACTGTAACCAAACAAAAGCTCGGCGGCTTCGTTCCATTCACAGACTCGTCCTTCCAGGTCCAATTCCACCACCGGGTCGCCCGCCCCCTGGGTAAATTGGCTTAAAAAGTAACGGGTTTCCTGACTGGAGCGGAAGCGGTCGGCAATTTCCAGACCTTCGCTGATTTTATGGGTCAGTTCTTCCAGCAATTCCAGTTCGGCGACCTGGAAATCTTCGGCGTATTGCCGCAACAATAAAATTACCAGACCAATTACGTTTTCCGATTTTTGGCGATATAACGAAGCCACCGCAATATTTATAATACCTGCTGCTTTCAGGCTTTGCTGGTTTTCGGGTGAAAGTAGCGGGAACTGGCTGATTTCGTAAATTTTGGCAGGCCACGCCTTACTTTTGGCGGTTTCCCCCATTAGTAACAAAGTGGCTGCCAGGGGTGAACCATAGAAAGAATTTTCGTGGGATTTGTTACCAAACAAAAGAATTGAAGCTTCGCAGGGCGGCAGGTTTTGCCCAATCCATTCCAACACCCTGGTAGTAAGGGTATCACGGTGGGCGGAATTGGCTACGATTTCATTTATATGCAAGAGGCTGGCAACTTTATCAGTTTCACGCAGACTGGCATCGGAGTGAAAAAGCTGGGCAATCCCCACCGCTTCCCGGTCTGACAGCTCTTCCAACAATTTAAGATAGTCGGCGGTGAAAGCATCAAAGCGGGGGCTTGTGACGGTAATTGTCCCTAAAACATCTTTCTTGTGAATCAGGGGGGCGCACATAATTGAGGCGATTTTATCATCGCCTATTCGCATATACTGGGTAGCTCGGTGAACGTTATTTGATAAAAAAGAAGCACGGGTAGCGGCTACGTGTCCCGCAATACCTTCGCGCTGGCGGAAACGACTCTGGCGCAGAAGTTCACTGCTCCCCACCCGCGAGGAGGCTCTGGTGACAAGTTCCCCGGTTTTTTTATCAATCAGGGCGATGCTGCAATGCTCGGCGTCCAACAAATTCAGGACACGATTAACTGCTCCTCTTAAAAACACATCGTAGTAGCTGTGATTGCCGGTTTGCTCATCCTTAGCAGAGATTAGAGGTGAAATCTCGGTATCGGTGGCATTCTCATCGAATTTTGAAGCATGCAAAACTGTCCCGGCTGCGAGCGGTTGTTCCTTTTCGTCTTCAAAATCTGCTGGCCCAACGGCCTGGGTTGAATGCGCCACCTATATTTCTCCGATGGAGAGGCCGTCTATTCAACGGCCAAATACCATCCTACTTGGTTAGTTCGCCGTTTTGAACTTTACGGAAACGATAACCGCTTCCCTTTACCGTCTCAATGAAAACTGGCTGAGAAGGATCGGGTTCGATTTTGGTACGAAGTCGGCGAATATAAACGTCAATGGCGTTGCTTTCGCCTTCGTATTCATAACCCAGAGCTTTTTCGGCAATGCTATCACGGGTCACGACTTTGCCAGCGTGAGCCATTAAACATTCCAAAATCTTCATTTCGGTAGGGGTCAGGATAACTGATTTGCGGTTGGGCAAAGTTACCTTGAGTTCGCGCATTGCCAATTCGATATCGCCAACTTTTAAATGGCTCTGGACCAATTCGCGGGGCACTCGTTCCACCCGGCGTAAAACGGCTTTCACCCTGGCTATAAATTCGCCTGGTTCAAAGGGTTTTACAATATAATCGTCGGCACTCTCCAAACCTTCCAATTTGTAGGGCAGACGACTTTCCCCGGTCAACAAAATTACCGGGACTTCCTTCTCGGTTTGGGCCAACTTTTTGCAATAATCAATCCCATTTCCGTCGGGCAAACCTTTGTCAATAATAACCAACCATGGGGTGCTTTTCTTTAGAATGGCATCGGCTTCGCGCAGACTCTCAGCTTTGGTTACATTATAACCTTCACCTTTGAGCAAGAACTCAACCATCTTCAAAGTCATCGGGTCATCTTCCACGACCAAAATGTCCATTATCGGCCTCCAGATTTGCAGGTTAGCAGGGCTGTGCTGTCTACCTGTATTTTACAATGCCTGCTCCTAAAGCTTAATGACATTGACCACAGTGATTATATAAAGAAGCTTTTGCATCGGGCTATCTGGTTAGGCTCCAGATAACTGCCTTGTCCAAGTATGTTCTATGACGAAGTTCTGTAGTGCCTGTTGTCGAGTAGCAATTTTGCAGGTTTATCAACCTGCTTTGAGGCACCTTTTTTATCGTTTTGGTGAACGCAACCTTACAACCTAACTACACTTGGAAAAAAACTTTAATGTCTATTAAAGGTTATACCGAAGTAACGTTAAGAAACACATTACAATAGTAATCAGATTACAAACTTGTTTAAAATCGGTCGTTTATTCCCCGTAAATGACAGAAATACCAAATCAATAATTAATTTTTAAATGTTGGCTGAGAGGCGGTTGCCTTTCCAACAACCGGCCTGGTTTGTTCGTATCTAAAGAGTCAACTAGAAGCGGAGGGATTGAGGTAGAAATTTGCCATTCCCCAGATAGCCAATTAAAATCACGAAATAATGCCAGCGACGTTCACACTTGATTGCTTTGGACTTAAATTTCACAAAACCTTGCAAGTCAACTTTTCTTTAATAATCTTTAAAGCCAAATCTTAATGCGAAAATCTTAATGTTATTAAGCTTTTTTAATCTACATCCTTTGAAAAATATTGTCAAACTTGCCAGATTTGCATCATTTCTGAGCTCAAACCAATTAAACCTTACTCGTAGCAAGAAGTATGCCAGCGAAAGCCTATACTTGCCTTATAGAATCGGTTTGCTACCTGAAAAAAGTTTCACACACCCCTATCAGCGATTCATTTAACTATCACCCTTGAACTGTATCCTTATTATAGGTAAGTGTGAAAAAGAATACAATTAAGTAGAAATGAGCAAACCTATGAGTACAATGATGACTTTGCCTAACATTCCGATTGCCAAGCCCGAAATTGGCCCGGAAGAAAATGCCGCAGTTCTGGCGGTTATGCAATCCGGGCAATTAGCGCAGGGTGCCGAAGTAGCCAGCTTTGAGGCGGAATTTGCTGCTGCCTGCGGCTCACGTTTCGCTATTGCTACCTCAAACGGTACTACCGCTTTACACGTTGCCTTGCTCGCTCACGGAATTGGCGAAGGGGACGAAGTTATTACGGTTTCTTTCAGCTTTATTGCCACCGCTAACTCAATTCTGTACACCGGGGCGAAACCCGTTTTTGTAGATATTGAGCCCGATACTTTTAACATTGACCCAGCCAAAATCGAAGCGGCTATAACCCCTCGAACCAAAGCAATCATGCCAGTGCATCTATTCGGGCATCCGGCTCAGATGGATGCTATTTGTGAAATTGCCGAGCGGCACGGGTTGGCGATTATTGAGGATGCTTGCCAGTCCCATCTGGCGGAATTCAAGGGGCAGAAGGTCGGGACGTTTGGCACGGGTTGTTTCAGCTTTTATCCCACCAAAAATATGACCAGTGGCGAGGGTGGAATGATTACCACCAACGACCCCAAAGTTGCCGAATTGGCCTCAATTCTGCGGGCGCACGGTATGCGGAAACGCTACTATCACGATGAAGTGGGCTTTAACTTCCGTATGACCAATCTGCATGCCGCGATAGGGCGAGTGCAACTTGGTCGGTTGGTGGGCTGGAACGAAAAACGGCAAGCTAACGCAGCCTACCTGACCGCCCGTTTGCAGGAACTTGGAGCACAGGTCGTTCTGCCAGTAGTACGGGACGATTTCAGTCACGTTTATCATCAATATACTATTAGAGTTACCGAGGCCAGCCCGGTTAGTCGTGACCAGGTAGTGGTTCGGTTGGGCGAATTGGGTATTGGTTGCGGTATTTATTATCCTCTACCCATCCATAAACAATCCATCTATGTGGAGCGGGGTTACACCGATAATTTACCTGAAACCGATACAGCGGCAGCACAGGTACTTTCCTTACCGATTTTCCCGGCTCTGACCCGCGAGCAGCTAGACCGAATTGCGGAAGGGGTTGCACAGGCCACCACCCTCTAAAAAGGCCTAACTTCTAAAATAATAATCTTTATACGGGGCGGTTCACGAACCGCCCCTAAATTTATAGTATTAACTTTAGTCAAAAGATTACTATTCCTGCACCAAGCCTTTCCCCAAACTAGCCCCGTTCCCTGCTATATTGGCTGTTAGGAAAGGAAAAGTTAATGCAACTCTCGGAAATTAAACCCGGTGTCTGGTCATTCTTCCCCTTATTAATTTGTTTAGTCTCAACTTTTTATCTGGTTGGCCTGATTTGGGTAATCCAGCTAATTCAGTATCCCTTGTTTGCCAAAGTAGGGGCAGCGGAGTTCCTGGCTTTTCACCTGGAACATAGCGAGCGAATAGTTTTGGCTCTGAGTATCCCAACCCTATTATCGTTGGGAAGTTCATTTGCTCTGTTAGGATTACGTCCAGCGGGGATTCCAGACTGGATGACCTGGCTAAATCTGGCTCTATGCCTCTCATTTTGGGTGGTTACTGCCCTTGTCCAAATACCTCTTCATACGACCCTGAGTGCCGGATTTGACGAAGCCTTAATAAAAACGTTGGTGGATGGCAATTGGTGGCGCACCCTGATTTGGACGCTACAGGGTTTGTTACTGGTAGTCATGAGCGGATTCGCATTAATTAAGGCTATAAAATAATCAAAGGTTTATTAAAGTTTCGTAAGTGTGGTTAAGATTTAGCCTCAAAAGCGGCCTACTCTTAAGCGAAAACTGTTTTAAGGGTTTGACAAGCGTTAGAAACGCTCCTATAATGACAAGACCTTGAGCCAGCAACTTGGGTTCTGCTCATAAATAGCTCATAAGTAGTTTTAAAATAAATGTCGGCAGGTCTGGATTCGTTTAAATCTTACCAATCCAACCTGTAACTTGACCTGTTGGAAAATTGTCTGCTCTTTAAGAGTGTGGAAATTTTAACACTCTGAACCATGCTAGAAGGTATAATAATTAAACGGGGCTAATTGTTTCATAACTTCGTTTATTATTTGGGACTTTTAACGAGAACCTTAAAACATACCAGCAGCAAAAAGAGCGGGCTATGAGTAGGAGGGTATGACGAAACGGTGTCACGAAATAGTTATACCAGTGATAGTAGCACCGCCGAAGCTCCGCCCCGCACTGAAAAAGAAAAAATCGAAACTGGAATACGTTATAGTGCCAGGGATGAAGCCCGCCAGCTTCTAGATGAGATTGCGGGAGTTGCCCCGGCTAAAAGACGAAAATCAGCCCGGCTTGATGGTGCCAAGCTTTTCCGCAATATCCTGTTTTCTCCCTTCATATTATTGTTCACAATTGCCAAGTTAATAACCAGCCCTTTCCGTCGGGCCGATTTTGCGTTGTTCCGGGAAATGCGGAAGTTCCTGGCGCATCCTGGTAACTTCTTCTGGTTTAATCGGTTAGCTCCCCAGGCGGCGGCTCAACACTTTGGCACTTCCTCTACCGAGGCTATGACCCATCACGCCCGTCGCTATGCCGCGCATATGGCAGTTTTAGGGCTGGCGATTGTGGTGGTATTGGGCGGCGGATTCGGCGGGGCCGTACGCCAACTTATCAGCCGCGATGTTGATATGCCCGGTCATAGCGAGATGAATAGTAACGGCTACCTGACCGTTACCGGGAACATGAAGGGCATTGTTCTGAACAGTCTCGGCACCACCGATAATGGGCCGAAACGGGTAAATATCCACATTGTTCAACCGGGTGATACCCTGCCAGAGCTTGCTACCAAGAATAATATTAGCCTGGATACTATTCTTTATGCCAACCAGATAGATGACCCCGATTATGAACTTAATGTTGGCGATAAATTGATTATTCCGCCTGTTACCGGGATGTGGCATGTCACCACCCGTAACACCCAGGAAGTGGATACTATTTCTACTATCGCCTTCCGTTTTGGGGTTGACCCAAAAGTGATTATCAATTACGCCCCCAACCAGCTAGATGGGATTGGTATTAACACTCCCTTGGAGCCGGGTCGAAGCGTAATGGTTCCGGGTGGAATTAAGCCCATCCGCGATACCCTGATTCTCTACAAGGTACGTGACGGTGAGACCCTGGATTACATTGCCAGCAAATTCGGTGTAACCAAAGAGACTATTGCCACCTTTAATGACGATAAGATTATCAACAATCAGGTTTCAGGGGGCATGGAGCTGGTTATTCTGCCGATTAGCGGTATCCGGGTGACAGTACAGCCGGGCGATAGTGTTACTACTATTGCTAACCGCTTCAAAGTTCCGGCGGAAAACATCACTGGCTTGCCAATGAATAATGTAACCAAAGATACCAAGTTAAAAGTTGGTGATAAGCTGGTTATCCCGAATGGGCTAGTGCCTGCCGCTCCTGTGGTAAGCGCGCCTGTCAATGGCAGCACCAAACCAGGTACAGGGTCAATCAAGGATGTAGGTCGCTATATTCCGCCGCCGCCCGTCCCGGCAGTAAATCGGAATCCTAACGGGGCTTTATCTGCGCCACCGCCCGGTGTTCCGGTAGGCACTACTGGCAAAATGGTTTGGCCGGTATATGGGCCGATTACTACTTATTTCGGTCAAAGAATCTGGTATGGTATTCACCAGGGCTTGGATATTGCCGCTCCGGTTAATACGCCGATTGTGGCCGCCGATGGCGGGGTTGTTCTGAACGCGGGTTGGTCGAGCGATGGCTATGGCATAATGGTTTTGATTGCCCATAGCAACGGCCTTTACACCCTTTATGGACACCTTAACCGGGTTAACGTAACGGTAGGCCAGCGCGTGGCTCGTGGTCAACTAATCGGGGTAGAAGGTAGCACCGGGAACTCTACCGGGCCGCACCTTCACTTTGAAGTACGCTGGGGTCGCGTTTACGGTCAAACCCTTAACCCGTTGGCCTACCTTAAATAGCCTGTCAGTGGAATAGAGGAAATTTGTCGGGGTAGATTACTGGTCTGCCCCGATTTTTTATCAGAAATTCTTTCTTTCAACCGCCGCCACCGTACAGCGCGAAATACAAATCAACTTCCGTTCCTCGTCATAAATTTTGATTTCCCAAACCTGAGTATTCCGCCCACGATGGAGTGGCACCGCTTCGCCCGTTACTATTCCATCCCGTTTGGGTCGTAAATGATTGGCATTGATTTCGAGACCCATTGCTGAATGGGTTTCGCGGTTAACATTTAACCAGCCGCCGATAGATGCCAGAGCTTCTGCAAGGGTTACACTAGCCCCGCCGTGCAAAAAGCCTTCCGGTTGTTTAGTTTTGGTTGTCACGGGCATCTTGCCGACAACCTTATCTTTGCTAGCTTCCACAATTTCAATGTCAAGCGTCCCCAACATATTATCGCGGCGGCTATTTATCATCTTCGCCACTAAAATCGGGTCATCTGGAAAATCGGAAAAACTCACTATGTATTCCTCCCTGGTTGTTAGATGTTAGTGTTGGCTACTTGAGTTTAACTCTTTAAGCCTTAGATCTCGAATTTATAATCTTTTTTCGGACAACCGACAACTAGCGGCTGACAACTGCCTTAAAAATGTTTCACCAACTCGTAGCGCAGGTGCGAAAAGCCTTCGCGCTCGTAAAATTTCAGAGCAGCTTGATTAGGGCCATAAACTTTCAGGGTCGCGGTATGCACCCCCCGCCCCGCCAGCCAATTATAACAGGCCTCCAACAGCTGCGGCCCCGCCCCCTGATTACGCGCCCCTTCGTTCACAATCAGTTGCTCAATATAACCATAATGCTCGGTAGTATAATAGTAATCGCGCAGAAGCCGCACCAGGGCGAAACCAACGGCTCTCTTATTATCCCAGGCCAAAAATGCACGCGCTGGTTCGTAACCTTCATCACCATAAACCAGTGCGCTAATACACTCTTCCATATAGTTTTGTTGGGCAATGGGTCGAAAAGTCAGGCTTGGTTCACCCCGCCCTACATCAGCGTGGTAATCAAAAGTTTCCTGTAACAGGGCACGGGCCGCCGCCTCATCCTGAGGGTTGTTGCGGGCTTGCCTGATTTCAAGCGATTTTTTTCCTTTGCCAAAATTAAAACCGACCATTTGGTTTATTCCTCCTGCTCCAGATTATAAGCTATTGAGCCGAAAATAGAAAAAGAAAACAGGTGCAAGGAACAGGTTTTGAGGGTTTCGGCTCAATTTGTAAATCAGGCCAGAAGTTGTTAACATACCGTCAGCTTTATTCAGCAGCATCTATATGAAATTAATAAAACATAAGGAGAAACTTGATGACCGATGTAAAAAGCCAGATTTCAGGGACGGTCTGGCAAGTCCTGGTTGAAGTAGGCCAACAAGTAAGCGAAGAAGAAGACCTTTTGATTTTAGAGTCCATGAAAATGGAAATTCCCGTCAGTGCGCCCCGCGATGGTGTGATAGCCGAAATTTTGGTTAGCCCCACCCAGACCGTTCAGGATGGGCAAGTATTGTTGCGCCTGGAGTAAAAATATGTTTAAGCGCATATTGATTGCCAACCGGGGCGAAATTGCCAGCCGTATCATCCTTACCTGTAAACGGCTAGGGGTTGAAACCGTTGTGGTGCATAGCGATGCCGATATGGATTTACCATTTGTACAGGAGGCCGACGAAGCGGTATTTATCGGCCTTGCCCCGGCTTACGCCAGTTACTTAAATATGGATGCTGTGCTGGATGCCGCCCAACAGACCGGAGCAGAAGCTATTCACCCCGGCTATGGATTCTTATCCGAAAATCCGGCCTTTGCCAGCCGTTGTACCGAGCTAGGGATAGTATTCATCGGCCCTCCAACCTCGGCGATTGTGGCGATGGGCGAAAAAGTAGCCGCTCGTAATCTAATGAAAAGCGTGGGTGTTCCGGTAGCTCCCGGTACGGCTAACCCTGTCAGCAACCCGGAAGAGGCGGTAGCGGCGGCGGAAGAAATTGGCTACCCGGTATTGATTAAACCGGCGGCGGGCGGCGGCGGGATTGGTATGACTATCGCTGAGAATGCCGACAAGCTACGGGCTGGCCTTAAAACCGCCCAGAGTCGGGCGCAACGGGCTTTTGGGGACGACTCGGTTTTTATCGAGCGTTATTTGCCTGATTCCCGCCATATTGAATTTCAGGTATTGTTCGACCAGCACGGCAATGGCGTTCATCTTTACGAGCGCGAGTGCAGTGTACAACGTCGCTATCAGAAAGTAATCGAGGAAACTCCCGCCCCCGGCCTCGGCACTAATAACGCACTACGTCGGCAAATGGCTCAGGCTGCCTTGCAAGCCGCCGCCACTGTGGGCTATCAGAACGCCGGAACGATAGAATTTATCTTTGCAGAGAATGGCGAGTTTTATTTTCTGGAAATGAATACCCGCTTGCAGGTGGAACACCCCATCACCGAAATGACCCTCGGCCTGGATTTGGTGGAATTGCAACTTCGGATTGCCGCAGGTGAGACCTTGCCTCTCAAACAGGCCGATATTCAACCGAAAGGCCACGCTATCGAGTTTCGCATCTACGCCGAAGACCCGGTTAGTTTCCTGCCCCAACCCGGCCCCCTGACTATCTACCAACCACCAGTCACCAGCCAATATGTCAGGTTGGATAGTGGTTTTGTTCAGGGCAACAGCATTACCCCCCACTACGACCCGCTTATTGCCAAGCTAATTGTGTGGGGCGAAACCCGCGCGGAGTCACTAGAACGTAGCCGCAAGGCCCTGAGCGAGTTCAAAATAGAGGGCATCAAAACCAATTTGCCGCTCCACTTGCGCTTACTCGACAATCCCGCTTTTGTTAGTGGAGATTACAATACCAGTTTGTTGAAGTAGCGGTTGAATTTGCCACACTTAGCGGTATGCCTGTATATTCCAGTTGGCTTTTCTTTGGTTTGATTTTGGCTTGAGAACTCAAATCTTACCAAAGCTGCGCCTTTTTTGTCCAACTCATTTTCCCTGCCAGTAAACGGTGGTCAGTTGTCGGTGGGGGATGGGGGATCGGGAAATCAAAAAACAATAACTTTTGACCTTCGAATTTTGACTTTTGACTCTGAACTTAATTCAAGTTACAGACCTTGCTACGGGTTTCAAGGACACCGCCCAAAATAGCCCGAATATTAATGTTGTCTTTTAGAGCAGGATTGTTAGCGATTTGCAAGGCATTATCCAGGGCGGTTTTGCCAGCAGTAGAATTCTTGCTTTCCTGACAACTCAGGCTGGCCTGGTCACGGTAGGTTTCCATCAATTTAGCGGCAACACCACCAGGGCTATCTTTGGCGTAGAGCGGGTCTTCGTTATAGAGCCGTTGCCACAGGGCAATAGCCTCAGCCTGGGTTTTTTTCTTATCCTCGCCTTGCATAAGGGGATAACTCTGGCTTAGTTTCAGGGCGGCGGTATAATTCTTGATAAAATCACGCCGTTTGGTGACCGCTTTGCCCCAATCCTCAAAAGAGAGATAATCACTAGGAAGGGCAGGCGTAGCGGTCTTAACGCCGAGGGCGGGGTTGGCTGGCGGGTATTTCAGGGCTGACTCATAATTGGTCAGGGCCAGGGCCGTTTCAATTCGTTGGTCATATAACTTGCCTTGCTGGGCATAGGCGGCAAAGGCAAAGAGACGGGCCGTTTCATATTTGGCGCATTTGGCATCCGCTACAAAATCCTCGGCAGTAGTCGCCGCCCCCGCCAGATTTATCCCCTGGTTATAACTCTGGGCCAGGCTTGCCAGTTTATCAATACATAGGTCAGGGGCATTTATGGTCTGCGAATTCAAACGTTGCAACCCCAACCACCAGAAAAGCGTCCCGCCCGCCAGCAGCACAACTGCCAGAACCCCGCTCACCCAACCCAGAATCAGAGCCTGACGATGGCGTGAGCGCACCCCCGCCAAATCCAGCATCCCGGTCATATCTTCTTCGCCCTCTGCTTCAGCCAGACCGTAGGCACTCAAGGGCGGCGGTACATAATCCGCGCTTAACTCGGCAAAGTCGGTAGCCTCCCGACCCAGGTTAGAAAAGCGGCTTTTATTCGTATTATTGCCATCGGGATTCACAGTTTCACTCCTCAATCTTATCTCAATCCAGGAGGCAAATCGGGAGGCGCGTCCAGGTGACCGACAAACTCACGGGCTTGCTCGGCTAACTCCTCATCTTGCATCAGCCCGCACACCGAGCAATCCGGTACCGCCCAGATGTCCACAAAACGGCTTTGCAAGGGCTTATCGAATATCCAGCCGGGCTGGGGTTGGTTGCCCCACAAAATCCAGTTTGAGGGATAGGGTTGCAAACGGGCGGTAGGATCGTTGCGCAACAGCACCCCCATTGCCGAACGCGCCATCAGCAAAGCCACCATCCCCACATCCATACTGAGGGCGGGTTGAGGGCGAATCGCCCCATAATCCTCAACCTCATCGTGGGGTTGCTCGCCAAACAGGTCGGCGGTAGAAATACGGAAACATTGGTAACAGCCGTACAGGTCGCCCTCCTCAGTTTCCCAGCCCGGTTGGGCCACAAAAATATCCCCACCAAAGCCCATCTCGTAAGCCGCTCCATAGACCGCCGGAACGCCGTTTTCCCAGGCCACCCGATTTATCAAGGCCTTCGCCACCTCTGAGTCGGTAGAGCCTATCACCAAATCGCAGCCCTGAATAACCTCTTCTAAAAGCTCCATATCCTCGGTTACATCAAAATTAAAGGTTTCAATTTCAATAAACGGGCTGGTGTTGAGCAGAAAATCTTTCAGGGCGTCGGTTTTTAAACGGCCCAGATCGCGCAACCCACAGACATGCCTCACCAGATTATGCACTTTCAGCCGGTCAAAATCCACCAGCCGCATCCGACCAACCCCGGCTTTTGCCAATTCGGCGGCGGCAATGCTCCCGCCCGTACCCAGGCCAATCACCGCTATAGTCTTATCCCGAAGGCCGCTAGGGTCGAAAAGCCCCTGAATCCGGCTCTGGTAATCATCGTAAAAAACCAGTCGCTCGGCCTCCTGCTCGGTCAGCGTGCCATCGGTTTCTACCCGGTAAGTTTCAATTTTACTATTTTCGCCCGCCACCAGCAGCAGTTCGCCGGGTTGCCCTGTGGGGGTTTGTCTGGCCCGCAGCCACCGCCCTACCCGTTCGTTTTGGGGGTCGTCAAAGTCCAGCAAGCGCACTACCTTGCCGCCATCCAGCACCCGCCCCTTTAACTCCCCACCGCTTGCGTTTGGGTCAGCCAATAATTTCGCCAGATATTCTTCCGAAATTACAAGATACATTCCACTCCTCATAGGCAATCTAAAATCAAATATCTAAAATCAAAGAAGACGCTGGATTTTGTAAATATTCCCCGATTTGTCATCCTGAACGGAGTGAAGGATCTTGCTTGAAATACCAAGATTCTTCGCAAGCTCAGAATGACTATTCTGGTGAACTACTGGATTTTAGATTTTGGATTTTAGATTTAATTAAAACCTCATCCAGACTCTCATCCTCCCACACGGTCATATCCAGGGCTATTGGTTCTAGTTGTTGGCGCGACATGTAGAAAGGATGCAGTTCAACATTTTCTTCTTTGCTACCCTTTTTCGTGCCAAGCGTAGCAATAGGCAAAATTATTTCGCCAAATTCCAGCTTATAATCCGGGTCGGAAAGTATCGCCTTCCCCTGCTCCACATCGCCGCTACTAAGGCGATTCATTCCTTTGGGGTGTTTGTGCCATTCGCCAATATATTCCACACTCACCCCCAGCTCCTTGTAGCGGGCGTAGGTGGTGTCCAGGGCCAGTTGCAGGGCTTCCACATCGGGGGCATAGGTATAAAGTTGCTGGTCTGCCCGTCTGCCCGGCCCACTGGCTTGCACCACCGCCAGAAAGCATTCCTTAGCCAACGATACCCGGCAGCCCACCAGAATGCCGCCAGTTTCCTTTTTCCCGGCCTCTAAAGTATTTTCCTCAATAACCGTCCAGGCTCTTTTAGCAAAAACTACTTTTTGAGGTTTAGCCGGGTGTGTAGTCACTTATTCCATCCTGCCTTATTAATGGTCAATTTCTGGGCCAGGCCACTGCTTGCGGTCACTTTCCAGCCAGCATTCATAGGCAAAGAACCAGGCCGCCGTTACCGCCACCACCGTTGCTGCCGAGGTTTTCACGTCAAAATCACGGTCTGCCGGGAAATAAAGGCACAAATGACCGTCAGGATACTGGTGCTTGAACTTGTTACCCTCCTGCTCTACGGCCCGAATCGGCGGATTGACCGGATAGACCATTGGCGGTTTCCAGGGGAATTGCTCCGGGTAGACCAGCAAAATCTGGTATTGGTTGCCCCGGTTGCTCTCCAGAGTGCCGCTCCAGGCCAGCCGCCCGTCCTGTAGGCGGTGCATCCTGAACGAGGGGAACTTCTCGGTCATCATATTACGCTCGAAAACCAAACGGCGCGGGTCAAGCTCATGCCAGTCGGCTTGCCAGCGTGTGGGTTTTAATTGGCTAGTTTCAGGTATGTTATCCTGCTCCATCTTTCCTCTCAACCAAACATTAGAACTTGTAGGGAAGACCTAACCCCCCAAATACTTATCTTGAATCGGCGGGGGAATAATTACAGATTAAATAAAATAAGCACATCTAACCCTACCGGGCGAGTCCTATACTCACCCCATATTTCTCTGCTATTAGAACCAGCGAGTGGGCTTCACCCTGGTGGTGGTGGGTGGTGTTTGAAGTGCGCCCGTTCCACCGCGCTTTTCCTCGAAGGCGGCTTGCTGCATCGCCTGCTCGCTAATCAAACGCCCGTTTTCGTCCACCATCACGGTTTCAGCCGTTTCCAGAGCGCGTTTTAATTCTTCCAAAGTGGTGTTTTTTCGTGGCCCTTGTGACATGTGTAACCTCCAAATATATCCAAAGTTGTCAGTAGTCAGTTAATGGTTGTGGGTTTTTGATTTCCCTAACCCCTATCCCGCGATTTGGCGGGCATCGCTAATAATATAATAAAAAAGGTCATGGCGGGGCATTCTTTGCAAATTGCCCTGATTAAAAGCTCGCTCCTCAGCCCGCCCATCAGAATAGTTTACCTCAATTTTAACATCAGTTGGCAAATCATCGGGGAATTTTCCCGAACAGATAACGTAAACAATTACCTCGTTACCGGGCAGATTGTTCCACTTGAACTGCACCACAAAAGAATTTTGCAACTTTTGCATACGACATTTTACCTTATGTCGGCGGGCAGCGTGTAGCATAAAATCGGACAGCCGTTTTTCGCCAGGGGAAGCGGCCCTATCCGGCGGGGCGAATTCTTCCATACCCTCTAGCAGGGGGGGTAGCATCTCCGTCAGGGCGGGGCGTGCGGTAAGTCGGGCAAATTGCCAGCTTAAAAAACTCCCACTTAATAGCCCTAGCATACTTCCCAGCAAGCCCGTTGCCAACACAATCCGCCAATCGAGTAGCGGGCGTTCATCGGTGAGGGGCAAGCCGCTCAACACCCACAACATCAAACCGGAAAGAGCGTAGCCAAAAAAGATACTGCCCAACCAGAGTGGCACACTGGTAATAGTTAATTGGGGCTGGTAGGGGTTACGGTTACGGGTGGAGGCGAACAGCAAGACGAAAATCAGCCCTAAAATCAGCCCTGCCACCATCCCAATAGAAATTGGTAGCGAAACTACCGAGTCGCCCGGATTAAAGCGCGGTTGCTGCAAAACCGTTACGCCCAGGCCGATTCCCGCCCCTAGAGCCATACTCTGCACGATAATGTAACCGCCAAGCGCAATCATCAGCCTGCACCTCCGGGGGGTGGGGTTAGCGGTGGTGGCGGCGCGGTTGAGACGGGCGGCGTAGTGGTAGTTGCCGCAGTCGTGGTAGTAGCTACCGTAGTTGGGGTAGCAGTGGGCGGCACCGGGGTGTTGGTGGGCGTAGCAGTGGATGGCACCGGGGTATTGGTGGGCGTGGCCGTTGGTGGTTTAGGGGTAGAGGTTGGCGGCAGCGGCGTGTTGGTAGGCGTAGCCGTTGGTGGTTTAGGGGTAGAGGTTGGCGCGGGTGGCGCAGGCGTATTGGTGGGGGTAGGTTTGGGCGTGGGGGTGAGCGCAACCGTAGTCGTTACAACTACCTCAGTAGTTGGCAGGGCGGTGGCGGTGGCTGGTACCGGGGTTGGCTCAGGAGTCTGCGTAAAAGCCTCGGTGGCGGTAGGCGCAGGGGTATTGCTGGGAGCGACGGTGGGCGTTACGGTTGGGCGCGGGGTGGGCGCGGGCGTAACCGTTGGCAAGAGAGTGGGGGTCACGGTGGGCGCTTTCAAAGTCTGGATATAATTGGCAGTAACAGTAGCATTAATATTAAGCACAATCGCGGTGGCAGTGGCGTTATTCTTGGCGGCTTCCTCAATTAGCCGTTTGCGCTCGGCCTCGGCCTGAGTCTTTTGTTGCTCAAGTTTGCTCTTCTCGGCTTCCAGACGAGCTAAATCGTCTTTGGCCTTTTCGTCGCCGGCCCCGATTTTCTTTTTGACCTCATCAATTTGCGAATCCAGTCCACTAATCTGGGAATTAATCCGCTGAACATTCTCGTTAGCCGCGCTGATTTTATCCAGATTAATATTGTTGCTCACGGCTGAAATTACCAGAAAGCTACCCACAATCAGCAGCAAAATTACCACTAAACAAGCTCCCCAGAATAACAAAGCCGCCTTGCGCCGATTGGCGGTGTTGATAATATCCAGCACAATTTCCGCCAGAAAATGCTGGGTTTTCCACTGGCTCAGGGTGCGGCTTCTGACCTCAACTTTTCGACCCTCTTTTTCGGCTAATACGTTCGGGGCGGCCTGGGGATAGTTTGGCCCGGTGGTTAGATAGATTGAGTGGGAGTTAGGGGCTTTGGTGGTCAGTTTGAATACTACCGCCCCATTTATTTTCTTAACCTCTACCCCCTGAAGGTCGGCTAGATTCTTAAGGCGGGAATATTCCACCCGAAACCGTTGCACATTCTCCGGCTTTTCGCTCCAAACAAGCTGATTCTGGGTAGTTTCTGACACCTAGCTTTTGACCCCCCCGGAACTGGTTACATTCACACTCAAAATATAAAAGCGGTCAGTATAAAAACGACTGACTACTAACGGCTCACTCGACTCGCTGTTGCCATCGGGCTTTACCAATACAAACTGGCAGGTATGCCCGGATTGACAGCCGCTATCGAGGTTATCTATTGCTGACGCGTTACGTTTCTCTGGCAAATCCAGCAGCCGCACCCGCCCGGTGGTCTGGTTAATCGCCCGGAGTTTGGTTTTGACTTCGACTGGCTGATTCACCACTACCAGAAGACGATTCCGCTTGACCAGGGCACTATCCAGAACGTAATTCCGCAGCAAACCTTCGTATTCGCTCTGGCTATTGATGGCTCGGATATTTAGCTCATAAGGTAAGCCGGGTTGCCCGCCCGCTTCAGGGGTTTGCTCAAGGATGGTTGGCGTGGCTTTCACCGAACTATCTACCGTCGGTTGATTGGCTCCGCTCACCACCAAATTCAGCGACCAGATTATTAATAATAGTACCAGAATGACCCCGCCTACTACCAGAGCCGATTGTGGTTTGGCTAGATTCTTTTTAACGAGCTGGGCATCCAGACAAACCTGATATAAGGCGCAATTAGCATCCCAACTTCGCAGGGTGGCGGAATTGAGTTCAATTTCCTTGCCATTTTTAACCGCCACCAACTCAGGTGCGACGTAGGGGTAGCGCACTCCCGTTTTGAGATAAAGGGTCAGACCCGGTTGGAGGGCGGTTTCAATTTCGATTACTACATCCTGGGCGCGGGTGAGGTTGGCTTTTAAGAGGCTAGGTTTAAGGGCTTGCCGAAGGTAGCTCATCTCGCTTTTGTAGCGTTCCAGGCCGCCTGGTTGCTTGGGCCAGGGCAAGGGGTTATCCGAGAAGCCGCGCAAGGTTACGGTTTCGTCAAAGTTGC
Organism: Chloroflexia bacterium; assembly: GCA_038207495.1. Classification (GTDB taxonomy): domain Bacteria; phylum Chloroflexota; class Chloroflexia; order Chloroheliales; family Chloroheliaceae; genus Chlorohelix. The sequence continues at coordinate 69,331 of JBBQZS010000017.1, forward strand.
CAGTCGGTTCGCGCCCGCTTATCAATCGCTCTTAGCCATTTCTATATCTAATATCTAAAATCGAACATCGAAAGTCCAGAGTCCTTTGTGGCTTATTCTAACTTATTCCCCAAATGAACTCAAGCCTTGTAACAAAATTGGTCATTAATATTTATATATAACCCCATAAAACCATTTCCTGTTGGAAAGTGATTTTTATGGGACGGCTCACCCCCTGAGTACAGGAGGGGCAGGTGAAGCACCCCTTCGAATTTCCAGATATTAGATTTGACTTTCGACCTTCAACTATTGACCAGCCACCTTAAACGTTATACATCTTCATATATGTGTAGTAACAGGCGAAGGTGCGATAGGGGGCAAAGATTTTGGTCAGGTTGGAAAATTCGTCGTTACTGAGGGCGGCGGGATGGTCATAGGCCACCGCCAGAGTTTTTCGCAAGCCCTGCTCGTCAATGAAAACATCCAGATGGGGTAGCCCACGCATCGCTACATAATGGGCCGTCCAGGGGCCGACACCCGGCAATTCGTCCAGAATCGCCACCGCTTCTTCCCCAGGTAATCCCCGCAGCCGCTCGAAGTCAAACCTTTCGAGGTTAGCCTCAATCATCTGGGCGATTCCCGGCAGGTAAGAGGCTTTCTGGCGGCTAAACTTCATTCCTAACAAGTCGTCAGGCTGAATTGCTGCCATTTTCTCCACCGAGGGGAACAGGCGGTATTCTTTGCCCTTGAAATGAACCAACGTGCCATAAAAAGCCAGTAGCCCCCTTTGCAACTGTACCGCCAGACCGGGATAAACCTGATTGCTGATAACGGTTTTGAGCAACCCTTCCCAGGCTCCCCCCAGATTGCCGGGACGCGAAGGCCAGTAAATTACACTAAGCTCCTCGCCGTAGCTATCTACCTTCAAAGCCTCGCGCACCTTTTCCATATCCAAATCCAGAAAGAAGCGACGATTGGCCCATTCTGCCGCCAGCCTCAAATCGGTTTCGCTGGGCGATGTATCGGCGTTATCCTCTGCCCAAAGGGTTAGTTGCAGACGCGGTGAAGACGGGTCGGGAGTCAGGTCAGAAAGACGCACCAGAAAGGGTTTCCCGTTGAGAAGCAGCGGGCGTTCCAGCCAGCCGAGTTGCTCATCCAGAATATCGGTTTGGTCGGTAGCCCCGCTATTTTTGAGTGAGGTCAGCGATTGCTTGAATTCAAAGGGGGCGGTGGGCAATATTAAAGTGGTGACAGTCCCTTCGTCCGGGTTTTGCCTGATTTCTACAATCTCTAAGGTCATCATTATTCCTATTTATAGACAATTTCGCGCTGGCGTTGACCGGACTGTTGCGAATGGAGCAGCCAATAAGACTCGGCAATCAGGTCAGGGTCGAAGTGAGTGCCGGGCTGTACAATCCCAGAAATAGTGACGGTTGCCACCTGAATATTTTCCGCCTCAAGCTCGGCTCCCAGGCTAAAGGCCAGACTACGTATCCCGGCCTTGCCAATCGCCAGCGAGGTATAGAAAGGATAGGGGTTCAAGGCCAAGCCACCCCCGGTGAAAAGAATTGTACCCTTTTTATTGGCTTTCATCGCCGGAATTACCTGTTGCGCACTGAACAAAGCTCCCGATACACAGATATGGAACGCTTCCTGCAAGTCCTCAATCGAGAGTTCCGAGGGATTGCCCGCTTTCATAAAAGCGGCGTTGTAAATCAGCACCTGGGGGTCGCCCCATTCGGCTTTAATCTGGTCAAAAGCCGCTTTCAGGCTGGTAAAATCGCCAATATTAGCGGCAAAACCTTTGGCCTCGATTCCTACCTGGCCTAATTCTTCCCCATAACTATCCAGCGCATCTTGCCGCCGGGCGATGAGTGCCACTTTATAGCCCTGTTTACCAAACTTCCGGGCTGTTCCAAGCCCCATACCCGGACCTGCTCCAACTATTACACAAATTCCGTTAGTCATAACCTTAGCTCCATTTACACTCTGAAAAGATGGATTTTTTCAATTTCTCATTGCTATTATATATCCTTCTCAACCTGAATTATACCGTTTCCAGACCCTTTTAGTAAAAACAAAAGGTAATAAAAGAGGGATGGTTAGCGAATCATCCCCTGCCTTAAATCTTTTAATTTTGTCCAGGCTTCAATTATTTAGAGGTAAAAAGAGGTTAAATCAAACCGTCGAGCAATTCAATCGTGATGCGGCGCTTCTCAAGGTCTATTTCCTTGACCACATCCTTTATAGCGGGGATTAGGACGGGTTTGGGCGACATTGGGCCGCGCACCTCGTAGACATCGTTGGCGGGGTATTCCAGCACATCAATTACCCGTCCCACAAATTCGTCTTCTTCGGTGTAAACGTCCAGCCCGACCAGTTGGAAAATATAATATTCGCCTTCTTCCAGGGGCACGGCTTCGCTGCGGGGTACAGCGACAGTGAAGTTGCGCAAGGCTTCGGCCTGTTCGGGCTTGGTAACGCCCTCCAGCTTTAGCATCACCTGTTTGTCGTTTTGTAATCGTGCCTCTAAGACTTTATAGGCTGTGCGGCCAGCATCAAAGGGGGCATCCGGCGGGGCGAGCCAGGCTTCTTCCAGGTCGTCAAAGCGTTCGGGGAAGTCAGTCCGAATCTGGGCTTTAAGCCCGCCCCGCAAACCAAAAGGCGCGACAATTTTCGCGATTACCACATAATCCGGGTCAATCGGGGTTGGCAGGTCAATTATTGGTGAAGTGGCTTGAATAACTTTAGGTTGGAAATTAGCAGAATTAGACGGTGGTGGCTTTTTCCCTGGGCGTGGAGCATTTTGGCCCTTGAACCGACTAGGCGGTTGGCTCGCGCCCGATCCTGATTTGGTTTTTGGTCTCGGACGCGGTTTTTGTTTTTCGGACATAAATCTTTGGCTTAGGATTGAATTTCTAAGGTAGCCCGTTTGCCATCACGCGCGGCGGCAACTGTAATCAAGGTACGTAAGGCTTTGGCAATTTTGCCCTGCTTACCGATAACCTTGCCCATATCTTCAGGTGCAACCGCCAATTTAATGATAAGCGAATGACTGCCCTCAATCTGGCGTACCTGGACTGCCTGGGGATTGTCTACCAGGGACTGGGTAACATACAATACTAAATCTTTCACCATGGTAGTTCCTTCCTCGAATTAAGTTGCCGGGCTAATAGAATCCCCAGCAACCAGGAAAATCAACTGACTACTTTTTTCCGACGTACTCGCCCTTAGCGGTGCCCTTGAACTCGACCCCATTGCTGCGTAAAATCCAGGCAGTGGTAGGGGTAGGCTGTGCACCCACGCTAATCCAGTGCTTGGCTCGTTCTACGTCCAGCTTGATTTCGGCGGGTTGCAGAATAGGGTTATAGGTACCAATGACTTCGATGAAGCGACCATCACGGGGGAAAGTGCTTTCCGCCACTACTACCCGGTAGAAAGGTTTTTTCTTGCTACCCAGCCGCATCAACCTGATTTTTACCACGCGATTATTTCCTCCAAATTTGCACTTTTTGCTATTAATCCTGAAAAATAGTTTTGCCATCCATAGTGAAAAACTATCTTTGCTTGCGAAGGAAGATTATACTTTACCCAGCCTCAAAAGTCAATTTGTTTGTGAAGAGATTGACAAGTAGCCTCATTAGGATTAGAATCGCATCTTAAGACCTGACTGCTTGCCCCACGTTAGGTGGTTTCGTGTGTTAGCCAAAGCCTCAATTTAACCAAATAGGCTGGCTTGATTATGACTGTTGAATGGCTAAGGCCAGCGCAGCCCTGTAAAAATCTGGGGCCTGTAACAAAAAAGGCGGTAACTAAATGGCTGGGTTTCTCCCCAACTTAAAAGATCCTTCGGACATCAAAAAACTTTCCCAGGCGGAACTAAAAGAGCTCGCAACCGAAATGCGCCAGGCAATTGAAGATACCGTTTTCCAGACGGGCGGCCATTTTGCCAGCAACCTGGGTACGGTTGAACTGGCAATTGCCTTGCATTACGTTTTCAACAGCCCAATTGATAAGCTTGTCTGGGATGTGGGCCATCAAGCCTATCCTCACAAACTTCTCACCGGGCGTTATGACCGCTTCAATACTATCCGTCAATATGAAGGCTTGAGTGGTTTCCTGAGCCGGGACGAGAGTGTTCACGATGCTTTCGGGGCGGGTCATGCCAGCACCTCGATTTCGGCGGCGTTGGGTATGGCGGTGGCGCGGGATATCAAGGGCGAGGATTTTGATGTGGTAGCCGTGATTGGCGATGGTTCGTTGACGGGTGGGATGGCCCTCGAAGCTCTTAACAATGCCGGAAACCTGAAAACCCCTTTTATCGTGGTATTAAACGATAACGAGATGAGCATTTCCAAAAACGTTGGGGCACTGTCCAAATATCTTGACCGGGTTCGGGCCGACCAGCTTTATTTACGCGCCAAAGACGAATTTGAACACGCAATGGAAAAGCTGCCTATGGGCGGTGAGATGCTGAAAATGGCTCGGCGGGTTAAGAAGGGTGTCAAAGACCTGGTTGTGCCAAGCACCATCTGGGAGGAATTGGGCTTTATTGGCCTTGGCCCGGTGGATGGGCATGATATTGGAGCTTTAATTGAAACCTTCCAGCTTGCCCGCAAAGCCAAGTTGCCCGTTTTCGTTCATGCGATTACGGTTAAGGGTAAGGGTTGGGCTGAGGCCGAGGCCAGTTATCAGGGTCGGATTGATTTCCACGCCCGCAGCAATAAAATGAGTGGTGGCCCTGCTTCAACTGCCCCCAATTACGATAAGGTTTTCGGTAAAACGATGTGCAAGTTGGCCGAGAAAGACCCCAAGATTGTGGCAGTTACTGCCGCCATGCGCGAGGGTACTCAACTTATCCAGTTCGCCGAGCAGTTCCCCACCCGCTTTTTTGATGTAGGGATTGCCGAGCAGCACGCCGTTACTTTTGCGGCTGGGTTAGCTTGCGAGGGTATGAAGCCAGTAGCAGCAATTTACAGCACTTTCTTGCAACGGGCCTTTGACCAGATTTTGCACGATGTATGTGTCCAGAATCTCCCGGTGGTGTTTGCGATGGATCGGGCCGGGTTAGTGGGCGACGACGGGCGTACCCACCAGGGGATGTTCGATATTTCGTACCTGCGCTGCTTGCCCAACATTGTGCTGATGTCCCCCAAAGATGAAAACGAGCTACAGCATATGCTCTATACCGCCGTTAATTATGGGCTTGGCCCGATTGCCTTGCGCTATCCGCGTGGGGCGGGGTACGGGGTAGAGATGGATAAGGAGTTCAAGACTCTGCCAATTGGTAAGGGCGAAGTATTGCAGGAAGGCCGGGACGTGGCGATTGTGGCGGTTGGCTCGGAGGTTTATCCCGCCCTGGAAGCGGCAAAACTTTTGGCCCAGCACGGTATCGAGGCCGAGGTGGTCAACGCTCGTTTTATCAAGCCCCTCGACGAAGAATTGATGCTGGATGTAGCCCGTCGCCATACCCGCATTATTACAGTGGAAGAAGCGGCTCTGGCGGGTGGCTTTGGCTCGGCAGTTATGGAGTTCTATGAGATGAAGGGTTTGCGCGACCTGGAAGTTCACCGTATCGGCGTGCCTGACCAGTTTATTGATCACGGGCCGCAAAGCCTGATGCGCCATATACTGAAACTGGACGCGGAAGGGATTGTACAACAAATTCAGGAGAAGTTCCCCGAATTGGGTGTTCGAATGCCACTTGCCCCCCGCGCTATTGTTTCGTAAACCTAGCCCCCTAACCCCCTTCCATAATTCATGGAAGGGGGAACAAGACTCCTTTATTCTTACTTTATCTCCCTCAGAGCCGTTTTCAGGATTTTGCCGACGGTATTGCGGGGCAGTGCTTCCAGAAATTGGATATGGGCCGGGGCTTTATAGTCAGCCATTAACTTTTTGCAATGTTCGATTAGCTCCTCGGCTGTGACGGTCTGGCCGGGGCGCAGAGCCACAAAAGCCTTGACCTCCTCGCCGTATTTCTCGGAGGGTAGTCCCACCACCGCCACCTCCATCACTGCCGGATGCGCCATCAACACTTCCTCGACATCGCGGGGATAAATATTCTGACCGCCCCGGATAATCAAATCCTTTTTGCGCTCGACAATATAAAGATAGCCATCGGCATCGAAATAGCCCACATCCCCGGTATGCAGCCAGCCATCGGTAATAGTGGTAGTGGTGGCGGTGGGATTCTGGTAATAGCCCATCATCACGTTTTGGCCCCGCACCATAATTTCGCCCCGTTCGCCCGTGTTAAGGGTATTGCCTTCGTTATCGGCAATCCGCACTTCTACCCCAGGGTTTGGTTTGCCAACCGAGCCGGGTCGAATTTCCAGCCCTTCGATATGGCCCGAAACTGAGACCGTAGACTCCGATAAGCCATAGCCCTCCCGAATGGTTGCGCCAAATTTCTGCTCAAAGCCTTTTAGCACGCTTTCAGGCAAGGGAGCGGCCCCACTTACCACAAATTTTAGGCTGCTGGTATCATATTTGGCAGATTCGGGGTGTCCCAGCATCGCCAGCAGCATTGCCGGAACCGCCGCCGCCTTGGCAACTTTGTATTTCTCGATTAGCTCGAAGGCTTTGGGTAGCTCAAAACGGGGCATCAGTATCAGGGTATCGCCATTCAGAAAGCTGGTATTCATTACCGCCAGACCAAAAACATGGGCCAGAGGCAAGGAGGCCAACACAGGTTCAGACTCACGGGGAGTAATTCCCCTGACATGCTCAAGCGTTTGGGTGCTGCTCCAGGTGAAAAGCAGATTATTATGGCTTAACATTACCCCTTTAGGCTTGCCAGTCGTGCCGCTAGTGTAAATTATAACCGCCAGGTCGCCGGGATTGACTTCCGGCAAGGTCTTTAGAGGTTCATTATTGGCAACTAACTCACCAAAGCTCAAGAATCCGGCGGCTTTAGCCTCATCCGGGTTGCCTACCGCGATGATGGTGACGGGTTTTGGTAGATTAGCCGCTTCCAGAGCTGGTTTTATCATCGCCGCCAGGGGCAGGTTGGTGATTACCGCGCTGGGGTGGCAATTAGCGGCAATATGCTGAATTTCAGCCGCCTTTAATACGGGTAGTAATGGCACGATTACCCCACCCACCCGGGCAATTGCCTGAAGTGAAATCACTACTTCCGGCGAATTGACCATCATCACCAGCACCCGGTCTCCAACTTTTAGCCCCTGCGCCTGTAACCCAGTGGCTAATCGGCGAGCCTTGTCGGCTAGTTGGGCGTTAGTAAAAATCTGGCCCTCGAAAAAGAGAAAATCAACCTCACCAAAACGCTTCAGGTTAAATTCGGGCAGTTCTGCTAGCAATTCGGGCAGTTTCAAGCCCTCGGCGGTTTGGGGCGATTCCGGGGTGGTGGTCATAGCACGCTCCTTTGTGTACTAAACAGTTATCGGCAAATATTAACAAGGATAAACAGAATAGACAGGATATTTTAGCAGTGCTGAGTGCTGAGTTAAACCTAACCCCCTTCCCTAGTGCAGGAAGAGGAAACGGAAATTCTTGCTTCTTACTCCTGTATTCTTTGTCCTGTATTCTGACTTCTGACTCCTTTTTGAGGATTGTTGTATGCTAAATTAGGCCAGATAGTTTGTCAATCAAATAGCTATCAGGTTTGAATTAGTTAGGATATAATCACCCTAAATGCTGATATTGAACAGAATATGAGGTAGCAATAAATTGGATGAGCAAAAGTTGGAAAAAACAGAAGATTTACTTGCCGCCCTAAAAGACCCGAAGATTGAAATATGGGCGGCGGCGGCTCAGGCTCTGGAAAATATTAAAACCTCAGCCAATATAGAAACCCTCCTAACCTTAATTACTCATCAGAATGCGAATGTGCGTCTTGGGGCTGGTCAGGCCTTGAGCTTGATTGGCGAGCCTGCCGTTGCGCCGCTTATAAATCTCCTTGCTGGCTCGACGGAACAGTATTTACTGCTTATCGAAATTCTGGCGGGGATTGGTGAGCCTGCCGTTGCACCTCTGGTTAAGGCCCTGGATGGTCACAACAGGTGGTTAGCGGCAAGGGCCATTGAAACCCTGATTCGGCTTGGCAAACCTGCTACCTTGCCATTAATTGACGCTCTCAGAGATTCTAACAGCGAAGTACGCACCCTGGCTGCCAGAGGATTAGCCGAAATACAAGACTCCCGCGCCCTTGACCAGTTAATATTAGCTCTGCACGATGAATTTGCTGAGGTGCGTTTTTACGCCGCAAACGGGTTGGGGTTGTTGGGAGACCCTACTGCTATTGACCCACTTATTTTGGCTCTCAGAGACTCGGATAGCGGGGTGCGCAAACAGGCAATTCGGGGGTTAGGCTGGTTGAAAGACTCCCGCACGCTTGAGCCTCTGGCTGCATGCCTTCAAGATGAGGATAGCGGGGTGCGGGAAAGTGCGGTTGAGGCTTTGGGTCAAATGGGTGAAGCGGCTCTTACCCCTTTGCTAGAAGCTCTTAAACACCCTGATGCTTCATTACGTTTTGATGTGGCGAATAGGCTGGGTTCGATGGGAAATGCAGGAGCGTTAGCGGCCCTGGAACTAGTAGTAAAAGAAGACAAAGGCGAGACTCGCAAAGGGGCAAAAGTAGCCTTCGCCGCCCAAAGAGCAATCAATACTATAAAGACTCGGCAAAATAATCAATAATAAAAGCCCGAAAGAGCCGAGCCGCCGCCGAAAGGTAACGCTCCTCCATCCAGGCCAGCCCAATCGTGCGCTGACAAATCGGTTCTTCGACCCGGAGGCGGGCGGGAAGCGGGTCGGCAATCCCCTGCCAGGCTAACTCCGGCACCAGCGATACTCCTAGCCCCGCCGCTACCAGACCTCTGGCGGTATTCATTTCTTCGCCCTCAAAGGCGATTTTTGGCTCAAATCCGGCCTGTCGGCAAAGATTATCGGTAATCTGGCGAAGTCCGTTGGCGGGTTTCAGGCTGATAAAGTTTTCCTCGGCGACCTCAATCAGGCGAACGCTTTCCCGGTTAGCAAGCGGATGGTTGGGTGGCACTGCCAGGAATAGTTCCTCAGTCATCAGATTAACCCAGCCGATACCGGCTTTGTGATGCGCGGGAGAGGCTATACACAGGTCAATTTCCCCTTCCTCCAACTGTTGTAACATCAGTCCGGCGGAATTTTGGGACAGGCGGAAATCAATATGCGGGTGCAGGGCGCGAAACGCACTCAGGAGGCCAGGAAGCAGCCGCGCCCCCACCGTATGCAAAAAGGCAAATGCTACTACGCCCCGTTCTGGCCCTATCAGGTCGGCTACTTCGTGTTTGCCCTCTTCCAGTTCTATAAAAATCCGCTCCACCCGCCGCAGGAAGGTTCGGCCCAGGCGGTTGAGCCGAACTTGCCGCCCTACCCGGTCGAAAAGCGGCGCACCTAATTCCACCTCCAGATTGGCAATCGAGCGGCTAAGGCTGGGTTGCGAGATAAAAAGTTCTTCGGCGGCATGGGTGAAATGCTGAAGGCGGGCGACTGTTTGAAAGTATTTTAGCTGTTGTAATTCCATTTGTAGTTGTTGGTTATTGGTTATTGGTTTTTGGAAAATATCCAAATTCTATAGCTATAAAGCATTAAACTTGTGCGAATTATATATTAGACATTATAACCAGGCAAGGGTAAGATTGAGAAGGAGTCAGAATTCAGGAGTCAGGAGACAGAATAAAGGGGAATTGTTCCCACTTCCTTAATAGGGAAGGGGGCTATGGGGTTAGGTCAACCGACAACTAATACAGAAAGCCTATCCAAAAAATGACCGTTCGTGAAGCAGTTTTAGCCTCAGAAAATATAGCAATCACAAATCGTTCTACCACCTCCGAGCATAGCACGCTGTTGGTGCTTGGTCTGTCCACAGTGGCTATTTTCTCCAATATGTACGCCACCCAGCCCATCTTACCCGTGATTGGTCTTGAATTTGGGTTGCAGCCCAGCGAGGCCGGAATTACGGTTAGCGCGTTGGTGTTGGCAATTGCTGTCAGTGCCCTTTTTTACGGGATATTGAGTGACCGCATAGGCCGCCGCCCGGTTATCGTCGGAAGTGCCTTTGCTCTGGTAGTGCCTACCCTGCTTTGCGGTTTGGCCCCAACTTTCCTGACTCTGGTTATCTGCCGAATTGGGCAAGGTTTGATATTGCCCGGTTTCATCGCCACTACTATCACCTACATTCACGAAGAATTCGCCACTAACCGAGGGCTGGCGGTGGGCTGGTACACCGCGGCAACCGTCACCGGGGGCTTTACCGGACGGTTACAGGGCGGGGTTATGACCGACCTTTTTAACTGGCGGTTTGCCTTCTTTAGCTTTGCTCTCGCCAACCTTATATCGGGGTTAGCCCTGGCTCGTTACCTGCCTCCTTCTCGTCATAAACCCGTAATATATAAATCAGAGGGCTTTGATTTTGCTGGCTTAATCGCTTGTTTCAGAAACAAACGCCTGATTGGTTGTTATCTGGTGGGGATGGCGATATTCTTCCCCTTTATAGGCCTTTTCACCTATTTGCCCTACTACCTTACGCGCCCGCCCTTTAACCTTTCGACCTTGCTGGTCAGTTTTGTTTTTGTGGTTTATCTGATTGGGGTATTTGCCGCACCATTAAGCGGACGGTTCAGTGACAGGCTGGGAAGGTCGGGAGTTATCAGCGTAGGGCTGTTATTGATGGCAATCGGGGTTGGTTTAACCTTGATTCCCTGGCTACCAGTTGTGTTTATCGGCTTGCTAATTCTTTGTTTTGGGATGTTCACCGCCCAATCCAACACCAACGCCTTTATCGGGGATAGTGTCGGCAAGGGGCAAAGTCGGGGCAGTGCCGTTTCGCTCTACCAAATGTTTTTCTATACTAGCGGTAGCCTCGGTGGGGTTATTCCGGGTTTGCTCTGGCAAAACGTTGGCTGGAGCGGGGTGGTAATTGCTTGCCTTAGTTCGCTGACCGTCGGTATAATCGCAGCCCGGAGCTTGTGGCGATAATTCTCCGATACCGAATATCTCCCCCCTGGCGGCTAGTTTTTGGCTCCCCTTTTAGAAATTATCTCCCTATTGTGAGTAACAATTTCCTGGGTTTCGGTGTAAAATATGCCTGTAGGCCGCCGATTTTTAGTGATATATTGATTGGTTTCTAGCTAGAGTTGGTATAAACAAGATGAAACATGCCGGAGAGGTTGCTCTGGACGCTCTGGAGAATTTGCTGGTGGAAATCCGCAAATATCCCGGCCTCAAAGAGAAAAAACGGGGAACTTTTTACCAGAAATCAGCCGGATTTATCCATTTTCACGATGACCCCGCCGGGTTTTTTGCCGACCTGAAGATCGAGGGTGTATTTCAACGTTTTAACGTGACGACTGCCGAGGGGCAAGCGGTATTTCTGGGGGCGTTGGCGAAGGTTGCGGGAAATGGTAAGATATAAATATGACTATTAGCAACCCGGAAAATTTGGACGAAGCGATAGACCGCGCTCTGGCAATCGGCATGGAACGCCCCGACCCCAGAGTGGCGGCGGTTATGCTGTTCGTGCGCCAGTTTGAGGATGGGCCAAATCTGCTGTTTATCCGGCGCAGTGAAAAAGTACCCAATCACAAGGGTCAGATTAGCTTCCCCGGCGGTGGTTATCATGCCGAGGATGACAATCTGGAGGCTACGGCCTTGCGCGAAGCCTGGGAGGAGTTGCAACTTGACCCCCAAACCTTGAAGGTATTAGGCCCGCTCCCGCCCACTCCCACCATTGTTAGCAACTTTGTAATTCATCCGTTTGTGGCGGTTCCGGCTGACCCAACCCAGGAAATTAATTATCAGGGCGATGGCTTTGAAGTTGCCGAAGCCTTTCACGTACCCCTAAAAGCTTTGCTAGAACCTGCCGCCTTTCGCACCGAAACCTGGACAATTGGCGGCTACTCGCGTCCGGCGATTTTCTACACTTATCAACATAACGTCATCTGGGGCGCAACCGCCTTTATTCTGCATAATTTCCTGCGCCAGATTCGGGCGGGGCACTGGCAGATTTTGTTCGAGTAAATATGGGATTTTCGCCGTTAATATAAATTTTTGGGTAGACACAGAGGTCTACCCCTACGAATTCCCTTCTTTATTCTTCCTTAATTACGCCCCATATCGCCAGGAGAAGTAATGCCGCCCGATATTGCCCATCTCGACCTGCCAATCGGGGGGATTGGAGGGGGTGAAGGTAATCGCCCGCCGCTCGAACATTTGCACCAGTACATCGCGGTCTTGCCCCGCCAGCTTAACCTTTATCCAGTAAGCCTCGCTGATTGGTAGACCCAGCACAAAAACCCAGCCGTTGGGCAAAGTATTCATATATTTCATCAACACGTCCGGCACGTTATGGCCTAACGTATTGTCGTAATAAGAATATTTAGCTACTGCGGGAGCGGGAGCCGGGGTCGAAACCGTGCCATCTTTCGCCAGAGTTTCTAACACTGGTTGCCTAACTCGTTGGGGAGCGCGTCTGTCGTTATTAAGCGAGGCCACCCCACCAAAAGTAGCATAGGTCGGGGCATCGGGATTGACCGGGCCGGGGTCGCCCGCCACTGGAATTTGAGCCGCCCCCTTCTGCTGGTAGCTGTTATCGCCCAACTGCATATTGCCACTGACCAACTCGCGCACCAAAAGGCCGCTAGTGACGAACCATTGGCTGCTGCGGTCACCGTTGGGGTTGTTTATCTCCAAACGAGCCTTATCAAAGTAGAATACCACCCGCTTACCAGCGGGAGCTTCAACATAGGGTTCGTAACGGGCATCAAAAATATCTGGGCCATAAAGCCAGGTGCGTTTGGCAGTTCCCGCCGCTACCGGGCCGTCCACCCCCTGCCATAATGTCTTTACCGAAGAATCGGCGTTAGCCAGACCCGCCCTTGGCTCGGTGGAGACATTAACATCTGCCAGGGTTGCCCCGGTGCTGAACTTCCAGCTACGCACCTGGGGTGCGCCGTTATCAATCTTATAAGTAAAGGTCACCTGATAGGTGGTGTTGGGACTAAGGGATTTGGTGGCGGCAATGGTGGCACTGTTACGGGCCGTCCAGAACGAGTTCAGGTCAGCCACTTTGTAACACTCGACCTGATTACCTCTGGCATCAATCAGGCTCATGCCGTTTGTGTCATAGACTATTTTGCCCGCGCCCCGATAGGTCATCGAAATCGGGCAACCGATGGGGTAGGACGGAGTCAGCCCCGCCCGTTTGAACAAATCCGGCCCTTCGCCGCCGTAACTCTTGAAGAAATTCAGGCCATTTTCGGGGGGCCAGATGATAAACTGAGGCTGGAAACTGTTTTTCCAGACGGGCATCCCGAAATCAATCACCGTAATGGGGGTTTTGCCACCGTCGCCCTCGCCCGCCCCTATCCCGACTTCAGGGTAGGCCGGGTCTAGTATCGGGATGCGGTGATTCAAGGTCGCCATCAGCCGATTGACCGCCGCTACCGGGTCGGAGATCGTATCAATATTTTCGTTGGTGCTCTGGCTGTTGGCATAACCAAAGGCTGCGGCGCGGGTAAAAAAATCCTTACCACTAAAACTGGGCTTGCCTTCAACTTCATCGTGAATCGAGCCACTGACCGGGGCGTTTTGCAAATAATATAAAACATGGGCATCCGCCGCCGCTTTCAGGGCAAGGTTCATAGTAGCCGCGCCTACCCCCGCTAACGCCCGATACTGGTTAATCCGGGTTAGGGCTGCCTGACTCATATCGGCACTAAAGGCTCGCACCGAACCGCTACTACTTCCCTCCGAAAGGTCTTCATCGGTTGCCACAAAACTATCAGGCGCGTCCTCGGCGGTCAAAATTGGTTGGGGTGTTTCGTCGGTGTTTGGGTTATCGCTCATTTCTGATTCTCCTGAAACGGTTGTCTGTTTTCGGTAAAGCTGTCAGCTTATAGGTTTTAGGGGTTAGGTATCAGAAAATTCAAAATTCCTGAACAGGGCGCGGAGACCACGCCCCTACGAATGTGCCGATACCGGACAACCACAAGGGTTGTTCCTACGAATTCCCCTTCTTTATTCTTACACCTTGCTTCTTTTTCATCCTTTATCCTTCATCCTTCCATCGTTAGCCATTTGGCGAGAAAGAGGCGGGAAAGGTCACGGGCCTGACTGGTGAAGCCCGCACTCAGGTGACCCAACGGAATCCGCTCTATCGGGGCTTGCCAGTTTGCCGCCAGTTTCTCGGTTTCGGCGGGCGGACAGGCCCGGTCTGCTGTTGCTACGATGATTAATACTTTTTGCGGGTCAATTGCCGGACGCTGACGGGCTGGATTCATCGCGCCCAACGCCTGGGAGGTCATCGCCTCGTCTATCCCCTGCTTTGCCAGGTCGTAGCGCACCAGCCGAGTGTAGGTGCTGTGCCACAAGGAGGCTCCCGCATCCACCGCCGGAATCATCAAGATGGCGCAATCCAGTTCGGGTTCCGCCACTACCGTCAGGCTGCTCATCAGTCCGCCCAGACTCTTACCCATTAACCCGATTTTCCCGACCCCCTGCGCCCTCAGCCATTTCACCACCTGCCGAATATCCGAAACCCCCTGTTGAGCGGATACTACCGCAGCGGGGAGGTCGGCGGTGATGCTCAGTTCGCCGCTACGGGTGCCGGGTGGGGTGCGGCTCATATGATAGGGGAGTTCGATCATCAAAACGTTATAGCCTAGTGGTTCGGCCCAGGCCAGGGGCATCCGCAACCATAATCCAGGGTCATAAGCCATCCAGCCATGGGCAAAAATAATGGTAGGGGCAGTTTCCCGACCTGGACGATAGGCCCACCAACCCGCCACCGTATCATTATTGGGCTTGTCGCTATTAATTGCACTGGGAAAAGTAATCCGTTCTAGCTTATATTTGCGGCCTAACCCGGCTAACTGCGGCGGGCGTGTCACGACCTCACGTTTAACTTCGGGCAACGGGGGCGGGACGAACAGCTTTTCGGGTGGTAGTTTTGCCAGCTCATCCAGCCGTTGTAGTTTTTCCAGGTCGCTGGACTGCTGGCGCAAATTCCGGCGTTGCACCTGCATCAGCCCGGTCATTAACGCAAAATTCACTTCGTCAAAAACCGCACCAAAAGTTTCCATTAAGAGCATAAGTCACCTGTCTAAAGGGGTTTTTCCAGTCGCAAGGCAAAAAAGAGGGCAATTTCGCGGCTGGCATAATAGGAGTTATTATAGCCGCAAAAGTAAAAGCCGTTTTGCTGCACAAAATCAATCGCCGGATAATTTTTGGTTTGAAGTTCCACCATCAGGGAGCGCAGACGGTAGCGGTCAGCCCAACGACGGGCCTCATTCAGCATGGCCTGTCCAATGCCCCGCCGCCGATAATCAATTTGCACCCCGCCACTGGTAATCCAGGCAATATGGCGCGGCCCGTCCACTGTCACCCCGGTGTAGCCTATAATCTCGCGGCGGGCTTCCAGGGCAAATCCTTCGGGGCTGTCGGTGGGGCTATCATCATAGGCTTCGGCTACCAGCAATAAATCGGTGCGTTTCCATTCCGCCAATAATTGCTCTTCGCTCCAGGGGGAAGGCACAGCCAGAGGGCGGGGCAAGCGGCTGAGGTTAAACCCCACCTGAAACGAATTTACCCCGCGCTTTTCGGGCTTGCCCATAATCCGGGGGCGGTGCCGGGGGCTTGGGTTATTACTCTCACCCAAATCGTCTTCTTCCACAAACTGCTCAGCAAGCTGCCAGACATGGGTAGTGATGTAGCTGCTATCAATTTCCAGACAATGGGGCAAGTCGTCCAGTTCGGCGGGACGCAGCCGATAAGTTAAGGGTACGGGCATCGCTCAATTCCTGTAAATAAGTAACGAGTATAAAGTTCCGACCAACGACAACCAAAGACCCGCTTTGAAGTCTATCACAAATTATCACAGCCTGTATAGCTTAAAAAGTCAGCAAAACCTTGCCAAAATGCTCCCGATGTTCTAAACGAGCAAAAGCGGCCTGGAAATTATCAATTGCATACGTGCTGTCAATTACGGCTTGCAAGCGACCCTGCTCGGTCAATCGCAAAACCTCCTGCATTTCCTCGATACTGCCGCCATAGCTGCCGATTAGCATCAATTGGCGAGAGGAAAGCAGCCGCAAATCGAGTTTTGCTTCTATTCCACTGGTCGTGCCACAGATAACCAGGCGGGCATTTCGGGCCATCGCTCTGAGACTAATTTCCCAGGTTTCCTGTTCTCCCTGCTCAACCACCACATCTACCCCGCGATTGTTAGTTAGTTTCAAAACTTCGGTCAGAACGTCCTGTTCAAGGTAATTTATTGTATAATCCGCCCCTATTTCCTCGGCTTTCTCAAGTTGGGCGGCGGTTCCGGCGGTGGCGATTACCTGCGCTCCCCACAGTTTGGCGACCTGAATGGCGGCTGAACCTACCCCACTTCCGGCGGATTGCACCAGAGCCCATTCGCCGGGGCGCATTCCTACCCGCCCCACCAAAGCATGCCAGGCGGTGGTAGCGGCTACCGATTGGGCTACTGCTTCTTCAAACGACAAATTCTCCGGCATTGGTACAAGCTGTTTGGCGGGCACAACAATATATTCCGACAGCGTGCCGTTGTGGTGTATACCAACAACCTGCCCCGCCATTCGAGCAGCTTCTTCGTCACTGGCAAAAGCTGGCTCTTCTGATAAGAGGTAGGGCGATATTACCACCTGTTGGCCTAATTCAAAACCTGTAACGTTCTCGCCAAGCCGGGCAATTTCCCCCGCCGCTTCCAGGCCGGGAGTGTGGGGAAAGGCTTTGGCCTGGGGTATAAGCCCCTGCAAAAGTTCAAGGTCAAGCCGATTCAGCCCCGCCACTTTAACCCGCAACAACACTTCTCCTGGTGCGGGTTCGGGGGCAGGAATTTCTTCCAGCTTTAACTTTTCAAGTCCACCCGCTTCATAATATTTTATGGTACGCATTACTATTTTCTCCTGAATATATTGTGATGAAATAAACTTAATTATAGTCTGCAATTAGTACCCTTATCTTAACAAACGTAGTCAAACCAACCTCGCCAGGTTTTTGCTAAAATATGACACCTTGGCTTTTTCTAGATAGGGTTTTAGCTTATCCCAATGCGATAGTACCACAATTCACAATCGAATTGTGAAACCTTATACAAAGTTTATACGGAATGTGAAAAATTACACTTTGTTGCTTTATTTTTGGTATTTTGTATAATGGTTGTACACAGTTCGTACAAGGTTGTGCATAAATCCACAAATAAACCCCAGGCGAACAAATTGCTTTGGAAGCTACGGTCTGCTGCGAAACTTAGCATATTTACCAAAACCGTACCCTGTAAGCAAGACTTTTTAATAAAACTCCATACCGCCTTCGGAGCTGCTTCACCTGAATGGTGTATCGAAGACGATAGCTTTTGAAAGGAAACTCAAATGAACAAGCTTCGCACCCGCCCTGACCTTTTGGTAGCCCTCTTGATTGCTGTTCTGGCTCTTATTCTGGTGGCTATTATGGTGATTTCCTACGCCCCCAACCTGCCCTACATCCGAAATTACTAATTCGGACAAATACCTGGAATTTCCCGGAGCGGTCGCCATTTTGCCACCGCTCTTTTTTTATTTCCCCAAAGCTGGCCTTAAATGTTAAAATAATAAATATATAGCTTAGAATACAAATTTTTAATTACTAACAAAGGTTGATTAACTCATGAAAGTGTTACCAGAGCCAGTAATGCGGCTGATTGATGAACTGAATAAATTGCCTACAATTGGCCCAAAAACGGCCTCTCGTCTGGCTTTTTACATTTTGCGCGGTCAAAAAGAGGATGCCGAGGCTCTTTCCCAGGCTATCCGGGATGTCAAGGAGCAAATCACCTACTGTGTGGAATGTTATAACCTGACCGACAGCGAGCTTTGTGTGGTTTGTGAAAGCAAGGAGCGCGACCGCACTATCATTTGCGTGGTGGAGGAGCCGCTAGATGTGGTGGCTATTGAGAAAACTCACGAATTTAAGGGTTTGTACCACGTTTTGCACGGGCATATTGACCCTCTAAATAACGTTGGGCCGGAGAATTTGCGGATTCGTGAATTGATTAATCGGGTCAAGTTGCGGGCCGATGAAATCAAAGAGGTGATTCTGGCTCTAAACCCCAGCGTGGAAAGTCGCCCCACCTCCAGCTTTATCCATCGCCAGCTTGTGGCTACGGGGGTTAACCTGACGGCTCTGGCAACTGGCTTACCTGTCGGTGGCGATTTGGAATATGCTGACGAAATTACCCTCTCCAACGCCCTCAAAGGTCGCCGGGAGATTTAGGGGAAGGGTGAAGTAGGACGGAATAACCTAACCCCCTAGCCCCCTTTCCTAAGTCAGGGAAGGGGGAATAATACTTTTAACTCTGCACTCTTAAATATCCTGTTCATCCTGTCTATCCTTGTTAATTCTTCCCACAATCGTTCCAAAGGAGGTTGCATGTTCCCAATTGACGAATATACCCCGCACGGCTATCTGGACAATCCCGCCCACGCCTGGAAAGTGCCGGGGCCGGGGGGAGTCTTGCGCTCCCGCCCTGCTATCGGGATGGGATGGCACTTTCCCAGCTTTGCCCACTCTTATAACCGCCAGAAAAATTATATTTGCAACCTTCAAATCGGCCTGAAACTCCCCAACGGCACAATCCTGCTCGACAGCGAGGATTTCAAAAAAGCTGGTGTTAAGATTATTTGCAATTATCACAGCAAAAATTTACTACGTTTTGAGCTTGATTTGCCATCATTTAACCTGAAAGGTATGGTTCAATTTTTCCTTTCAGACCCAGAGTGTGGAAATGCTTTAACCTCCACAATTATTTTTGATAATCTTTCTAATGTCCCTCAAAAAATCTCAGTTATAGGGATTCTTGATTATGAAGCTAATCTTGGGCAAGGTTTGAAGTGGGAAAGTGGAATGTTTGCTCGGTCTTATCTAACCCCCCCTTATCAACCTGAAGATAGTGAGGTGTTTGCCGCCCATACCATCGGGGTTTATCAGGAAGGAACTCACTTCCACCTGGGAATAGGCCGTCTTGGCAAAAGTTCTACGGCTGAATTTAAGGCTAATTCATTTTCTAATCTAGCCAATCTTGAATCAGTAAGTGAAATATTACAGGGTAAAAGCCCACAACCTAATAATTTAGATAATCGTCTGGTTGGGTTTAGCGAAATCGAAATTGGGATAAAAGAAACCTCAAATGGGGGTCTTATACTAACTGTAGGTCGGGGCGAAAGCGAGAAACAGGCCATCGAAGCCGCTATCCCTAGTTTTTCTGGGTATGGTTTTGATCTTGGTAAAATCCTGAGCGAGCAGATGGCTAAAAATAACATCTTTTGGCGAAATGCGCCCAAACTTTCGGGGGATTGGCCCGCTCATGTGCGGCGGGGGGTGGTCTACGATTTTGAAACGATGCGAATGATGGTGCGCCGCCCGCTGGGAATTTATCAGAATCGTTGGGATGCAATGCAACTTCAAGTGCCGCGCACCGTGCTGGCGGAAGCGGCTCTGGATATGCTGATTTTTAGTTATGCCGACCCCGAAGCCGCCAAAGAGGTGCTATATGGCACTTTCGCCGACTCTCCCGAACCTAATATTCCCTGTAGCCGCGAGGATGGCTCGTACAATATGATTGCGCTGGACGGTACGCCCTGTGGCACCGCCCCGGAGTGGTGTTTCCCTTTTCATTGCATCAACCTGGTTTACAAACTAACGGGCGATAAGGAGTGGTTGGGCAAACTCTATCCCTACCTGGAAGATTACATTGGTTTCTGGATTACCCAGCGGGTTAACGCGCAAGGGCGACCCTATTATAAGTGTAGCTGGGAGGCCGGACAGGATAATTCGCCCCGCTTTGGCATCAAGGATGACCCTAGCGGCGGGGGCGCGATTACCGAGCATATCTGGCCAGTGGATTTACAGGCGGCCTTAGCCCAAAGTTGTCGGTTGCTGGCGGAATGGGCGGTGGAACTTGGGCAGGACGCTCCTCAGTGGGCAGCATTGGGCGAGCGTTTTACCCTGGCGACCCAACAACTCTGGCATAATAACTGGTTTCACGATTTTGATATGGCCCAAAACCAGTTTACCAACGTGTTGGACACGATGCAGTTTGCCCCTTTGCTGTGCCGGGTCGCCACGCCCGACCAGATAGCCGCCCTGATGCCCCGGCTGGAAAACCCGCCCAAACATGGCAATATCTTTCACCCCCTGATGTGGCCCAGTGTGGCCTTTTGCCTGATAGAGGCTTGCAGCGAAAGTCAGCGTCCTGATTTAGCCTCGTGGCATAGTTGGCAAATTATAGACCCGGTGTATCGCTGGCTCGACTCTAACCCGGCGGATATAGACCCGGAAAAAGGGGGCATGCCGGGGGTAGCGCGTGAATACTGGCCGCAGGTGGTCGCCCCTAACGCTAATCCCCCACGCGGCGGGGGTGGGGCGGAGGTCTATGGTTGGGGTTGTCTCTCGGTTTATTTGTTGCTGCGCTATGTGGTGGGGTTTGCGGGTGAACCGGATGGCTTTACTCTTACGCCTAACCTCCCTGCCGAACTCCTGCAACCGGGCAAGGTTTACAAGGCTGGGCAATTTAGCTGGCATCTGGCTAAGGTTGACATAACATACACAATTGGGGATAAACTGGCGGCAAAAGTCGAGCTTTTCGTGGAGCAAGCCACCGAGGTAAAAGTGGTGGATAGCGCGGGCAGGCTGCTATACACTTCGCCTATCTCGCATAGCCATTCTTTTCAGCTAAATATTTCCAATGGAACAGGCATTAAATTTTTGCTTTAGCGTAGTGATAGCACTTGCAATAGTTCGTATTTTGTAGAGGATGAAGAAATTATATGGAAAATGGAACCCCCAAAGCTCCCCAAGTTGAGAAACTACAAGTACGTGACCAGATGAAGCGAATACTACAAGCAGATGCTAAAGAAATCAAGAATTCTTTAGAGAGGGCTAGAATTATTTACTCGACCAAGAATATTAAAGCTGCTGGAGAAGAAGTTGAGAGAGCTATACGAAATGTCTTACGGCGAAAGCTACCTTCGCCATATTATGTCGGTCAAGGCCACATAGTTGATAACCAATGGAATGTTAGTAGCCAACTCGACATAATAATAGCCGACAATAAAAGCCCTATTTTATTTAGGGGTGAAGATGGAACAGAATATTTTCCTTATGAGTCGGTTTACGCTATAGGGGAAGTCAAATCTACTTATTCAAAAGGTCAAAAGGATATTCACAAATTTGTTGATAAACTGGCATTTCTAAAAGAAAATCTTGCTCGAAAGCCAAAGGAACCAGTAATTTCTGTTGACCATATTATACATAATGGTGGAGTATTACATGGGAAATTTCAAAGCCATAATGATGTCGCCGATTTGAACCCTTTGTTTGCTTTTATGATTTTCGTAGATTCAATGAAATTTAACCATGCCGATATCCAAGAGTTATATATATCAAAAGAAAATAATATTCATGAATTACCAAATGTTATTTGCCTTTTAGATAGTGGTCTGATTTTTCATGGAAATGCCAATTCAGTAAGCTTCCAACCCCGGATTATACCTGAACATTATACAGAAAAAGTTGGTGAAATAAATAAGTGGATGTTTAGTCCATTTGGTGAAGATGAACACAGGCTGGGTACTAATTTTGGTTTAATGTACGCAATGCTTTCAACGTATTTAAATAGAACCGTTCTTGAAGTTCCAGATTTTATGATGTATCATCAAAATATTTTTTATTTTCAGGGTGATAAGGTAATGCTTATTACTGAATCAAAGTAATAAAGATGGGGAATGTAGACCAAACCACCTCAAGCGATAAAATCTTCGTTTTTAACAATCCCAAACTTTCAACTAAGCCCTATTTATAAGAACTTGATATAACTGTTACATAAAAAGGGTTATTGGGCTGATTCTTGCGCCCATATGGTCAGTCGGCGTTCCCAGGCGGGAGTAACGCTGCGCAGGATGGCATAGTTGGTGAAGGCCAGACCATCCGAAACGCCCGGCTCGGCAATTT
This sequence comes from Chloroflexia bacterium, assembly GCA_038207495.1. Lineage (GTDB taxonomy): Bacteria > Chloroflexota > Chloroflexia > Chloroheliales > Chloroheliaceae > Chlorohelix. The sequence continues at coordinate 91,312 of JBBQZS010000017.1, forward strand.
CGCGCTCAATATCACGGGCAGTATACCAGCCTAAGACAAAACGGATGGCTGGCCCAAGCAGGTTCATTTCAGGCTCGGTCAGGCGGCGCACCTGCTGGTAATTGGTCAGGAAATTGGTGCAATATTCCTCGTCAAAGTCGTATTTGTCAGGTGCATCCCCAAACAGACTGCTTTTTGACTCTTGCGGCCATACACACAGCCACCCTAGCACTAACGCAATATCAAAAATCATCTTATCCACCCCGGCCTGTTCCCAATCTACCAGATAAAGTTCACCTTCGGGGCTTTGCACCAGATTTCCCTCGTGGGCATCACTATGAATCAGGCCAATGGGTAAAATGCTCAGGTCGGGCAGGGATTTAAGGGTTGACGCTACTTCACGGGCCAATTTACCCCATTTTGGGTGAGTGCTGGCGGCCTCGGCTCTGGCAATACTGAGTGGCAGTTCACCCAGCCAATCAACCTGGGCCGGAAACTCAGCAGGTTTGCCCACAAAAATATGAAGTTGGGCCAGGGTTTGGGCCAACCAGTTCAGGGTTGGTAAATCTACTTCGGGCTGCTCACCCTCGATATAGTCCACCGCATAGGCCCAACAACCTGATTGCCATTCCCAGAGCGGTTGTTTGGTAACGGTGGGGTGAAGCTGGGGCACCGGGAACTCGGCCTTATTTAACAGAGTCAAAACTCCCAGGTCGGACAAAACCTGTTGCTGGCTGCGTTTGGGCGGACAAAGGCGCAAAATCAACTTGCCGCCCGAAGTTTCAGCCAGCAAAACATACTGCCCATCCCGTTCGTTTAATTCTTCCAGCCGTTTAACCTTTTGGCCGTAATTCTTTTCGACCAATTGCCCGATTGTCTCTATATTCATAAATCCACCAATGTCGGTACGAATTGGGCTTGAGAGGTGGTAATCCGCCCGCCTACGCGGGTATAACAACCGCCCCATTGCCCGCCAATTAAAAAGCTGCCAACGCAAGGGAAAACCTCCCCCTGCGCTACAATCCCGGCCTCATTTACCCAGGCGTGGTCTTGCGGGGCAATCTCGATACGGCTCTGGGCCACAAAAGTACCCCACTTTTGACATTCGGCCCAACCTTCGTCTTCCAACTCCGCCCCATTGTAAACCTCTGACCCCTCGCGCCCATAGAACTCTTTTATTATATAGGGTGTTCGGTCAAAATTGTCAGGCAAATCCTGAATCAAGTAAGTGGCGGGCAGGTGATTCTGAATAGTTTTGCGCTCCTCGGCACTAAACAGTTCAGTATTTTCCTGCTCCCGCCAGACCCAGGCCATAATCGCCTTGGATTGGGCCAGAAATCCCCGCAAGTTATTCAGACATTTCAGGCTGGCAGTCAGGTTGGCCTGTATATAAGCAGCAAAAAGTGGCTCTTTGGAGAGATGTTCAATCGGGAAGAGGCGGTAAAGCGCGTCTATCGGCTGCCCCAGCAAATAGACCCGGTTGCCGAACAACGCCAGATTATTGGGGTCGCCGATGGTACATTTTAACCCGGCCTGTTGCAATCCCTGGGCGTAATAGATAACCTGGGCCAAATCGGTCAGGTGGCGACCCCGTACCATAAAGCCAACATGAGGCAGTCGTAACGGGCCGTAAACCTCGGCATAACCCGGCGCAACCGGGGCAAACAGAGCTTCATCCCACAAAGCTTTCGTCATTTGGGCTCCGATTTCGGGGTTCAGGCGGGCTACCTCACTCACACGGCCCAAAAACCGCCAGAGTCGCTCCTCCACCAGCGTAACTTCCTGTGAGCCGCTTGGCGTATCACTGTTAAACTCCATGAGCTGCCAGATTCCCTGCCTGTCCTGGGCAAAGTCAAAGCGTCCTATGGGGGTGAGCCAGCGATTGGGCGGTTCATTTTGCAGGGGATAGACTAATTCGGCAGGCCAGCCCAACTTCTTTAGTTCTTCGGTATTACTGTTGACAATCGCTTGCAAAGCTTTGGTCATAATGTCGCCAAAGAGCGCGGTCAGTCGTTTTAACTCTGTTAACTCGTCCGGGGATAGCACCACTGCATTAAGACCAATGTAAGCCTGTCCCCGCACTCGACTCTCGATTAAGCCATCACAAACCGCCGCCCGGTCGTTAAAGGCAAGGGCAGTATTTACAAAACGTTTTTCGCCTAATTTTGCTAAAAGTTCGTGGCTGAGTGTTCGCATAATTGTCGGTTGTTGGAAAAGAGTAAAGAGTTAAAAGTGCCGAGTGCTGAGTTAAAGAATTTGCTAATTACTGACAACTTATTACTGATTACTATTGAGATTTTAGATATTTGACTTTAGATTTTCCTGGACTTTTGACTTTTGACTTTCAACTTTTGACTGAAATTAATTTTTCCAGGTCAAGGCGGCTACTATAAATATTGAAATCGGCCTCGGCGGCTTCCCGGTAATAATCCAGCAAATCGGGGGTAACTTCCTGACCAAGCGGGCGCACATCCACCAGAGCTTGAATCCCTTTAGATTGCATCAACTCAAACTCCGGAAAGAAAATTGACCCGATAGTGTAGCGATTATCAAATTGCTCCAGCACCGCGTACTTGTCAGGTTCAGGGTCGGGAAGCCGCTCTCGTTCGAGCAAAAAGGCAAAACCCTTTTCCCCGGAATAACTACCCAAAAGATTACCGAAATAAACCAGATTGGGCAGGACCGGCCAACCGTCCAGAAAGGCATTTTGCTGATAAAACCCCGCCAGCAGTGAAACAGGGGCAATTCCTTCAGTTTGTAAATATGCTCCTACCCCAACCGAAAGGTAGCCCGGCAGGTCTATCACAAAAGCTGCGCGTCCCCCCAGCACCTCCTGGGCAATTTCACTGTGGCAAAGGGCGGCGGCGATAGATTCGGCTAATGTTTCAGATTGGGGTTGCTCGGTTTCGGCTGGGTCAAGCTGCGAAATCGCCCCTAACTCGGAGAACGGGGCTGCTGGAACATTCATGGCAAAATCTAATCCGGCGGCAGCTCGCCAACGCCGATAAAGTTGTACAGGTTGTAACATTTGAATTTAACTACTGAATTTAACTAATTTGAATTAGCTACTGCTGCCACTGCTACCGCCAATGAAGCTTCTACCCACATAGACGTAGCTGGTGCCATAATAGCGGTCACCACTACTATAACAATAGGATTGGGGTTGAGTTGGGCTCGAATTGGTGAAGCCGGATGAGCCAGGGGCACCAACGGGCTGGTATACCTGTACACAATCCCGTCCGCCACAAGCCGATAATAAAACACTGGTAGCAAACAGGCTAGTAGCAAACAGCATTTTACCTGAGTTCTTTTTCAAACGATTTTTGCGATTTTTGGCAGGGGCTTCGCCTTGTTCCGATTTTTCTTCTGAGTTAGCCATTTTGTCCAGGTCGCCTTTAAGTTTATATAAAATTTGTAATTGTTCCCCAAATTATAATCCCCCTTCCCGATAAAGGAAAGAGGGATTTTACTCATTATTAGATTAGAGTTTTAGGGCAGCAAGAGCGGTTCGCCAGCTTTAATATCCCCCGCCGCCGCATAACCGTTTAATTTCAGAATATCAGCCGGGGCTACCTTGAACCGATTCGCGATGCTATCCAGGGTGTCGCCCTGTTTAACAATCGTGGCGCGACCCCGGAAGTCAGCCCGTTGTACCGGGATAACCAGCCGAGTGTTGGCATAAATCTGGTAATTTGGCGCGGTGCCTGAAATCAAGGGCCCGTTCTGGTCAAGGGCAGCCGGGTCACGGTTGGCGGCGACAATCGCTTCCGCTGAAGTATTGTAAGTCTTTGCCAGGTTGGTTAAATTGTCACCCCCGCGTACGGCGTAAATAATCGCACGACCAGCCGGAGTTGGGACGGGAGCAGCAGTTGGGGCTGCCTGATTTGCAACTGTGGTTGGCGCAACCGTTGTTGGGTTAGCGGCGGTTGTAGCTGGCGCAGCAGTTGTCGTTTGAGGTCGTGCGGTAGTTGTAGGAGCCTGGGTGGTGGCAATCCCCACTGTGGTAGTGGTAGCTGCAACGGTTGTTCCTGTGCCATTGGTGGTATCAACCGTCACGGTAGTCACGGCGGTTAAATTGTCGCCGCCTGTATCCACCACGGTGTTATTGTTTCTTAGCACCAGAGCGGCTATTAGAATTATCACAACTGCCAGCAACAAAACGAAGACAAACAGCAGGTTGCGGCGCGTCTTTTTCTGACGTTGCACCCCGCGTTCGTCCAGGTTGGTATTGGTGCGCCCGCCGAATTGCTGCAAACGGGGTTCTTCCTTGCGACTGCCTAGCCCGAAAAGTCCCCGTTTTGGTGGCGGCACTTCTTCGCGCAAAGCGGCAAAATCTGGCTCGTCATCATAGCTCGGAGCGGTGAAATTCGGTTGGTTAGGGTCGGAACTAAATTGTGAGCCAATATCCTCCTCATCCTCACTTGCCGGAACATTAATTGTCGGAAAGGAGCGAGTGGGCGGCATCGGGGGTGGCATGTTATAGCGGGGCTGGGTATCAGTTCGGTCAAAAATATCAGTTACAACCTCATTATCGTCGTCCGCGGGCATATCCTTGAAGGGCGGTGGTGCGCCAAAGGGCGGAATGGTCGGGCCGGGACGATTGGTGGTTGGGAAAGGCACCACGTTTTGGGGTGGATTAAAAACCTGATTTGTAGGCTGCGTGCCTGAATAGTCGCCATTGGGCTGGTTGTAGCCAAACCCCGAAACCACCTCGTTTTCGGCAATTTTCACCCCTTCAGTGGGGGGATTGCTCCGGGTGGGGGGTGGGGCAGCTTCTTCGGTTTTGGTGGCAATCGGGCCACCTGCTTCTTCTTCAATCCGTGACTGGATACGCTCTAAGCCGCGTTGGGCTTTGGTGTTGGCGGGGTTCAGACTCAAGACACGTTGCAGACAGACATAGGCTTCGGAAAGGTCATCGGTAGCGGCAGCCCGATAGAGCCAACCGAGTTCGTTATTGGGGTCACGATTGACCACCTCACAAAAAATCGAGTAGGCTGACTCGCGTTGCCCCTCTTTGGCCGCTTTGAAGCCCTGAACTAATAGGGCGTTTGTTTCATTCACATTTGTCTCTGCCAATTCTTGTTCCCCCTGATGTAGGCCGGTACTAATGGTACACCTCCTGAATAGTAGCGCACTAAGAGTCCCATAATAGACTCACGGTACCCGGCTCTCTTTTGGCAAGCAAACCACTTAACATATCTACTTAATTAAAAATATTATATCATATTATGTCCAGTTGTGGAACTACAAATTAAGATATTCTTAACTATTTGGGGCTAATTAATGAGGGCGGATAGGATATCAAAGAAGTGCTGAGTGCCAGTGCTGGTAATCGTTCACGAGTAAAGTCACCCCCAAAGTGGCGCGAGACGAAGCCAAAGAATCTAATTGTTTAAACAAGACCCTTCACACACCCAGGGTGACAAGCGAGGTGCACGCTACCAGTGCTGAGTTACAGAGGTTTACGGCCTTTTTATTCTTGTTCCTTCACTCCTCCGCCGACAGGTTGCGGGGTGGGTTCGAGTTCGGCTTCGTCGTCGGGAGTAGGCGGGGTTTCGGAGAGCAGGGGCAACCAGACCGTAAAGGTTGAGCCTTGCCCCAACCGACTTTCCAGGCTGATGCGTCCACCGTGTGCTTCCACAATATGTTTTACTATCGCCAGACCAAGTCCGGTGCCGCCCGTGCCCCGCGAACGGGCTTTATCTACCCGATAGAAGCGGTCAAAAATGTGAGGTTGGTCTTTGGAGTCAACCCCAACCCCATTATCCTTGATAACCACCCGCGTCCAGCGTTTGCCGCCATACAAAGCCACCGTAACCGCCCCGCCCTCTTGAGTATATTTTATAGCGTTTTCCACCAGATTCAGAATAGCTCGTTTAAGTTGCTCGGCATCCCCCTCCACCTGAGCCGCCTCAAAATGCTCCATCTTAAACAATTGATGTCTGGCACTGGCTAAAACCTGGGCTTGCATATAAACTTCCAGCACCACCGTGTCAAGTTGCACCTCGGCTAATTCGATTGAGCGTTTGGCATCAGCCTGCGCCAAAAGTAAGAGGTCTTGCACCAGTCGTTGCATTCGCACCGACTCACGCTCAATCGCCCGAAGTGATTCCTGCTGATTTTGGGGGTCGGGGTTGCGCCTTAACAGGTCAAGATTACCCCTAATAACCGTCAGGGGGGTGCGAAGTTCGTGGGAGGAGTCGGCAATAAACTGGCGTTGGGAGTGGAAATTCTTATCAATCCTATCAAGCATGCTGTTGAAAGCACGTCCCAGGCGGCTTACTTCGTCGTTAGAAGCGGGGTCAACCACAATCCGCTCGGCAAAATCGTTATTAACCCCAATCCGATAGGCCGCGTTGGTAATATTTTCGATTGGCTCGAAGGCTTTGCGGGTAACCCACCAGCCAAAAACCGCCAGACCCGCCACCATAAAAATTGCCCCAATCACAAAGGGCAGGGTAATACTATCGGTGACAGCCTGAATTTCCTGCAAGGAGCGGACGGTTTGAACATAACCTACCAGATTGCCACGCTGTAAAACTGGTTCAGTAAAAACCCGCACCTGTTCCTGGTTGGGTGAAATTCGCAAGGTATAAAACTGGAAGCTGTCTTTGATTAACTCGCGTAGTAATTTCTGGTTTTCGGGGCGGGTCATCAGGGTAACATCCGGCACCGCTTTCAGCAATTTACCGTTGGGGTCGGTAATTTGCACGTAAGTAAGCGCGGCAGCCAGGTCATTTTTACTGGTAATTAGCTCATTATTGCCGCGTGCTACAATCGGCATTCCGGTTTCGGGGCTGACTTTTACCCCACTGAAAATAGCTGCCAGTTCTTGCAAATCTTTCTCGGTAAAACTGTTACTGGCGGCGACATAGCGGCTGACATCCTGCGCCCGCCCCCGTAAATCACGATCAACTTCTTCACCCAGATTATTAACCACCGAACGATACACCGCCAAACTGACGATAATCATCGCCACACAGACCACCCCCGAAAAAACCAGGGTTAGCCGGGAGCGTATCGAAAGGTTGTTAATAAATTTTGGCATATTTATAGGTTGTCAGTTGTCGGAAAAGAATTTAACAAGGATGAACAGGATAGGATAGCCAGGATTTTTTAACTAACCCTCACCCTGCCCGTAAGCCGGCTTCTCCCTTTCAAAGGGAGATGAGATTAATTCCCCATTCTTGCTTCTTAATTCTTTATTCTTGGACCTGGGAATTATCGGTATCTTTCAGGACGTAGCCTACCCCGCGCACGGTATGTATCAATTTGTTGCGGTCTTCGCCTTCCAGTTTGCTACGCAGGTAGCGCACATAGACCTCGATAATATTGGACTCGCCGCCGAAATCATAGCCCCAAACTTTATCGTAAATAAATTCCCGACCCAAAACCTGGCGTGGGTGTTGCATAAAAAGTTGGATAAGTTCAAACTCTTTACTGGTAAGCTCAATCAGCGTCCCGTTGCGCCGGACTTCGTGGGTCGAAGTATTGAGGGTCAGGTCGGAGAATTGCAAAATTTGGGCTTCTCCGGGCATTGTCCGCCGCAAATGCGCCCGAATCCGCGCCAGCAGCTCATCAAAGGCAAAAGGCTTGACGATGTAGTCATCAGCACCGCTATCCAAACCCGCCACCCGGTCTGTCACTGCGTCTTTGGCGGTAATCATCAGCACGGGGGTATCGCGCACCTTCCGCATCTCCCGGCAAATTTCTAACCCATCCATCCCCGGTATCATCACGTCTAAAAGTACCAGGTCGGGGGCTTGCTCCCTGAATTGTAACAACGCGCCTTCACCATCCATGGCAGTCCTTATATCATAGCCCTCGAATTTTAGACCCCGCGAGAGCATGTCCAGAATTTCCGGGTCGTCATCAACCACCAGTATTTGCATTTTATCTCTCCATTTTGTCGTTAAGCAAGTTAGGGGGCGTTTTGGCTTTCGTTACTGACCAAATTACCCGTGAGTATAACAGTCTTTTCACATCTACGTTTAATCTTCAAAGTAGTTTCACAATGTATGCTTAGAGGAGGATTAATAAATTTTTGAATTATGAGTTATAAGGTTTGAATAGTTTCTTTTAACTCAAAACTCAAACTTATAACTTTCAACTCAGTACTCAGCACTTTTTATTGTGGAGGCCAGACTACCCGCCAACCACTTTCCTGTTGCAGTAGCACCATTGCCTCAAACAAGGATAATTTTTGGCCGTTCTGGAGGGTTAATTCAAGTTGATAGGTAACGCTGGCTCGTTTGCCTACAACCGTAGCGTCTTTATTAACGGTTACAATGGTGGTTTTGATAATATTGCTATCCTGTTTGGCGCGGGTTAGGCGGTCGCTATAATCACTTTTGCTGACTTTGAGTTGCGAATCGGCGGTTAGCAAATCGTAGGCCGATCCGTAATTGGCATCTCGGATTGCCTCCAGATAGCGTTGGGCCACGTCATTGCTCGGTAATCCATCGGCACACGCGGTCAGAAGGATACAGACTATTAAAAGGGGAAATAGTTTCTTCATTCAACCTCAAGAAAGGAGTCAGAATTCAGGAGTCAGGAGTCAGAATAATAAAACAAACCTAACCCCCTAGCCTCCTTCCCTGATCCAGGGAAGGGGGAACAATTTCCCCGCTCCATTAGAAAGGTAGAAGCCAGCTTACGGGTAGGGTGAGGCTTGTCTGACCAACATCTAATAACCAACAACCAACAACTTTTAACTCAGCACTCATAACTCTTCTACAGTCTGGCAGAAACGCGCAATTTCTTCCTCAGTATTATAGTAATGTACCGAGGCACGCATCAGATTGGGTAGTCCACGTTCTTCCATATCCAGGCGAGCATATTCCATAGTCGAAACCGAAGTATTGATTTTGCGCTCTGCCAGCCAGCTTTGGATTTCCGCGCAATCCCTGCCCGCCACCTTAAAAGTGACAATGCCGCACTTTTCGACTCCAATATCGTGAACACTTACGCCGGGGATTGTCGCCAGTTGGTCGCGCAGGGATTGCGCCAGAGTTTGCACCCGCTCCTTGATATTAACCAGACCCCACTCCAGGGCGTAATCCACCGCTACCGCCAGCCCAATTTTGGTAGAATAATTGGTTTCCCAGTTCTCAAAACGGCGGGCATCCGGTCGGATGACATATTCGTTGCGGGCGACCCACTCCGCCGCATGCAGGTCAAGGAAAGGCGGTTCAAGTTGCTCCAGAATGCGCCGATTTACATACAGAAAGCCGGTACCGCGTGGCCCCCGCAGAAATTTGCGCCCAGTTGCTGAGAGAAAATCACAGCCGATGGACTCAACATCAATCGGCATCTGCCCAACCGACTGACAGGCATCCAGTAAATACCAAACTCCGGCCTCTTTGGCAATCTTGCCGACCTCTGCAGCCGGATTTACCAGACCGCCATTGGTTGGCACATGGGTGAGGGCGATTAGTTTGGTACGCTCGTCAATGGCCTTGCGCAAGGCTTCCAGCGAGATTTGCCCGCTTTCGTCGTTAGGGATAACCTCAATTACCGCCCCGGTTTTCCTGGCAACCTGTAGGTGGGCAATATAGTTACTGGAATATTCGGCATATGAGGTTAAAATCCGGTCGCCGGGTTTGAAGGGGATGGAGTAATAGGCCATGTCCCAGGCGCGAGTAGCATTCTCAACAATCGCGATTTCGTCCGCCCCGCAATTTAACATAGTCGCCAGGGCTTGATATACCTTTTCTATTTGAAGGTTGGCTTTTTTGGCGGCTTCGTAGCCCCCGGTGTGCGCTTCCAGTTGCAGATGACTTATAACCGCTTCCAATACTGCGTTTGGCATCAGGGCGGCCCCGGCGTTGTTGAAATGCAACACTTCTTGGCAGCCAGGAGTCTCCCGTCGGGCGCGTTCGAGGTCAATACTCACAGAGTCATCCTTTTAGTTTGGCGAAAGGTTTTTCAGGTGAATGTTCGGAATGGGTTACAGCAATTGTTTATTTTGCCTGCCCTAACTATAGCAAAGGATTTCCGGGATGTCTAGTTAGGGAACATAAAAATTACCCCCTCCCTTCACAGGTTTAAGGACGGACAGGTTTCATAAAAAAGGACATTAACTACAAAATAAGAGAGGACATGTTAAGCTCTCCTTAAACGTAAAAAACAAAACCCCAAAGGAGCAAACAATGTCCACTTGTAATCCATTCTACCAAATAGTAGAAACCTTTGTTAATGCCCAATGTAAAAGCCTATCCAAATGGGCTAAACCCCGCTTAGTCTGGTTCGTTTTCGGCCTCTTGGTAAGCCAATCGGTGGTCTTTAGTCGCCTGGCTTATCGTCAAGTTAGTGTCTTACCCTGCTCGTTTAAGATAGCGAGTGGGAAACGCCGCTTGCGTCGGCTGGCAATGATGCCGAGTTGGATTGGCAAAGGGCTTACCGTCCAGCCCTCCAAGCCTTGATTTGTAAAGCGACTGAGGCTAAACGCTTGGTGGTACTGGTGGACGAAACCGCTCAAGCCCAAATTCCCGATTGTTAGTGGCGGCTTTGTGGTATCGCTCCAGGGCTATCCCCTTGGCTTGGCATTTACGACCAGCTAAAGCGGGTCAATTCTGGGAAGCCATGCGCCAGGTATTAGCCCAAACCGCTCAAGTCCTGCCCACTGGGGTAGAAGTGGTAGTAGTGGGGGATCGAGGTTTTGGCAGTCCGGCCTTTTGTGATTTAGTGGCTAGTTTAGGCTGGCACTGGCTGGTTCGCTTGCAAGGTCAAACTCTGTTTAAGTTAGCTCAGGGTCACTCGCAATCGGTTAAGAGCTGGTTAAGTCGGGCTGGTAGCCGTCGCAAGGGCTGGGGACAACTTTTCAAGAAACAGGGTTAGCGCAGTGGCAGTTTGGTGGGGATCTGGCATGCTCCTCATCAGGAAGCCTTGATGTTGGGGAGTAACTTACCACCAGACTACACTTTAGTGCGAATTTACGAATACCGTTACGCCATTGAGGCGATGTTCGGGATTTCAAGAGTTATGGTTTCAAGTGGGAAGAAAGTCAAGTACGAGAGTTGGAGAAAGTAGTGTTGGGTTTGAGTTGGGGAGTGCTGGTAACGCTGGTCTTAGGGGAAGAAGTAGCCCAAGCCGAGCTTGCGGTTGAACCAACTGGTCGTGGCTGCAGTCGCCGCCACTCTGCCAAATTTAGTCTGGTTTACAAGGGCTTGGAAAGGGTGCTAAGTTATTTGGTTGGTAGGGTGCATGACCCACCAGCGTGAGAGCTAAAGCATTTTGAGGCAGGGCGGTGGTCGAAACAAATTCAGCCGCACCACGCTTTGGCTTATTTAGCGGTTTGTGGTACGAACACGAGTCGGACAAAAAGAGTCGCTAAGGAGAAATTGCTTATTGCAAAGCCGTTTTCTTTAAGGCTTTTTTATGAATATCTGTTAGCATCAAACGAGTCTAAAAATAGCAGGTTGAGCTCAAAAGCCAGCTTATGCTAGCCTTAGCGACGATTCCTGTCCGACTCGTGTTCGTACCTAAAGAGGCTTGCCAGCCGAAATTACGCCCTCCGAGGTAGATGCTTCGCTCGAACGCGATGTCAGAGAGAACCTTTACTAACTTAAAACAATTTCCTGAAAAGGCATATATAAGATTATAAGCTGAAGTTGACCCGGTGAACAATTACAGTTAATCTCGACCTTGAGGAACTCTTAGCCGAATTACACTGGGGGCAATCCATAACCGTAACTGTTCACCTGATTATTGCCGGATGCAGACAAAATCCAAACTTGTAATTATCGCTCCAATACCCATTTTTCCAGGAACTTCTCCATCCGGCTAATATAATCCAGAATGTTAATTTGCTTACGCCAGCCGTGACCTTCCCCTTCATAGATATGGTATTCATAGTTGCTGATGCCCGCTTTCTTGAGGGCCTCTACCATTTCATCAGCCTGGGCCACTGGCACTCGGTAGTCTTTCTCACCCATCAGAATTTGGAGAGGGGCTTTCACCTGATGGGCATAAGTCACCGGGGAGCGTTCCTCAAAGAGCTTGAAATTATCGGCACGCGGGCCAAGAATCGAATGCATCAGGTATTTGGCAAAGCGGTCAGTCTGTTCCGGGAAGCTGACAAAGTTGGCTACTCCCACCAGAGCTACCCCCGCATTGAAGGCATCCGGCCATTTACTCAGCAGTAGCTTGGTGGCGTAACCACCGCCACTTCCACCCCAGGCTACTACCCGTTCAGGATGGCATAGATTATTCTTTTTCAAATATTCCAGAGCACCCAGGTTATCTAACATATCTTCCTGTCCCCAAGTGCCCTGCAAGGCTCGGCGGAAATTGCGACCATAGCCGGTACTACCCCGGAAATTAGGCTCGATAACCACCCAACCCCGCCCAACCAAATATTGTACCATTCCATCCCAGCGACGATGATATTGCGAAATTGGCCCACCATGAATGTGAACCAGGGCTGGATGCTTACCTGGCTCGAAATCTGCGGGCCGATAGAGTAAACCTTCTATTTCCAAACCATCAGGACTTGTCCAATGAACCGTTTCTGGTTCTACCAGGCCAGCCTGCGCCAAACCACCAACTGTGTTATTAGTCAGTTGGAAGGGTAAGGCATTCGGCTGAAGGTCAATCAAATAAAGGTTGGTGGGGCTCAGGGGGCTTTGGCGCACATAGCACAAACGTTGACCGTCCGGCGAAAAGGTCAAAGCGGTACAAACACCCATAGTTTGGTCAACCGGGTGGGCCTGTCCGCTGAGGTCAGTTATCCATACCTGCAAAGCACAATCTCGATTGCTGGTATAAGCCAGTCGCTGGCTATCCGGCGACCAGCTATGGTCACTTTGCTCGTGCGGCTCAGGGTTTAGGGGTTGTTTTTCGCCTGATTCTAGGTTTAAAAGCCAGAGGTTATTCCAACCTGTTTCATCCGATTGATACGCCAGCCACTTTCCGTCTGGCGAGGGGCGGGGCTGCTGATAGTAGATGTTATTAGCCCAACCATCGAGTAGGATTTTAGTCTCCAAACTGCCCAAGTCGCTAACTACAATTCGGGTTCCAGCAAAGGGTAGCTCGTGACTGTCATACTCGGCATAAACCAGGCGTTGGCTGTCGGAAAACCATTGAGGGTCAAAGGCGAAAGCATCTGGCAGAAGGCTAACCCGCCGGGGCCAACTTCGACCATCGCTTTCAACTACGGCGACGGCCTGAATGTCGCCATTGGAAACAGAAAAGGCGATGCGTTGACCATTCGGGGAGAAAACTGCGGCACTCTGACTACCTTCACTACTGGTCAAAGGAGTAACCGGGCCACCCTCTGCTGGCAAGAGCCACAGCTTGCCATTGTTACCGCCCAGATAAATTAGTCGAGTACCGTCAGGTGAAATATCAAAAGCCTTCTGGGAGATTGCCAGGAGCGCACCCGCCTCGATGTCGCTAGAAAGCTGTAAGAGTTGTCCAGTGCTAATTTCCAGGCGGTAAAGATGCGAATGGGCGTCTACATCCTGGGGAAAATAGAGATATTTTCCGTCTGGGGCCCAAACTGCCCCACCCACAACTTTTAGCTGGGCCAACATCCCAGGGGTGAAACGGGGTTTCCTTAGCCCTGGTCGCTTTTGGTCTAATTTGCTAGGTGAGAGCCACTCGGCAGGGGCAATGGTAGCCGCGCTTACTCCATTTTCACTCAGGGTCTTTCCTTCAGAAAGTGATGTCATTTAAACACTCCATTCGCTACAGAAAAATTTATTATCTGGGGTTTCTTTGTGTCCTGCCTGTTTCATCCTTTATCACCGAAAACTTTTTGATAATCAAGAAGTTCTCTAGTAATGCTAAAAACTAGCGGTCAGCTTAAAGCTGACAAGCTCAAAGTGGTTAAGTTAAGGATAAGATAACCTGTCAGGAATTGTATTTATTATAATCTGAAATCCATCTAAGGAGAAATCAATAAGGGGGTAATTCTGTTAAAATATCGGGCTTAATCTGGCTGGCCTAAATTAGCTAAAACAGGTAACAGTGCAATGAGCAGCTACAAGCTAGAAATAAATAAGAGAGGGTAGCCTACCCCCTTACTCAATTTAAGCTAAAGAAAATTGTCTATCCCACCCCCAATTTTGTACCCAGCTAATCATCATAGTGGTAATTAAATTTAAGCTTGCCCTTACTCGCAAAACTGGCAGCCAAACCCCACTCTTTATAAAAATGGTTGAATTTCTGTCCTGAATCTTTCTCGGCTAAATTTTGCCGAATAAAAATTTCCAGGATGGGTTGCACCTGGGATTCAGGTGTTATTATTTTAAGAACTGGCTTTATGCGATATTCTGCCAGCCTAATTTGTGTGAGCAAGTGGTAGAGGCTGGGGGTGATTATTTATTTGTAGTTAAGGGTAATCAACCCCGCTGACAAACAGATTTAGAAATAGTATTTGAGCCACCAAAGCCACAGCTGTGGGCCAAGGATGGGGCAGATTTGCTGGAAATGC
>JBBQZS010000018.1:0-103468 GCA_038207495.1 Chloroflexia bacterium
AGATTTGGAATTTCCTATTACTGGTATGGCACTATACCTGTTTTATAGCAAGCCTTTTAGCCTGCACTTTTACTCTTTTTAAGGTGCTTTTGGCAAACTCAGCAGCTTGCCTCTAATTTGCGCCAATTTTAGGTAATTAAACTCTAAAACAAAAAGCCCGCCCAATTTGGGGCGAGCCAATTTCTTTAACCAACTGCTTTTAACTTTTGACCAATTATAGCTTATAAAAGCACTTTGTAAACAATAATGGTATGGGTTTTACCGTCCCAGATGGAGTCATATTCCTGGATGAATTGCGCCCCCTTCTTTTCGTAGAAGCGGCGGCCAATGGTATTTTCTCCAATGGTGGAGATATACATCTCTTTGGTTCCGGCTTCTCGTAAGAAAGAGCAAGCCCGCTCGAATAGCAGTTCTCCCACTCCCTGACGTTGGGTTTCGGGGCGGACATAGAACTGAAGCAAACGTGCGCGACCCCGGCGGTCTTTGGGTAAAACGCTACAATAGCCCAGTAATTTACCGCCGCGCTCTGCCAGAAAAATGGAGTTAGCCGGATTGTTAAGAATTCCGTTTAGCACACTATCGCTATAATATTGGGTAACCTCGTCTTCAACCTCTTCCTCAGTCATAAAATGTTTGAAGGAGCTAAGGCGAGAGAGGGTTGCAACCTCACGAATAGCATTAAAATCGGCGGGAGTTGCCCGTCGTAAGGTAATAAAATCATCCTGTTCGGTTGAGGCTGATTCTTGAGTAATTTTATCTATTTGCTGCATCTGCCATCCCTCCCTCATAACTTTTATAGCACTTCATTGTTACTATTTTAGGATTTTCGCTTCATACCAATTTTCAGCCACAATTTTTCTTCGGTGGTTTTAGCTGGTAAGTTCCAAAGCGAAAGTCGTAAATTTTTAAGAAGCTCTCCAATTCCATTCCTGTCCAATATGATACGACTCTTTAGCTAATGCTGCAACCCCTTAAGGATAGAAATATTGAGAATATTGAGTAAAATATCACAATCATAGGAAGTGAAAACTATGAAGCTTTATTACAAAACCGAGCGTGTTACTTCGTGACTCCAAAAATCCTCCGCCATCAGAGTATTGGGAAAGATAGCGCGGGCTTCATCGAGCAATTGCACCAGGCCCTCCCCTTCACCCGCCTCGTAACGTGGGCTAAAATGGGTAATAATCAGGGTTTTGACTCCGGCGGCCTGGGCTACCTGGGCGGCCATCGTAGAGGTCGAATGAATACCACGCACCGCCAAATCCTCATCACTTCGGGTATAGGTCGCTTCGTGAATAAGCACATCGGCATCACGGGCTAATTCAATTGAGGCCGGGGTAAAAATGGTATCACTGCAATAAACCACCTTACGGCCTGGGCGGGCGGGCCCCACCAGGTCGCGCCCGTCAACCTTCCGTCCATCCGGCAAGGTTACAGTTTCGCCTTTTTTTAATCGCCCATATTGAGGGCCGGGTGGAATTCCTAACTCCTGGGCTTTTTCAACCATAAATCGCCCCGGTTGGGGATGTTCTATCACCGCATAGCCATAACTCTCGACCCGATGCTTGAGGGGCAGACAGGTGACACTGAATTCCTCGTCACTGAAAATCAGGCCGGGTTTTATTTCTTCCACCGATATGTCGCCGCCCAGATGGGTTTGGCTAATCCTCATCGAACAATTGATATATTCTTCCAGTCCCGCCGGGCCATAGAGGGTAACGGGGGGTAAATCCCCTCCCCGCAAAGAGCGACTGGCTAATAAACCCATTACTCCAAAAAGATGGTCGCCATGAAGGTGGGTGAAAAATATTTTCTCTAGCTGGGACGAGCGCAGAGGCGAACGCAAAAACTGTTGCTGTGTACCTTCCCCACAGTCAAAAAGCCACAAACTACTCCGTTGGGGTAGTTGCAGGGCGATACTTGTTACATTGCGGGTACGGGTGGGTGTGCCAGAACTTGTCCCAAGAAACGTGATTCGCATTCCAAAAACTTTCTAAAAAAAACTTCCCCAATTAGTTTTACTACTATACTTGATTGTGGGCAGGCTGGCAAGGCGAAAGAGTAATAAAAATTTGTAGGGATACCCCAGGTACCCCTACAAACCCACTCCAACTAACTTTGAACTGAGGAATTTATCTAGCTAGCCTTATCCAGGTGTCGCCGTACCTCGAAACCCATAATGTGCGCCTGCCGCTCAATTGACTTAATTATGCGCAGATGACGCGGGGATAGGGTATCGGTGTGAAGAATTGGGTCTTCACGATACAGTTGTTCAGCCCAGACATGATTATAATCAGGTAAAACACTTATATGAAAGCCACTGGCAAAGGGGAAAGCGATGTAGATATACTTCCAAAGTTCACGGTCAGCACGAAGGTTTAACGCGACAGCCATAAGATTTAAAGCTCCTTTGCTTCAAAAACTAACGCTTATTGCCTCATAAGATAAGGTCTTTAGCATTAATCTCCTGCCGACACCATTGTCGGCAGGTTTTCTAGCGACAAAAAATAGCACTGTCCAACCAGTTCTCGAAATCCCTGGTTGGTCCTAACCTAATGATTTCAATTGTGGACTACAGTTCACCATCGAACCAGAGCCCTCAAAAGTTATCATTATCGTGGTTTTATTATACAATGTTAGTTTAGGTTGTGCAACAGATTTTTAATGAAAATAGCCTTAAAATATAGCTTTGGTAAAGGTTTGTTTAAAAGAATTAAGCGGTTACTGGAAATTAAATTTTTTTAATCCAGCCCACCTGATAGGGCTTTAGCTCCACCGCCGTTCCGACCTGGTAAGTTTGCCCGCTCACTAAATCTTTCCCCCCAAAGTCTTCCAGAGTAAATTTTTGATTATTCCCTGAAACGTTGACGGCTACCAGAATTTGTTCCCCTCCCCCAGAACGCAGCAGGGTAAAAAGAGCCGGATTCAAAGTTAATATTTTTTGGGCGGCGTTGGGGTGGAAGGCTTTTTCTTTCGTGCGTTTTTGGATTAGCTCGATGTAGCGGTAAAAAACTTTGCTGGCGCGGGACTCAAGGTTGTCTAGCTCTGATTCAAGGTTGTTTAAGGGCAATTTTTGACGGTTAATCGTCCGTGCCCGTCCGGTTTGTGATAATCCTTCCTGCCAGTTTTCCGAGCCGAATAAACTATGGAAATAGATTCCCGGCATGCCCTGTAAGGATAATAAAATCGCCTGGGAAGCCAGGAAACGGTCTACTTTACTATCCAGACTTTCGTTAGTATCATTTGGGTCGGAGAGGGCATCGAACCAGGTTATATTTAGTTCATAGGGACTCTGGCTACCATCAGGGTTATTTTTATAGCTAACCTTGCCACCGTGCTTCAGGGTAGTATTCACCAACCCCAGCACCTCGGCTTCGCTCAAAATGCCTTTAGCTGGCACCACCCCGATGCCATCGTGGGAAGCCAGGAAGTTAAAAAAGGTGGTCTGGTCGGTGGGTGGCTGCAAGGTAGCGGCCCAACTTTGAAGGTGTTGGGCGTTGCCACTGTGCAGCGCGTTCAGCACCAATGGTACCAGCGGGAATTGATAGACCAGTTGGGCTTCGTTGCTTCCATTTCCAAAATAACTTACGTTGTCTTTGTGGGGGACGTTGGTTTCGGTTATCAGGATGGTATTTGGCGCGAGAATGTCCAGTACGCTCCGCCATAGTTGCACCACTGCGTGGGTCTGGGGTAGGTGGATACAACTCGTGCCGATTTCTTTCCAGAGGTAACCGATGGCATCCAGCCGTATCAGGTCTGCTCCCTTATCAACGTAATATAGCAATAGTTCGGTAATTTCCAGCAAAACGTCTGGATTGCCAAAATTCAGGTCTAGCTGGTCGGCACTAAAGGTTGTCCAGACGTATTTCTGCCCCTCGGCGGTAGCAAAGGCGGTTAGCAAAGGCAAGGCGCGGGGTCGGGTTACGCCCGATAAGTCGAGCTTGGGGTCGGTCACAAGAAAGTAGTCCTTGTACTTCTCCTCGCCCTTCAAGAAGCCCTGAAACCAGTCGCTACTGGCTGATATATGGTTGACTACCGCATCAAACATTATTCTAAAGTCGGCGTGCAGCTTCTCCACATCTTCCCAACTCCCCAGGGCCGGGTCAACCTGTTTGTAATCCACCACCGAAAAGCCGTCGTCACTGGTATAGGGATAAAATGGCAGAATATGGACAGTGTTGATTATTCCCTTGAGGTGCTGGTTTAGGAAGCGATGGAGGGTTTGGAGGTGGGTGGTATTGTCACTTTGTAGCTGGTCGCCGTAGGTTATCAGTATTACGTCCTGCGCGGTCAGACGGTCGGCAGGGGCAAGCTCCGGGCTAAGACTTTGCAGATACGCATATTTTTCCAGCAATTGCGCTATCTTTTCCCAGGTCTGCCCCCCCACCTCTACACCATAGATAAAGTTAAGTTTGTCCTGGATTTGCTGGGTTGATTGGTTTTTATTCATGCTTCCACCAGATTTTATACGAATTAAAATATTCCAACTATTACACTACAAATCACTTCTATTTAGCGTCCGGGTCTTTGTAAGGGGTGAAGGCCAGGAAAGCCTCGCCTTTGTAGTTAGCGGCCTGGATTTTGAAGGTTTGCCCATCCTCAAAGGTGATAATAATATTTTGCAAGTCGTTCCAGGCATTAACAATCTTGCGCCCAGCCAACCAACTCCAATCCACGCTACAGCCCGAATCTTTGACACTCTGTTTAGTTTCTTCCATTTTAATTAAAAGGTCTCCTATAACCTTGATAGTTATTGGTTATTAGTTATTGGTTGTTAGTTGAAAATTGAAGGTCAAGGGCTAATGAAGTATTACCATTCTTTGTTCTTAATTCTTGCTCCTGACTTCTTCACCAACAACTAAAAACCAAAAACTGATAACTATTTAACCCGTTTCGCCATAAAAATATCCGGCTTACCAGGCCCGTTGGCGTCGGGCATAACCCCCACAATCGCAAAACCCTGTTTTTGATAAAACTCATAAGGATGGCGACCCGGATTCTGGATGTGGTTAAGGTGGTCAAGCGGGTTGGGGTAGAGGTTTGTATCGGCTAAAGTGGTGCGGTTATCCTCATCATCCGTACCAAGCCAGAGAGTAAACGCCCCGC
The DNA here is from genome assembly GCA_038207495.1 of Chloroflexia bacterium. GTDB lineage: Bacteria > Chloroflexota > Chloroflexia > Chloroheliales > Chloroheliaceae > Chlorohelix. The sequence continues at coordinate 5,107 of JBBQZS010000018.1, forward strand.
GTTGCCGCACTTGTTCCTCTAAATCCGCCACCAGAGCTTTGCCAACCCCCTGACCCTGCTGGGCCGGACTTACCGCCAGTGGATGAAGTTCCCAAACATTGCCGTCATATTGCTCGATACCCCCCACCCATCCTAACGCCACGCCTTCATCTGACAAGGCTACCCGGCTAAGGCGACCTGGCTTAAATGACTCCTGTATTTCCGATATCGCTTCTTCCATAGTAGTCCAGGCTGGCGAAAAGTCGGCGAAAGCCTCAACCAAAATTTGGGCAACCTGCCGGATAATAACTTCGTTTTCGGAATTTAATTCTACAATTCTCAACGCCACCTCCTGGTTTTATCTGACAGTTTTACTATACCATACTGCACTGCTAACACGTTGACATAGCCCGGTTAATTTAGTATAACCAGCCAAGTAAAATAATTAGTAGAAAGCACACTACAATGTCAAAAATATCGTCGAAAATTGTTCCGGTGGAGACTTACAAGTACCCTGATTTACCCCGATACTATTTTCCGGCCCAGGTTATAACCGATACCCCTGAACTGTTGACCCTCTTTTGCCCGGTTGGTGCACCCTTCTGGAGCGGTAAAGATAACCAGTTGCATATCCATCGGCATCACACCTTTTCCATATTATATCCAGACCGCGATTATAACGTGGTGTTATTCTGGAACGCCGATTGGGGATTCCGGGGCTATTATGTGAATGTGGCACTGCCCGTAGTGTGGGATGGGCAAATGTGCAGTTATATTGACCTGGATTTAGATGTGCAATATCTGACCGAAGAAAGCGTGGTCGCCCGAGGGGGCGAAATGGCGGCAGGGGTCTATATCCTTGACCGGGACGAATATGAAGAACGAAAAGTAACCTATAACTATTCGGCTGAAATTATGGAACGCTCTGAGGCAGCCTTGCAGGAAATTCTCCACCAAGTTGAGCTACGGGCCTTTCCATTCGATGATACGCTGGTTGGTTGGCGACCTGTTGACGAGGTTAACGACCTGACAGGTTTGTTAGATGAGAAGGGTAAATGGCACTTTCCAGAGGGGAAGAAGTAAGAATAAAAGAAATTCCTGTAGGGGTAGACCTCCGTGTCTACCCTATATTTTGTAATCGTTCATGAAACATGTCATTCTGAGGCGAAGCCGAAGAATCTCAATATTATAAGCAAGACCCTTCGCAAGCTCAGGGTGACTATAGAGGTGATATTTTAGAAACCAACAACCAATAACTAACAACTTTTAACTCATTACTTTCTTGCGGGTCGCCAGCAAGAACCCCAGAGCCAGCAGTACCAGCGATACCTGTGCCGCCCCGACCACCAAAAAAGGGACGTTATGACCAAACTCGTAGAGGAATCCCCCGGCTAAAGCCCCTGCCAGACTGCCAAACTGAGTTACAGCATTAAACAAACCCTGGGCCTTGCCGTGACTATGGGCGGGGCTATAGTCGGCTAGATAGCCATCGTTGGCACTTCGGGCTATGCCATCCATCGTACCTTCAATTATACCCAGCACCAAAATAACAATAAAGGCCGTGATTATCCCGTAGGACATCCAACACAAACTGACCAGAATAGCTGCTCCAAACATCATCCCTAACCGCCCCACCCGGTCAGAAAAACGTCCAGCAATCGGGCCAACGATTACCATCGGGATAGCGTAAACCATATAAGTCAGGCCGATAAAAGATAGTGAGTAGCCCAGGTCAGTCATAAAAAGACTCCAGGCCGCAATCGCCACCCCCGGCCCTAAACCAAGCGCGCCCCGCACGATACAACCGATTATAATCGGGGTCGTCCAGAGCTTTTCTTTAGGCAACTCGCGCTTTTCGGCGGCGGTCTTGGGTTGAATTTTGGGCTTGTAATTGCGCAGCGTCACCAGCACCAGAATAATTGCTGGCACGAACACCAGCGCAGATAGCCAATAGACCACCGTGAAGCCGAACCATTCCGCCAGGGTTGTGCCGATGGGTGGCCCCGCAAACATCCCAAAGGTCATCATCGCCCCCAACAGACCAAAAGCCTCGCCGTTACGTCCCGGCGGTGTAAGGTCAGCCAGCATAGCACGGGCGGCAGGTACAACGGCGGCAGTCGAAATCCCCTCGATAAAACGCAGAAAAATAAAAGTTTCGCCGGATACAGCAAACAGATAACTAAAAGTAATAAGCCCGTGCGCTATTAATCCGCCCATAATCAGCCAGACCCGGTTCACCCGGTCACTGAGCCAACCAAAGGGAAACAGAAACACAAAGCCAGAAAACAGAAAAGCCGCCGCCATCAAACCGGCCTCGGCAGGGGTAGCCCCTTCCGAACGGGCGTAGAGGGTGCGCAGGGGCGAAACTAAGCCAAAACCAATGTAGGTAATGGCAATCGCTATCATCAGGCTGGCGATTTCCCAATTGCGCCACAGGCTTTGTTTTCGCGCTCTGGGTGGGATAATTATATTATCGGAAAGCTTAGTTTCCTGGGTCACACTCACTTTTAATTCCTCATTTTTTCTTTGCCTACAAAAAATCGCACAACATAAACAATTGTAGCAACAAATCTGAGACCTGTCCTCAGCTATTATGATTAATCTATCTCCGAAAAACTATAAATTGGTTAGCAGTTAGTACCAGAACGACGCTCAGGTATTGACCTTTAGGTTGGATTTAGTTAGAATGACGAATAATTAATGAATTAACTGTTTAACTAAAGCTTTACCTAAATTTCCCGAAGTTTGCAACATTTATCCCGTTCGGACAGTACCTTAAAGCTGATTGCACCCAAACCAACTCAGACAATGCAGTAAGGTTAAGGCCCACAGATGTACAAAAAGACGGTTCTGAGTAACGGAGTACGAGTGGTCACCGAAAGAATGGCGGGGGTGCGCAGCCTAACCATCGGGGTAATTATCGAAGTCGGCTCAAAACACGAAAGTCGCAAGCTTAACGGGATTGCTCACTGCATCGAGCATTTGCTTTTCAAAGGGACAACTGGTCGGGACGCGGCGACTTTAGCTCGCATGATAGATTTGGCGGGCGGTCAACTGGGCGCGTTCACCACTCGCGATTATACCTGCCTGTTTGCGGCAGTGCTGGACGATTATCGCACCTACGCCCTGGATATTTTTGGCGATATCCTGTTACATTCGCTCTTCGATGCCGAGAGTTTGCGGCGCGAGCAAGAGGCGATTTTTCAGGAGCAGGAAGCGGGTGAGGAACGTCCTGAAAAGCTGGTACAGGAAATTCTTAAACAGGCGGTTTGGCTTGACCACCCATTAGGCCAGAATATCTACGGACAGCGCAGTAGTGTCGCTCGCATAACCGAAGATGCTGTGTTGACCTTCTTTCGGGACTATTACGGGGCAGACCGGATTATAATCTCGGCGGCGGGTAACGTCGAACACGATGATTTTGTGGGGCAAGTGAATGACGCGCTATGGGCTCTGCCCGTCAGTGGACAAGCGAAAGTTGACGAAAAGTTGACAGCTCCCGATTTTCAACCAGCCGTCGAAATTCGCAAGCGTGACTCGGCCCATGTTTATTTCACGCTAGGCGCACCGGCTGCCTCCTATGCCAGCCCGGAGCGATACGCCGTCTATGTCTTGAACAACCTTTTGGGCAGTGGGATGAGTTCGCGGCTCTACCAGCAAATGCGCGACCAACAGGGTTGGGTTTACGAAATCGGCAGCGTTTATCATCCTTACCGCGAGGCGGGCCTGATGTTGGTGGAAGGCTTTACTACCCCCAGAAACCTTTTGCCGGTTTTGCGGGGAACGGTAGAAGTGCTGATTAGCCTGCTTTCCGAACCAGTCAGCGAAGAAGAACTCTGGCGGGCCAAGGAGCGGTTGCGAGGCGAAATCCTGCTTGGAGCGGAAGCCAGTAACACCCGCATGAGCCAGCTTGCCACGCAGGAGCTATATTTCGGGCGATATATCGCAGTGGAAGAGCTGGTAAGTAGTATTCGGGCCGTAACACCAGAGGATATAATAGAAGTGGCGGCTGAAATGTTTCAACCGGGGAAGCTGGCAATTAGTGCTGTGGGGGAGTTGAGCGAAAGTTCCAGCCAAATCGCCGAGTTAATTGGCCTTTAAGCCATGCCAACGTTAGGTTTATTGTAATGTTGCTTTGCTATTATCATTATAATTGCCATTCTCAGCGCGGCGGGTGACCCGTCTCGCTTGCTTTTGTTACCCAGAAGTTATATTAATAGACAGGGTTTTCGTCAGGGCGGAGGTAGCTTGTGGCCGACAAAGACGATAAAAGGGGCGGACTTGACCCCAAAATCAAACGCAACTGGGAAGAGATTCAAAAACGCTATAATTACCCGGTGAACGCTATCGGGGCGAAAATTGATTCAAAAGACAAAGAGACCTTGCGTGTCTGGCGCGAGAATGGCATTGATAAATTTCTGAAAGAGTGATTTAAGTGGCTGACAACAAACTCGTATTGGTGGTAGACGACAGCCCCACTATCCGAAAAATTGTAGAAGTTACCCTAAAACGGGAGGGCTACCGTGTTAATACCTGTGATAGTGCGATGAAAGCCCTGGCTAGTATTACCGACGACCCACCGGACCTTGTGCTACTCGACGTTATGCTCCCGGTTATGGATGGTTATCAGGTTTGTAAAATCATCAAAAGTCGTTACCGTAGTATCCCGGTTATTATGCTAACCAGTAAAGACGGTTTTTTTGATAAAGTTCGGGGGCGAATGGCTGGCTCAACCCAATATATCACCAAACCCTTTGAGCCAAATGAGCTGGTGGCGGTAGTACGTCGCTACACCAAGCTACAATAACGAGGTCAAATATACTGAATGGCTTCTAACTCTACCTTGAATTTAATGGGGCGGATTGAAAAAACTGACCTGCCCACCCTGCTAAGAACCGTTGAAAAAGATAAACTGAGCGGTGAGCTTGGTTTTGCCCGACAGGGCGGAGAAAAGATAAATCTTTACTTCCTCTTTGGACAGCTTTATCATTCGATTTGGGGTCAGGTAACGGGAATAGATGCGGTAAGTGAACTTTTAGGCTGGAAATCTGGCACCTACGCTTTCACCGAGGGAATTATTCCGGCCCAGGCCAGTATTAATGATGATATTGACCGCATCCTGGCTAGTAGTCCCCATAATCAGAAACCCTTGCCTCAGACAGGTGCTCTGCGCCCTGCTCCCATGAGTTCACCCCCGCCGCTGGCTAATCCGCCCCTCTCGGTGGGTGGTTATGACGATAGCCTCGCGCCTTTTGACCTGGCTTCCCTGAACACGCCCGCTCCAAAAATGCCATTGGCTTCTTTTGCCGAGCAAAATACTCCTACCAATACCGGGAGCCTTTCGCCTTATGACTCTCGCACTGACCAGTTGGACATCAGTGCTTTTCAGCAACCCTCGAACCTTGATGACCGTCATGCTCCTGAGCCGCCCGCCGATGGGATTTATCGTACCCGCTATTTCTGCCTCCCGGCTGGTGAGCAAATGGCAACTTCGCTGGTAGCAACTGGGCCGCAGCTTGAAGAAGAATTATTGCATCTGGCGGAAGTGAGCTTCACGGGTTATGTACTGGGTGCGCCAGAAGTTGAAGGTTTTCCTGCCGTTGGTATTTGTTTGTTAAGAGGACGGTTTATCCACGCTTTCTATCATCTAAATACCGCTCAGGGCCTGGTTTTGCTGGAAGGCGAACGGGCTTATCGGGCAGCTTTAGACCAGAAGGGAGCAAATGCGGCTCGTTTCTACTGGTTCTACGAAATTACCACCGAGGCCATGCGGGCGGCTATCGCCCTATTGACCCCGCCGACCCGCTATTCTCACCTGGAAGTACGAATTGTACGTTTTAAGGAATTCTTGCGGATGTTGAGCGAGGAGAGCCATACCGGCTGTGTGCGGATTACTGTTCCGGCTACCCCAAAGGGTCAGGGAGTTGGTGAAACTGCCTGTATTCCCATTTACAAAGGTTCGATACTTGGCCTCTGGACTATGAGTGCGCCCCGCCTGACTAATGACGGGCAAATGTTGCAACGCTTCCTGAACGAGCCCCAGGCTTACCTGGATTTACACGCCACCGCCCCGGTCAGCGACCCTGGTTTGCCTTTAGAATCATTAATCAATTTGCCAGCATCCGAAGCAAGCCCGCTTGAACACGTTTCGGGGTTGATACCCCGCGAAATGCTCAAGTCCAGTATTCCTCCGGCAGTGGTGGCCCAAACCCAATCTCAGAACTATGCTCAACCTGCTCCTGAAACGATTGCCCCGGTAGACGATGACGAGCGGCAGTTGCGGCTGATTACCGCCATCTCCCGGATGGAATCAACCTACACCCAGGCCCAACGCAAGGAACGCCTCGAATATCACGCTGCTTTGTTAATGCTGGCAGGTTTTGCTAACGATGTAATAGGTTTAAGCGAAAGTGTCAGTGGGCGGCGGGGGGTGGTGGATATGGTAAGCCGAGCCATGAAGCAGGAGCTTCAGCCCTTCCGGGCACTTTTCCAGACTCTGGATTTGCAGCAGGGTCGGGTGAATCTGGTTAAACTTCTCAAGGAGTTAGACCTCTTCAGCAAAGATGGTGAGCAGGCCGGAAATGACTATTATCGTGAGACTTCAAAGGCTCTTCGGACGCTTATCCGCAGTGCCTTCCAGAACTATGTTTCAATGATACGAAAAGAAAGTGTCCGTTTTGAATGTCAGGAGATGTATGAAATCTTCCTGCAAGAAGTGGTCAAACGAATCTAATATTAGCAAGTTTGAGGCTAAAAACATAAATGGCTCAGAAAATTTTAGTTGTTGATGATAGCCCGACTGAATTAACCCTGATGAGTACCCCTCTGCGCGAGGCGGGTTATTTTGTGGTTACGGCGGTGGATGGCGAAGATGCGATTAGTAAAATTGTCACCGAAAACCCCGATTTGGTGGTGTTAGACGTTGTAATGCCCAAGAAAAACGGTTTTCAGGTTTGCCGCGAAATCCGCACCCGCCTGGGTAAAGAGAAATTACCCGTTATTATGCTGACGACCAAAAACGAAGCAAGCGATAAATTCTGGGGTTTAAAACAAGGGGCTAACGAATACATGAGCAAGCCCTTTAAAGGCGAGGAGCTGCTCGCTATCGTTAAACGACTGTTATAGGTATTAGGAAATTATGACCCAAAACTTGGAAACAACTCAAAATCCAACTGCCCAACCGGGACAAGAAACCGTTCAATATCTGCTAATCGCCCTGGCAGACAGGGTATACGGTATTCGATTTGACCATTTGCAGGAAGTATTGCGCTACAACCCGGATGTGGTTGCGCCGGTGCCCAATACGGTTGACTGGTTGGAAGGCATTTTGAGCTTGCGTGGGGTAATAGTATCGGCAGTAAGTTTGCGGGCCTTCCTCGGCTTGCCTCGCCACGATTCTAACGAAGTCAGAGAGGGTGGTTTTGACCTGGGCATAGGTTTTGGTCGCTCGGTTCCGCGCCTTTTGGTGGCCTATCAGGGTAATTTGCTAGTTGGATTGGTCGTGGATGAGATAAAGGGAGTGTTATTTGTGCAACCTCAGGCTATAACTCCCCCTGCGCCTGATGCTTATATTGAATATGGCCCGGTAAGTAATTATCTGGCTGGTATGTATACTGACCCCGAAACAAAGCAATCCACCGCTCTGCTGGACGTGCAACGCGTGATTACGTCGCCCGCCATGCTTCAGTTTGAGCCTGCTTTATAAATGGCCCAGCACCTTGCAATAGGGCTGCCCATAGTTTAACAAGCCCGGAGGAGAAATCCAGCGATGCGTAGTATAATTCGAATAAATGACTGGCCGATTTTTTACAAATTGTTACTGGCCTTCCTTGTGGTAGGGGCAATTGCTCTTATCCCCGTTACCCTGATTAACCAGGGACAGGCTCGTCAGGGTTTGTTGAAAGAGGCTCAACGTAACCTATCTAATACGGCCCGCAATACCTCTACTACCATCAGCGATTTCTTGCGAGACCGCTCAAACGAAACCTCGTTAATTTCTACCAGCGATGCCGTGCGCAGTTTTATGAAGAAATCAGTATCAGATCGTTCCAGCCTCGGCCCTAATGACCGTGACCAGCGCGATACTCTGGCTCTGCTTAGTTCGCGTATTTCGAGCCTTGGAGCTGATGCCTATATTTTCATCGCCGGGTTGAATGGGCAGGTCGAACTAACCTCTGAGCCGGATGGTGGTATCAAATCTGGGGAAACCAACGAAGTTACCAAGACTAACTATTTTAAGGCGGTAATCGGCAACAAACAACAACGATATGTCTCTGATGCCCAGCTAGTAACTTTTAACGAAAATACGGGCGAGGTGGTGGGTTATGTCTATTTTGCCAGCCCCATCCGCGATTTTGCCGGGGAAGTTATTGGTCTGGCTGTGACTAGAGTTAACCTTGATAGAATCTGGATAATTGTAAACCGCGATAAAGAGGCCGCAGGTAGTGGTAGTTATACGATGTTGGTGGATAATCAGGGAGTTCGGCTAGCCGATAGCCGTACCGCCGATGGTACCAACTTTAATAAATATTTATTCAGCCTTTTATATCAAATACCTACCAACTCCAGTGAAGCGGGTAGTCGGGCTCAGTTACAGGCTTCTGGCCGCTTCCCAGAGGTTTTCGATTTTGGCGGGCATCAGGATGTAATTAAGGACGTGTCGGAACGGGCCAGAAGCGATAAATTTAACTCAGAAGATGTGTATTTCGACCTTAACCTTGATAACAAATCTTTCTCTGCCGCTTATTATCGCCTATCAAGCGGCAAGGACTGGAATTATTATATTGTAGTGCCGGAATCTACCTACGCCGCCGCCGCCAATAACATTACTACCACTGCCTTAATCATTGGTGGTATCTTCTTAATCATTTTGATTTTACTGGCTCTGGTAATTGCCAACGCCCTTACTCGTCCGGTGACCCGTATCTCTCGCGTGCTGGGGCGGATTGGTATTGGTGATTTTGAGGCTCGTGTACCAGTTACCAGCCGGGACGAACTGGGCCGTTTGGGGGAATCACTCAATGCGATGTTCGATAACACTTTGGCACTAATCCAAACCCGCGAAGAAAAAGAAGAACTCCAAATGCAGATTACCCGGCTGCTGGACGAAATCAGCACCGTGGCGGAAGGAGACTTGACCGTTCAGGCCGAAGTTACCGCCGATATTACCGGGGCAATTGCTGACTCCTTCAACCTTATGATTGAGGAGTTGCGCAAAACAGTTATGAACATTCAGGCGGCAACTAATCAGACCACCGTTTTTGTAGACCAATTGGTAGCCAATAACCGCCAGATTGATTTAGTATCTGACCGACAAGCTAACCGGGTTATGGCGGTGACATCCTCGGTTAATGAAATGAACATCTCTATTCAAAGGGTATCGGCTGCTGCTGGTGATGCGGCAAACGTGGCCCAGGAAGCCCGCGCCAACGCCCGCTACGGTGGTGAGGCCGTGACCAAAACCATCGGCAGTATGAACCGCATTCGAGGCAACGTACAGGAAACCGCCAAGAAGATTAAACGGCTGGGTGAAAGTTCCCAGCAAATCGGCGAAATCGTGAAGTTGATTGATGATATCGCCGACCAGACTAATATGCTGGCTCTTAACGCCGCAATTCAGGCCGCCATGGCCGGAGAGCAGGGCAAGGGTTTCTCGGTAGTTACCGAAGAAGTGCGCCGCCTGGCTCAACGCAGTGCCAACGCAACCCGCGAAATTGCTTCGCTGGTGAAATCCATTCAGGATGATACCACTGCCGCCGTTATAGCGATGGAGGAAAGCACGGGTGAGGTGGTGGAAGGCTCGAAAGTGGCGGACGAAGCCGGTAAAGCCCTCAGCGCGATTGAGCAAGTGGTAGACGAACTGGCCGACCTGATTTTAAACATCTCGGCAGTATCTCAGCAACAGGCTTCTACCTCTTCCAGCATTGCCCAAAGTATGGTGGAAATCTCGGCCCTTACCACCGAAGCCACCAACCTACGGCGCAAATCCAGCGAGGTTACGGCTCTGGTGGCGCGAACTGCCGATGAATTACGCAACTCGGTGGCGGCCTTCAAGGTTTCCAGTTTTGCTCCGGCCCTCCAGGCTGGCAATATCTACGACCATCCGCCAATCGTTCAGGACGTATTTACGCCCTTGCCATCGGCGATTGTCAACCAAAATAATAATGTGGAAATATTTCAGCCCCTCCCGATTAACAACGGACATTCCCAAACCCCTTCGTTGCAAGCACCGTCAGTTAAACCCGGCGAGGCCGAGGCTGATTTGAATTCGATGTTAAGTGAAAATGATGATAATCTGTTTGACTCAATGTTTGAAGAGGTTACCACTGGTCGTTTCTATAATACCAATCAACCAGTGGAGCGCGAAAATACCAAACCCCGCCCACAGGCTCTGGGGTAGGGAGCTAAACTAACCTATGGGATACGACAAGGAAATTGTGTTGTCCTTTCTGGATGAGGTCAGCGAGTATATACCGCAACTGCAAAGACATCTTCAGACGCTTTCGGTCAAGCCGAAGTCGCGGGATAGCCTGGAAGAATGTTATCGGCTGGCCCACAGTATCAAGGGCTCGGCTTCGATGTTGGAACTTGAGGAGTTGCGCCAGGAGGGTTATGCCATAGAGCATGCCCTGTTTCCCTATTATGAAAAGCGCGAAGCTTTTAGCCCCGACCTGGTGCAAGCCTTAACCGCCCACGTTAATAATATTGAGCAACTTATTCAGAAGTCACGAGACGAACTGGAAACCCCTGAACCTGCCGCTCCTTATTATGAGCCAGTAGAGTTTTCCGACCAGCCAACCTATCCCGGTATGGCGGCGGCGGCTTATAATAATCCGCCCACTTCCCATTTTCCCCTTCCTGTTCCGATTACCCCCCCTACTCGCCCATTCTCCCTGCCCGACCAATCGCTGGAAGAGTTAATGCGTGAGCTTGGGCCAAACAAGCAGAATGGGAATGGGGTAGCACCCCCTCCTACTCCGGCGCAATCGCCAGTTAATACTCCGGCGGCGGCAGATGAATGGCTAAACAGCCCACTTTTTGATTTGGTTTTTGATGAGCTAGATTTACCCGCAGAACAGGTCGCCTCTATCGAAGATGCCAAAACTCAAAATGCAGCGGCTAATTTTCCCTATCCTTTCCCGGCCTTTGAACCGGATGAAGACAGCAATGCAAACTTTTCTCTTGATGATATTGTGACCCAAGCCCCGGATGCCTCCGCTAATTCGGGCTGGGGTAGCTCACAGGCTCGCTTTAGTTTAACTGATTTTCAGAATGATATGGGCAATCTGTCAACTCCGCCCCACCAGTTGGATTCGACCACCCCACCCTGGCTGAGTAACCCGGTAAATTTACCTGATAATGGGCAATACTCTTCTAAATATAACCAGCCCCTGGATTTTGAACCGCTATCAGTTGAGCTTTCGGGACTGGATGATATTTTGTCCACTAATGCCGTTGACCAACAGGTTAGCCGACTGCAAGACGAAATTCTGCCGATGATTCCCGATAATATGGCTCAATTTGAGGTTGTGCCAATGTCGGGGCGGATTGTAATGAGCGATGCCGATTTGCTGGCAACTTTAGGTCAGGATATTACGGCCTCCGATACTCGTATTCGCGATTCTTTGGGTAGCGACCTGCACACCTCCCAATTTAATTTTGCCCACGAAAAACTAAATGACTTTGCCGATGCTGCCGACTTACTTTCGGGACTCGAACCTGAAAATGAAGCTACTTTGTCAATTCCAACCAATAACCCGGAACCTTTCGTTCCCCAATATGAAGATTGGTCAGAGGAAGTCCCCAGCCATACCCAGTTGGAAGCCGCCGAAGAATTAAAACATAGCCTGGAAAAAGATGTTAAGCCCCTTATTGGGATGACTGCCGACGAAGAAGCGGCGGTAGAGGCGGCTATCGCGGCCATGCACGAGGGCGGTGAACCCGATTTAAGTGCTTATGGCGACCTGACCGACGAAGAAGCGGCGGCGTTAGCGGCTTTGAACGACGAAAATGAGGCTGAAATTGATTTTGGTTTTGACCCAGGCCCCCTCTTTTTAGCCGAGGCTCAGAGTGATCTGGATAAGCTGGTAGAACTGATTAACGACTTCGGCCCGGACAGTGTGGAAAATGGCTCGGTCGGGAAAATTCAGGACAAAGCCTCTACTATGCGGAAGGCCGCCGAGATGATGGGGTTGCCGTTAGTCTCTCGACAAATCAATATTATTGAAAGTCTGGCTGATTTGTTGCAAAGTGGCGAGTTAAAACCAGAGCCACAGGCTGGCGAGATGCTAAAAAACTCGCTGGATGATTTGCTATACCTGCTTGAACCCTATCAGGACGGAGCCCAGGCTCTATTATCGCCACCCGTGCCGGAAGCCACTCCTACCGGTAGCCTCGAAGATTTTTCGGGGGAGGAAGAGTCACTTGAACCTGCTCTCCCGGTGGATTTTGCTAATGACCCAGAGCCGCCTACTCCAAGCTCTTATACCTTCCACCCCCAACCACCAACCTCGTTTGTCCAACCATCCTCTCCGCCCAAAGGGGTGGAAGTGGATGCCGAACTAGCCGAGGTTTTTGCCAGTGAAGCTGAAGAGCATATTCAGGATTTGGATACCAGATTGGCTGCCCTTGAGCGCAACCCGGGCAACCGCGAACTGGTGCGCGAAATTCGTCGTACAGCCCATACCTTAAAAGGCTCGGCGGCAATGGTCGGGTTTACCGTCATCAGCCAAACCGGACACCTGATGGAAGATTTGCTGGATAAGCTCTACGATGGTTCGATGCAGGTCAATGATAATGTAGTGCAGCTGCTTTTCCGCACTTTTAACGCTATGGACGTAAATGTGCGCGGCGTGGCTGCCGGAAAACCTGAAAACCCGCGCTTGCTGGACGATTTACGCCCTCACTATGCCGAGATTCTTAGTGAGCAGGGTCAGGAAGAGGAAGTCGAAGATAATCTGGGCGGCGCGATTATTTTCGAGCGTAAACATCCCCCGGTTGCTCACCTGCCCGAAGAGCCTGCCCCAGTAGTAGCACGGACAGTCAGTGATGAGGATATAGCGGCGATTGAGGCACTCCAGGCCCAGCAAGCTGCCGTAGAGCAGGCTGAGGCTAACTCCGTTGCTGCAATGGCGGTTGTTCCAAGCTCGCCCATTGCCGCCCCTATAGAAGTTGAGCTAGGGGTGCGCGTGCCTATCAAGCGGCTGAACGAGATGATGAACCAGGTGGGTGAAATGGTTATTAACCGCACCGTCCTGGAGCAGCGGGGTAATATTCTCAACCGCTCGGTGGAAGAATTCACCCTGTCGTTGCGTCGCTTGCAACGGGTGGCGCGTGAGCTTGAAACCCGCTACGAGGTGGAACTATTAAAAACCTCCGACATTGGGGCGACTAAAAACGGCGAATTTGAACGGCTTTACGGCAATAAATCCGAAAATGGCAAGGATAACTACGAGGGTGAGTTCGATACGCTGGAAATGGATCGTTATACCGAGTTTCACCAACTTTCTCGCGAAATGAGCGAGACGGTGGCTGACCTGGGCGCAATCCAGCGAGAAATGGAGAATCTGCGGAACGAAGTTGAAAATGTGACGGTGCAGCAGGGTCGTATCACCGACGACCTGCAAGACAAGTTGGTTAAAGTGCGTCTGGTGCCGCTCTCCAACCTGACCCCCCGCCTTTATCGCACGGTGCGCACTATCGCCGCAAATCAGGCCAAAGAGGTTCAGTTTGTAGTTCAGGGCGAAAATACTCAGGTAGACAAAACCATCTTTGAGGAGATTGGCGACCCGCTATTACACCTTATCCGCAACGCCATTGACCATGGGGTGGAGCCGCCAGGGGTGCGTATCAGTATGGGCAAGTCCCGTCAGGCTACTATTACTTTCGCGGCCCGTACTGAGGGTACGCAGGTGGTGATAGAGGTGAGCGACGATGGGCGCGGTATTGATACCCAGATGTTGCTGCAACGGGGAATTGAAAAAGGTTTTGTTAAAGCTGATGCTATCCTTTCGGAAGAAGAAATATATGACCTGATGTTTTTACCGGGTTTTAGCACTTCGGTAACAATCAGCGAAATTTCGGGGCGCGGGGTCGGTCTGGACGTGGTGCGGGCGAATATTGCCGACCTTAAAGGAGTTATCGAGGTTAGCTCGGAGTTGGGCAAAGGCACTACTTTCAGTATCCGGCTACCAAGTACCCTGACCATTACCCGCGCCGTTCTGATGCGCTCGCAGGGATATTCCTACGCAATTCCGCTCAGTGTTGTGGAGCGTACTACCCGTCTGGATGCCGGGGTAATCGAGCGATTTAACGGGCGACCTTATTTCCGATTGGATGGCGAGAGCCAGAGTTTGCCCTTACTCAACCTGAGCGATTTGTTGCGTCTGCCCGCGCATCTTCGCCGCAATGTGCATGATGATGAACACGACCGAGCCCAGACCGAGCAACCGATTCTGTTTATTAGTGGGCCAGACCGTTGTGCCTTGCAGGTGGATACGCTGGTGGGCCAGCAAGAGGTAGTTATTAAAGACCTGGGGACGCACCTGAAAGCGATGCCGGGCTTACTTGGCTCGACTATTTTGGGCAGTGGTCAGGTTATTTTAATCCTTAATATTTATGAGCTTTTGCGTAGCTCGGCTAACCGTACCTCCTATGCTTCGGGCTATGTCTCGCCCACTTCTGGACGGGTTCGCCCGGATGTTAAAGCCGGGCCGGAACTGCTACGCCGCGCCCGCACTACCAGTTCTCTGGGCAACTCGCCTTCGGAGGTTTTCCGCCAGCGGCGCGCCCCGCTCATCCAGGTGGTGGACGACTCGTTGAGTGTGCGCAAAGTGCTTTCGGGAATGTTGGAAAAATCGGGGTTCCGGGTACGCACCAGCAAGGATGGGCAGGAGGCTCTGGAAATAATTCAGCAGCAATCCCCTCCCGACCTGATTGTTATGGACATCGAGATGCCTCGTATGGATGGTTACGAGCTGACTTCTATCCTGAAAAACAGTCCGCTTTATCAGTCGGTGCCGATTATAATGCTCACCAGTCGGGCAGGACTAAAGCACCGCCAGAAGGCCGAGGAGGTCGGGGCGGATGGCTTCCTGGTGAAACCTTACAAGGAAGAAGAGTTGCTTCAAATCGTCAGTGCCTTGCTCCTGGAAAGCCGCAGTGGTTCGGAAGCATGAGTGCTTTGAATCCTTCAGATAAATTCCCCCCGTCCCTTTCCTATCTTAGTGCCGGGGTTAATATTGAGGCGGGTGATGATGCCAGTCAACGTGCCTTTCTAGCGGCCCGTAGCACCTACCGCCCCGAAATTGTCGAACAGGCCGGGGTGGCGCTTTTTGATGCCCGTTTCCAGGGTTACAAAGAGCCGATGTTATTGGGCGGTAGTGACGGAGTTGGCACAAAACTAAAAATTGCCTTTATGACCGGGCAGCATAACACTGTCGGAATAGATTTGGTGGCAATGTGTGTCAACGATTTGGCTCGGCGCGGGGCTGAACCGTTAGTATTTCTGCCCTATTTTGCTACCGGGAAGCTTGACCCCGAAGTAGCTGGACAGGTGGCGGAAGGGGTTGCGGAAGGCTGTCGTCAGGCCAATTGCAGCATTATCGGGGGGGAAACCGCCGAGATGCCCGGCTTTTATGCTGAGGGCGAATATGATATGGCGGGTAGTGCCTTTGGGGTGGTGGAACGCGCCAATCTTATCACCGGGGAAGCTATTCAGCTCGGCGATGTCATTTTGGGTCTAGCCAGTAGCGGTTTGCATAGCAACGGTTATTCACTGGCCCGCCGTGCCCTGTTTTCCCGTTATCAGCTCGAAGACTCACCTTCTATCCTCAGAGGCCGCACTTTGGCGGAGGTTTTGCTCACTCCCACCCGGATTTACGTTAAAGCGGTGCTGGCGGCGGTCCAGGCTGAAGCCCCAATCCACGGTTTAGCCCATATCACCGGGAGCGGTTTCCGCAAGTTGCAAAAAATTATCCCGGCGGGGCTTGAAGCCAAAATTGACTACGGAAGCTGGGAGCCAACCGCAATTTTTGATTTAATCCAGGCGGCGGGCAACGTGCCAAATGATGAAATGTACCAGACCTTTAATATGGGGATTGGTTTCGCGGCGGTTGTACCCCCTGGCGAGGCCGATGGGGTGGCTAAAATCTTTGAGGCTGCCGGAGAAACGGTCTATCGCATTGGCATCGTTGGGAAAACTTTTTCTACTATTTAGCCCTCAAAATCCAACCCTCAAATTAACGATAACCCTAAATAGAATTTGCTCCTTATAAATTCTTTATTAACCGAAGAGCTTGGGAACATTTTATGCTTAATCTCTAAAATGTGAACCTAGCAATTTTGTTAAAAAGGAGCAGTCAATTGAGCAAGACCGTCATCGGTGGTGTAAGAAAGCACTTTCTGGCCTTTATCATAACCATTCTTTTGAGTTTGATGTTAATCGGTTGTAGTGGCCTGGATGCTAGCACTTCCGCTACTACAACTTCTGACAGAACCTCGGCTAATTCGTTGGTAGCTTCCTCTACCGTGAATTCCAGCAATACAAGCACGGTAGCGGCTATTGTCCCCAGTACCACGGCGGTTCCCGCTAAAACTGCCGCTCTTGATACAAATACAAACTTGCAGCCCTCAATTAAAGACGTAGTAAAAACGGTATCGCCCGGCGTGGTATTGGTTTCGGTACTATCTCAAACTCAGGATAACTTTGGACGGGTGCAACAGGGGCAAGGCATTGGCACTGGCTCTATTATCACGCCCGACGGGTATATTATTACCAATAATCACGTGATTGAAAATGGCACAAATATCCGAGTTGCTTTAAATGACGGACGCAAATTTGATGCCAGACTTATTGGGCATGATCCTGCAAACGATATTGCGGTAATCAAAATTGAGGGACAGAACCTCCCGACTGTGAAAATGGGCGACTCTACTAAATTAGAGGTAGGTGATTGGGTTGTAGCTATCGGTAACGCTTTGGGTTTGAAGGGCGGCTCTTCGGTAACCGCGGGAATTGTTAGTGCTTTGGGGCGGAGTATTGATGAAGAAAATGGAGTATCCCTTACTGACCTTATTCAAACTGACGCAGCCATTAATCCAGGAAATAGCGGCGGGCCATTGGTTAATCTCAACGGGGAAATAGTGGGGATTAATACTGCCGTAGCCAGTAGCCCTCTGGACGGCGGCGCAGCCCAAAGTATCGGCTTTGCCATATCTATCAATCAAGTCAAACCTCTGATAGAGAGTTTTATCCAGGGAAAACCTATTGTTCGACCCTACATGGGTATCAACCTTACTAATGTTAACTCCGCCGTGGCTTTGCGCTATAATTTGCCTGTAGACAAAGGTGTGTTGATAACTTCGGTAGTGGCAAATTCACCCGCTTCCAGGGCTAAATGGCAGGCGGGCGATGTTATCATAAAAATGGATAATACCGCCATTGAGGACTCGGCTGATATATCTAAATTCCTTCTTACCAGGAAGCCGGGAGATACTATTTCTGTTACTTTAACAAATCGCAGCAAGAATGAACGAAATACTCAGCTTGTGCTTGGGGAAAAGCCGCCTAGCCCTTAGTTTTAGCTAGCTTCAAGAAGGGCTCTCTAGAAAAAGGGGAGTATGGATAAGTACTCCCCTTTTAAGTGGCTAAATTTTTGAGGCCGCCGGAGAAACAGTCTATTAGATTGGCCTAGCAGGAAAATCTACCTAGCTATTGTCAAGTTCTTTCAACACTAATTCCCAAACTCTATTTGCAAATACCGCTTGATTAGAATCTTTTGCTTTGATTTGCTCAATCAGGTTCAGCATAAGTTTATTTAATTGCTCCTCTGGTTGGCTAACTTCAACCCTTTGATAAGCTCTTAATATAAGTTGTCTTGCTTCTTCCACCCTGCCCCGTTTGATGTTTTTAGCCGCCGCAATAACGTTATTGAGTGCGCTTTCCGCCCACGACCAGTTTTCCCAACTTTGGGCTGTTGGATTAGTCGCATCATAATCAGGATTGCGTTGGATAGATTTGGCGAAAATTTCTAAATCCAATCGCCAGAATAATGGCACTTCTGAGAATCTCACAAAGATAAGTCGCCGCTTCATAGAGTTTTGAAATTCAGGGTCGAAACGTAACGATTCGACTGGCTGCACTTCATTTAAAATTGTCATTAAGCGGGGAATTGTCGTTCCGAATTCCTCATCTGGTAATTCCCATAGTAAATCTATGTCGCTGTAAATATCAGCCTTTCCTGTTGCTAAGGAACCTCGATACTCTGCGACTGAGCCTGGAATGGTCTGTTGCAAGGTGATTTTTAAACGTTCTGCTAATTTCCAACAACTATCAACCAATATCTAACAACCCCTCAAACTCGCCGCCCAAAACCCCGGCTTGTCCACCACAGCAGAAAGGCCGAGAAAATAGCCGAGATGCCCACGATAATCCCTTGCGTGAGGCGACTCTCGCGTTCGACCCGCTCCACAATCTGCTTTAGCTCGGCGGATTGAAATTGCACCTGAATGCGCCCGTTTTCGAGCTTGTCCAGGGTATTGCTAAGATCGCGGGGCAGGGTAATTAGTTTCAGGAAATTGCCCTGTAACTGCTCCAGAAATTCGGGGGTGAAGACCCCTTGCAAAACTCCCATTGCTCCCGAAATTGGACTGCTATCGCTTGTCCCAACCGTATCGCCCTGGGCCATTCGTTGAATAAAGGGCTTGCTCTCCTCCAGAAAGTTGAGTTTGGGGCTGAGGCTGGTGCAAAGACCAATCAGGGTTTCCAGTGCCCGACTTAAAAAGGAGAAATCGGCGGGGAGATAGACGGGCTGGCTGTACACCACATAGTTTATTTCGTCAAAAGCCTTGCGGAAATCCATCTCTTTTAGCTGGCCCAGGCTAATGCCAACGAATTTATCCAGTACAAAGCTCAGGGCAATTCGAACCTTATCAACATCTTCTTCTTTTTTGATAAAACCAAGCTCGCGCAGAGCTCCCACCGCTCCATCTATATCCCGCGCTACCAGGGTAAAAACCAATTTACGAATGCCTGCTCTCATTTTGGGCGGGATTTCGCCAATCATGCCGAAGTCAATAAATACAACCTCTACCCCATGAGGCCCTTCGCGCAGAAAAAGGTTGCCGGGGTGGGGGTCGGCGTGAAAATAGCCGTCTATCAAGACCTGATTCAAATAAGCGTTAGCCAGAATACGAGCGGCAAGGTCGCGGTCTATGCCCCGTTCTTCAAGTGCGGGGTAATTGGTAACTTTTATCCCATCAATGAATTCGATTGTAAGAATTCTTTTGGTGGAACGCTCCCAATAAATTACTGGCACATAAACATATTTGAGATTTTTCAGGTTTTCTTTGATTTTCTCGGCACTCTTGCCTTCCTCCTCGTAATCCAGTTCGCGGCGAAGGGTACGATTGAACTCGGCGGCAATGCCCCGCAGGTCGGCCAATTTACCCAGGTCCGTCCGGCGAGTCAGAAAATCAATCACCCGGTTCAGGGCTTCGATATCGGCCTCGATAATAAACTCAATGCCGGGGCGGCGCACCTTAACCGCCACATGCTGCCCATCCAACAACCAGGCTTCGTGAACTTGCCCTAATGAAGCACTGGCGAGAGGGGCTTCGTTAAACCGCAAAAATAGTTCCGACAAAGGCGCACCAAAATCTGACTCGATTATCGGTTTTAACTCGGCAAAATCCACCGAAGGCACAGCGTCTTGTAGCTTGCTAAGTTCCTCAATCCATTCTTCCGGCAAGAGGTCAAAACGCGCACTTAGGTACTGTCCCAATTTGATTAAAACGCCGCCCAACTCGGTAGCGGTTTCGCGGAAACGCACTGCCCGCCGCCGATTACGAGCTACTTTGCCTTTTTCAACCCACTTTTTGCCTAAAATCTGAGTCTGGGTTTTTTCCAGAGTTATATCCCATAATAGCCAGCGAAAAAGTCGAATAATCCGGCTGCGGCGTTGTTTTAGGCTGACTGGAGCTTTTTTATTATTGTCAGGATTCATGATTTCTTTCTTTTATAGAGGCTACCCAGAGGTTGCCTCGATACCCGTCCTGATGTTTATCATACGTGAACATTATACTAGATATTGTATAAGTTTTGTGGTAATAAAAGTAATAAATGGGTAATGTTACGGTTTGGTTAGGGGAAGGTAAGGGCAGACATATATTTTTAGAATCCCGATGTGTCATACAAATTTTTAAGCCGAGAGCGCAAAGAAATTTTAAAACGAAGGTCAGTGCTATCGCTGAACTGGTCTATATTACCGATAAGGGGCAGGGCGGCTATTCGTTTAACCTCTGGGTCATTGATTGTTGCCAGAATAGCCTGGGCAAAAGTTCCGGCCTGAATCGCTTTGAAGGGGCGATTGTGAAAATTAGAGACCGTTTCGGGCATTTTCGCGGTGAGGCCCAGGCTGTTATGGGCACGGGCCAGATGTTCATAAGCCGTAACAAGAGCCGCTTCCCGTTCCTGCCAGTCGGGAGCAAGTTGAACCCGCCGCAATATAGGCGAAAGTTCTGCTGCACCTTTTAGCTGTTGAAAGGCACTACCAAACCATTTAGGATAAGGTGCGTACTGTTTTCCCAGCAAAAAGCACAAATTCATAATATCCCGTACCAGCCCCGCCCCGATTAATGCTGAACCAATTTCATCGCCCACAAAACCAGCGCGAGGCATCAAATGTTCTTCCTGTCCGATGCGCCGCCAGCAAATAAAGCCAGACCTCATGCGGGTAATAGGCCAAGCGTTGGCGCACTTCGGTTAATTGCCCCAGGCCATCGTAATATACTACGCCGGCGGTGATTTCCCGCAACTTTTGGGAAGGGATAGTAAGCCAATCGGTTACTTCCAGGGGTTGGTCAATATCATAAGCCAACTGTTGCTGGAAGAAATCTCGCACAGAGGTAACAAAAACCCGATGATTAACCAGGCCTTCACTAATTGGTTTCATCCACCCAATGTAGGGTTCGCCCTGAGTTTGTTCAAAATTAACCGAATAGCCGTAGAAAGTGTAGGGGAGATTGTGGCTCATAACCTCGCGGATTTGTTCTGTCAAATTCAAATTCTGTTCGTTTAAAAATAATACGAACCTCGGCCCCCAATCGTGGTCGGTAGACATTGGGGTATCAAAGCCCAGCACTTCACTCCCTGAACCGATAGTAGCGGCAGCGTGGGCCAGATTAGGGAAGTATTTAGCCAGAATCGGGCGCACCGCATCATTATAGAAGCGGCGATTAAGTTCAATTCCCGGTATAAATTCGGGCATAACTAAATCCTAAGACAATTTTATCAGGGTAGCGTTCAGAGCTTTGCCACGGGCGGTCTGGCTGCGTTGGGTTAGTTCGGCAATCTCGGTGCGGGTTTTTTCGACATATTCGGCGTTTTTGAGCGATTTGAGATTTATACGAGCCTGTAGTAACGCTCCCTGTAAAGCCGCTTCGGCTAAAACCGCCGCCGTCCCCGCATCCGAAACCGTAAGGGGATTGCCGATTTCGACCAGTTCCGCCGCCAGTTCTGCCAGAGTCGCGCAACGGCGGGCAATACCGAGAGGTGAGTCGGTTGCCAGCAGCAAGCCAGCCTGAATTTTAGTGGCGCGTTCGGCCTTTTCTTCCGGGGTAGCTTTGGGCAGTCGGTAGCTGCTCATCAGAGTTTCAAAGGCGTTGGCATCCCACTCTATCGCCGCCAATAAATCCTGGCGTAGCTCGTCGCCCTGCCTGATAATTTCTTGCAAACGGGTTTCGTGGGCGGCAAAAGCCTCTCGCCCGGTGGTCAGTCGCGCCACCATCGTCACCAATCCGGCGGCAGTCGCCCCCGTCAAAGCCGCTGCCCCCCCACCACCGGGAGTCGGCGCATCCGAGCCAAGTTGTTCCAGAAATTCGCTAAGTGTTTTGTTCATGTTTATAGTTGTTGGTTATTAGTTATTGGTTGTTGGAAAAGCTGTCAGTTATCAGCCTTTAAGAATTGGTTTTCAACTTCCGGCTTGTGACCTTTAACCTTCGACTTTCCTTCTTTATTCTGACTCCTGAGCTTGCTTTCTGGCGGCCTTTAACACGTTTTCCAGCAGGGCGATAGTGGTCAGGCGACCCGAAACGGAGGGGCTGGTTGTGACAGCGGCAGCAACTTGTTTGACGCTTTCGACATCTACATCGCCGTACATCTCGCCGTTAATAAAACTCATCCCAAAATCTACCACTATCGCACCGGGTTTGAGCATATCTCCACGGATAATATGAGCCGCTCCGGCCGCTCCAAAAACAAAATCGGCCTCTTTCGCCAGTTTTGCGGTTACTTCGAGGGGAGTGGGTTTGTGTACCACCAGGGTAGTTGCCCCGGCATGCCACAGCAGCGTCACTAGCGGGCGACCTACCGTTACCCCGCAACCCACCACTAAGCAGGTTTTACTCTCCACCGAAAAGCCATAGTGTTGCAAGAGGCGCATCCCACCCAGAGGAGTCGCCGGGATAAAGGTAT
Source organism: Chloroflexia bacterium (assembly GCA_038207495.1). GTDB lineage: Bacteria > Chloroflexota > Chloroflexia > Chloroheliales > Chloroheliaceae > Chlorohelix. The sequence goes on from JBBQZS010000018.1 coordinate 27,557, forward strand.
CCAATCCGCCGTAAAGCCGCCCACTCGAAAGGGGATGATAACCTTCCACATCCTTGCGCGGGTCCAGGGCGGTAGTGGCTTCCTCAAAAGTGATATGAGGGGGCAAGGGCCACTGAATCGAGATGCCATGCACGGTAGGTTCGTTATTTAATTCGGTAATTTTGGCGATAAATTCAGGGGTGGAAGTGCTGCGCGGCATTACGATATGCCAGGAATTCATCCCCAGGTCGTGGGCATTTTTAACCAGCACCCGGCTATAATCAATCGAAGCCTGGTCATCCCCTACCAGCACTACCGCCAGACCGGGGGCATAGCCCTGTTGTGCCGCAAAATCAGCCACTGCCGTTTTAAGATTGGCGCGTTCTTCTTTGGCTAGGATTTTCCCGTCCATCAAAAGTGGTTGTGACATAAGCGCGGAAACTGCATTAATATCCATCAGGCTCACAAAAAAGCTCCTTTTATCTCATTCCCCAATTAGTTCAAATCTTATGGATTATAGCCCATGCGTCTGCATATAACCATCTTTAAATGGGTAAGGTTTGTGAAATTTTTAGTGAGCTACTGAGGAAAGTGGTGAATGTCTGACATCATGGGCTGATTTAGTATTATAGATTTTACTCGTATTGTAAATCTCTAATTCTATCGGTATAAAGTTTTTGATGGTCTTGTTGCGCTTCCGACCAGGTTCTAGGAAAGTTTTTGCGGTTCAATAATACTTCTTCAATAGCCTGACGCACCTGGTGGGCGCAAGTATTTGGCCCTACTTGTCCAACCCCTGTTCCCAAGCCTGGGAAGGCAACGCTTTGTACAAATTCATTTATTGGTTTTCCTAAATGGGGCTCTACCGAAAAATTCCCATACTTAATCAGGAGAAAAACAGCTCTGGCGGCTAAATAAGGGTTCACACTATCTTTAAGAATCATTGGTACTCGCATCGTAGGGGCAGCAATTAGGAAAGGAATGCGCTGGTTCTCAGTAGCAACTATATCTGCCGAACCTACAAGTAATTCCCCCTGATGTTTTATTTTGATTAGGTCTTGAACTTTTTTCTGCACATCTTTACCAAAGTGCTTTGTATAAAGCGCGTCAATTCCACCGTCCATAAAACCAAAACTATTTGCAGGGCTGACAACCGCGTCACATTCCAAATCTAGGATGGAACCATGATAAATTGTTACATTGTCTAAATCACCACAAAATCGTTTCCATGCCTCTAACAATCTTCGGTCAATTGAGGTTAAGATAATCTTCATAATTCTAATTCCTCTTTTCCAATCCGAACTAGCGAAACCTGGACCACTTCAACCAACTCCGGGCTTATATCTGGTGCCAGAATGGTTTCCATCTTCCAGGGTTGCCCTTTAGGTTGGGGGATAATATTGGAATAGCCCACCAACTGAAAACCAGTACGAGCGATGCTGCGGGCTGATACCGCGTTACCGGGGGCGGTACCAATCCAGGCTCGTTTGTAACCCTGTGCCTTTAGCTCGCCCAGAATATAACTCAATATTGCCGGGTAGTATCCGCGACCCCGGTAGTCGGGCATAGTGGCAAAGTCGAAAAGATAAACATCGGTAGCCGGGGGGCGAAAGGCAAAGCCGGTTGGCCCTAGCGTTTCGCCCTTGAGGTTGACCCAGCCATAAGAAACTGCCAACAGGCTATCAGATTGGGGCAAATGCACCTGCCCGATATAGCCAAGACAACCCTCCGCCAACTTTCGAGCGGCGTGGCCTGGCACGTACTCGCCGGATTTGTCCATCACCTGTTGCATTATTTCTGCTTCGTCCACTGTTATCTGGTGGCAGAAGAAATCTTTGACTATAATCGCTGGCAGAGGTTGGCGTTCAAGCTCATAAACCGAAAAAGTCCCGTAGTGATTGGCATCAGGTTTCACAAGAGCCTCTTTCTACTGGGCTGTTACGGGCTGTTGTTCTTTGATCGCCGCCACCGGGTTTGGGTCGCCCCACACCGGAGTCTTCTCCACATCCACCACCCAATAGGAGGCTTCCAGCGAAATACCGTTGGGGTCGGTAAAATAAATGCTCTGGATAAAGTCGTGGTCAATTACTTCAGTAACGTCGGCCCCGTGCGCCTTGATACGCGCCTGTAAATCCAGCAAAGCTTCCAGGTTTTCTACCCCGAACGAAAGATGGTCGAATTGGCGTCCGTCGCTCGGAATCCCGGCATCCTTTCTTACGCCCGTATCCACTCCCGGCCACTCAAAAAAGGCCAGCGTGTTGCCCTGTCCCAACCCGAAGAAATAGTGACGATAGGGATAGGGTTCGCGGGGGTTGCCGTTCCCGGTGGTGGCTACCACGGGCATGCCAAGTACGTCCCGGTAGAAGCGCACGGTTTTATTCAGGTCATCGGTTATCATAGCCAGGTGATTTACACCCATAAATTTAATTGCTTTATCTTTATCCGACATTTTTATATCCTTTTGCGAGTAGTTATCTGTAATCAGCTCTTAATATTATCCCTTAAAAAGCAAGATATGGAAAGGTAGCACAATGAAATTTACCCGAAAATAAAACACCGGGCCGAGAAAGTTAAATTTACATACTCTCTGAGCGCGGTGTTTTTAGTAGGAACACGTTAACATTGTTTCCAAAACAGCTTTGAACTTAATTCGACCAGTTCTGGCGTTGCTGCGAGCGGAAGATTATCAACATCAGGCTGACCCCCACCGTCACACTAACAATTGTCGGCAGGAACGGCCCTACCACAATGAAGAAATTATTAATCCCATCCACCAGATTTAAAACCCACTCTTGAACTTTCAGTAACCAACTCCAGTTGCCCCCTTCCAGAATCGGATTGAGCACCAACGCCCAAACCAACGCCCCAACCGCCAGACAAGCCCCAATCCAGGCCATTGCAAACAGGTAGAAGTTAAAGCGACGTTGGCGGGGCGTAACATCTTCGCTGAAATCCGGCAAGGAAGTTACGGGCGGCGGGGAATATTTGACCTTAACGGGGGTTGGCTCAACCAGCGTTTTATTAAGGACGGTAACGGGCGCAACCTGAATAGCCGAAAGTGCCGAAATCCGCGCCATAACCCGGTCGGCGGTATTGTTGGCGGCTTTTTCTTTAGGTCGCCCCGCCAGGATTTGCTCCAGGTTATCGTAATTTCGGCTAGGACGCTTTGGCCCCTGATTGTGATTTAAATTTATATCTGCCATATTATTGCCGCTTTATTTCTATAATGCCCTGGTTGCCAAGTTCAGTAAGTCGCGTTTTAAGTTGAGCTTTGGCTCGGTACAAGTGAGTTTTGACCGTACCTACCGGGATGTCTAGCACCTCGGCGATTTCCTCATAAGAAAGTTCATCTGAATAATACATCGCAATTATCGCCCGGTATTTAGCCGGAAGCGCGTCCACCTGACTCCAGATAACTTCGCGCTGCTCACGCCCTTCAAACTGTCGGGAAGGATTGTCGCCTTCATCTCCGGCTATATTCGCCAGCACATCGCGTTCCTCACCCTCATCTTCGTAAGAAGTTTCCACCGAAACCGTCCGAGGGTTACTTTTGTTTGAGCGCAAGCGGTTCAGGCAATGATTATGTACAATCCGATAGAGCCAGGTGCTAAATTTGGCATCACCCCGGAAGTTTCCTAGAGCCTGCCAGACTTTGAAAAAGGCTTCCTGCGTGGCATCATCGGCTTCTTCGGCGTTCTGTAATATCCGAAATGCCAGGTTATAAACCTTATCCTGATGCATTTCCACCAGCAGCCCAAAAGCCTGTTGGTCGCCGTTTCTGCAACGCTCAATATATATTGTCTCAAGGGGAATTTCGGGTATGGCTTTATCGGTACTAAAACCCTCCAGCTGACTCTTTGATTGTACTTCTGGCCGATGGCCTTCGGTCATCTTGTTCGCCGTTTGCTTTTCTTTAAGGGCTAAAGAACCAAGCTCTATCCTACTACGGCGCAACGCTAACGAAATTCCCATTGACATCCTACCTGGAGTCTATCACAAACTTTTTAGTGGGGCAATCCTGTCTTAAAACTTTTTATTCTGACACCCAACAAAGAATCGCCCATCTCCCGCATTCTCTAAGCTCTGACACCAGTTAGCCGTAAAATGTTTCAAGGGTATTTGAGGGGTTTTATAGATGTCTTGTGAGGGTAAACACGGAGGTCTACCCCTACCAGAAAATTTTAATCCAGTTCCCATTCCTGGACGGCACTGGAATAGAGGTCGCCGCCATGCGCGTCACATAGCACCACTGCTGGGAAATCTTCTACTTCCAGGCGATGCACCGCCTCCGCCCCTAAGTCGGCGTAGGCAATGACTTCAGACTTTTTGATGCACTTCGCGAGCAAAGCCCCTAGCCCGCCAATCGCCCCAAAATAGACCCCGCCGTATTCCTCTAAGGCTTTCCGTACTGTTTCGCTCCGTTTGCCCTTACCAATCATTCCGCGCAAGCCCAGCGATAGTAATTCGGGAGTATAACTATCCATCCGAGTAGCGGTAGTCGGCCCGGCAGAGCCGATAACCTGCCCCGGTTTGGCTGGACTCGGCCCAACGTAATACAAAATTTGACCGTTCAGGTCAACGGGAAGGGGTTCGCCTTTAGCCAATGTTTCGGCAAAACGCTTGTGGGCGGCATCGCGTCCGGTGAATAACACTCCCGTAATCAAAACTTGGTCGCCCGCTTTCAGCGAAACAGCCTGTTCTTTGGTCAGCGGAGTCTGAATTTTTACCGGGTCTTGTATCATTGTCATAATTATTCTCCCCTCCCTTAGACGATTGCGCTGGCCCGCCGCACAGCGTGACATTGCAAATTGACCGCCACTGGCAACGAAGCAATATGGGTCGGGAAGGTCTCAACATGGACTGCTATAGCCGTTACCCGCCCGCCGTAGCCCTGGGGCCCAACCCCGGTGGCATTTACATCTTCCAGTAACTCCCGTTCAAACTGGGCAATCCGCTCGTCCGGGTGGGGCGCACCAACCTCACGCAGGCTGGCTAGTTTGGCAATCAGCATAGCTTTGTCGGCAGTGCCACCCACGCCCACACATACCACCAGAGGTGGGCAGGCATTTGGCCCGGCAGTTTTTACCGCGTCCACCACCGCCTTTTTCACGCCATCTGCTCCTTGCGCCGGAGTGAGCATGTAAAGTTTGGTGGAGTTTTCCGAACCGCCACCTTTTACCACCAGCGTAATATGTATATGGTCGCCGGGAATAAACTCATAATGGGTCATGGCGGGGGTGTTATTGCCAGTGTTTTTACGTCCAAAAAGGGGATCTTCTACCATTGAGGCCCGTAAATAATTATCGTGGTAGCCATTCCCCACTCCGGTTTGAATCGCTTCCTCAATTGTGCCGCCGACCACCTTTGCTTCGGTGCCAACCTCGGCAAAGACTATTACATAGCCGGTGTCCTGACAGGTCGGTACCTGTTCCGCGCGGGCTACTTCCTGGTTCTGGTCGAGCAGTTGCAAGGTTCTCAGGCCGCGTGGCGATACTTCTTTAGCAGTGGCTGTCCGCAAGGCTGTTACAAAGTCGGCGGGCAGTTCAAAATTGGCCTTGCGACAGAGTTCTGCCACAGCCTTGCTTATCTCGTTCGTTGAGATTTCCCTCATATAAATCCTCCTGCCTATATTTTGTGAAATAGATAGCAATCCTGTAATTAAGTATAACCCCACCGGGATGGTATGGCAATGAATCTTGCTATTTTGCTTATCATTCCGTACTATATTTTAGATAGTCTTTGTCTATAAGGTTATCACGGAGGGAGGTTCTAGTTTTGGATATTTATGAATTGATAAAGACAAACCGCGAAGAAATACTGAAAATTGCCGCCAAACACGGAGCTTCTAACGTCCGTATTTTCGGCTCAGTAGCGCGTGGCGAGGCCGATGAAAAAAGTGATATTGACTTTTTGGTCGAAATGGAACTTAATCGAAGCTTATTAGACCGGGTAGGTTTGTTACTGGATCTAGAAAAACTACTAGGTCGTAAAGTAGATGTTGCCACTGAAAGGGTCTTGAAAGACCGCATCAAAGAACGAGTCCTAAAGGATGCGGTGCCATTATGAGAGACGAACGCGAGCGTTGCCTGGATATTTTAGACGCGATTAGCCAGATTGAAAGCCAAACGATCAAGGGAAAAGCCGCACTCGAAGCTGATAAAATGTTACAAGTGTGGGTTGTTTACTATATACAAGTAATTGGTGAGGCTGCCCGTAATATATCGGACGCAACCAAACTAAACCACCCAGAAATTCCCTGGCCTCAAGTTATTTCGACCCGAAATTACCTTATTCACGAATATTTTAAAATAGATGTAAATGAAATTTGGAACGTGGTTCAAAATGACCTACCCGACCTGAAAATTAAGATCCAGTCTATTTTGCAAAGTTTGGGAGGTACTCCGTGACCACCAAAAATATTTATTCCAAACTTAAACCACCAGAACCAACTCCCGAAGATGAAATTTGCAAGTGTAAAGATAATCCGCCTGTCAAGCTTATGTATGCTCTCAGCTTTAATCCAGTGAATTGTATTAATTGTAATCAAGAGGTACCGCCGGAAACTTTGGGAATGAGTGAAGAAATAGCTCAAGAAATATCATTTTGGTGCTGGATTTATAGTGCGGTTGACCATCTTTGGCTTGCTTCTGGTGAATACGAAGCCTGGGCCGAAAGAGAATTGTCTGATATTTCAAGCCCCATTAATCGGAAAGGGCGGGAAGCTCAAGCTGGACTCAATACTATCCGCAGGTGTTATTACTGGTATTTTCAAAATCAATCAGAAGATAATTTTAAGCCAATAACAGATTGTCCAGTTTGCGGTGAGGTTTTAGTAAAATATTCTGGTGGGATTTTTGCACAATTAATCTGTCAAAATTGCAACATCATAACAGTGGGTGAATAACCCTTGAATTTACTCTTTGAGAAAGAAATATGACCAACACCCCTACTTTACCACTCTACGGCTTGCGAGTTCTGTCGTTGGAACAGGCGATTGCCGCGCCACTCTGTACCCGTTATCTGGCGGATATGGGAGCGGACGTAATAAAAATTGAGCGGCCCGATGGTGGCGACTTTGCCCGTCAATACGACAGCGCGGCTGGCAAAGATAACAGTAGTTGGTTTGTGTGGGCCAATCGGGGTAAACGCAGCCTTGCTTTGGACATGAAAAAGCCTGAAAGCTTAGAAACCGTCCATAAACTGTTGGCACGGAGCGATATTTTCGTGCAGAATCTTGCACCGGGGGCGGCGGAGCGGCTGGGGCTGGGCGCGGATGAACTGCGGAAGAAATTCCCAAAACTCATCACCTGTTTTATTAGCGGTTATGGTTTGAGTGGACCATATCGTGACCGCAAGGCTTACGATTTGTTGCTACAGGGGGAGGCGGGAGTTTTTGCCCTTACTGGGAGTGCCGATGAACCGATGAAGGTAGGGATTTCGGTCTCGGATATATCGGCAGCGGTCTATTCTTTCTCCTCGATATTGCTGGCCTTACGAATGCGCGACGCTACCGGGCAGGGTCAACATATTGAAACCAGCTTGCTCGAAACCACCGTGGAATGGACAGCCCCCTATTTGTACTACAGTATGTATACCGGACGCGCTCCCCAACGTAGCGCGGGTCGGCATAATTTAATTGTACCTTACGGTATATATCGAGCCAAAGATGGCAGCGTGAATCTGGCGGTGCAGAACGAAGAACAGTGGCGGAGATTGTGCCGAATTGCGCTAGTCCGACCTGATTTGGCTACTGACTCCCGCTACGACTCGAACGAAAAACGCGTGGCTGTCCGCCATGAATTGGAAGCGTTAATCGAGGAGATTTTTTCGGAAGTTTCGGTGGATGAACTGGAAAAAAGGCTAGAGGAAGCCGATATACCCTTTGGACGGGTGAACGAACTTGAAACCGTAGCCAATCATCCCCAACTGCGGGCGCGTAATCGTTTTGCCAATATCGAAGGAATAGACGGGCGCGAACTGGAAGTGCTGGTCACACCCTTTGGGCTTAGTGGCCTACCCAACAGGCTAGACCCCGTGCCAGGGTTGGGCCAGCACAACGTCGAGATATTACGGGAACTGGCGGAAGATTATTAGATTTAAGGTTTCACCTTGTCTTTGGAGCGGAGGTAACTGACACCCTCTACATCCGTGACAAAAACTTCGCCGTCTACCATCATTTCATCCAGAATTTCGAGCAGACGGTCTACTCGGTCTTCTTTTTCAATCACATAAATTACAATCGGCGGGTCGGCACTGATGTTGAGCAAATTGCCAGTGCTACTTTTGCGCATTAACGAGTGGGGGCCAAAACCTTCAATTCCTTTGATGACGCTGATGCCGTGAAATTGCTCCTGCCGCAAGCGCATAGTAATAGCGTGGTAAAGAGGTTTGTCTTTATACAAATCGTGTTCGCCCATAAAAACGCAAACTAATTTACGTTTTTCTAACCTGGGAATCATCCTTGAGACCCTCCTTTTTAAATAGTATGACTTTCGTTTTGGAATTACCCGATAGAGTGAATGCCTACAAATTGACTCTTAAAATGGCCGCAAGCGTATGACCTAAAAAGAAATTTCAGCCACACCAATATTATACCAGCCTTAGCAAAGGCAGTACAATCGGCAAAACCTATCTTTTTGGGGCCTCTTACGTCATTGTAAAAAGGGGGTTATTTTATCTTCGGTAGTTTTGTGTTTGACCCTACCGAAAGACTAATGATAGTTTATATGAGGGCCAGGTTTGGACTGGTAAAGGTTGTGTGGGTTTGCAACTGGCCTTTAAGCAGGCTTTTCAGGGCACTTTCGGCAAACCTTAGTTCTTCCCAGAGCCGAAAATATTCAAAACAATCATTTTCTCGCTGGGCCTTACCGATAAACTGGCGGATGGTTACAACTAATGTTTCTAAATCCTCTTTGCTGGTCATGCTGGGACTCCTGGTGAATAACGCTCTGTTGGGGTTTCGCCCTCCGACGAAACCTTGATAACTGACAAACCAATGTCAGAATCGTTCATCCTCGAATCTAATCCAGATGGTAATTATTACCACCTGTTCCCTTGAAACAAGTATAGCATAGAAGATTTGTAGATAAACTAGTTAGTTATTAAAATTTGTAACGTGATGTTATTAACAATCGTTCCATGAGTAATGATAAGGTCCCGCTATGTAAACGAAGGATGAAGTAGGAAGGATGAAGGATGAAAAAGAAGTAAGAATTAGTGGCGAAAGAGGCATTTTTGTAAGGGGCTGCTCCGTCAGCCGATAACTATCGCAGGACATAGCCTACTCCTACAAGTTTTCCCGATTAGATATTCGATTTTAGATTTTGGATTTCCTATCCACTATTATTAAGATACAGTTAAGGTTAATGCGAACTAGGTCATAGACTGGAACTTTACTGCCATGATAACGTTTATATAGTGGTCAAAAGAAATACTTATACTCTTGACCGCAGTAATTATCAATAATTTTTCGGTTTATGAACACCCGCTTTTCTCCGTACCATTGGTGCAAGATATCTTAACAAGTAAATGGAGAAGTAGAGCTACAAAGACGCAGCAATTGGCGTGTTTGGGCAAGGAAGCCGAATATACTAGGTCAAAGAATATGTGATGCGGCATGTTTCAGACTAAAGGAATCGGTACAGACAATATGTTTATTAATGAAATTGCAGCTACAAATGCAGCAAAAAAAAGCAGTTTTGTGAAGGATAATGGCCATTTTATTGTGGTCTATTACCCTCACCAGGATGGATATGGCTATTATGTAAGCGAGGCGTGGGCCAAACACGATGGTACCTGGGAAACATTCGAGGTAATAGCCCGCTATAGTAAGCCGGGTTGGTTGCGGAGTTGGACTAGAACCGATACTACTTCGGCGGATATCCTGCTGGAAGCCAATCTTAAATCATAAAATTAAATATCGAAGTTAAGCTTTGGGGCGACTATGCGAGTCGCCCTTTTTAATGCTCACCGCCAGCGTGTGCAACAAATTGACATATATGTTATACTACTTTTGAATAAACATATGGCTGTGGTAGTAGATTGCATCAATGACTCGATGCACCTCTAGGGAACTTCTTTAGTAACTGACACTCTCGTGTCATCAGGTATTACCCCTTTTGAAGCTTTCCTCCTGGCTGAACTAATTATTCATAGGACTTTCGATGGCTTGACCGAGCTGCCTTCTACGACACTATGAGAGTGTCGCTATTTTTTTGATTGCAGCAAAATTATCGGGATTGGCCTATAACTCATAAACACATCAAGGTGAAACGCATCTTGAGGCTTATTAAGCTGAGAGTTTATCAAGAAAACCTAACTTATTTAATTGCCAATATATTAAGGGAGAAGCTGACAAATAGTGCCTCCCTCTTGCTTTCCTGAATCAGGATTTGCAGAAAGGTTTACTAATACCTGTGACAATCACAAATTTACAAGAAGAAACTATAACTGAGGCCGCCATCGAACTAGTACCCGATGCCACCTTTGCCCAATTTGGTCTACCCCCCTTCCTTCACGAAGGGCTGGCCCGTTTGGGTTTTGAGCGACCTACCAAAATCCAGGCTCAGTCCCTGCCCGTATTACTGGCGGGTAAAGACCTGGTGGCTCAATCCGTAACCGGCAGTGGTAAAACCGCCGCCTTTGCTATCCCGATGCTGACTCGGATTCAGCGCAAGTCAAAAGCTATTCAGGGTCTGGTTATCGTGCCAACCCGCGAACTGGCCGTACAGGTTACCCAGGTTTTCAAGAACCTCGGTGGCTCGGCAGTCCGCACCACCACAATTTACGGTGGGGTTGGAATGCAAGGCCAAATCCGGGGCTTGACCCAGGGTGGCTACCAAATCGTGGTGGGTACACCCGGTCGTTTGCGCGACCATCTTAACCGGGGAACTCTGCAACTCGATAGATTGAAAATGCTGGTGCTAGACGAAGCCGATGAAATGCTCGACCGGGGTTTTACCCAGGATATTGAAGCTATTATCCAGGCTGCCAGCCCTACTGAATATCGCCAGACCGCCCTTTTTTCGGCTACCTTGCCGGATTGGGTAATGCAAACTGCCAAGAAGCATCTTCGGAGCGACTATACTTCAATTCTATTGGAGCATAGCCCCGAAACTCGCCCTGACATTGAGCATGTAGTCTACGATATGCGCGTAGCCGATAAGACTTACGCTCTGGCTCATTTGCTAGATACCCATCATACTGACTCTATACTGGTGTTTGCTCGTACCAAGCACGGGGTAGACCGTCTGACCACACATTTGCAAACGTCGGGCTATTCCGCCGCCGGGCTACAGGGAAACCTGAGTCAAAATGCTCGTGAAGCGGTTATGGCGGCCTTCCGTCAGAAACAGGTACGGGTAATGGTGGCAACTAACGTGGGGGCGCGTGGCCTCGATGTTAAGGGTATCAGCCACGTTATCAACTTTGACCTACCGGAAAGCCCCGAACTGTTCACCCACCGGGTGGGCCGCACGGGTCGCAACGGGCAAAGTGGCACGGCTATCACCTTCCTGACCAGCGAAGACCGCGCTAAGTGGCGCGAGATTGAGTACGCCATGCAAAAGTCGGGTACTCCCTTGAAACGCACCCCCTGGGATGGCCCCAAAGCCGTGCCTGGCGCGATTTCGGCGGTTGCTCGTCCGGCTGGTCGGGCGGACTTGAACCCCCGCTATACTGACCGCCCGGCTCGTGCCGAATTCCAGCCTTTTAACGGTAATTCGGGGCGTTATAGTCGGGGTAGTGAAGAAACTTTTAGCCGCTCTAGCAATTCGGGTAATTCCCAGGATAGCCGCGCTGGCAACTTTGGCAACTCGCAGGATAACCAGAATGGCTTCAAGCGCAGCCCGCGCCCAGCTGCTGGCGAACGCAACGGGAATGAACGCTTTGAAGGCGGACAATCCGGCTCCCGCACTTTTAGGGGTCGCAAGTCTTACTAGAGGTTGTCGGTGGTCAGTTGTCGGTTAAATTCGCGACAACCGCATCTAACTTTATTCTCTGATTCAGGGAAGAAGAAATAAGATTTCGCAGGGGCGACTTAATTGGTCGCCCTTTTTTTATTCACAAGGATACGCAAATTGTTTGGGAATGATAAAATTGAGGCTCTGTTCTGCAATATTTAGCGGCTGATGGAGCAGCATACTACAAAACCCCTTGGTTATAAATATTCGGTTATGGTTTTCTACCAACAACCAATAACTAACAACCAACAACTTTTTTACCAACAACCAACAACCGATAACCGTTTCACTGCTGCAAGCTATTTACCAGAGTAGCGTATTTGTCCACCAGGATTTGAGCTTGCTCAAGCGAATGGGACTCGGCTTGCACATGAAAAATAGGGCGGTCGGGGTCGGGCAAAATCAGCACCCACTCGTCCCCCAGGTTAATCCGCACCCCATCCACCTGTCGGGCGTTGCCATTTTTATATTGTTCGTTGAGCAAGCGCATAACCTTACCCTTATCTTCCCAACGGCAATTGACCTTGGTTCGTACCTGAGAGTAGGCGGGCAGATTATTTACCACATCCACAATTCGCGCATCGCTTTTAACACTTAATTCAATAATCTTGGCAATCGCGAACATTGCGTCATTGCAAGGATGGAATTCCGGGAAAGTGAAGCCGCCTTCGCCATCTGCCGCCATAATTACTCCACCTTTGCTGGCGGCTTGCATCAGGGCGACGTTGCTTACCCGCGTTCTTAGAATTTCACCTCCACTTTTAGCGGCAATTTGCTCCAGAATACTGGGGGCAGTAACTGGCACCGCAATTGTGCCGCCGCCGTGCTGCTGAAACATAAGTTTGGTAACGGCTGCCAGCAATTGCATTGGCGGAATATGGTTGCCACGCCCGTCCACCGCGAAAATCTTCTCGCCGCCTGTGTCCATCTTAACCCCGAAATCCGCATCAAGGGTATTAGTAATAGCTCCCAGCCGTTTCATGCCCTCCTGGAACTGCTCAGAGGTGCGGAAGAGCTTTGACTCATCCACCGCCGCGTTAAGGGCTACCACATCACAGCCCATTTTATCCAGAATACCGGGTAAAATATTTGAGGTATTGGAGGAGCTATAATCCACTACCACCCGCCGCCCTCGTTTGTGCCCCTCAATCTTGCTAACATCAATCCGTTTCAAGAAATCGGTGGAATAGCGTTCGATGGGGTTAGGGGCATACTCAATGCGTCCAATATCATCCAGATACACCCGCCGAAAATCCTCGCGGAAGAAAATAGTTTCAATTTTCCGTTCAGTATTTTTATCAATATCAATGCCGCGTTTGTCCAGAATCCGAATGTCAATAGTGCGATTATCGAAAGGCGAGAGGCGCACATGCACCCCACCCACCACCCGGTCAGTAATCCGGGTGATATAACGCACCACCGGAATCGGCATACTCCCCAGGTCGCTCACGTTTACCCCGGCACTTGGTAAGCCGCTAATAATCGCCCGTTTTATCATCCGGGGGGTATGGTGCGATTCGCGGTTGACCGTAACCACGCTACCCTTTGGCAAGGTCGCCCCGAAAGCCGCTCCTAGTCGCGCCGCAAACTCCGGGGTAATATCCACATTCACCAGACCCGTCACGCCAAACCGCCCGAATAGCACCCTGCGCCCCTGGCTACCCCAGATAATGCTATTATTGACGGTTGCGCCCCGCTCTATCTCCTTATGAGGCCAGATTTTCACGTTGGGTTGGATTACGGCGTTTTCACCCACAATCGTATTGTCGCCAATAACTGCGCCCTCAAAGACCATTGCTCGCGCTTTGATAGTGCATTGCCGCTCCACGATACAGCCGCGTAACTCGGCCCGCTCTCCGATGTAGCTGTTGCGCCAGATGATACTGCGGTCAATAGTGGCCCGACTTTCCACAATTGTCTGGTCACGGATAACGGTAGGGCCGCGCACAATCGCCCCGCCCTTGATTTTCACTCCTTCGCCCAGGTAGATTGGGCCGTAAAGTTGCGCATGGGGATCAATATCTACATCGTCTTCCACCCAGATATTGCCACCAAGATGAGTACCGGGCATTTCTATTTTGATTTTGCCTTCCAGAAAATCGGCGGTACTTCGCATATAATCGTGGATGCTGCCCACATCCGACCAGTAGCCATCCGCCACATAACCAAAAATTGGGTCGCCTTTTTCCAATAAAAGTGGGAAAAGTTGCTGACTAAAATCAAATGGCACATTCTTTTCAAAATATTTAAAAATCGAGGGTTCAAGGACATAAATCCCGGTGTTAACGGTATCAGAAAATACCTCACCCCAGCTTGGTTTTTCCTGAAATTGCCGCACCCTGCCATCCTCATCGGTAATAATTACCCCATATTCCAGGGGGTTTGGTACGCGGGTCAGGGTCAGGGTGGCAACCGCTTTGTGATCATTATGATATTTGATAATTTCGCCCAGATTAAAATCGGTCAGGGCATCACCACTTATTACTATAAAAGTTTCATCCAGCCAATCCTCGGCCAGTTTTACGCTGCCAGCCGTACCCAGCGGTACTTCTTCGATGGAGTAGCGAATATTACAACCAATCGCCTTGCCGTCCCCCAGGTCGTCCTGAATAACGTCAGCCATATACTGCAAGGTTATAACTATATCGGTTATATCGTGTTCTTTTAGAAGATTAATTATGTGGCGCAAAACAGGTTGATTTACAATTGGTACCATCGGTTTGGGGCGACCCAGGGTTAAAGGGCGCAGGCGCGAACCTTCCCCACCGGCCATTACTACGGCTTTCATTATTCTTTTCTCCCAAGACAGGCGTTTCCTTAAATTGCTAAACAACATTACAACAATTTTGACAATTATTATTGTCTGATTTTACCCTACCCCGCCTAGCCCACGCAAGGCCAAGTAGCCAAATAGGGGATGGGGGTCGGGGGTTAGGAGTTGGGTAAATCCGGAAGCGAGATGATTCCTGCCGGAAGCAAAAGTCCGCCCCTTATGCTAAAATGCACCTATTGTGAACATTTTTTCGGTGGCAAATTCCACCGCAAGCCGCCAAACAGGGGAGTTAGTAAGTGGCAAGCATATTAGAAGGACTTAACCCGGCCCAACGCGCCGCCGCCCAGAATATCGAAGGCCCGGTGCTGATTCTGGCTGGGCCGGGCAGTGGCAAGACCCGCGTTCTCACCCACCGCATCGCCTATATGTTGAGCGAGGCGATACCCCAGGTAGACCCTCACAGCATCCTGGCCGTAACTTTTACCAATAAGGCCGCCGCCGAGATGAAAGAGCGGCTGAATAAACTGCTTGAACAACAGCTTGGCCCCGGCAACAAGGCTGGTTCATACCTGACGGTTGGAACTTTCCACTCCTTCTGTGTGCGGGTGCTGCGGCGCGAGGCCACCCATATAGGGCTAGACCGCAACTTTGCCATTTATGATGATGACGACCAGGTGACATTAGCCAAAAGTGCCTTTGCCAGCCTTAGCCTTAGCGATAAAACCTACAGCCCCCGCGCCGCCCTCAGTATGATTAGTGCTGCTAAAAGTGCCCTGCAATCCCCCCGTGAGTTGCGCGAAACCGCCCAAACCTACTGGCAGGAGGTGGTGGGGCGGATTTACGAGCGTTATCAGGAGCTTTTGCGAACCAACCGCGCCCTGGATTTTGATGATTTGATTAACACCACCATCAAGCTATTCAAAGAGGCCCCCGAAGTGCTGGAACGCTATCAGGAACGCTATCGCTATATTATGGTAGACGAGTACCAGGATACCAACCGCGCCCAATATGAATTAATCCACCTGCTGGCAAGCAAATATAAAAACCTGTGTGTGGTGGGTGATGAAAACCAGTCTATTTATGGCTGGCGGGCGGCGGATATTCGTAATATTCTTAACTTTGAGCAGGATTACCCCGAAGCCAAAGTAGTGGCCCTTGAACAGAATTATCGTAGTACCCAGATTATTCTGGATGCCGCCACCGCTCTGATTGCCGCCAATACTCAACGCAAGAATAAGCAACTCTGGACCGATAACGGCGAAGGCCAGACCATCAAAGTTTATGAAGCCTATAATGAGATGGAGGAAGCCAACTTTGCCGTTAGCGAGATAGAACGCCTGACCACACGAGGGGTCTTTAGTCCGCGCGACATCGCAATAATGTATCGCACCAACGCCCAGAGCCGCGCCCTGGAAGAAATGTTTATCCGGCGGGGGATGCCCTACCAGCTTATTGGTGGTACCCGCTTCTATGAACGCAAGGAAGTAAAGGATATGTTGGCTTTTCTGCGCCTTATCCATAACCCTTACGATAGTATTAGCTTTA
Source organism: Chloroflexia bacterium (assembly GCA_038207495.1). Lineage (GTDB taxonomy): Bacteria > Chloroflexota > Chloroflexia > Chloroheliales > Chloroheliaceae > Chlorohelix. Next base: position 43,814 of record JBBQZS010000018.1, read on the forward strand.
CCCGGATTATGAACAACACCCCTAGCGGCAAGGGGATTGGCCCAAAATCGCTGGGAGATGTCAACAGCTGGTCTAACGAGATGAATTTACCGATATATGTAGCAATGAAACTTTTGCAAAGTCAGGAGGCCGACCAGCTTGCCCGCAAGAATCAGCCTGCCGACGAAGTGGAAGAGGATATGTTGCCGCCGCTCAACCTGGGAGCAAAAATCAAAAGTAATCTGTACGACTTTGTAAATTTACTGGATGCCTTTATCAAGGCCAAAGAAGAGATGATTCTCTCCGAGCTGTTCGATTATGTGCTGGATAAGAGCGGCTATCAGGCATTTCTGCGGGATGGTAGCGAGGAAGGCGAAGACCGTTGGCGCAACGTGCAAGAACTTGGCAAAGTAACCCAGGAATATAATCATCATACGGGCGAGGAGGCACTCTCGGCCTTTCTGGAAAATGTAGCCCTGGTGTCGGATGTGGATAAGCTTGACCCTAACGCCGATGCTACTACCCTTATCACCCTCCACGCTGCCAAAGGTCTGGAATATCCGGTGGTCTTTATCATCGGTCTGGAAGAAGGGATTTTGCCCCACAACCGTTCGCTGGAAAGCGAAAACGAGATTGAGGAAGAACGCCGCTTGCTCTATGTAGGTATTACCCGCGCTAAACAACGCCTTTACTTGTGCTATGCCTTCCGCCGCTCCTTGTATGGCGGCAATAGCGTGCCTACCAAGCCCTCCCGCTTCCTGAACGAAATTCCCGGTCATCTTACCAAAGGTCAGCAGCAAGCTCCTACCGGGAGCCCTCACGGTGGCAGGGCCACCAGCAGTCGTAGCACTGGTTTTGGGCCGAGCAGCTCGGCTTCAAGCTGGAATACTACCACCCCTTCCACCAGCAAAAGCGTGCGCCCTGCCACTACTACCGCCAGCAGTGCCGCCCCCAAATCCGGTGGCCTGAAATTCAAAGCTGGCGATAAAGTTATGCACGCTAAATTTGGCAAGGGTATCGTTATTACCAGCAAGGTGCAGGGTAGCGACGAGGAAGTAACCGTCGCCTTCGAGGATACCAGCGTCAATATCAAGAAATTGCTGGCGAGTTTTGCTAATTTGCAGAAGCTGTAGGCGGTGGTCAGTCGTCGGTGTTCGGAAAGAATTAACAAGAATGGATAAGATAGACAGGATTTTACAAACCCCCTTTTCTTAATAGAGAAGGGGGTTTGGTTTTTCCTGTATTAAACTGACTACTGAAAACTAACTACTTCTCACTCAGCAACATCCACATCCGCAGCACCTCGGCCACGCTCCAGGCCTGAGCAAAACAACCCAACGAACGGTGCGGCTCGTCGCCATCGTAGACTTCCGCCAGCGTGCCAACACAGCCGTTTTTCAGCTCCGCAATAAGCGGGTCTAAAAACTTACGAGAAGTAGCTTTGTCGCCATAAATATTGTAGTGAGCCTCAGTAAACGGGCCAATTAACCAGGGCCAAACTGTCCCATTGTGATAGGCGGTATCGCGTGACTCAACCCCACCGGTATAACGGGCCTGGTAACGAGAGTCAGCTTTATTCAGGGTACGCAACCCCACCGGGGTCAGCAACTCCTGCTCGCAAATGGCTAGAACCTTGCGGGCGCGTTCCTTCTCCTGTTCGTTGCGCGGCTGTGCCAACGGGCCAAAGGGCAGCGAAAGGGCCAAAAGCTGGTTAGGGCGCAAACTGTAATCACGCTTTTGCCCGTCTATCAGGGATGACTCGGCGGGTACAGTGGTATCAATCACATCGTAAAGATAGCCACCGTCCTCATACCAGAACTTTTCGTTAAAAGCCTGCCGAGTTGAGGCGTACCGAGCGGCATAATCCATGTTCAGGCTGCTGGTCATACCCCAAATTTTCATAAACTGCGCCATAATCCCCAGGGCGTTACACCACAAGGCGTTTATCTCGACGGCCTTACCCCAGCGCGGCGTAACCACCCAATCGCCGATTTTTACATCCATCCAGGTAAGTTGTACGCCCGGCTCACCCGCGTTTAGTAAATCGTTCTCGGCTTTGATGCCGTAACGAGTGCCCTTGATATGCCAGCTAATAATTTCTTCCAGCTTCGGGAAAAGCTCCTTGACTACCTCCGGGTTACGGTGGGCCAGATGATAGGTGTAAATTGCCTGGAAAAACCACAGAGTTGCGTCTGCGGTATTATATTCGGGAGTCTCGCCGTTATCCGGGAAACGGTTAGGCAACATACCCTGATCGAGATAAGCTGCAAAAGTCCGCAAGATATTGGCGGTTTCCTCGTAACGGTGGGTACTCAGGGTCAGGCCCGGCAAGGCAATCATGGTATCTCGACCCCAATCGGTAAACCAGGGATAACCCGCAATCACCGACGAGCCCTTTGCCCCTTCGGGCAGGAGTTTGTCCACCGAAGGCCGCGCCACGATAAACTGGTCAGCCGCATCAAATAACTGATTGGTGGTAGCTTGGGTGGAGCCAGCATTTTTTTGAATATTACGTAAGCGTTGTTTCTGGAAATTGGGGCTTTGCCAATCGCGCACCTCACCCGCTGTCCCCAACGAAGCCGCTAATATAAGCGGTTCCTGAACGGGTAAATTGAATTTAAGGGTGTGGGCCACAAACAGGTCTTCGTTATCGTCCAGACCGCGCTCGGTCTCGGTGCGATGATGGAAATTAACCGCCCATTGCCCGACCCACTCGCCCGACCAGTTTTTATTTTTCTTAATTTGCAAATAAAGTTCAGGCGAATTGGGGCCGCGCTGGTAAGCATAGCCTTGACCGTTCAAAAGGGTTTTATAGTTAAAATTAACCCCCGCCTTGGTTTCCTGATGATGGTCTTTGAGGTTAATCAAGGGGCGGAGCAGCAGCGTCCCGGAGGGTGCGCCCTCTGGTCGGGCCAATTTATAGGTTATAAACGTGATGTTCTGACCGTGACCCATTGCAATAGTTTTGGTCAGGGTAGTCTTGCCAATGGCATAGGTGAAGGTAATACTATAATCGTCATAGGAAACCTGCTGTAGATAGCTATCGCCTCTGGGCTCGACAGAGCCATCACCCCATTCGTTTACGCCAAGTTTATAAACCTGATTATCGAGGGTTAGTTCCTCATCTATTTTGGCGAGTAAAACCATACGCCGGGTAGGTATAGAGGTAGCTGCCACCAGCAGCCCATGATAACGCCGGGTATTTGCGCCCAGGATAGTACCACAGGCATACCCGCCTAGCCCGTTGGTAAGTAGCCATTCCCGGCCCAACCCCTCGTCCAGGTTTTCCCAGTCTTTTGGAGTTAAAGTAATCATTTATTTTCCTTTGAGTTATAGCGCGTTTTCGGGCCAGAGCTTGCTGTAGCGGCGGTGCAGCTCTTTCCAATAGTTGGCAGCCGCTTGATTATCCAGCAAGCCAAGCTCTACCGTAAAGCCAAGTGCGTCGAAGGCCCCTTTGACCATCACTACTTGCACTTCGCGAATTGTTTGGTATTTGTATTGGGGAGGTAATGTCAGGTTCATCGAAAAAAGGTCGCGGTCTGTCAGATTATTAGCCTTTTCTAACCGCCCCTCGATAATTTGCAAAGCCTTAGTCCTGATTTCTTCCTGTGTCATAACCTCATTTTACTTTATACCTGAACTAATAGCAAACACATTTATAATAGATTCCCTTTTTTGCGGTCAAACAACCGTTGAAAATCAGCCGTTTAGATAACACGGGGAGACTGAATAGGCGGATAGCCCACATAAATAATCTAGCGGTTTTTGCGGGGGAAGTGGTGCGCTCGAAGCGGGTTTTTACCCAGCCGCATATCGTAGTATTTGCGAGAGGTCAGGAAAAAGGGGAAGGCTATTAGCCACAGTAATAAGCAAGTTACAATTACCAGCGTGGGATGAAAAGGAAAATCTTCGTCCCGTTCATTACGTCGGCGACTGGTTTCGCGCCTGGCCCACAGGCTAGATATCACCACCACCCCGCCCAGCCCTATTACGAGCCAAAGAATACTATTTAATGCGGCAACCACCAATAAAGCCATGTACAGGCTGCAAAAAGCCACATGCACCAGGAAGTATAGCCCCAGCCCGGCATAATTAATCTGGTTACGTTCTAAGCGGTTCTCTGCCATCGGTTGCCCTCGTTTGAGTTAAGATGTCCTATGAAGTTTGGACTTTTTGGCTTCAAACGTCAGTAGCCCCGACTACCTTCCAGGTATCGTTTAAAAGTTAGTTATGACTTAAGCGGTTTTTTCAAACAGCTCTTGATAGCTGTCGCGCACGGGTATATACGTTTCCAGACTTAACGGTGACTTCGTATCTTTGGCCGGGAGTTTGGCGACCACCACTAGCGAGTCCCCATTATCCCGGTCAAAGCCCCATCTATCCAACTGTCGTTCTATTTGCCCATTAATGTTTACCGGGTAATCGCCCAGCTTTCCGATATTATATTCGCGGTAGAGAGCCTTACAAATACCCTTATGCCTGAAAAGTTCCGGTACATCTCTTACATGCTCAACATGCTGAAGCATATAATCCATGAGCATTTGGCCCTCTGTATCACCGTAATCGCCCTCAAACGGGTAAAGTTTACCAAATAGCCCATAGCTCCGCATCATCAGCGGGTTTTGGGTTCTACAGCCAATCCAGCCAAAATCCTTTTCGGGGAAGCAAGCCTCGACTTTTTCCAGAATTTGACGCCACACTGCCCTTTTTTGAGCGGCTTTGGCTAAATAACCGCCGTTCCCCCAGATAAAATATTTACCGTCCAACGGGGTTTCAGGGACAGACACCATAATACTGCCATAAACGCTGCCATCTTCTCCCTCTAGCACTCCTAATAACTGGCAATGGCTCAATCGCTGCCGGATATCCTCTTTGCTATAGGTACTGATGCCCATTCCGTCAATAAAGGCCGCACATAAGTCTTCAATTAATCTGTCATTAAAATTTTCATTACCGTATAATCGTTGAAATTTCCAGTTATACACGGGCTTCTCCTGAGTTTTAATAAAGTTGTAGTAGTTGGATGCTACCTCAGAATATCCCTACTTTGTACTGCTAATATAGTAATTTTACTCAAGCTTCTTGTCTAAAACTATATCTTAGAAAAATTACGACCCACCTTACAGATTAAACGTTTAGAGTTTGCCACTTTGCTACTTTTGCCGGGGCCATTTTTCCCGTGTAGAATCAATCTATCCTTCATCTTTTGAAAAAAAGCTTATATTAGCGTAAAATATCGCAATACTTTACAAAAGCATATTTCAGCTAAAGTAATGCAGAAAAAGCTGATAATTACTATGCAAAAATTATTGAATGAGGAAAATTAATTGGCAAGCTCAAATTCTAACGAACTTTTTCAGGGCCACACCTGCGGTCATAGGCACGCCCTCTACTTCCAGGAGCAGGGTGGGCAGGCACGGGCAAAATCCCGCCCCTTTCCCCTACCGGGCGATAAACCCCATTACGCTCCCAATCGCGAATATGCCCTGGAACATATCTTTCTGGATATAAGCCTGGATTTTCAGGCCAAAACCGTGACGGGCATCGTTCACACCACCTTGCGCCCGGTTAACGACGGCCTGACCAGCATTACCTTTGACTCCGACGATACGGTGGTAGAAAGAATCACGATTGAGGGTGAGGACAAACCGCTCGAATTCAGCCACGAAGGCGAAAGGCTCAAGATTAATCTAGGGGCAGCCCGCAAGGCCGATGAAGAACTGACCCTGGCTATCGAGTACACTGCCACTCCTCGGCGCGGCCTTTATTTTGTCGCACCCGACGAGGCTTATCCTGAAAAACATCTGCAAGCCTGGAGTCAGGGGCAGGATACTGATAACCATGCCTGGTTCCCCTGTTTCGATGCCCCCAACCAGAAGGCTACCAGCGAGCTTCGGGTGACGGTGCCAGAAAGCTTTTTTGCCCTGTCCAATGGTGGCTTGCTGGAAACATTTCACAATACCACCGCCAAAACCAAAACCTACCACTGGAAACAGGCCATCTCCCACAGCACCTACCTGATAACTCTGGCGGCAGCAGAGTTTGTGGAAATTCTCGACCATTGGGAAGATATTCCGGTGCCTTATTACGTTTTCCCCGGACAGGAAGAAAAGGCCAGAATTGCGCTGGGTAGAACGCCGGAGATGTTAAAATTCTTCTCAGAGAAAATCGGGGTGCGCTATCCCTACGAGAAATACGCCACAGTGGTGGTAGGTGATTTTATCTTCGGCGGTATGGAAAACACCACCGCAACCACCCTGACCGATACCACCCTGCACGATGCCCGCGCTCACCAGGATTTTACCAGCGACCCGTTAGTTTCCCACGAACTGGCTCATCAATGGTTTGGTGACTGGCTGACCTGCCGAGATTGGAGCAACGGTTGGCTCAACGAAGGCTTTGCCACCTATTTTGAGGCTCTCTGGACGGAATTTGACCTGGGCCGGGACGAGTTTATTTATGAAATGTACCAGAACGCCCAAACTTATTTTTCAGAAGACAGTGGGCATTATCGCCGCCCGATTGTGGCTTACACCTTTAACCAGCCGATTGACCTGTTTGACCGCCACCTTTACGAAAAAGGCTCGCTGGTACTCAATATGATTCGCTACCAGTTGGGCGACGACCTGTGGTGGAAAGCGATTAATCATTACGTTAACAAGCACAAGGGTCAGAATGTTATTACCGCCGACCTGGAACGGGCGATTGAGGAGGCCACCGGGCTAAACCTGCAACCCTTCTTTGAGCAGTGGGTTTATAAGGCGGGCTATCCTCAGTTCAAAATCAGTTGGAGTTGGGATGATAAGAGTCAGACTGCCAAATTTACTATCGCCCAGACCCAGGAAATCAACAATGATACCCTACTGTTTACCCTCCCGGTAGAGATTGCCTTTGTGGGCGATAGCGGCAAGCGTGAGATTTTCCGGGTAGATTTGGAAGAAAAGGAGCAGAATTTTTATTTCCGCCTGAGCGAAAAGCCGATTTTTGCCAGTTTCGACCCCGCCAACTGGCTGCTAAAATCGGTTGAGTGGTCGCGCCCCAAAGAGCAACTGATTGCCCAGTTGCAGAAGGATACCGAGGCTTTCGGACGATTTACCGCCGCGCAAGCTCTAGGTAAGTTGGCAGGCCTGGAAGCGGTGGAAGCTCTGGAAAAAGCTTTACGGGCGGATGCTTTCTGGACGGTACGGGCGGAGGCGGCGCGCTCGTTGGGGGCAATCAAATCCCCGGCGGCTGAGAAGGCTCTGTTGGGAGCTTTGGTGGAAGAACAAAATGCCAGAGTACGGCGGGCTATCGTCAGCAGTTTGGGTGAGTTCCGCAGCGAGGTTGTGGCAACCGCCCTGACCAAAGTGCTGGAAGGCGATATTACCGACATTATTGAAGGGGCTGCCGCTACGGCTCTGGGCAAAACTCGCCAGCCAGAAGCTTTTGAGGCTCTAAAAAAGGCTCTGGAGCGCGATTCCTTTAATCAGGTGGTGCGGAATGGGGCTTTCAGTGGCCTGACCGCCCTAAAGAATACCGAGGCTATCCCTCTGACTATAGAATGGACGGCCTACGGCAAGCCCGACCTGGCGCGGTTGGGAGCAACGGCGGCTCTGGGAAACCTGGGCAAGCTGGTTAAGGACAAAGAAAAAGAGCAGGTGGTTGACCGTTTGCTGGAACTGCTGGATGATACGCAGTGGCGGGAACGGCTGGCGGCAATCAGGGCGGTGCAAACGTTGGGCGAAACCAAACCAATTACCAAGTTGCAACGCATTGCCGAAACCTCCATCGAAGGCCGTGAAATCCGGGTCAGTCGTGAGGCTATTATGAGCCTGCGCGAGGGAACTGCTAAGGATGAGGAAGTCAAGAAGTTGCGGGAAGATTTGGATAAACTCCAAACCGAAAACCGCGACCTTCGCGAACGCCTCGAAACTATCGAGCAGAAACTCAAGTAAAATATTTCATTTCAAGAATCGCAAGGGTAGACTCCTGAGTCTGCCCTTTTTTGCTATATAATCAACCCATACATCTTCGCGCCCATTTTTGACTGAAAACCAGATTGGGGAGATTTTAGGGAGATTTCCCGGCTAAAATTACTTTTGAAAGCCTTGAAAATATCAAACTAAATTCGGGTGTCTTGTTCATAACTCGGCACTCAGCACTTTTTACTCGAAACTATAAATAACGGAGGGAAAGATGGCAGTTTCAGATGGTGATAGCAATATCACAATTTATGGCGCAAGTTGGTGTCCCGATTGTCGCCGCGCCAAGAAATTTTTGAACGAACAACGGGTTTCCTATAACTGGGTAGATATCGAGCAGAAACCTGAAGCCCAGCAAATAGTCCAGGATTTTAATAACGGCAAACAAATTATCCCGACCATCGTTTTTGAGGGTGGCGATATTCTGGTGGAGCCGACCAACGCCGAGCTTGCCAAAAAACTCGGCTTGCAAACTATGGCAAATAACAAGTTCTACGATTTAATTGTGGTGGGGAGTGGCCCTGCCGGATTGACTACCGCAATTTACGCCGCCCGCGAAGGGATTGAGACTCTGGTGATTGAACGGAGCGGGGTGGGGGGACAGGCAGGAGTGACTGAGCGGCTGGATAATTACCCCGGCTTTTCCAAAGGTATTACCGGGGCGGCTTTTGCCGATGAGTTAGGCGAACAGGCCCGCCGTTTCGGGGTGGAAATTCTGCAAGCCCAGGAAGTGGTTGAGATTGGAGCTGCCGAAACCAACGAACACGATGCCACCGGGCATGGCGGCGAACACCGTTTTATCAAAACCGAGACGGGCGACACGTATTATTCCACTGCCATTGTGATTGCCAGTGGCTCGGATTACAAGCGTCTGGGTGTGGCGGGTGAGGAAGATTTTATCGGGGCGGGGGTGCATTTCTGCGCCACCTGTGATGGGCCATTCTACAAAGGCAAGGAAATTTTTGTGGTAGGCGGTGGCAATAGCGCGGCGGAAGAAAGCATTGGCCTGAGTAAGTTCGGCTCTAAAGTAACGCTGTTGGCCCGCAAAGATTCGCTGGCAGCTAGCAAAGTTATTATTGACAAGCTCAATTCGCTGAAAAACGTCGAAATTCGCTATAACACTGAGGTCAAAGCTTTCAAGGGCGATGGTCATCTGGAAACCATCACTGTTCTGAACAACAAGACCAGCGAAACGAAGGAAGAAACAGTTAACGGAGTTTTTGTATTTGTGGGTTTAAATCCTAACACTCAGTTCTTACGGAACTCACCTTCTATAAAGTTGGACGAGCGCGGTTTTATCGCCACTGACCGCACCCTCCAAACCAGCCTGACGGGGGTGTTCGCCGCCGGGGATTGCCGCGCTGGAAGCACCAAACAGGTTGCCAGCGCGGTAGGTGAAGGCGCAACGGCGGCTCTGATGGTTCGTGAGTATCTCAAGGAGCATGAAGACCTGGCTGACCGCGCTTCGATTATCGAAAACGATATGGTCGGGGTGTAAATAGTTCTTGGTTATTAGTTGTTAGAAATATATTTCACTAAGTTTAATTCTTACCACAAGGATACGGAGACACGGTTTAACACTTGAGTTTCTCTGTCTCCTCTGGGGTGAATAACTTTAGTTTTAAGCTGCAATTAGCTTAAAAACTGCAATTTCGGGGCGGGTGAGGAAGCGGAACGGCGGCCCAACCGTCCCGAAGCCGTTATTGACGTACACCAGCAAATTGTCCAGCTTGTAATATCCTCTAAATCGAGGATAAATCGGCCATAATGCCGCATCCGCCAGAGCCGGAACATACACCTGACCGCCGTGCGTATGCCCACTTAACATAAAGGTATTGCCTAAACCCTGAGCCTGTTCGATAAAATTGGGGTTATGAGATAATAAGATTTTGGGGCGGGTATCGTTTTTAGCGGTTTCTATTGTCCGATAGCCTAACGCCCTGATGGTTTTACCTAAATCGTCATTGTGGGTGCTGCTATCGTCTGTTCCTAACAACCACAGACTATCGCCATTTAGTTTTAACTCGGTGGCGGTGTTACGCAACAGAGGTAGGCCGTTTTTGGCAAAGAGCGGCTCAATTCGCCCTAAATCGCTTCCGTCCGACCAGTGATCATGATTGCCGCTACTGCCGTACACCCCTAATCGCGCTCCATCCCGCAACTTACCCAGCGTTTCCGCCGCCATCTCGAAATAATAAGTCCCGCGCGAGATAAAATCGCCCGTTACCACTGTCAAATCCGGCTTGAGGGCGTTTACCTGCTCCACAATTCGGGCGACATCTTCGGCGGTAGTGTAAGGGTCAATATGAATATCCGAAAGTTGGGCTATAGTCAGGCCATTAAAAGCGGGTGGCAGGTTGGGGATTTTAATTTCCAGATTTACAATTGTCGGGCCATTTGGCTCAATTAAAAAGCTGTCCACTGCAAAGGCGGTCAAGGCACTACCTTCAACCAGAAAACGCCGCCGACTGACCGGCGCAAAATTCGCTTCGGCTTTAGGCTCAGGCTTGGATTGGGCGATGGCTTCTAACTCTTTTTTCCGACTTACTTTCCCCCAGAGCCAGATTCTAGCATTTCTCAAAAAGTGGCGAGTGCGTAAGGGGTGAAAAATTACCCAGAATCCAGCCGCTACAAAAAAGCTTGCCACTATCACCCGCAAGCCCCACATCCACCATTGCAAAGCCGCTCCCTTTACTCCCAGAATTTCGGGCAGCGTTCCCAGGCTGTAGGTAATGCCCACCGTCACAAAAAAGAACATTGCCAGCCCGACCAACCATAGCCCAAAATTCTTCAAGTATCTTAACCAGATATTATTTCTCATCAAACCTGTTGCATAAGGAGCCTTAAAGACCCTTATTCCCCCAATTTTGCCCGAATGATGGCCCGTTGCCCCCGCAAGAAATCTTCTACCGACACGGCCTTTTTCCCCGGCAACTGCAATTCCAGCGGGGCTAACCAACCGTGCCCGGTGGCAATCACCAGCGTATCATTCCTGTCACCAATAAGTTGTCCGAGCAACACCGTTCCCGCCATCGGTTGGGAATCCGACTCTGACTCCTCGCGCGGGCCAATCCCCTGTATGCGCTCGTGGATTAAAGCTCTGGCCTTAAGAATCTTGAGGGTTTGACCTTGCCAGATGGTAAAAACTCCCGGCCAGGGGTCGTAAGCTCTGGTCATGCGCTCGATGTAAGCGGCACTTTTTTGCCAGTCCACCAACCCGAATTCCTTCTTGATAATTCCGGTAAAAGTAGCTTTGCTATCGTCCTGTTTTTCGGGAACAATTTCACCCACCGCCCGGCGCGGCAAAGTCTCCAGCAACAGTTTCGCACCAGCCTCGGCTACTTTCGCCATCAGGGTCGGTTGGGTTTCGTCGGGGGCAATCGGTACTACCGCCTTGCTCAACATCGGCCCGGTATCCAGCCCCTTTTCCATCAGCATGATTGTCACGCCCGTTTCGGTTTTGCCATCCAGAATAGCCTGGGCCACTGGCGAGGCTCCCCGATATTCCGGCAAGAGCGAGCCATGTACGTTAATACATTGCAGACGGGGCATTTCCAGCACTGCCCCCGGCAAAATCATCCCGAAGGCCGCCACCACAAAAGCGTCTGCGCCCTGGCTAAACTCCCGCAACTGTTCCACTACCACCGGGTCGCGCAACTTCTCAATCTGCATTACTGGCAAGCCCAACTCCTGGGCAGCTACTTTAACCGGGGGTGGGGTTAGCACATTCTTCCGACCCACCGGACGGTCAGGTTGCGTCACCACCCCCACCACCTCAAACTCTGGTGCGCTGGCTAAAGCCCGTAAGATTGTCGCCCCAAAGTCGGGCGTACCCATAAACAAAATTTTCAATTTATCCACAACAGTACATTCCTGTCTAATACCTACACGATTTTACTTTGCTGACTTCAAAACTAACTATACTTTTTATTATTCTAGCACAATCCCCATCTTCATGGATAAAATTCGGCCCCGGCTTTACATAAAAATGAAATAATTGTTAGGCAACCTGGACAATTTACACTCGGCCCGCAACGTGCTAACATGATTAGCAGAGAAAAATTCATAAATATTGTTACCCTGAACCTGGAGAGGGTTGGAGGTAGAGAGATGTCAGTTTTAAAAGAGCCGATTTTGAAATTATCGCAAAGTGCCAAAATGAAGAATTTCGTCACCCACAACAAAATCGGGCGAAGCGCGGCCCGGCGTTTTGTGGCGGGGGAAACCCTGGCGGATGCCATGACCGCCACTCGTGAGTTGAATAAACAAAATACCCATGTCAGCCTTGACCATCTGGGCGAGAATGTTTATAGTGAGGCCGAAGCCAACCATACCACCGAGCATTACCTTGAATTGCTCGACCTGATAGCCAGCGAGAAAGTAGATGCCAACGTTTCGGTAAAACTCACCGCGATGGGTCTGGATGTAGACCGCCGCCTCTGCCTGGATAATATCAGCCGGGTTTTGGAGCGCGGTCAGGCCAACGGCAATATCTTTGTGCGGCTTGATATGGAGGGTAGTGACTATACCCAGCGAACGATTGAAATTTGCGGCGAATTATGGGATAAAGGTTTCAGAAATGTCGGCACGGTGCTGCAAAGCTATCTTTATCGTACTCCCGACGATGTAAAATTGATGATAGAATTAGGGGCGCGGGTGCGACTTTGCAAAGGAGCTTATCTTGAGCCAATAGAGGTGGCTTTCCCCGAAAAGGCCGATACTGACCGCAACTATATCAAGTGTATGGAAATGTTGCTGGACAAAGGGAACTATCCCGGCCTGGCTACCCATGATGAAAAAATCATCAAGCATGCCCTGGAATATGTGAAAGCTAATAAAATCGGGCCGGAACGTTTTGAATTTCAGATGCTTTATGGAGTGCGGCGGGATTTGCAGCGCAAGTTGATAGCCGAGGGTTATAATGTAAGGGCGTATGTCCCCTATGGCTCGGAATGGTATCCCTACTTGATGCGCCGCATGGCGGAGCGACCCGCCAACTTATTGTTTATGATGTCTAACTACTGGAAAGGTTAGCATGTCAGCACAAATAACTATAAAACTATTCGCATCATTTCGGGAGGCGGTGGGCGAAGGTAGCCTGAATTGGCCTTTGCCCCCTTCCGGCAACCTGACCGCCGGGAAATTACTAGCGGCGTTAGTTGCGGAGTATCCGACCTTGAGCGGCCCCAGCAAAGCCGCCAGGATTATGCTGAACCGCCAATATGCCAATCCCGATGCAGCCTTAACAGCCGGAGACGAAATAGCTTTTATACCGCCGGTAGGTGGCGGCTAGGAGAGGAATTAATGGCAAAAATTATTCGTATAACCGACCAACCGATTGACCTGCAAGAATTGGTAGAGGCCGTAACCAATGAGCGCAATGGTGGCGTGGTATTATTTTCGGGAGTTGTGCGCCGCTGGAACGAAGGACAGGAAGTTCATTGGTTGGAATATGAGGCTTACAAAGAGGCTGCCGAAGAAGCTATGGCCCTGATTGCCCAGGAAGTGGAGCAACGTTGGGATACCCGCGACATTGCAATGGCGCATCGGGTAGGCCATCTTGAAATTGGGGAAGTGGCGGTTGGGATAGCGGTGGGGGCGGCCCATCGAACCGAAGCCTTTGATGCCTGTGAATTTGCCATTGATACCCTCAAGGCAACCGCTCCAATCTGGAAAAAGGAATCGTGGGAAGGTCAGGGTGGGCAGCAGGGTGAAAAATGGGTGGAAAATAAGGTATAACCTCTACTAACAACAAAACGAAAGTCTGAGCTTGATTTGATGGAAAAATCTTTGCATATTGCGGTTTATTGCGCCTCCAGTAACGCGGTTGATCCGCTCTATTTTGAAGCAGCCCGTGAACTTGGCACCTTGATGGCTCAACGCGGCTCTACCCTGGTTTATGGTGGCGGGCGGGTCGGGTTGATGGGCGCGGTTAGTGCGGCGGTATTCGGGAACGGCGGAAAAGTAGTCGGGGTTATTCCCCACTTTCTGGAAAGGCTGGAAATCGGCAATCACGACATCGGCGAACTGATTTACACCGACGGTATGCGCGAACGTAAAGCCATTATGGAAGACCGGGCCGATGCTTTTATCACCTTGCCCGGCGGTTTTGGCACGCTGGAAGAAATTTTTGAGATTCTAACGGGTCGCCAGCTGGGGGTGCATCACAAGCCGATTGTGCTGCTAAACACAAGGGGTTACTATAATCCGCTTCTAGCTATGCTGCAAAGCGCGGTTGACCAATATTTTGTAAAACCGGGTCATTTCGCCCTGCTTCATGTAGCAGATACGCCCCAGCAAGCCCTGGATTACATTTATGATTTTTCACCGCAAGCCCCCGAGGAAAAATTCACCGAGGAAGAACTGCGCAAAAGTGTTCCCGAACAGGCCAAAACGGGTGAAGTAGCGGGCGAAGAGTAATTAGCAGCCTAGGCTAAAAACGCAATCAGGATTTTCCCCTATTCCCTTCGGGGACAGGCACAAGGCCAGTCCCTACGACTCTTTCATCCTTTAGCTAAAGCGGCTAATGAGTTTTTTCAGGTCGGTACGATAGCCAAAATGCTCGATTTCCAGATAATGGCGGGTGGACTCAAGATATTTGATGCCCCTGCTAAGGTCGCGCTTATCGGTAGTTTTCAGTTGGCGAAAAGCGGCGGCTTTCTCCTTGTCGTGGGCTTGCATGTCAATAAAACGGGCCATCAGGCGCGACTGATAATCCACCAAACCCCATTGCCCGCTATCCGGCTGGATTAGCCCGATGACAAACAGGTTATCGTATTCGGGGTGAAAGACGTTCATATAAAGTCGGGGGTGGGTTTTGTCCCAATTAAGATATTTTTTGTCAATAAAAGGGAAGGTTATGTTGAAACCTGTGGCGTAGACAATCACATCCACCTCCACCTCGCTACCATCGGTAAAACGCACACAATTACCATACAGGCGGGAAACATCGGGCTTGGGGATAATCTCACCATGCCCTACGTAATATAGCATCTGCGAATTGATAATCGGATGGGTTTGGTAGAATTTGTGGTCGGGCTTAGGTAGGCCGTAATCCTGGGGTTTGCCCACCACCATCTGCAAGATAAAGCCGTTCATCACCCGCCGAATGGGTAGTGGCACGCCGAATTTCAAGGCAGTTTCGGCAATCTGGTCTACCGGCTTGCCAAAGGCGTATTTTGGCACATAATAATAGCCCCGCCTCGAACTGTGATAGGTTTTGGCGGCGTTTTGCGCCGACTCTACCGCAATATCACAACCAGAATTGCCTGCCCCCACCACCAGCACCCGTTTGTCCCGCAAGGCATCAGAGGTTTTATATTCGCCTGAATGTAATACCGTGCCGCTAAATTTCCCGGGATATTTGGGGAATTTTGGGTCCCAGTTATGCCCGTTGGCAATTACTACCCCCTTATAGCGGCGGGTCTCGCCATTGCTAAGGCTGATATCCCAGAATTCCCCGGCTTTTTCGACCTTCTCGACTGCGATATTAAAGGTTATATGGTCGTACAATCCAAAGTGACGGGCGTAAGACCTGAAATATTCCCAGACCTGGGCGTGGCTGGGGTAGTCGGGATATTCTTTGGGCATGGGGAAATCTACATATTCGGTTCCAGGTTTGGAGGAAATCAGGTGGGTAGATTTGTAGACGCTGCTGTGGGGCTTGCCATAGTACCAGTTGCCGCCCACCTCGTCCTCGCGCTCGAAACAGTCAAAGGGAATACTGTATTGTTTCAGGTTTTTGGCGGCAGCCAGCCCAGAAGAACCTGCCCCAATCACGCAATATTTATCACTGCAATCCAAAAACTCCATTATTTTTTCTCCGATTTAAGGGTAGACAGGGAGGCCTACCCCTACAATTGTCTACCGGGCGAGGCAACCCTGACCCTACGAATCACCTATCCCCCAACCACTAAACTACATCCCCCGTGATGCCGAGCGTTTTAGCCATATTGATGCGTTGAAGCTTGCCAGTTGCGCCACGCGGCAATTCCTCCAGGAAATGGAACTTGCGGGGCACTTTGAACTCTGCCAACAAACCAGAGCAATAGGCTCGTAATTCGCTCTCGGTAACTTCGCCTTTTAAAACCAGGGCGGCATGCACTTCCTCGCCCAGAGTCTTGTGTGGAACGGCAAAGGCCAGGGCTTCGGCGACTGCGGGGTGGCGCAACAGCACATCATCAATTTCCAGGGGTGAAATTTTCTCCCCGCCCCGGTTAATTAGCTCCTTGATACGCCCGGTGATGGTCAGATAGCCATCCGGGTCAATTAACCCCTGGTCGCCAGTGCGAAACCAGCCATTAGAAAAAGCGGTAGCGTTGGCCTGGGGGTTATTTTCGTAGCCATCTATCACGTTCTGACCGCGCACCACCACCTCGGCAATCTGCCCCTTTTCCAGCAAATTCCCGGCCTCATCCATAATGCCCACCTCCACCCCGAAGCCATAACCAACTGTCCCGGCTTTGTGGCCAGCAGGTGGCAGAGGGTTAGAGGCCATCTGGTGGGAAGCTTCAGTCATACCATAGGACTCCAGCACAGGTGCGCCAAAGGTCTGTTCCATTCGCTCCAGAATGACCGGGGGCAGAGGTGCGCTGCTGGAACGGATAAAGCGGAAAGGGTTGGCCTTAATCGTCTCCAGATTGCGATCGGCTCGTGCCAGCAACATCTGGTGCATGGTCGGTACGGCAGAATACCAGGTGGGCTTGTAACTTTCCACTACACTCCAGAATTTAAGGGCATCAAAACCGGGCGGGCAGATTATCGTCCCACCTGAAGCCAGGGTCGCCAGCATCGAGGCCATAATCCCGTGAATATGGAATAATGGCATCACACACAGGGTTGTATCTGCCGGAGTTAGCTGGTAGGTTGAAACAATATTCAAAGCCGAGGCGACCATATTGCGATGGCGAATCGGTACGCGTTTAGGGCGGCTGGTGGTGCCACTGGTGTGCAAAATCATTGCCACATCTTCCGGCTGGGCTAATTCCACCGGGCGGGCGGGTAACGTCCCTCTGTCCAGGCTGAAGGTTAGCGTGCCATCAGCGTTGGTTCTGGCACTGACAAGGCTCATTTCCGGGCTGGCGGAGGCAAGGGCGGCCTCTATCGTTCCTGGCAGAGTAATTAATACCTTAGCCTGAGTATCCTCATAGTAAAAGGCAAATTCGTCCTGTTTGTATTTTGGGTTAAGAGGGGCGGCAGTGCCACACATGGCGGCGGCGAGAAAGCTGATTATCATTTCCGGGCCGTTGCCCATCGCCAGGGCAATCCGATCACCTCGCCCAAAGCCAAACTGGTTTAACTGAGCGGCTAATTCAGTTACATTCTGGCGTAATTGCTGATAATTAAGGCCTGCGCCACCGGGTGCTACTAAGGCCGGATGTTCGTCTCCTCCCACCAATAATTCAAGCAATGTTTTTTGTACGTCTCTGGTCGCCTCAAGCGTCATGTTCTCTCCTTAAAAATCTAAAATCAAATATCTAAAAAGGAGTCAGAATTCAGGAGTCAGGAGTGAGAATAAGGGACAAAGAATAAAGGAGTAAGAATTAAATGAGAAAAATACTCTTTAAACTCGTTACTCGTTACTTTCGTCTGACCATCGTCCACTGAAAACCCTCGACTTTAGATTTTACACTACAAAGTTAACATCGGAAAAACCAGTTCGCCAGCTTTACCCCTTGCAAATGCTGGAAAAAAGTGTTGTAAGTCATATACAATTAAGAAAAAAGTGGGTATAATGTATTTAGCATTAACGCTCTCATGGACTATCAGTTTTAAACCCTTGCGAATTTATCGAATTATGCCGTAGTACAGACTAGTGCCTGGACTACGTGGCAGCTAAGACAAGCTTAGTTTGCTCGACATAGGTGAAAGGAGCATCCGTTTAATGAGTAACCCACCACAAAACCCATGGGGCAACCAACCTCCCCAACCCGGTCAGCCAGGACAACCTGGTCAGCCAGGGCAGCCGCCTTATGGTGCACCGCCTCCGGGTTATGGACAGCCGCCCCAATATGGACAACCAGGCCAGCAACCCCCCCCGGGTTACGGTGCCCCACCTCCGGGCTATGGGCAACAACCGCCTCCGGGCTATGGTCAGCCACCCCAGTACGGTCAGCCACCGCAGCAACCTTATGGAGCCCCGCCTCCTGGCTATGGAGCCCCACCGCCCTACGGTTTCGCGCCACCGCCAGCAGCTCAGGGCGTAAGAGTAGGTTTTGGCCCGCGCTTCCTGGCAACCCTGATTGATGCCATCATCGTTTATATCCCGGCTGGTATCGTTGGTGCGATTATTGGTAATATTGTTTTTAGTAGCACCACAGATTGTCTTAACCGGGCAACCACCTTGAGCCAGATAAATAACTGTGGTACAGGATTTGCCTACGGTGGGCAATTCGTTTCAGCCTTCATTGGTATCCTGTTGTGGGCTGGCTATGCTTACCTGTGCTACAACTTCTTTAATGGTAATACTATAGGCAAGCAAGTTATGGGCATCAAGCTTGTTAATGCTGATGGTAGTAAACCTAGTTTGCAGAATTTCATTTTGCATTACGCCATTGGATACTTTATTAACGGTATCATTTGTGCGTTAGGTTTCCTCTGGACTCTATTCGACCCCTATCAGCGTACCTGGGGCCAAATGGTTTTCAAGGATAGCACTGTCACCGGAAGGTGGTAGTTTAACCTGACCCCCTTTTGTTTGAGCGCGGAATTTTGGACGCTCCAACGGAAGGGGGTTATTTTATAATTATTATGGATAGCATAAACAAACCCCATTTTTCTTTCAAAGTTATGTCAGCGGCTACTCTGGCGGGAGTAACTCTAGCCGGGGCAAGTGCCCTCTATTTTTTCAACCCCTGGGAAGTCCATCTGTTTCCTGGTTGTCCTTTCTTGGCTATTACCGGGTTTTACTGCCCTGGTTGTGGGGGGATTCGAGCGGCTCATCAGCTTTTACATGGTGACCTTATTTCAGCTCTACAGCTAAATATCTTTGTAGTGGCTCTGGCAGTTTATTTAATCTGGCGGGGACTAACGCTGGTTGTGGCTAGGATTAAGGGGCGGAAATGGAGCGGTCTGTCAATCTCGGCAGGCTGGCAACGGGCGGTGCTGGGGGCTCTGCTTATTTATACCATTGTACGCAATATCCCGCTTTATCCTTTTAACCTTTTAGCACCCTAAACCGTTGTCGGTCGTCAGTCGTCGGTAAAAAGTAATTTGGTCTAATTATGCCAGATACTCATAGGCAAAATGGCGTATATTTGAATCTCCTAACCGAATAGCTGCCCAAATTTATTGCGATTTTTTCCAATCAACACTATAATGTGCCATCCTCATTCGCACATAGTTGTGCTAAATCTGCTTATCAAAAATAGGAGAGAAAATAGAATGGCTCTGGCAAAAGCAGCGTTTGATTATTCCAACCGCATCGAGCATGTACGACAATTAATGTCGAAGTACCAGATTGATTTACTATTTATACCACCCTCAGCCTCGTTGCAATACCTGACTGGCCTTAAACGGCATCAACCAACCTACGGTAACGTAAATTACAATGGTGGTTGGGTACATGGGGCATTATTTGGTCAAAACAAAGCTCCTATCCTATCTTTACCCCGCATGGCAACATTGTTTGCTTCATTTCCCTCGAATCTGGAACTGGCAATTTTGCAGGATACCGCAGACCCAGAGGCCCATATGCGGAAATTGCTGAACAGTTTTGGACCGATAAAGCGGCTGGCAATCGAAGAACGCACCTGGGGTTCGGCTATTTTGAACCTACAAAAACTTTTGCCAGGGGTAGAGTTTGTTTCCGCTGGGCCACTACTGACCGAGCTGCGGCGGGCTAAAAGCCCTGCCGAAATTGAATTGATGCGTAAAGCGGCTAAAATTATTGATGATACCCACGCCCACATAGTTCCAATGCTACGTCCCGGTGTCACTTATCTTGAGGTATCCGCCGAAATTGATAAAAAGATGACCGAGCTTGGGGCAGAGGCTCAATCTTTCCCCACTACTTTGATTCCGATGTCGCCTAGAATCGGGCCTGGGGCAGACCCCTGGGCGGGTAGTGCTAACCACACCAACGGTTCACCGATTATCGAGGCAGGTACTTCGCTCAGTTTCGACTATGGGAGCGTCTTTGACGGCTATTGCAACGATTATGGGCGTTCAGTTTGGATTGGGGAGCCGCCCGCCGAATATCTCAAGATTTATGATTTGGTAATCGGGGCGCAAGCGGCAGCTCGTAAGGCCATGAAAGCCGGAACTATTACAGGCGAAGCGGCTAATACGGTTGCCCGTGAGGTAATTGACGGCTCTGGCTATGGTGAATATTTTTTCCACCGTTTGGGACATGGTATCGGTCTGGATGTACATGAACCCTGCTACCTAAGTGAAGGTGATACCACTCTGCTACAAGCTGGTATGACCTTTACTATCGAACCGAGTATCTTTATACCCGGCAAGTTCGGCGCGCGGATTGAGGATGTGTTTGTGGTCACCGAAAACGGGGCCGAGCCGCTCAATCAATATCCGCGCAATTTAGAAGTTGTTAATTAGTAACACGAGATTCAAAAGTAACATAATGGAGGAGTCACTGAATGAAGTTATTTAAAGTAAGTGTAGGAAAACGCCCCGCAACTTTAGTAGCCATACTAATGTTGTTGGCGATGGTGCTGGTGGCTTGCGGTGACCCAACCGCTACGTCAGTACCGGCAACCACTGCGGCGGTCACTACTACTAAGGCTGCGGCGGCCACCACCGCTCCGGCGGCTACAACAGCCGCAGCTACAACCACCGTCGCGGCTACTACAACTGCTGCGCCAACTACTACGGCAGTAGCTACCACCGCCGCCCCCGCTACCACCGCCGCAGGTGCTAATGGTACCCTGGTGGTCGGAACGGTTTTCGTAAGCAAGGGTTTTGACCCGGCTCAGGAATATACCCAGACCGCCTTTACCGTTATGCATTCCACCTATCAGACGCTGGTAACTTATAAGGGTAACGACGTTACCAAAACAGTCCCGGAATTAGCTGAGAGCTATACGGTCAGTGCTGATGGTAAGAGCTACACCTTTAAGCTAAAAGCCGGGGTAAAATTTGTAACTGGCAACCCGGTCACAGCGGATGACGTGGCTTTCTCTTACAAGCGTTTGCAGAACCTCAAGGGCCAACCTGCCTTTGTTACCGCCAACATGACCAAATTTGAGGCTACTGACCCTTCAACGGTGGTAATCACCCTCAAGGATGTTGCGCCCGATACCCTTTCTTTGCTCACTACTCCTTCCTTTGGGGTGCTTGATAGCAAAACTGCCAAGAGCAACGGCGCAACTGATGCCGATGATGCCGATAAGTCGGACAAAGCTCTGAACTATCTAAATAATCAGTCCATCGGTTCAGGGCCTTTTGCGCTGAAGAGCTTCAAGCCCGAAGCTGAAATTAACCTGGAAAAGAACCCGAACTATAGCGGTACGGTTTCTTACGACAAAATTATCATCAAGAACCAGGCGGACGTAAATATCCAGAAGGCTTCGCTGGAAAAAGGTGATATTGACTTCGCGCTAGACCTTGGTCCAGAACAAGCCGCTGGCCTCAAGGGCAAGGCTGGCGTTAGTGTGTTGCAAAGCACCTCGCTTGTTATTTTCTTTCTGTTGATGAATGCTGACCCGGCGATTTCAGTGCCTACCTCCAAGCCGGAAGTGCGGCAGGCGATTCGCTATGCCATCAACTACAAGGATTATCTGGATCTTGGTGGTGGTGGTTCAGTGCAACCCCCTTCGGTTATTCCGATTGGGTTAGCCGGGGCTTTGGGCAAGGAAGACCAGATTCCCACCGACCTGACCAAGGCCAAGGATTTGTTGACTAAGGCTGGTTATGCCAACGGCTTCAGTATCAAAATGTCCTATCCTAGCGACCTAACTCAGAGTGGGGTTAAGTTTGAGACGATGGCTCAGAAGATGCAAGCCGACCTGGCCCTGATTGGGATTACGGTTGAGCTTGACCCCAAGACCATACAGGTCTGGTTGGACGAGTATCGCGCTGGCAAGCAAACAATGACTCTTTCACTCTGGGGCCCGGACTACAACGACCCATCCGATTACCTGACCTTCTTCCCTGGTCAAAAGTTGGCGTTGCGGGCAGGCTGGAAGGCTGGCGCGGATGCTGAAATCGAAGACCTCGCCAAGAAAGCGGCGGTTGAACTGGACGAAGGCAAGCGGTTGGGCTATTACCAGCAGGCCCAAAAGCTGCTGAACCAACGCGGCCCCTTTGCCCCTTATCTGCAACCTTCCCAGGTGGTGGGTTATCGTTCTAACGTGAGCGGTTTTACCTTCAACCCGGTTTGGATGGTAGCTTTTAACGAAACCAGCAAAAAGTAGTCTGCTTTATAACAAAAAATCGGGGGTTGTATTAACACAGCCCCTGATTTACCCGAAATTATCAATTTATGCTACGTTTTATTTTCCGCCGTATTTTAATATTGCCTTTTATGCTAATCGGGATTAGCCTGATTGCCTTTGTGTTGTCCCATAGCGTACCCGCCGACCCGGTGAACGCCGCTTTGGGTGAAGGGGCGTTGGCTAAACCGGAATTGGTGAAAGCTTACAAGGAGCATTGGGGTCTGGATAAATCCCTGCCGGAGCAATATCTGGTCTATATCGGGAATCTTGCCAGGGGCGACCTCGGCACCAGTATTATTTCGCGCCGCTCGGTTGGCGAGGACCTGGGCGAAGCCCTGCCCGCTACCTTTGAATTAGCAACCGTTGCAATTATTATCAGTCTTTTAGGTGTACCGCTAGGAATTATTGCCGCAATTAATCATCGTAAAATGCCGGACACACTCGTACGTTTTTTCTCGCTGTTGGGATCGTCTGTTCCGGTTTTCTGGCTAGCTTATATCGCCATCTTTGTATTTTACACTCAGCTTTCCTGGCTCCCGGCAACCGATAGGCTGGATACCGGGCTAACCGCCCCAAACCGGGTGACAGGTTTTTATACCATTGACTCGCTACTAAGTGGGAACTTTACCACTTTTGGCATAAGTTTGCGTCATCTTTTTTTGCCTGCGGTGGTGCTGTCGCTGACCACCATCGGCACTATCATCCGGGTCAGTCGCACTATTACCCTGGACGTATTACATCATGAATATATGCGCACCGCTCGTTCCAAAGGACTCAAAAACAGCACCGTAATTCGTCGTCACGCCCTGCCCAATATTCTGGTTCCAGTAGTCACGGTCATCAGTCTTTCCTATGGCAATTTGCTTTCGGGTACGGTTCTTACTGAAACCATTTTTTCCTGGCCTGGGCTGGGGCGTTATGCTTTCCAGAGTGCCACCAAGCTGGATTTCCCGGCGATTATGGGCGTTAGTGTTATTGTCGCCTTAATTTATATTACGATTAATCTGGTGGTGGATTTACTCTATGCGGTGCTTGACCCACGTATCAGGACAAAGGTTTCTTAAGAATGAAAGCCCAAGTTGATCAATTAAATCCGAAAATAGATCTGATGCAGCAAGCCGAGCTTTTACCTCCGACTTCGTGGGTGAAGCTAACCTGGCGTTTTTTGCGGCGCAATCCCCTAACGCTAATCGGGCTGGTAGTGCTGTTGTTTTGGATTAGTATTGCCATTCTTGCGCCTTTTATCGCCCCCTTCAACCCGATTGCCCAGGTTTTTAAAGACCGCAACCAAGCCCCTGGCCCAAATCATCTGTTTGGCACGGACGAACTAGGGCGGGATATATTTAGCCGGGTATTATATGGGGCGCAACTTTCGCTGCCGATTGGCTTTATCCTAATTTTGCTTGCCAGCCTAATTGGTACAGCGGTTGGCTTGATTAGCGGCTACTTTGGAGGGTGGCTGGACGAGGTGATGATGCGCCTGACCGACCTGATTTTTGCTTTCCCCACCATTATTCTGGCGATGACAATTGCCGCCGCTTTAGGACGAAGTATCTTTAACTCAGTAATCGCCATCCTGATTGTCTGGTGGCCCGCTTATGCCCGCACGGTGCGCAGTGTGGTTTTGACAGTAAAATCCCAGGATTATATTCTGGCAGCGCGGGCGGTAGGGGCAAAATCGGGTTGGATTATGCTCAAGCAAATCTTCCCCAATATTCTCGGCCCGGTGCTGGTTATCACTTTTATTGATATTGGCAATGGAATTTTGATTTTCTCCGGCCTTTCCTTCCTTGGATTGGGGCCAAAACCCACCGATTCGGAATGGGGTGTGATGACTGCTGCCGGAGTTAGCAACCTGGATGCCTGGTGGCGCACTACTTTCCCTGGTCTGGCGATTGCCTCGGTGGTGCTGGCCTTTAACTTTATTGGCGATGGCTTGCGGGACTTGTTAGACCCACGTATCAAGCAAACCGAACATTAGAAATAGGAGCCTGAATGTCTGAGAATAGTGCCCGGTTAGCCAGTCTGACTGACCGCTTCCTGAACCTCTACAATGCTTTTTACCCTCATAACGCTTCCTTTTTGTTGGGTATCCACGCTTATGATGGCGGTGTGCCGGATTTTTCGGCGGAGTCTATCGAAAAGTGGCGACAACAACTCAACCAATTTCTTGGCGAATTGCGGAATAAAATAAATTATAGCGAGTTGGAAAAGCTGGAAAAGTTTGATTACCTGTTGTTGGAAAGTCAGCTTGAGTTTGAGCGGCTGCGGCACGGGTCGCTCCGTTTTTACGAGCGCAACCCAGTTATGCCCTATCTTTATATTTTTGATGTCAGCAACTATATCAAGCGTAACTATGCCCCTCTTGAGGAACGGGTTGAAGCTCTCTGCCGCCACCTGGAAGCCACCCCCCGCCTGATTGAGCAGCTACAGCAAAAGCTTGATAAAACCCTGCCTAAAGCCGTAGTCGAAATTTCTTTGGAAACTTTTGGCGGTTTTGCCCGCTATTACAATAGCGATTTGTCCAAAGTCGAAGGTTTAACCAACCCGGGTTTACAGGCTCGTTTGGAAAATGCAGCGAGTATGGCGGGGGCGGCTCTGAATAAATATGTGGAATTTTTTAAGGCGCACCTTGAACGAGCCGATGAAGATTTTGCGATTGGGCCGGAGAACTATGCGGCTCTGCTTAAATGGGGCGATAGGGTAGATTTGCCACTGGAAGAAGTTTTGCGGATAGGGCTGGAAGATATGGCCTGTAATCAGGCGGCGGTGCGCGAAGTGTGTGCTAAAATCTCGCCTGACAATTCAGTGGAGGAAGTCATTAAAGCTGTTACCGCCGAACATCCTACCAACGATGCCGTAATTAGCACCACCCGGAAATACCTCGAAGGGATTCGTCAGCACCTTATCAAGGCCAACATTGTGGATGTGCCGAGTGAGGTGCGCTGCATTGTGGACGAAACGCCCCTCTTTATGCGCTGGGTTTTCGCCGATATGGAAACTCCTGGCCCGTTTGAAACGGTTGCCACCGAAGCCCATTTTTATATTACCCCTGCCAACCCGGAATGGCCCGAAGCCCAGCAAGAACGCTGGTTAAGCCGATTTAACGATTATGTTATTCAGATTTTTTCTCTGCATGAGGCGTATCCCGGTCACTATTTGCAGCACCTTCACGCCCGTCATTCGCCTTCACGGGCAGCGAAAAACCTATCCAGCTATAGTTTTGTGGAGGGTTGGGCGCACTATTGCGAGCAAATGATGCTGGAAGAGGGTTATGGTATCGAAGACCCACTGGTTTATAACAAACTTTTGCTGGCCCAACACCTTGAGGCACTGGTGCGAAACTGTCGCTATATTTGCTCTTTGGGTTTGCATACTCAGGGCTGGACAGTTGCTCAAGCCCTAAAATTCTATCAGGAAAATGCCTGGATGGAAGAGATTACCGCCCAACGTGAAGCCTTACGTAGCACCTTTGACCCCGGAGGTTTGAATTATACTTTAGGTAAGCTTCTTTTCTATAAACTGCGGCAAGATTACGAGGCTGAACGCGGCACTAAATTCGAGCTTAAAACCTTCCACAATGAATGTCTGGCCAACGGGATGCCGCCCGTGCCACTCTTACGAATGCTATTGCTGGAAAAGGACGACGGCCAAATATTGTAGCTAAAAGAGGTTGAACCAGATGGAAAGGCACTCAACTGATAATCGGAGGTGGCGTTTCCTCTTTAGTTCTTCGGCTGGCTATGGTCATTTACACCCGCTAATGCCGCTGGCCCTGGCTCTCAAGGAAGCCGGGCATGAAATAGCCTTTGCAATGCCTCCCTCCCGCCAACAGTTGATTGAAGCGAATGGCTTTACCTTTTTCCCGGTAATAACCAACATGGCTAACGACCCTGAGTATCAGCAACTCAAAGCCCAACTAAAAACGATGCCCCTAAATCTCGAATATGAATTGTTCGCCTATCCCCGCCTCTTCGGTGGAATTGCCACCCGCCTGAGAATGCCAAAACTGGTGGAAATAGCCCAGGATTGGCAGCCAGACATGTTTATTCGGGAGGCCGGGGAGTATGGAGCGGTAATCGCGGCGGAATACCTGAGTCTACCACATGCGGTGGTAGCGTTCGCGGCGGCCTTGAAAGGGCAGGCGGTTTTTGAGCGGGAAATTGCCGAACAGTTAGCCCCAATTCGCCAACAGTGGGGGTTGCCGCCCGACCCTGCCGCAACCTCACTTTATCGCTATCTCCAACTGAGTTACTCTCCACCAGGCTTTAGTTTGGGTGATGTAGGTTATCCTGGGTCAGGGGGTTCAATCCCGGCTACTACCCATTTTATCCGTCCCCAATTTTTCGACCAGGCCGATAGTGAAAGTCTTCCCGATTGGATTTGGGAGCTGCCGAAGCAACCCTTAGTTTACCTGACACTTGGAACAGAGGTAAACAGCGAATCAGATTTGTATCCACGAGTGCTACAAACGATTATTGCTGGTTTGCGAGATGCACCCCTGAACCTGATTGTTACGATTGGGCGCGACAAAGACCCGGCAGATTTTGGTCAGCAACCCAGTAATGTTCATATTGAGCGATATATCCCCCAAAGCCTATTGTTACCCCATTGCGATCTAATTGTGCAGCATGGAGGTAGTAATAGTTTGCTTGCTGCCATAGATACTGGCCTACCAATGGTGATAATTCCCTTAATCGCTGACCAATTTTTTAATGCTAGTATTGTGCAAAAACTCCAAGTTGGACAGGTGTTGCAACTCCAGGAACTAACTCCCGCCAGCATCCGGGGGGCGGTGGAGGAAGTGTTAATCAACCCACTTTACCGCCAGAACATCGTAAAACTCCGAAATGAGATACAGGCTCTACCGAATCAGCAATATGCGGTACAATTGGTCGAAAAGGTAGTGGCGGAACACCATACCAAACGCCCCTGAGTTACCGCTACCTTACCGCCACTTGTATCTGTGTATAGGTGGTATCTGATTTTAATTCAAACGTGGAATATTTATAGGGCAAAAAGAAACACTACTACAACCCTTTAATTCGTATCGTCGTGTTGCTTTTTTGTGGCTAACCGTTCCTGTTTGCGCCGTAACTTCTCCTTTTTCAGCCGATTAGTTTTGATTTGGGCAAGGATAAACATAATAGCCAGATAAATAATCGCGGCTAAGGCTAAAAAGGCATCGTCGAGGTTATTACCGTGCAGGAAAAGAGTCGTCATAATCGCCACTGTCAGGCACGTTTTTTGAGGACGTAGAGTTTCTGCAAGCCAAAATCGCCTAGCTGGGGTAATCGGGCACTGATGCGGTGATACAGGCTGCGATAATTGCGTTGCCCAGAACGTACCAGAAAAGGATACAAGGCCCAAGTCATCAGATAATAGGTGCTGCTAAAGCGTTTGATTTGCTTGACTTCAAAATACTGGTTGGCAAAGCCGAGGAAATCGGTCTCGTCCACATAGCAGTTATGCCAGAGGGGGGTCATGGTTTCTAGCCCCATTTTTTTACGGATAACGTTAAGCTTGTCGGCACTCTGCACCGATACTTCTGATATCAGAAACAGGCCACCTGGCTTTAGCACCCGATGGGCTTCCAATAGAGCGGTCTTTTGATGGGCGGTGCTCCCCAGGTTAATCAGGCAACGTTTGGTAATAACCTTATCAAAGGTGTTGGGGGTAAAATCCAGGGCCAGAAAGTCGTTCACCTTGAAAAAAGCCGCCCCTTTCATCCGTCCGGCGCGGCTGAGATTCAGGTTGGCATGCTCAATCATGCTGGGGGCATAATCTATCCCGGTAATCCGAATACGGCGCATGCGCGCTAATTGAAGGGTGGTGAAACCGTTGGCACACCCGGCATCCAGCACCATATCGCCATCATTGATATAGTTGGATAAAATAACCCCTTCCCGCTGGAGCATGGTTTCGTCTACCCAACTGGCACTGGGAGATAGGCCGTATTTACGCCCACGCTGTTCCCAATGCTGCCGTATAGGTTCAAGGTCGCGGGGAAGAGTATATTTTGAGCTCGACCCATCTGCGGCATAGTTACGCGGTTGGTTGGTCGGTGCTTCCGCCTGACGTTTATTATTTTCTCCACGCCCGAATTGGGGAGGCATACTGTTACTATTCATATTATTGTTTTCTAGCTGTAATTAAAAATTCCTGACCCTATGGCTGTGCTTAAGCCAAATCCAGTCAGCTATGGCCTAATTATGAGTATTATTAATATTTGGTAAATTATAGCAGATTCCAGCAGCAATTGGTATTTACAAAGGTGAAGATAGAGAGCTAGTTAGAGGTTTCTATTTTGTCGTTAAGCTGAATAGGGGACTCCTTACCATTGAAATGTACCGAAATATCACCCATCAGGTGGCGCAAAATATCCTTAATCAAATTCTGGTCGCGCTGTGGTAGGGCGTTAATTCTTTCGGCGGATAAATAAACCCGCAGTTCGGGGTCGGAAATTTCCAGGACGGTATTATCTTTAAGATTTGTACGGTGACCTGCCATTTCCAGCAAAGCATCTTCGCTTAGGCCGAACGATAGGGCGATTTTGCGTAAGGTACTGGGGTCGGGGTGACGATAACCGCGTACCACATTCCCCAGAGTAGCCTCCCCCAGCTCGGCTTTCATGCTGGCAGCCCGTAGCGACAGTCCACGTTCCCGGCAAAGCTGTTCCAGGTAGGCCGCCAGGGGGGTTTTATTCTCCATCCGCTCCAGGCTTTCAGGTTTCGGTTTTCTTCCCACGTTTTACTCCACTCTTTTCCAGCCTGTATAGTGCTATATTTTTGTATATTATTTAGCGAAGCCCAAGTGTTTCGATTTAACGGAAGATTCCCCGGCTTGATTATACAGGAGTAGTTGATTTCATTCAACATGTAATTCACTTAAAGCAACCTTATTAGAACAAAACCGCTTAAATATTAGCCCCTGAATTGAGCAACTTTTAATAGATTCCGTTGCATTAGAGCCGGGAGAGTGTTATAATATTCACAACATCGGGCGAAGCGTCGGCTAATACCCCGCTTCACAAACATTAAATGCGTAAGTGGACTTGCTGTGGCATAAGGACTCCAATGGTGGAGTTAGAAGAGAATTTTAGATTTCCGGCTGGCAAGTACAAAGAAAGCATCGCCCTGCTCCTGCTGCCTTTTCTACTAAACAGTCGCAATTTACCTTCTAAAAAGCTTTTCGTCGGTTGTTAAAATATTCAAGGGAGAAGACAAAATGTACCGAGGTCAATCTGGCATGTGGCTATGGATACTCCATCGCCTGACAGGGGTTGGCATACTGGGCTTCCTCTTTCTGCACATTGCGGATACTTATCTGGTGGGGCTTGGCTCCAAATATTACAATGAACTGGTATTTCTCTATCACCTCCCACCTTTCCGAGTTATCGAGGTTTTGCTGGTCGGGGCGGTTCTGTTCCACGCCTGCAACGGTCTAAGAATTATTTTGCTGGATTTCTGGGAATCGGCGATAAAATATCAGCGTCAATTGTATTATGCGACCCTGATACTCTTTGTGCTTACCTGGTTGCCCGCCGCTTTTATGATGCTGAGAGTGGTTAATTGGTCCAATTGGTCTCTCGAAGCTCCAGCGTAAACGGTTGTCGGTGGTCAGTTGTCGGTAAAATTCAGAATCTGATAACCAACAACTAAGAACCATCAACCAACCGCCGTCCATTGAAAGGAATGCCTTATGGCAGTCGAAGTTCAAAATAAGCCAGGGTCGAAAACGCGCTATTCCTCCAAGGGGGCTCGACCCAAGCCTACCAATCAATTTGAGTTGTATAGTTGGTACTTTTTCCGGGTGTCGGGCATTTTGTTAATCCCTTTTGCCCTGGGACATCTGGCGATTATGCACATTATTAACAATGTAGATGTAATCAACTATAATTTTATCGCTGACCGTTGGGCCAGTCCGCTTTGGCGCACCTACGACCTGATTCTGCTGTTCCTGGCACTGCTGCACGGCCTGAACGGGGCGCGGGTACTGATTTATGACTATGTGCCGCCGCGTGGTTGGCGAGTTTTTGCCCTTTCCACTTTATATGTGGTGGGGCTGTTTTTTATGCTTATTGGTGCACAGGTAATTATTACGTTCCAGCCGGTACTAGCGGCGAAGTAGTCATAGGAGTAACTGATGTATCATAAATTTGATGCCCTCGTAATAGGTGGGGGCGGGGCGGGCTTATCAGCCGCGATTAAATTGGTAGGGAAGGGCAATGTTGCGGTTATCAGCAAGCTCTATCCCAGCCGTTCGCATACCGGCGCGGCTCAGGGCGGGATTTGCGCCGCTCTTGGTAATACCGAGGAAGACCACTGGGAATGGCATATGTTCGACACCGTTAAGGGTGGCGATTACCTGACCGACCAGGATGCCGCCGAGGTGCTGGCTAAAGAAGCGATTGACGCCATATACGAACTGGAACATATGGGTCTCCCTTTTAATCGCACGCCTGATGGCAAACTGGACCAACGCCGTTTTGGCGGACATACTCGTAACTACGGCGAAGGCCCGGTACGTCGCGCCTGTTACTCGGCTGACCGCACTGGTCATATGATTTTGCAGACCCTTTACCAACAGGGCATCAAAAATAACGTTACCTTCTTTAACGAATTCCACCTGATGGATGTAATTATTAGTAACGGGCGTTGCGTCGGCGTAACGGCGATTGATATTAAGACTGGCGAACTCCATACTTTTCATTCCAAAGCCACTATTCTGGCTACGGGGGGTTATGGGCGTGTTTGGAAAGTTACTTCCAACGCTCATGCCTGTACCGGAGACGGCATGACCAGTGCCTATCGGGCGGGTATCCCGTTGATGGATATGGAAATGTATCAGTTCCACCCCACCGGGCTTTATCGCATCGGGATTTTGCTCTCGGAAGCGGCTCGCGGTGAGGGTGGCATTTTGCGGAATGCCGAGGGTGAGCGTTTCTGCGAACGATATGCCCCTACTCTGAAAGATTTGGCTCCCCGCGATATGGTAAGCCGCTTTATTTCTCAGGAAATTCGGGAAGGGCGCGGTGCAGGGCCGGATAAAGATTACGTTTATTTGCATGTTGATCACCTCGGCAAAGAGGTGATTGATGCCAAGTTGCCCGACATTACCGACTTCGCTCGTACCTACCTCAAGGTTGAGCCCTACAAAGAAGGGGTGCCAATCCAGCCTACCGCCCACTACGCGATGGGTGGCGTGCCAACCAATGTTAATGGTGAAGTGATTATGGACGAAAAAGGCACGGTTATGCCTGGGCTGTATGCTGCCGGAGAAGTGGCCTGTGTTTCGGTGCACGGCGCAAACCGCCTCGGAACTAACTCGCTGGTTGACCTGGTGGTGTTTGGGCGACGGGCCGGGTCGCAAGCCGCCGAGTATATCAAGACTACCGATTTTGAGAGTCTGCCCGCCAACCATGATGCCAGCTCCAAAGATTTGATAAGTTGGGTTAATGCTGGCACAGGTCAGAGCCGCACCGAAAATGCCGCCAATATCCGCAAAGAATTGCAGGTCGAAATGCAGCAAAACGTTCAGGTGGTGCGCGACGAAAAAGGCATGAGTCACGCGATGTCCAAAATCGCCGAGCTTAAAGAACGCTACCAGAAGGTGAAAATCCAGGATGTCAGCAGCAAGTTTAACACCGAGCGGCTGGAAACTCTGGAGCTTGGCTCGTTAATCGAATTAGCCGAGGCCACTACCAAGAGTGCTTTAGAGCGCAAAGAGAGTCGCGGGGCGCATTATCGTGAAGATATGCTTAATCGCGACGATGTGAATTTCCTGGCGCATACCCTGGCCTATCGCAGTGACGATGGTGGGGTATCCCGGTTGGCCTATAAACCCGTAGTTATAACCCGGTTTCAGCCCAAAGAACGAAAGTATTAAAGCAGAAAAAGCGGAGTAAAAATAGATGCAAGTTACCGTAAAAATTTTGCGCTTTGACCCCGAAAAAGATAAGAAGGCGCATTTTGAAACTTACGAGCTAGAGGCCGACCCGCTTGACCGGGTACTTGATGTGATGAACAGTATCAAGTGGTATAAGGACGGGACGCTGACTTTCCGGCGAAGTTGTGCTCACGGGGTGTGTGGCAGTGATGCCATGCGGATTAACGGGCGCAATCGGTTGGCCTGTAAGGTGTTGGTGCAGGATTTGGGTAAGAAGATTCAGTTAGAGCCGATGCTGGGTTTCAAAATTATCAAGGATTTGGTGGTGGATATGGAACCATTCTTTGATAAATACAAATCTATCAAGCCCTACCTGATTAATTACGAGGAAGCCCCTTCCGCCGAACGTGTTCAGTCTCCCGAAGAACACGAACTGTTTGACGAGACTACCAAGTGTATTCTGTGCGGAGCTTGCAGCGGAAGTTGCCCCCCCTATTGGTCGAATAGCGAGTTTATCGGCCCGGCTGCCATCGTTAATGCCCACCGCTTTATCTTCGATAGTCGCGATCAGGGCTCGGACGAACGTCTGGGTGTGTTAAGTGAGGGTGAAGGGGTCTGGCGATGTCGCACCGTCTTTAACTGCACCGATGCCTGTCCCCGCGACATTCCCGTTACTAAAGTTATCGAGCAAATCAAGCGGGTGATGCTTTATAATCGGAAGTAGCACCGCAGGAGCAAAAAGCAAGAAGGGGTGAGGGTTCGTTTTAGTTGTTATTTTAGTTAGGGGGTATAGCCACAAGCAATGGTGAAGCTATGAGTCGAGCTAAGAAATGAGTTGCAATAAGAACATCTATTCGGCACCATAGTTTCATGGAAACAACAATATAAGCGAATTGAGGAGTAAAATTAGCGTGACTCTCCACCTTATGGTTGGCCTTCCATGTAGCGGAAAAACTACCCTTGCCATACAACTCGAACGTAAATATTCGGCTTTATGCTTATCGCTCGACGATTGGCACATTCGGCTGTACGGACAAGACGCAGCTGAAGAAGAACACGATGCCCGACATGAGCTAATTGAAGCTATTCAATGGAACGTAGCAACTCGCGCTTTAATTCTTGGTGTAGATGTAATTTTAGATTTTGGCTGTTGGGTACGTATTCAACGCGATGAATATCGTTTACGTGCGGAGCAATTAGGGACAGAATTTAAGGTTCATTATTTAGATACTCCTAAGCACATGCTCCTATCCCGCCTTGTTGCTAGAAATGCCAATCTCCCATCAGGCGCGTTTTATATTCCAGAAACAAAACTTGAAGAATGGTTTAGAATATTTGAACCTCCTTTCTCCGAAGAACTTCCCTATACTTTAATCTATAGAGCTGACGAGCAAAGTTAGGGGCTAGGCGATCGGAGTTCAACTCAAAACTCAAAACTTCTTAATGCGGCCCAACCACCAGCCAAAGACTTATAACCAACAACAAAATTGCCAGGGCAGCACAAATCAAAGCAGCCTTGCGTCCCTGCTGACTGCGGCGCAACTTAACACCATGCCGGGTATGGGCCAAATCCCCCGCCGCAAATCGTCCATCGTTCTGCGGCTGAAACCCACCCACCCGCTTGAGCCACCAGGCTCGCCGACAATAGACATACGCCCCTATTTCGCTGGCTCGAATATACTTTTGTTTCTTTTCAGCCATTTTAAAATTAAAAGTTATCAGTTATCAGCTCTAAATCCAAAAACTAACAACCAACAACCGCCTAAGCTTCCAGTTCCATCAAGGCACTGATAGGTTGGGGGCCGTTTTCCTGGGGGATACAGCCTTTAATTTCCTGATAATCCCCAGTGGCGGTGAAAACAATTCGTTCGCAGATATTAACAATTCTATCGGCAAAACGCTCCAGGTTATGCCCGGCCCAGATAAGATAAGTCGCGCTGTTTACATTTTGTTGGTCATTCAGCATCAATTGTAACAGATCACGATAAATCTGGTCATATAATAAATCCACCTCGTCGTCAAGGCAACCCACCGAATGGGCGGCAGCCACATCTTCTTTGAGAAAGGCATCCAGAGCCGCGTGCAACATTTTACTGCATTTCTCGGCCATTTTGGGAATATCAATCAGGGGCTTGGTTAAAGGCTGCTCCCCGATTAACTCGCTGATACGGGCAATCCCTTTGGCATGGTCGCCCATGCGCTCCAGCTCAGTTGAAATAAAGAGCATAGTTAGAATCAGGCGCAAGTCGTGGGCGACTGGTTGCTGGGTCGCCAGGACCGTCTGAACCTGTTCTTCGATATTATAGCGTTTCTCGTTGATATTCTTATCGTTTTTGATAACATATTGGGCTAAAAAGTGGTCACGCCGCTTCAACGCATCCACCGCCTGATGTAAAGCCTTGTCTACCATGCTTCCTAGTTCTAAAATCGCGTCCTGCATCTGTTGCAGGTCATGCACTAAACCTTCCCTGATCATCTTTGCTCTCCCTGATAAAATAAAAACACTTCGTCCATATTAATAATAAGTATAAAACTGTTTGCGTCCTGGATGCAATGTTAGAGTTTAACGTGCTGTTAAGTTCTTATTATCAGGATGTTAAAATTGTAATGTACTGGAATTGAAAGGTCAAAAACTGGAATTTATGGCTGAAAATGAGTTTGCAATAGTCAGGTTGAAAGAGTAAAGTAATCTTCACCACAGAGGGTCACAGAGATTGATTTTATTGGTTGTAGTTACTTATGAACTTAAATAATTAAAACCGTTTTATTCCCTCTTCATTGCTATGGAAGGGGGCTAGGGGGTTAGGTCTGATTGAGAAATGAGCAACGAAAATAGTCTTGAAGAACAGATAGCCCAACTTTTGGAGCGGGTTGCCGCCCTGGAAGAAAAAGTCACCCGCCTTGAAGGTGGTAATAATCGTCCGATAACGACAGGCGTAACTGCTGCGCCCGCTGGCGACAAGGACGCACTTGTGCCACCGATTGCCGAAGCCCTTCAACAAATCACCGAAGGAGATGCCGGGGCAATTCGCCAGCAACTAATCAAGAACGGGCACCCCGCCAGCCTGGGTCGTAGCGATATTAACAAGGCCCTTTATTCTCGTAAAGACCTTTTTACGGTAGACCGACAGGAAGGGGCAAAACCAATCTGGAAACTGGTGTAAAGTGGATTGAAAACTTAGAAAATATGAGCTAATATAATCCTGCTGATATTATGAGAAAACTAACCCAACAAAACCACGACTTTCGCTTTGGAACTCCCTGATTGGTTGAGCTAGCTCCAATCTTAACTCAAGCATTGGCCTCAAGCGAAAGTCCTAAAAATGAAAGGCAGGATTAAATATGCCGCATCTTCTAGTTGACCAATTGCGCTTTACCCGGAGTGAATGGCAACTCGCTCTGGCAAATCTTTCTGACCAGGATGCCCAACGACGGGTTGAGCCAATGAACTCGATAAGCTGGATTATTGGACATCTGGCCGGGCAGGAGCAGCGTTACTGGTTGTATCGGGGGCAAGGCAAAACTTTAGTACCGCAGCTAAATGAATTTATCGGCTATGGTAGCCTTCCCAGCACCCCACCCTTGCAAGAAATGTTGGCTGCCTGGCACAAAGTTACTGAGGCAGCCGACCCCTTTCTGGACACCCTGACCCCCGAAATCCTCCAAACCCGCCTGACTGGGAGCGGCGAACCGGATGATGAAACTGCCGGATCACGCTTGCAACGAGTGCTATATCATTATTGGTACCATATTGGGGAAATCTTGGCAATCCGCCAAATGCTAGGACATCGCGATTTACCTGAGTTTGTGGATGATTTTGGAGAAGAGTCCGAATATCGCCTGGAAAAATAAAATTCACATCTTATAAAATACAAAAGGGACGCTTTTTAGTGCGTCCCCAACGGCCTAATTCTGTTCTTGCCATTCGGTGCGAGGGTCGTAGCTATTACTGCGGCGACTATTTGCGCCCCACTTTAGTGCGGCTAAATCCAGAGCACCAAATAATCCTATTACTGTCACCAATGCGATTATCAATTCCATTGTCTACCATCCTTCGTTTTATCTTTACTTCTAAATCTTAAATTGCTAAATTTTCGTTCAGTTTATGGTCGTTTAAAGCCTTT
This sequence comes from Chloroflexia bacterium, assembly GCA_038207495.1. Taxonomy (GTDB): domain Bacteria; phylum Chloroflexota; class Chloroflexia; order Chloroheliales; family Chloroheliaceae; genus Chlorohelix. The sequence continues at coordinate 80,159 of JBBQZS010000018.1, forward strand.
TACTTTAGCCTTAACAATTTTGAATTGTTTGGGTTCTTCCTTGTTAATCCGTTTCAAGCTGGCCATTGCCTCCTGGGCCTGCCGATGATGTTCGGCATCTTTCAAAAAGTCGTGGATGCGGCTTTCGGAAAATTTCCCCAGTAGATATTCGTTGTTAAACATTTGGGTTCACTCCTTTGCCCGTATAATCAAAAAAATAAATCCTTATTGATGTTCGTCTGAGAAATTTTTTCTCACAGCTATATCATAACTCCAATATTGAAACTGGGTAACGGCTAAAAGACCAGTCTTGTATTGCGCTTTGGAGGTAAAAATGATGACAAAACTAAGCGAAAGTGCTTAGTCCAAAACACTCATTAATGCCTAGCACAAAATAGCCAAAATGGGGGGTATTAAGCTCAAAAACCCTGGGATTCGCCCCAGCGTTCGACAGCGGTTTGCAAGAGTTCGCGGATACGGCCCGGCGGCACATCGCCTACCGCCGAATAAACTTTAGTGCCAACGTGGATTTGCAAATCCCCATCAGCTCCGCTAACTACGTGAACCTGTTCATTGATAACACCGGGCAAGAGGGTATTTTCCTGGGTGATAAGTTGCTGCAAAATGCTTTCAATGCCTGCTGCAAGGCTAAATTCCGGAGTCAGGGGTTTTTCGTTACCTACCTCCATAAGCTGGCGGGCTTCTTTGGAGATAAACAATTTTTGCATAATTTTGTTACGCTTGCGTTCGGTACGCTCGACACTTTCTTTGGCCTCTTTGTCATAATCTTTGGCATAGAGAGCCTGCCCGCTTTTCAGGTCGTAGCGCAAGGCGGGCGGAGGAGGGGGTGCCGGAGGTTCGGCAATCAGTTGGGGTTGTTCAGGAGTTTGGGATGCGCGTTTGTTAGCCATTCGTTCTGCTAAACTACCCCCCTGGGGCACAATATTAGCGGGGGCGATGGGCGCAAGGCTGGTGGACGGCTGGGTAGCGGGCGGCCAGGGGTTATTCTGAACAGGCGGGGCGGCCTGAACAGGCGGAGTATAGGAAGTGTAGTCCATATTTATTGGCTGGGCGGGAGGTTCTTCGACCATCTGCAATGCCGCCGCAACGGGCGACATTGGCGTGGGTGGTGCCTGGACTGGGGCAGGTTGGGATTCCAGCATCGGCACTTCCACTTCAAAATCCTGGGGGAAACATGAGACCGTGTAAAGGTCGGAAGTGCGCCCATTCGTCCCGGCAAACTGGGAGGTCACTTCAATCTGCCATTCCGGGAGCAACACCTCGAACCAGCTATTCCACATCATTTCACATGCTAGGGCTAAACCTTCGCCCCCACTTGCCGCTTTCTTGAGATTATCCAGGGCCCCGCATTTTACAACTTCAATCTCGACGCGCCCAACCCCGCCGTTATTTCCACCTGTTTGTCGGAAACTCCCGACCCAACCCCGCTCGCCATAAACCAGCGTTAAGTAGGTCTGGACGATTTCTATCGAATCAGCCAGGTCGTCCGCTTTGCTCTTGCCTATCAAGGCCAACATTGCCTTCATTTCGGTCTTACCAAAGGCACTCCGCACCTTGCTGCTAAGTTTGATAGCCTCGCCGGGTCCATAAGCCGCGCTGGTTTTCATTAGCCATTGCCCCTCAATCGTGGACAACAGCCAGCGCAAAAGCTCAATCGGTTTATTACCTTTTAATTCGTACAAAGCCAGGACTCCCTAATTGGTGGTCGGTTGTCAGTTGTCGGTGGTCGGAAAAAGTAACGAGTAACGAGTTTAATAGCCTAACAAACCCTTCTGCCTGAACCAGTCTATCATCTGAGTAACGCGGCTGGAAGTGTTATCGCTGGTAAAATTCTCGTCAAAGGTTACAGGGGCGTCTTCCCCGGTAGTTTCTTTGTAAAACGCCCTCCACTGTTGCGGCACAAAATCAGGTAAATCTGCGTCAAGCAATAAGGCAATCATTTCCGTCCAGCGCAAGGCACACGACTCCAGGTTATAACCGCCTCCGCCGAACAACACCAGTCGGCTATCACACAACTTATCGGCCAGATTCCGCAAAACACGGGTAGCGTGGCGATAACTGGCGGAGGAATAATTTAGCTCGGTCAGCGGGTCGCCCCCATGCCCATCTACGCCCATCTGAAGGAAAATAAATTCAGGTCGAAACTCCTCTAAAAGTGGTGGCACCAACGCGTCAAAAGCCTGAATTAAACTCTGGTCGCCGGAATAGGGCGGCATTGGCAGGTTAAATTTTGTGCCAATACCCATCCCCCGCCCGATTTCATGAATATCGCCTGTGCCAGGAAATAAATACCGCCCATCCTCGTGAAAATCTATAGTCAGCATATTGGGGTCATCGTAATAGCCGTAGACCACCCCATCGCCATGATGAGCGTCAATATCAATATAGGCAATCCGTTTCAGACCATAGTCCCGCCGCAAAAGCTCGGCACACACCGCCATATCATTAAATACACAGAAGCCACCCGCCCGACCGGGGAAGGCATGGTGCAAGCCGCCAACAATCGTGGCTCCGTAGGTGACGTCGCCCTTCATCACCGCTTCCACCGCCCGCCAGCTACTGCCCACCACCGTTTTAGCCGCCTCAAAGCCACCCTCCACCGCCGGAGTATCGCCCCCATCCAGAAAGCCATAACCCCGTTTACAGGCTTCTTGCACAAACTCAATAAAACTTTTGCTGTGGAAAAGGCTTAAATCCTCGTCGCTGATAATCCGGGTATCCAGTAGCAAAGTTTCGGGGTGCGTGGCAATACCAACTATTTTGAGTAATTCCCAGGTTACGATGGCTCGTTTTGCCCCAAAGGGGTGGTGTGGCCCAAAGTCGTAGTTTAATAGCTCTGGCCCATACACCAGACCTAATTTCTTTTTCGGTTGTCTTGTTTCGTGTGTCATAGTCTAAAATCATTCGTCAGAAAAGCTTTCAGCCCTCAGCTATCAGCTTTTAGGTTTTAGGAAATTCAGAATTCCTGAACAGGTTGAGGCAACCCCGGACAGGCACAAGGCCAGTCCCTACGAATTCCCCAATCCCCCGACCACTTTTCATCTTTCATCCTTCATTCTTCTCCTGGCGGCTCGGTGCAGGTGTTCTTGGCCTAATACGCCCAGAATTTCGGGGTTAAGATTGCCTGTTGGTTCTGCCAGAATAAAAACCCGGCGCGATTGACCGGCTTGCATCAAATTGCTGGCGTGCAGCGCGGTAGAGTCCGCCTTTACCATTATCATCTGGCCTAGAGGAGTCATCACAGCACTGGCGGGAGTTTGCCACCAGGTGTTGGACGGAACTTTTTTAATATCGGCCAGGTCAAGCACCCCCACCACCTGTTGCCCCTCGGTCAGAAGCACGTAGCCACTTACCAGCAAATGTTGACGGATAAGTTGGGCCAGCGGCAATTGAGCCTCGGCGGTCACAAAATCCCGTTGCATAAGTTGATTAGCCTTGACGGAGCGCAAACGACCTTGCCAGCGATTGTAGCGGCTCCCAAAAGTGGCAGAGACCATTACCACCAGCCCACTGAAAATCAGGGTAGAGCCGATATAAAGTTGAGTCTGCAACATTAAATACCAGCCCAACAGCACCATCAAAGTGCCAATACCCGTCCCCATATAGCCACTCAGGCGGGTTGCCCGTTCGTAATCCCCGGTATATTGCCAGAAAGCCGCCCGTAAAGCCCGTCCGCCATCTAGCGGCAGACCCGGCAACAGGTTAAAGGCCGCCATCCCAAAATTGGCGGTGGCAGTAGTTGACAGTACAAAGCGAAAAGCCCCGCCCGGCCCGCTATAGCCGATTAAGCCCGTAAGCAGCCAGCCCAACCCAAATAACGCCCCGATTATCAGACTAGCGATTGGCCCTGCCAGGGCAATCTTGAATTCTACCGCCGGGATTTCGGATTCTTCGCTGATTTCGGTAAGGCCACCACAGGCCGTCACCACAATTCGCCGCACCGGAACTTTATATCGCCTAGCCAGCAAAGCATGTCCGGCTTCGTGGGCAATTATCGAGGCAAAAATCATGATTGTTAGCAAAGCGGCACAAGACCAACTTAAGCTATCAGGCCAATCGGCATAATATTCCAGTGCGCCTTTTAGCAGCAACAAAATCATTATCATGACCAAAAACCAGCTTAAGCGCACCTCAACTGGCACTCCAGCCAGGCGACCCAGGCGTAAACTATAGAGAATTGCAGGTTTTTGGCCCAGTTTCATTGGCTAAATTCTTTCGTAGCGTTCCAAATCCAATACAAAAACGGTCGCTTTTCCGGCCTGAACCTCAACCGTGCTATTCTGGGCTTCTGGTTTCTTCATGTTTACAGTGGTGGGAGTAGGGAATGGGTTAGGGATGGTTTGCTTGGGATTATGTCCGTGATGCGCCACAATATTCAGGACATCATTCACAGCCTCCGCCGGAACACCCACAATAATTGTTGTGTTGCCCTGCCGCAAAAACCCCCCGGTACTTGCCAACCGGGTAGCCCGAAAATCAGCAGCCGTTAGCGCATCAATCAAATCATCGGCATCGTCGTTTTGGACGATAGCCATCACTAACTTCATCCCCATTCTGAAATTCCCTTCGTTTCGCCTGATTAGCGGTTTGCTCTCTTTGCCGTTATTTTCTGATACAGAATAAGCCAAAGTTCTTGGCTGAGTTTGTGTAATTATAGGTTGGGATTATAACGGAGTCAATCAGGAAAAGGAGTCAGAAGTCAGGAGTTAGGAGTCAGAATAAAAATACAAGAATAATTGTAGGTTGAAACCGTTTTGGACAGGCATAAAGCCCATCCCTACAACGTACGTACAGCCCTTGTGGCTGTCCAGTACATTTCCCCAACAACCGATAACCGACAACTAACAACTGCTAATACGCACTCTTATCGGTGAAGATAACGATAATCGTTTTGAGCATAATTTTGAGGTCGAACAAGACAGACCAGTTTTCCACATAATACAGGTCGTAGCGGATGCGCTCGGCAATCGAGGTATCGCCCCGCAAGCCATTGACCTGCGCCCACCCGGTAATTCCGGCCTTTTCCTTGTGGCGGCGCATATAGCGGGGGAAAATCTGGCTGAACTCTTCCACCTTGTAGATTTGCTCCGGGCGCGGCCCCACTATGCTCATATCGCCCAACAACACATTGATAAATTGGGGCAGTTCATCCAGGCTGTAGCGGCGCATAAATTTACCGATAGCGGTACGGCGCGGGTCGTTGGCGGTAGTCCAGCCGGGGCCATCAGCCTCAGAATCAACCCGCATGGTCCGATACTTTAACACCGTGAATGGATTGCCGTCCAGCCCCACCCGCTCCTGAGTGAAAAAGACCGGGCCTTTGGGGTCGGTGATTTTAACCAGCAGGGCGCAAATAAACATAAGCGGGGAAGCCACAATCAGAAAGGCGGCACTCAGGGCAATATCCATAATCCGCTTGACCACCCGATTAACGCCCCGTAGCGACACATCTTTCACATTGACCAGGGGAAGCCCGGTCAGGTCGCCAATCGTTACTTCGTTGGTGGTAATAAGCTGGAAGGCATCCGGGTAAATTTTGATACTGACGGGTAAATCGTCACACATATCCACTAAATCCAAAAGGTGATCTTGATTGGCTCCACTGACCGTCACAATCACCTCGTCTACCTCATGCTGAATTACAACCATTCTTAGCTGGCTTAACTGGCCTAATATTGGCAGATTATTGTTGGAGTTTTCGGATGGGGCAGTATTATTCTGGCTTAAATCGTCGGTCAGCACCCCGATAATCCGATAACCAAGCTCCGGGGCTTCGCTAACTTTTCGCAAAATTCGCTGAGTGGCCTCGCCTGTACCCACCAGCACCATCCGAATCTGGGCCGCGCCTCGTTTGCGTGACCAACTTATAATCCCGCCAAAAATCAAACGCACCAAAGCGGTCAAAATTATGATAAAAACTACCGAGTAGATTAAAATTTGGCGGGAATACTGGAAAGTTGGGCCAAGAATAATGGAGTTAAGGGCCAATGCCAGAATCAGACCGAGTGCCGTCGCCGCGCAAATCCGATAAAACTCATCAATCTTGCTATAGCCCCGTTTGAGGCGATACAACTTGTGATAGTAAAACGAAAACATTACCGCACCCACGCTGAGGGTCAAAATTATCGGGTAGTTTTCGGGGGAAAAGGGGATAAACAAACCGCCAAAGGGAATTTTTGCCCGCAACTGATAGGCAATCAGGAAACCGCCCGAAACGGCAACTATATCCAGCGAGAATTGCAGTAATAAAAAGAAAAGCTGAAAAAAGTCGCGTCCGGCTTTGTTCCGGCGTTTTGGGACTGGGGAAGTGTCAGATTCTACCGTCCCATCCGCCGCCGCCGTTATATTCGGCACAACTTCGACGGTTGGCTGAGAGAAGTTTTCTGCAATTTTTTCCTTGACAGGCGGTGTATCCGTAAAACAACCTCTCTACAATCTACAATCTACAATCTACAATCTACAATCTACAATCTACAATCTAAAGTCTAAAATCGAAAATCAAGCAATTTTCGATTTCGATACTTTTTAGGAGACCCGACGGCGATCTTTGGGCCGGAAATAGTTAATCGCCAACGCTAACCCGCCCTTGGCAAAAATCCCCAGATAGATAAACCAGTTTAGCAAGAAAAAGGTGCGGCGGGCATAATGCTTGCGATAAAAAACCAGCATGGCCTGATAAAAGTTCAGAATAGCCCCCACGCTGCGTTGCTTGCTGCTCTCGCCTTTCAGGTGCAAAACGGTGGTGGCGGGGTTGTAATATATTTTCCAACCCTGCTCCTTGATGCGCAAGGCCCAATCCAGGTCTTCGCCATACATAAAAAACTTCTCGTCCAGATAACCAACCTGAGTTAAAGCTATCCCTCGTACTATCATAAACGCGCCGCAAACACTATCTACCTCATGTAACGTATCAGGACTCAAAAAAGTTAGGTTATAACGGGCGAATATTTTATTTTTGGGGAAAATCTTGCTCAAACCCAACATTCGATAAAAAGAAACTGCCGGAGTGGGGAAACTGCGGCGACAGGCGAGATCAAGCTGACCGTTGCTCCGCACCAATTTTGGCCCGGCTGCTCCGGCCTGGGGGTTATTTTCCATAAAATCAAACATAATTTGCAGGGCATCCGGCGGTAACATTGTGTCGGGGTTTAGCAACATAACATAGTGGGCCTGGGGGGTGCAGCCCGCGCCGGGATTATAGTTATCCAGCAACGCGCTTTGGGGAGCGGGACAAACCTGCTGCAAGGCCAGATTATTACCAAAGGCAAAGCCCCCATTTTTGGGGCTGGCAATTAATATCAGGTTAGCATAGGCCGACACAAATTCCTGTTGCACCAGGGCGGCACTCTGGTCGTTCGAGCCGTTATCCACTACAATCACCCTGTAACTGAAATTTGTCCGGCTGGAAAAAACCGAATTCAGGCAATCCCGCAACAGCAACGGCGTTTTGTAATTAACGATAACAATGTCTAAATCGCTCAAAATGTTATCAAGCTTCCCCAAAATGGTGGGAGTAGCCGAGGTTTGTCCGATTTCTTCGGGTTGGCTGGGCGCGGTTTCCAACGCGCTCCAGGCAATAACTGGGTTATCTTCTGGCAATTTATTCCTGTATTACTAAATAGATTCTATAACTGCAAAATCAGTCGCTTGCAACCGATTATAACAAAAATAAAGGCTCTTTGGAAATAGGGAAATAAATGGTTGTCCAGCCTGAATTTACGTTGACGCGATGACACAGGCGTGCTAATATCGCTGAAAGAAGTCAGAGTACAGGAGTCAGGAGTCAAAAGAAAGAAAACAGAAGCAAGGAGCAAGAATAAAGATGAATTATTCCCCCTGCCGTGCCTGCCCCTCCTTGTTAATTATTTTCCAACAACTAACAACCAAAAAATAAGAACCAAAATGGATAAATCTAACACTAAAATTGAAGACCCTTCATCGCCGGAGGAAGGCCAACCACCGCGCCGCTCATCTGCCGCGCGACCTCCCACTCCGCCGCCCCTTTCCAATACTTTGCGATTTATAATGTTAGGAGTATTGGTGGTAGGGGTAGTAGGCGCGGTGTTAGTGGCTTTCGTGCGCCAGAGTTCGGTAAAACCCCCGCCAGTGGTCAGTGGTACGGATTGTAAAGACCCCGTTACCGAAAACCGCTTGCTTCAGGCTGTCCGCCAGAACCCTAATGATTTTACTGCTCAGATGGATTGGGGGGGTTATAACCTGAATTGCAAGAAAGATTATACCCCGGCTATTTCGGCTTTTGAGATTGCGACCCGCATCGCCGATAAATCCCCTGATAAAATCGTGGCAGATGACCGCCTGGATGCGCACATCGGGTTGGGTTTGGCTTACCTCTATAGTCAACGATTTAAGCCCGCCGAAACGGAATTCCGGTCGGTATTAAAGGATAGGCCGGATGAGCCCGCCGCGACTTTTTATCTGGCTTCCACGCTCTATTTGTCCGACCCTCAGCAAGCCCTGACTTATTTAGAAAAGGTGGTAAAGCTGGCGGCGGATGATCCTAATTTGGCGGAATATAGTAAAATATCTCAGCAACTAATTGATGATATTAAAAAGGGCAACACCCGGCCCACCGTTGGACCAACCAAATCTTAAACAAACCTGACCCCCTGACCCCCTTCCCTATAAAGGAAAGGGGGAACAACAACTAAACAAATAAAAGAGGAAACTATGACCAACCGATTAAGCCGAGCACGCAATTATCTGGCTCAGAGCCAGGACAACCTTGAAGCTTTATTTATTACCAAACCCGAAAACCGCGCCTATTTGAGCGGTTTCACCGGCAGTGCGGGTTATTTGCTGATTACAGCAGACGAGGCAATAATTTTTGTGGATGGGCGTTATACCGAACAGGCGGCGGCTCAGGCGAAAGGTTGGAAAGTGGTGCGGCTTATTCGGCCTTTTGAAGATGTGGTGAGTGCGGAGGTCAAGCGGCTTAACCTCCAGCGATTGGGTTTTGAGAGTGAGAATTTAACCTATGCTGAGTTTATTCACTGGACCGAAAAGCTGAATTTTGTGCGTTGGATACCGACCCACAGCGTGGTTAGTAATTTGCGCCGCCTCAAGGATGCCGACGAGCTTGCCAATATTCGGCGGGCGGTGGAAATTGCCGATACCGCTTTTGCCCATATCCTGAATTTCATCAAGCCGGGTATGACCGAGGTGGAAGTGGCGATGGAGCTGGAATTTACCATGCGGCGCAACGGGGCTGATAGAATCGCTTTTGATACCATTGTCGCCAGTGGTTGGCGGGGGGCATTGCCGCACGGCAGGGCCAGCGATAAGGTTATCGAGCAGGGCGATTTTGTGACTTTCGATTTTGGGGCCCATTTCAACGGCTATAACTCGGATGTGACCCGCACGATTGTGGTCGGTCAACCCACCCCTCGACAGCGCGAGGTCTATAACTGGGTTCTGGAAGCCCAACTGGCGGGGGTGCATGCGGTGCGGGCCGGGGTAAAGTGTAACGAGGTGGATACGGTTTCACGCAACGTTTTTGAGAAGGTCGGGCAACTCGATTATTTTGTGCATGGCTTGGGTCACAACCTGGGTCGCGAGGTTCACGAAACGCCGTTCCTTTTCCAGACCGACGAAACCGTTCTGGAAGCCGGGATGGTGCTGACGATTGAGCCAGGGCTATATTATCCCGATTGGGGTGGTGTGCGGATTGAGGATGACCTGCTCATCACCGAAACGGGTTCGGAGGTTTTGCCCCGCACTACCAAAGAGCTTATTGTGGTTTAGACGGTTGACCTAACCCCCTAGCCCCCTTCCACTTTAGGGAAGGGGGAACAATTTTTCTTTTTTCTTTCTCCTGACCATCGTATTCTGACTCCTTTTTATTCGTGCTAAAATAGAGCTATGTCAAACATTAGCTGGCCGCGTTGCATAGCCCATCTTGACCTCGACGCTTTTTATGCTACCGTCGAGGAGGTGCTGAATCCTGCCCTCAAGGGCGTGCCACTAATGGTGGTGATGGGCGACGATTTGGGCAACCGGGGAGCTATTGCTACCGCTTCCTATGCTGCCCGCCGTTTGGGGGTACACAGTGCCATGTCGGTGGCTAATGCCCGCAAACTTTGCCCGGATGGGGTTTATCTCCCGGTGCGCCATCATCTCTACCGCGAATTTTCCCAGAAAGTCATGACCTTGTTAGCCGAAGAAGCGGCAGCTTTGGAACAGGTCAGTATTGATGAAGCTTATATGGATTTGGGGCAAATCGCCGACCCGCCCGCCCTTGCCCAACACTTGCAAAGTCGGATTATTGCCGAAATAGGGTTGAGTGCTTCGGTGGGGGTGGCGACCAACAAACTGACCGCTAAAATGGCGAGTGGACATCTTAAACCAGGCGGTCTCACGGTGGTGCCGCCGGGGGAAGAAGCAAGTTTTTTAGCTCCGCTCCCGGTGGGCAAGTTGCACGGGGTTGGGCCAAAAACCGCCGCCCGCCTGCAAGCTATTGGTATTCAAACTATTGGGGATTTAGCCGAGGCTGACATTGAGATGTTGCGAACCAACTTTGGGCCAAATAATGGCCTGGAAATGCAGCAACACGCCGCCGGGATTGACCATCGTGAGATTGAAACCAATCGTGAAATTAAATCCCTATCTTACGAACGCACCTTTTTGGAAAATAACGCTGACCGCCGCGACCTGTGGCACAATATTCAGGAGATGGCGACAGGCTTGGAAGGTCGTTTGCACAAGAATAACTTGCTGGCTCGTACGGTCAGTATAAAACTGCGCTTTAGCAACTGGAAAACCATCACCCGCGCTGAAACCCTGCTAACCCCCACTGACAAGGCTGCTACGATTGCCGCCAGCGCGGGTCGGTTGATGCGGCTGGGTTGGAGGCGTGGTACACCCCTACGCCTGTTGGGGGTGCGGGTCAGCAATTTCGTGGAGATAGACGCGCCCCGCCAGACCAGTTTTGAGCTGTAAAGCAAGGTAGAGGGAAAATCCTTTACATTCACAGGAGATATGCATGTCAGGTTACGATAGAGTCGGAGCTTCCAAATTAACCAAAATCAGCTTTTTAGAGAGCGAAACCCTTTTAGCTCAGGATGTAGCCTACGCCGAGGTGAGCGAATCCCAGAAAATGGATATTTATCTGCCAATATCATCGCAGGAAACCTTTCCCCTGGTAATTTATATTCACGGCGGGGCTTTCAAGTTTGGCGATAAAGCGGATGAGCCATATTTGGTCTTATTTTCGTATTTGTTGAGGGCTGGTTATGCCGTTGCCAGCCTGAATTACCGAATGAGCGGTGAGGCTATCTTCCCGGCTCTGGTCAAGGATGTTAAAACGGCGGTACGCTATCTGCGGGCGCATGCTCCCGAATATCGGCTGGATGTTGGCCGTTTTGGGGCGTTTGGCGACTCGGCGGGGGGCTATCTGGTGGCAATGTTGGGGACAACCGGGGCTGAGGAGGAGCTTGAGGGGGCGGAATTGGGTTATGCCGACCAATCGAGCCGAGTTCAGGCGGTGGTGGATTGGTATGGCCCCACTAACTTTCTGGTAATGGATCGCCAGCTTTTGAACGATTCCCCCTGTGGCCCGAACGAATTCTTGCACGATGCTCCGGACTCGCCGGAGTCGGAGCTAATGGGTGCACCGATTCAGACCATCCCGGATTTAGTGGCAAAGGCCAATCCGGCTAATTACGCTACGCCAGACGCGCCCCCATTCCTGATTCAACACGGCACTAATGATTGTGTTGTACCAGCCAAACAGTCCAGCCTGCTATATGCTGCTTTGGTCAAGGTTATTGGCGTAGAGCAAGTCAGGCTGGAATTGATACCAGGCGCAGAGCATGGCGACAAGTTATTTTTTAGGCCGGAGAACATGCAAAGGGTTATCGAGTTTTTCGATAGCAAATTGAAAGGTTAGTTATTATTCCTCGTTAGGGCTGGTGGCAGCGATTACCGGGGCGATACGGGAACGACTCTGGTTGGTACTGCGGTTTTCTTTCAGGTGGAAAATTATTAAACCAACCACCACCAGCCCGCCCACAACCCCAAAAACCAACCAGCAAAGAGCCGGGAAGCCGCTGCTATTGCCCGTGTCGAACAGATAGCCGCCGAGCGAATTGCCGAACATCCCGCCAAAAGCCAAAGCCAGCGAACTAAAACCAAAATAACTCGCCATCGTTGCATCGGTGGCGTAGCGGGCCGTGATGCCGAAAGCTACGGGCTCGACAAATAACCGTCCGATGGAAAAGACCACTACGCAAACTATCAGTGTGGCGAAATTCTGCGCGAAAACAATGCTTGCCAGTCCCAGAGTAGTCAGGGTCATGCCAATGATAATAATCGTAACAGGTTGAAACCACTTACCCAGCAATTTCACGCTTAAATATTGCAGGAAGATAGCCAGCCCACTGTTGATGAGGTAAAGTGGCACCACACTATCCTCCGACCCGGTTAGTTTGACCGCCATCAGGGGGAGGGTAATATTAATCTGGACATAGAGGAAATAATAACCAATCAACAGTCCGCTCAGTATCACAAAGGGGCGATTCTTCCAGACCTCGCCCAGCTTGCCGAAAATATCGGCAGGGGTCGGGCGGTGATGAGCTTCATCGTGAATTTGTTTGATTTTTGGCACAAACAGCCAGAGCAGAAAAAAGGCAAAGATATAGATAGCGGCGGCAATCAAGCCCACGATGGTGAAACTTACCCTTATCAGCAGTGCCCCCACCACCGGGCCGAGGGCCATCCCCACGTTGCCAACCGTAGCCGAGAGCGAAAAGATAGTCTCGCGCCGATAGCCCTTGCTGACCGCCGCTAACCCGGCCTTACCACTGGCCTCAAAGCCAGCCCCACCCAACGCCGCCACTACCCCCGCCATCATCAGGCCAAAGGGTTCGGTGGCAACCGCTAACCAGGCGAAACCAAGTGCCCGGATAAACAATCCGGTTAACATCATTTCGCGGTAGCCTATCCAATCGGCAATTGGCCCGGCGAAAAGCCCTAACCCCTGTTGCACAAACTGACGGACGGCCAGCACTATGCCCGCCAGTCCTGCGCCCAGCAACAGTTCGTGGGTGATATGCACCGCCAGCAAGGGTATCAGCATAAAAAAGCCAAACCACATTAGCCCGGTGTTCGCCAGCAACACCACAATCGCTACCCGGTTTGGTCGTTCCAAAGTTGTCAGGTTGCTATCTATATCAGATTCTTTCATAGGCTCGGAAAAACCCCTCTTATCCCGTTTTAATAATCCTGTATCAAGATTATAGAAATTGCTCCTAATGAAAGCAAATAAGTTATTCTGATTTTGTCATAGGATTATCAAATGTAACATAGGCTATTTGGCTTAATCTCCCTTGCCATTTGGTTTTAATTTGGTAAGATACTTCTTAATCAAGCTCGCAACCAAGCCCAACTTACAACCCACCCAATTATTCTGGAAGGAAACAAATGGCAAATTCAGAAATTTGTTTTATGACTGCTACCGAGTTAGCCCATAAGATACAAACCCGCCAACTCTCGGCCCTGGAAGTTATGGAAGCGCATCTGGCCCAAATCGAGCGAATCAACCCTAAAGTAAATGCGATTGTAACCTACCTCCCGGAGCGTGGGATAGCCGGGGCAAAAGCGGCGGACGAAGCTCTGGCACGAGGGGAAATAATCGGCCCGTTGCATGGGTTGCCTGTTGCGCACAAAGACCTTGAAATGACCAAAGGCATCCGCACTACCTATGGTTCAGCCCTGTTTAAGGATTTTGTCCCAGATCAAAATACCCTGGTGGTTGACCGCTTACAACAGGCGGGGGCTATTACTATAGGCAAGACCAATACGCCTGAATTTGGGGCTGGTTCGCAGACCTATAACGAGGTTTTCGGCGAAACTCTCAACCCCTATGACCTGACCAAAACCTGTGGCGGCAGCAGTGGGGGGGCGGCAGTGGCTCTGGCCTGTGGGATGTTACCCATAGCGGACGGCAGCGATATGGGCGGCTCTTTGCGCAACCCCGCCAGCTTTTGTAATGTGACCGGATTCCGCACTGCCCCCGGTCGGGTGCCAAGTTATCCGACTACTCTGGGGTGGTTTGGGCTAAGTGTAGTCGGCCCGATGGCTCGCACGGTGCAGGATATTGCCTTGCTTCTTAGCGTTATGGCGGGGCCAGACCCGCGCGTACCAATTAGTATTACTGAAGCGAGTAGTAAATTTCAAACATCTCTTGAGCGGAATTTTAAGGGTGCGCGCGTGGCCTGGAGTCCTGACTTTGGTGGGCAAGTGCCTGTAGATTCGCGGGTTATAAAGACAATTGAGGCGCAACGCTCTATTTTTGAGGCTCTGGGCTGTGTGCTTGAGGCTGACCAACCTGACTTTGCCGGAGCAAATGAAGCTTTTCTGGGCTGGCGTTTTTGGAACGCTCATTTGAAATACCAGGCTTTTCCAGAGGCTAGTCGGCAGCAGTTAAAACAGACTATTCAGGAGGAGATTGCCAAAGGCGAAAAAATTACCGGGCCGGAACTTGCCCGTCTGGAAGTAGGGCGTACCCAGCTTTACCAGCGCGTGTATGAATTTATGCAGGACTACGAGTTTATGATTTTCCCGGTTAGTCAGGTTTTGCCTTTTGAGGTAAACCAGCGTTGGGTCAGCCAAATCAACGGTGAAAAACTGGAGTTATATACCGATTGGATGAAATCCTGTTATTTCATTAGTGCTACGGGATTGCCCGCAATCTCAGTTCCGTGTGGTTTTAGCCCGGAAGGTTTACCAGTTGGGGTACAAATCGTCGGCAGACATCAGGATGAGTTAGGAGTTTTACAACTGGCCCACGCTTTTGAGCAGGCCACTGATTTCTGGAAAACCCGCCCGCCGGTATGTTTGAACGATTAACTGGTCAAAACCCTGCTTATTTTTGAAAGCTTTTATTTAAAAGAAACCTGGTAATAACTCTTTTACCGGGTTTTTTACTATCCCCTGGAAAAATTAAGTTACAGCAAGGTAAGTGTTGGCTATTGGGAATGTGCTTACCACTTGGAAAGGAAGGAACTGTTATGCCAGGAACAAGACCGGGAAAGTGGTCGCTGGAATTGACGGGGCTTTTCGGGGTACTGCTGGTAGTTTTTATGTTGATGGTAGTCTTTGGGCAGCGCGGAGGTGAGACCTTTTTTGCTAACCTTTATTCTGAGCATCCCCATTCTGCTGGCTTTTGGAGTAGCAATTGCCGCTTTCTTTGCTGGCTAATACGGGATTATCCGGGACAAGGAATAACCAATCCTGGTGTTCTTATCCACCGGGATATAGTTTGTGATTTTGTTTTTCGGCCTGGGTGAACTCTTGCTTGAGTAGTAAAGT
Organism: Chloroflexia bacterium; assembly: GCA_038207495.1. Classification (GTDB taxonomy): domain Bacteria; phylum Chloroflexota; class Chloroflexia; order Chloroheliales; family Chloroheliaceae; genus Chlorohelix. Next base: position 95,486 of record JBBQZS010000018.1, read on the forward strand.
CGCTAATGGCCTAAAGAGCTTAATTGGAAATTAAGGCATCAGATATTCTGAGCTATTACAATCAGCAATTTTTCCAGGTCAAAAGGCTTATCCAGAGTAGCCTTGATCTGGGATGATGGTTTGAGCTTGCCCATATTAGCGGAAATCACTACCACCGGAATCTTGGTCATGGCTGGGTCAAGTTTGGCAAGTTCCTCCAGGAATTCGTTACCATTTTTGTCTGGTAACCCAATATCCAGAATTATTAAATCCGGCCTTTCCTTACGCAATAAATCCAGTGCTTTAAAGGCACTATCAACATATTTGGCTGTATAGCCTTCAGTTTCTAATAACTCTAGAACCATAGAGCCTATCCAGAAGTTATCTTCGACTATCAAAATATAATTAGTTTTGTTTAACACAGTTTCCATGTTTTGCTCTTGAGTAAAAATTATTAGCTTAGACCTGCCCTAACTAATCCTATCGTAAAGCCCTGAGTCTTTCTATGACTTTCTTAACTCTTATCAAGTTTTTAAAAATTAACCAATGGAGGGTTGTAAAAAGTAATCCTGGGGATTATATCATCAAATTCTCTTTCCCAATAAGATAACCCCTAGTCTAAGCGACCTGCCAACATTATACCTAAAAAGATAATTATTGGCACACTTCTTGCATATAAGAGCAATATTGATGCCAGCGTTATGAATATAAGTCATAACGCGCTATAATTTTCAAAGACGAGAACGAAGGAGAGAAACAGTCGTGGAGCTTTCAATGGATTTAGGTCTGGAGCAACAAACCAGAGTTTCACCTAGCTTGATTGCTGTAAACCAAATTTTAGCTCTTAGTAGTCAAGAATTACAAGAAGAAATCCAGCACGAGCTAGAGTCGAACCCGGCTTTGGAGATGGATGAGCGCAAATTATGCCCGACCTGTGGCGGCTCTTACAAAGGGGCAGTTTGCCAACGCTGTCTGGCGGATGGTTTGGTGAGTAAAAATTATACTAATGATGACCGCTTCGCTGGAAACTATTCCGACGAAGCCAATTATTCAGAGCCAGCCAATAATAATTGGGGCGAGGAAGAATTCGACCCAATGACTCTGGTTGCAGCAGAGATGCCCTTGAGTGAACGCCTCCTGGCCGACCTTGCTACCACTCTCGATGATAAGGATATTCCGATTGCCGAATTCCTGATAGGTAGCCTGGATGAGCAGGGCTATCTTAGCATCACCACTGAGGCAGTTGCTCTAACTTTTAATACCGATGAAGCTCAGGTAATCCGAATTTTAGAGGAATTACAGCAGATTGCTCCGGCAGGTGTGGCCGCCCGCAATCCCCAGGAATGTTTGTTATTACAATTGCGATTTTTGCAAGAGCAGGGGGTAAATCCGCCTTATGTTGAAGCAATTCTCACCAAATATTTCAAGGCTCTGGGCGAACGCAAATATGGCTATATTGCCCAACAGTTGGGTATATCTAATGATGAGGTTAAAGAAGCTCGCGAGTTTATCAAAAAAAATCTAAACCCTTATCCGGCACAGGGGCAGACCGGACAGATTAATGGAGTGCGTTTTAGTTCCGGGATGCAACAGGTAGTTCCGGATGTAATTATCAGTTTTGTAGATGGCGAATTCAAGGTGGATGTGGTCGAGTCTAAACGCTTCTTTTTACGAATTAGCCCCTTGTATCGGCAGTTAGCCCAGGAAATGACTCAGACCGAAAGTGAAGCCGAGCGTGAGCATATCCGGCAATATGTGAATCGTGCCAAGTTATTCCTGTCTAATATTGAACAACGCCGCCAAACGATTCTAAAGATTAGTGAGGCTCTGGTAAAAATTCAGGAGGAGTTCTTACGCGAAGGGGTGCGGGATTTACTACCGTTGACCCGTTCAAATCTGGCGAGTCACATCGGTTTGCATGAATCTACCGTAAGTCGCGCCACTGCCGGAAAATATGTGATGTTACCCAATCGTAAAGTTATTCCGTTTGCCGATTTCTTCCAGAAGAATTTAAATATCAAAGATATGATTAAGGAAATGATTGAAAATTCCGAACAGCACTCGTCCAACCAACGGCTAACTGACCAGGAGATTGTGCAGATTTTGGACGAAAAATATAATGTTTCGATTGCCCGCCGAACTGTGGCTAAATATCGTGGTCAGTTAAAGATTCTGCCCAGCACTTTGCGTTAGTTAACCGAGTTTGGAAAGAAACAACCAAAGTTAATAAAAATAGGGTGGGGAGACCCCACCACTACAAGGATTTTACTTTAGTTATTCGACCAGGCCTTTTTGTTGAACAGGTTCGGCAACGTCCCAAACAGATATTTGGGGCGGGTGTGATACATCATCAACATCCGGCGTTGGGCAAACTCGATTTCGCTGGCTGACATGTAGTTCAACTTGAACACACTATGATAAACATCATAGTGATGCCAGTTGCGGTCAAAAATCCGATCCTGGTAGGTGTGCCAGTCATCGGTGCCAACGTAGGGTGTCAGGATATTAACCCACAACATTTCGGGGTTTAATTCCATCAGGTATTGGAAATTGCGGTTAATGCTCTCGTGGGTTTCGTCGGGCTTGCCCACAATAGTAGAGGCCAAACTGACAATCCCGAACTTCTTCATGATACGCACCGCCCCAAAGTTATCGTCTACCGTTGCTTTTTTGCGATAGAGCTTCAGGGTCTCGGCATCCATATTTTCCACACCCAGCAAAATAGCCTCGCAACCGGAACGGGCCATCAATTCCACCATATCGGGGTGGTCGTTGATAGATTCGCAGGAGCATTGGGCCGACCAGGTGAATTTCATATTGCGACGCAAAATTTCCTCGCAAAACTCCATCGTGCGCTTGTAATTGATGCTGAAAATATCATCCACAAAGAAGAAGTTATCAAAACCGAGCTTCATAGCCTGTTCCACTTCGTGCAGCATGCTATCGGGGCTGCGGTAACGCCACTTTGCCCCATAGACCGAGGTCACGATACAGAATGAGCAGTCATAGGGGCAACCCCGACTGCCGGAAATGTGAAACATTGGCTTGCCCAACTTCCCGGCGCGGTTGAATGAGCCCTTGCGATAAAGGTCAAGGTTGTTTAACAGGCTGTGGTCGGGCATGGGCAGCGCGTCCAGGTCTTTAATCCAGGCTCCGGCGGGATTGTTTACTACCACGTCTTCTTTTTTGTTATACCAGCTAATCCCCTTGACAGTGCGCGGGTCGCAGCCGTCTTTCTGGGAAAGGGCATTCACCAGATTTAGTATGGTAATCTCACCCTCGCCCCGCACCACAAAATCCACCGCCCCAGTGCGCAGAGTATTGTCAGCGTCAAAGGTTACGTGGTTGCCACCCATTACCACTACTTTCCCCAATTGTTTGGCTTTGCGGGCAATCGCAATCGCTTCGGGATAGCGCACGGTGTCGGTGGTAATCCCCACAATATGGGCACTGGTCGGAATCCGCAAGGGTTCGCCTGATTTTACGTCATTAATCGTAACCTTATGTCCGGCATTCTTCAGAATAGTGGCCGGATAAAGCAACGCCAAAGGGATGGTATTAAAGGTCATCAACCTGGCAAAGCTATCTTCAAAACCGGGGGTAGGCGGATTGATAAAATGGACATGCAGCGAACGGGCGGCTGGCAGTGTTTCGTCCAGTTGTTGGGATAGCGGCATACTTACGAAAGGAGCGCGCATATTTTATCCTCCAGGCCAATAGGTCTATATATCGTTAAAGGTTCTTAGGTTCGTGGCTTATACAAAGATTGCAGACTAGCTATTATGTTACCAATCAGGCTCAACCTATGTCAGTAGTTGTAACTACATATTCTAGGTTTATGCTTCAATTCGGGGTGGGGCAACCCCGGACAGGGACAAGCCCTGTCCCTACGAATTGCCGCTGTCCTCTAACCCCCATTACAGATTCCCAATCAAATGTTTAGCCAGATACTACCAAATTGGGTAGGTTGCGGTACGGATTAATCGGCTATAATAATTGAGGCAATCCACCGCATAGCACAAAAGTCTCTCGAAACAGCATAAAGGAGCGTGAATGGGCGATTTAAGGCGAGCTTTAGGCTACCTGAAAAAATATTGGCGAACGACCCTCGGCGCATTTTTGAGCGTACTAATCGTAACCGCCACTAATCTGATTAGCCCTCAGGTATTGCGGCTGGTGATAGATAACGGCATCACCGCCATATCTTTGGCTGTGATAATCTACGCCTCGTTGGCTCTGCTGGCGGTAGCAGCGGTGCGCGACATCTTCACCTTTACCCAGGGCTTCTGGAGCGAGAAAGCCAGCCAGGGGGTAGCCTTCGACCTCCGTAACGCCATCTTCAGCCGCATCGAAACCCTCAGTTTCAGCTACCACGACAAGGCCCAGACCGGGCAACTTATGACGCGCGTAACCAGCGACGTAGACACAGCCCGCACCTTTATCGGTAGCGGCATCCTGCAACTGGTCAACTCAATCATAATGCTGGTGGGCAGCGCGATAATTCTGCTGCTTATGAACTGGCTTTTGGCCCTGATTGCCCTGGCGATGATTCCGGCGATTCTAGGGGTATTTTTGTTTTTCTTTAGCCGGGTGGGGCCACGCTTCCGGTTGGTTCAGCAGAAACTCGGCAACCTCAACACCGTCTTGCAGGAAAATCTGGCGGGCATCCGGGTGGTCAAAACCTTTGTGCGCGAACCCTACGAGAGCCAACGTTATATCAAATCCAATAACGACCTGCTCAAAGAAAACCTGTTTATCGTGCGGGCTTCCTCCCTGACCTTCCCGATAATTTTTTTAATTGCCAACCTCGGCACACTAGGCATAATCTGGGTGGGTGGCCTCCAGGCGATTGACGGTAGCCTCAGTATCGGCGAACTGGTGGCCTTTAACAGCTATCTAAGCTTTTTGTTAATGCCCATCTTTATCCTGGGCAACACTATTACCTCATTGTCACAGTCGGCGGCCTCAGCGAAACGGGTCTTTGAGGTAATGGATGCCCCTTATGATGTTACCGACAAGCTCGACGCATTTCAGCTAACCCACTTGCACGGGCGGGTGGAGTTCCAGCATGTCAATTTCCGCTACGCCGGGAGCGAGGTTTTCACCCTTGAGGATGTTTCGTTTGTGGCCGAGGAGGGCCATACAATTGCCTTGCTGGGGCGCACCGGTTCGGGTAAATCGTCGCTGGTCAACCTGATACCGCGCTTTTACAACATTTCGGGCGGGCGGATTATGATTGATGAATATGACATTCAAGAGGTGGGCATCACCAGCTTGCGGGCGCAAATCGGTATCGCCCTGCAAGAAGCGGTACTGTTTAGCGGCACTATTCGCGAAAACATTGCCTACGGGCGACCCAAAGCTACCGCCGAGGAAGTTGAGGCGGCGGCTAAAGCGGCCCAGGCTCACGATTTTATTATGGGTTTCCCCGATGGCTACGATACGATTGTAGGTGAGCGCGGGGTGGGGCTCAGTGGTGGGCAACGCCAGCGTCTGGCTATCGCCCGAACCCTGTTGCTCGACCCGGCTCTGTTAATTCTCGACGATAGCACCTCGGCGGTGGATGCCGAAACCGAGTACCAGATTCAACAGGCTTTGCAAGAACTGATGAAAAACCGCACTTCGTTTATCATCGCCCAGCGCATCAACACCGTCCGCAACGCCGATTTAATCCTGCTGTTGGACAAGGGTAAATTGGTGGCAAAAGGCACCCACGAGCAACTTTTAGCCGAAAGTCAGCTCTATTTCGAGTTCGTTTCGTCCCAACTGACTGATGATACCAAACCCGCCCTCGTCGCCTGAACAGGGGTTGGGGGAAATTCGTAGGGACTGGGCTTGTCCCTGTCCGGCCTACGACAATGCCGATTTTAGATATTCGATTTTAGATTATAAACAGAGGAACGAATGATAGACGCAATGCAAGCCCCTGGCGCAACCAAAAAGCAAAAGGGCAATCGAGTTCTAATCCGACTGGTGGGTTACCTGCGCCCTTTTATTGTCCCGTTGATAGGGGCGTTGGCACTGGTGATAACCGGGGCGGTGGTACAGGCTCTCGGCCCGGCTTTAATCGGACGCGCCATAGACGTATTCATTGTTGCCAAAGACCGCGACGGCCTGATTCAGAACATGTTGCTGTTGCTGGGGGTCTATATTGTGGGCTATGTGGCGCAATCAGGCCAGGGTTATTTGATAGGTTGGGTGGGGCAACGCTTCCTGTCCGACCTGCGAGTGAAAATCTTCGACAAGGTACAAAGTTTGCCCCTCTCCTATTTCGATAAGCACAAAGCCGGAGATTTAATGTCGCGGCTGGTTAACGATGTCCAAACCATCAACCAGCTCCTCAGTCAGGGCTTAACTCAGGTTATTGGTAGCGTTTTTTCGCTGATTGGCATTGTGATTGCGATGTTCGCCCTCAGCTTCCCGTTGGCCCTTGCCAGTCTGGTAACACTGCCTATCATGATTTGGCTGACGGTGGTTTTTGCCCAACGCTCTCGCACCGCCTTTCGCCGCACTCGTGAGGAAATCGGCACCATCTCGTCCGAGTTGCAGGAGGAAATATCGGGCGTGCGAGTTGCGCAAGCTTTCAACCGCACCGATGCCAATATCGCCCACTTTTCCGAGCATAACGCCGCCAACCGCGATGCCAATATCCAGGCGGTGGTGATAACATCGGCTTTTACCCCCACTATAGATATTCTCAGCACTCTGGCAACCTGTATCGTGGCGGCTTTTGGCGGCTGGCTGGCGGTCAATAACCAGATTCCAGTCGGTACGGTGGTGGCCTTCTTCATCTACGTCCAGCAATTCTTCCGCCCCATCCAGATTATCAGCAGCATCTACACCCAGATGCAGGGTGCGGCGGCAGGGGCGGAGCGCATCTTTGACCTGCTGGACGAACCTGTTGAGCAAAAGGACAAATCGGGGGCCAAAGCGATGCCGCCGATTAAAGGCCGGGTAGATTTTGAAAACGTGGATTTTAGTTACAATCCTGGCGAACTGACCTTAAAGGGCGTAAGCCTGACCGCCAAGCCGGGACAAACTATCGCGCTGGTGGGTCAGACCGGGGCGGGCAAATCCACCCTGATTAACTTGGTACCGCGCTTTTATAATATTAACGCCGGGCGAATCCTAATAGACGGTTTCGATATTCAGGATGTCACCGCCGCCAGTCTGCGCTCTCAAATCGGGATTGTGTTGCAGGATACCTATCTTTTTTCCGGCACTATCGCCGATAATATCCGCTATGGTCGGCTGGAAGCGACTGATGTCGAGGTGGAGTCCGCCGCCAGAACTGTCAGTGCCCATGAGTTTATTGCCGCCCTGCCCGACGGCTATCAAACCAAGTTGGGTGAGCGGGGCAGTGGGCTAAGTCAGGGGCAACGCCAGCTTTTATCGTTCGCCCGCGCTGTATTGGCTGACCCCCGTATCCTGATTCTGGACGAGGCCACCTCCAACGTAGACACCCGCACCGAAGCCCTGATTCAAGAAGCCCTCAAAATCCTGCTGGAAGGTCGCACCTCTTTTGTGATTGCCCACCGCCTCTCCACCGTGCGCGATGCCGACATGGTAATGGTGGTCGAACACGGCGAAATCGTCGAGCGCGGCAACCACAACGAATTGATAGCCCTCAACGGGGTCTACGCCGAACTGTACGAGCGGCAATTCCGCTAATGGGGAACGGGGGGGTCGGGGGAATTCGTAGGGGCGTTTCGCCTGCTCCTCCTGTACTCAGGGGGTGAACCGCCCGGATTTTATTCACAAGGATGAACAGGATGAGCAGGATGTTTTGGGGGAATGAGAATCAGGGGTGGGAATTAATGAATATTTCAAATGCTGGATGAGCAATTTATTCGTATATATAGCTTACCTTGATTGCTAGTCAATGTTAGAAAATAAAACAGCCAACAGACTAGCCAGAACCTTTAACTCAAAGCCCGGATTAGTACGAGCATAGAGCCGTTCCACTCCCATCCGTTCCAATTGGCTGTTGACGCTCTCCACCGC
>JBBQZS010000019.1:0-101198 GCA_038207495.1 Chloroflexia bacterium
CAGAATAATTGCTGCCACGGGTTATTACGTGCTCAACTGTTTCGGTTTTGGGTGCCATTTTTTCACAGGGCAGATAGATTTTGAAGTTCGTGCCATGCTGAGGCTCACTATAGACCCAGATATGACCGCCAAATTGCTTGACTATCCCATGAACAGTTGCCAAACCTAAGCCAGTGCCTTTGCCAACCTCTTTGGTAGTAAAGAATGGTTCGAAAATATGCTCTTGTACTTTTTTATCCATTCCTATACCGGTATCGTTGATTGCCAGCATAATATAGTTGCCAGGCTGGATTTCCGAGTGTTGATAAATATAACTTTCAGTTAATTCAAGATTGTCAGTTTCGATTGTAATTGTGCCACCTCCAGGCATTGCATCCCGGCCATTTACTACCAGATTTACAATTACCTGTTCCAACTGGCCAATGTCGGCCTTAACCGAGCCAAGTTCAGCCTGTAAAGCAGTCTTTAATACACAATCCTCACCGATAAGACGTTGTAGCATCGGTAAAACGTTCTGGATGACCCTATTCGGGTTCACTATTTCCAGGTTCATCGCTTGCTTACGACTGAAGGCCAAAAGCTGTTTGGTCAGGCCAGCCGCCCTTAACCCGGCTTGATTAATCTGGTCAAGCCCATCTACTAAAAATTCATCCTCCTGGTCAATAACGTCAGTCATTAACTCACTAATATTGATAATAACGGTTAGAATATTATTGAAATCGTGGGCGACCCCACCGGCTAACTGCCCTATTGCCTGCAACTTCTGGCCTTGTCTTAGCTGTTCTTCCAAACGATTGCGTTCAGTAACATCGCGCCCAATCGAACAAATCACCTGGCGGCTGCCATAAATTAGCAGGTTAGAGTTAACCTCCAGTTCAATCAGTCTGCCATCTTTGCAACGGTAGGGGCTATTGCCGACAAACATATGGCCCTGTTCCATAATTTGTTGGACAGCAAGATTTACATCTTCCCGGTCAACGGGGGTCAAATCGTACAAAGTTAAGTGGCGGGCTTCCTCAGCCGAGTAGCCGAATAACTGGGCAGCGGCTGGGTTAGCCTCAATGATACCCATAGTGAGGGGATCAATTAGAACAACTAAATCGGAAGCGTGTTGCATAATGGCCCGATAGCGTTCCTCACTCTCGCGCAAGGCTATTTCGGTACGACGGCGTTCGGCTAATTCCTGTTGCAAACTGTTATATAAGCGGCTACTGTTTATGGCCAGAGCGGCCCGCTCAGCCAGTTCTTGTATAAATAGCTGATCTTCAAGAGTATAGGAGTGGCCCGGCTGGTAACGGCTTAAGGCCAGCTCTCCTATGATAATTCCTTGCGCTATTAGTGGTACGATTACCCGACTGTAAATGCGGTACTTTGCGGCTAAATGTTGAAACTGGGGTTTAATGGTTGCTAGGACTTGCTCTAACGATATCTCCGGTTGCAAGAGGGCCTGCCCGGTCCGAAAAACTTGCCCGGCATTCCCATCGCTGATTTGAAGCGGGAACAGATTTAACATATCCTGGTAGGCTTGTACAGCTTCAGGGTTAGAGTGATATATAGTGGCCAATTCTAAAGTCACCCCATCTGCCGAAATTAGAACAATGCTGCACCCATCTCCAATCACCTCGACTAGCTGTTGGGCTATAATATCCAGCACTTTAGAATAATCCTGGCTAACCTCTGCCAGGAGTTGAGTGAGTTTTGCTAAAGCTTGACTTCGCAGATTTTGTTGGTGTAACTGGCTTTCAATTTGTTTGCGAGAAGTTATGTCCCTTATGGCTATTACACTTACATCCTGAGTCGTATAGACATATTTACGATTTTGGGTTTCAATCGGAAAATGGGAGCCATCTTTGCGTATTGCCACCATCTCATTTGCCCCTTGGTTTTCCAATAAAGTGGAGCGGGAGTATGAAACGTCTGCGCCAAAATGATCCAGATCTACAATGATTTTATCCAGTGATTTACCTACGATTTCCAACTCAGGATAGCCCAACATTTCATTAAGAGCTTGATTGACTTCAAGTACCCGGTTATGGACATCATGAATAACAATTCCTTCAAAAGAAGCTTCGCTCAACCCACGGTAGCGAGCCTCGCTTTCAAGTAGCTGCTTTTGAGTGTTGAACAATTCGCTTGCCTGAAAGTTTAGTATTTGATTATCTCTGGTAACGGTGTTATACAAATAGCCAAACAACCAGGCTATTGCACCTATAAACAGCCACCAAATAGCAAACGTACCGTAATCGACTATTACAGGTTGACCATCAGGGGCAAAAAAATGATTGTGGTTTATTATGGAATACAAGAGGGTACTAATGAAAAGGAAGCTACCAATACCTAAAGTTTCCTTAACACCTAGCATAATTTGCGTCATTGTTACCACAAACAACATAACCAGGTAATAGGCAAAATAAGGAGCTTGCCAATAAAGAATAGTTATAACCACACACAAAGAACCAATGCAAATACAACCCGCCAGGTAATTCTTACGGGCTATAGCTAACCTCCAAGCTATGAGATTGGTACCAGTTATAACGGTCACACCCAATGTTACGCCACTCCACAGTTGCCAGGAAACAAAGATACTAAATCCTAAATTGATTACTAAAGTAGCAAGAGCGACCAGTAATATTGTAAAACATACTACTTTGGTGAAGCGTTGGCGACGTTCTTGGAATGTTTCTACCCGGTGACCATTTGCGACCAGTTTTTCAGCGGCTAGGGTAGCATGGCTATCTCTACTTCCATTTAGTTTATTTGCCATAAAGCACCTTTTGATTCTGCAAGTTGCAACCAATCTATTGGCTTCCTGTTCTAAATTTAGCACAATTAGATTGGTATTGGGGGTTTTTGCATACCCCCCCGAAATGGTGCACTCGGCTTTAATTAGAACTCGCCTCTCCTTAGCCTGGCTGCACTGTCTTAATAAATATACTTTCTGAGACCCTGGCATTGACCCGTGTCAAATTATGTCTCATAATGCTGTTATCATAGCATCTAAAACCTTCTGAGACACAACGTTAAGCGATCTGTGCCAGCAATACACCGTTTCGTTGGGTTATGCAAAAAAACCCAATTCGGCCAGAAGGTTCGGGCGGTATTACGCGGGGAATTGGGCGAAGTAGAGCGTTTCGAGCCGAGTGACCAGGTAGTAGCTTATGGTGGGCTAGATTTAGTAATCAAAGAGAGTGGCAGGGGCAACCTAAACTCTCGAAACGAGGTAGTGGGCTATTACGGCGAATGTTGTATATGGCCGTTTTGCATTGTTTGCGGATGAAACAATCAGCCTTCAAAGACTATTATCAGGCGATGGTAACACGAGGTTTACGCGGACGTAAAGCGATAATGGCAGTGATGCCAAAGATGCTATTGGCAGCGTTTCACTTGTTCAAGAGCGGCGAAGCTTACGACCCAACCAAAGTTTGGGCGGCACCCAAGTCTAAAACCGCCGACTGTTTGCCACTACCAGTTTCGGAGCCGCAACTGGTAGCGGCAAGGGTTTGACAAATTCGATAGCTTCTGTGGGCACTTCTACTGTATGGGTATCACAGCTGGGTAGAAATGAAGTATCTCACATATTATACCAACTTGCCTTTTTAACCATACAATTCCCCCGATTATATCTTTTGCAGATTAATGAGCAGGTAATATTTCCAGCTTCCATTAGCAGCATTTAGTGCAGTAAAACTGTTCAGATCAATATCGCCATTCTGGTTGAAACTCCACTTGCCTAGTGTCCCGTCAAAATCTTTGATTGTCGCAAGCGCCTGAATTACGGCTTTGCGATCTTTCGTTCCAGCATTTTTGATAGCGGTTAAGGCCACACTCATCGTCTCGTAACTGCTCAGGATTGAAGCATCAATCCTCTGACCATATTTAGCCTGAATGCGTGCTAGTACTTGCTGGCCCTTTTCTGATAACTTATCATTCGGTACACCGCCTTTCATGCAATAGATATTAGTATCTAAGACGTTATTTTTAGCAAAAGTATCAAAGTTAAGCCCGTCACCACCAACAAATGGCATAGTGAGTCCGGCAGCTCTAATGTCACTTAGTAACTTTTGAGTGTGTTCTCCAAAAGTCCCAGCATACATGATAGCATCAGGGCTGTTAGCTTTAATGCCTTGTACCAGGGCTGTGTAGTTCGACTCGGTGCCGCTTATTGAAGTACGCCTGGAACAATCTAGCCCTTGTTTGAGGCAGGTCGCAATAACGGAACTCGCTAAACCTTTCCCATAGGCTTGTGCGTCAGCAATTACAAAAATCTTCTGGGCTTTCAATTGTTTGAAAAGCTCTACCAGAGCCACGCCTTGTACATTGTCAGAGCTGGTAATTCGGAAGAAATTGCGCTGGCCCGTGGGATAATAAATGTCTGGCTCATCCGCTCGGGTTATTTCTGGCACACTTTGGGTTAGCCCTGGATAGCTGGCGTGGGAACTAATTATGGCTAGTCCGGCCTTGTTCAACAATGGTAACACCCCCTTGACCGCTCCGCTAAAATCGGGCCCCAGGTAAACCATTGCGTTGGGATCGTTAATAGCTCTGGTTATATTGGCCTTTTCCAGGTCGTCATCCCAACCTAACCCGGTGCCTTCAATGCCATCCGACTGCGTCACGTATTCAATTGTATAATTCCCAATTTTGCCGCTACCGCCGGTAAAGTCATCCAGTGCCATCTTGTAGACATTGTCAGACGTCTGGGCGATTTGTTTAGTTCCCCCGGCTAAAGGAACGCTCGAATAAATCCGTATAAGGTTGGGATTGGCTGCGTTAGTATCGGTGGCGGTAGTTGTACCTGGGAGTAGTGTACTCCCGGGTGCCTGACTCTGATCCGGGGTGGCGTTGGTTCTGCCTGTTGGGAGTGGTGAAGAACTGGGGTTGACAGTGGGGTCGGCTCCGCAGGCACTTAGCAGCATCAGTAAGCAACTGATGACTAAAAACATGCGATAGCTGGTAAAGCTCCTTTTTTCTGGTCTTGACATAGATGTAACTCCTTATTAAAACAAATTTAGGACTAACAATTAGTGCTATTATTTAGCAGGAACAGTGAAAACCGTATGATAATTAGGATTTTCGCTTGAGGCAGATTTTTAAGTTCAAATTATAGCTGTTTACTCTATTTGGTCCATCCTCAAGCTCTAACCTCAGCGAAAAACAGCTTACTTCGGTCCAAGCTGGTATAAATTTAGATCAGTTTGCCATTTTTTCCAACATAACCTCGGATACTCCGCGCAGTTGACTGGTAGTCTTAGCCAGTTCCTCGCTTGAAGTAGCTACTGTTCGGCTGGTTGCATTCAAGAAATGCATTGCCTCGTTTAACTGCGAACTGGCGGTATTGTGTTGAAGAGTGGTTATTTTAATTTGTTCGGATAAAGTAACCACACTAGCGATCGCTTCCACTATTTGAGAAAAACGATTGTCCGTCTCAATGGCAAAGTCACCTAATCGTTCCACTGCTTGACCGGCCCTGTGGGCCAGTTTTACTCCCTGATCGCTACTGCTGACCGTTTCTTCAATTGCCTGTTCCAGCCGTTGGATTGAAGTACGCACAATAGCAACGTGGGTGGTAGCCTGGTTAGCAGCCTTGTGGGTACGGTTGGCTAAATCGCGCACCGCCGCTGCGATTACCGCAAAGCGCGCGCCATAATTTCCGGCACTGGCAGCTTCAATTGCACCGTTAATCGCCAGCAGGTGAGTCTCAGCCGCGATATTATTGATTAGTTTTACCATATCTTCAATCAAGTTAGATTGAGCTACTAACTCTTGTAAAACGCTTCGCGCCGAGGTTATTTGAAATTCCAACTGATTAGTGATCGAGATACTTTGGGCGGTATGCTGGCGGCTTTCCTGACTGGCCTGACTGGTTTCCTGAGCCATTTTTTTAACGTAACTGGCACTCAGAAAAACCGTATTAGAATTAACCGCTACCTCATTAGCACGTTCAGCGATATGGCGAACGGTCGCAACCAGTTCTTCCAGACTGGTAGTAAGCTGGTTTACTGTGCTGAACTGCTGATAAGCTACCGTTGCTTGCTCTTGTGCCATGCTCGAGAGGTGGTTGATAATTGAGGCTACTTCGGTTCCAGCAAGTTGTCCAACCTGCCGTTTCCCCTCGATTTCGTTAATTAAAAGGTTAAGGCGGTCAGCCATCGAATTAAAAGCTAATCCCACCCGACCTAATTCGTCGCGGCCTGGCTTTTTAACCCTGGCTGACAGATTACCCTCTCCCAGGGCTTGCACGGCTCGACCCAGTGAGCGGATACCTTTACCTAACACGATGGCAAGCATAAGTGCTAATATACTGGCGATCAAGCCGACACTCAAACCCCCGATAATTAAAAGACTCTGGCTGGTAGCAGAAGTTTCTTCTAGCTGCCCCTTTTGAGCTTCAACCTGGGGTGCTAGTTTTTGGATTTGAGTATCCAGATAAGAATTAAACTGATTAACCTGGGTGTTAAATTCATCCTGAACTATAGCAATAGCTTCCGACAAATTACCAACCTTCAGCTGGTCGCTTATCCGGTTAACCACTTGTTGCAGGTTTTGATAGTACTGATTAAGCGTGTTGACAATACCAGGTTGTTCGCCGTTTGTAGCGTTGGGGGACTGAACAAAATTGGCATAAGCACTCAGCTTATTTGCCAGGGGGCTTTGACCAGTTCGGGGATGGGTATAATCATAAAGTGACTGGTAGCGGTTGAGTAGGGTCTGTTGGCTAACCTGGAAAGTATCTTCTAGAAGGGTTACTTTTATTTCAAAAAGTTGGTTTTGGGTCTTTTGGAGTTGAGTGAGGTGTTGTGATTGATTAAGCAGGGTTTCCAGGGCGATGATACCCCCACCCAGGGCAGTAGCCATAAGTAAAATTACTAGCAGGAAAGCCGCCGCCAGCCTGAAACTAAAACTGGTCAGACTTGAAATAAAGATGTGACGAAGTATTTTTAACATTGCTGTTTAGTCTACCTTTTTATTGGTTGTTGGATTTTTCTTCATAATCAATTTGATATCCCACTTAAATGGTAGTGAGTCTCCGACCTTGTTTCTGCCCGCTTACACTAATCCATAGAATAACTTTAGCAAACCGCGTTGGAAGAGTCAGCATACTGGAGTAGCATTCTTTTACAGGAGGAAATAAATGGCTAGTATACTTTAGTTGTAGTTGGGGTTACTTAACGCTGAATGGTGAATGTGCCTTTAGTGATAGTTTCACGAAATTAGTCTTTACTATAGTATTTTATAAAAACTTGGTTTAGAGCTTTGCAAAGGTATAATTAAGCAGTAAGGAAGTATAGTTTAATTCTAAATCCTGGCCCAATCCAATCTATTTCTTGGCACAAAAACCTGAAAGCACCAAAACATTTATGGCTTTGCAATAACCTGAAGCAGCTTAACGTGAGTTTTCCCCTAAAACGGTAAGTAACCCCTTATTGCCCTTGTCGATTAAACAGGGTATATTTGGCATGGTTTTTCCTGTTTTTTAGATAGCTTTCAGCTTTATCCTGTTTCAATTTCCGCAAACAGGATTACTTAATATTACTGAAAAGCTAGGAAGAGTTTGTAGCCTGACAAGTAACTCTGTTGCGAGGATTTATGCCGATTAGTACCACCATTCTAGCTACCAAGTTATTTATTCCACCTGCCAGTCATCGACAGTTAGCCCGAACACGCCTGATTGAATTACTGGCGCAAGGAAATAACTATAAATTAACTCTGATTTGCGCTCCCGCAGGTGTAGAGTGCGGTTGTCAAATGTTGGGATTCCGGGTTAAAAATGCCTAAATGTTTTAAGGACAACGACACTTTTTAAGAAAATGCTCCAGGCAAGCCTGTCGCTCACCGGTCTGCGCTAGCAAGCTTCGCTTCCAAGCTCAACCGGTGCTCTGTTGTTTAATAATTTAGTCCTAAACGATTGGAATGCGGTAGCAATCGCACTGCTTACGGTTTTTCTCAGCTGGCCTGCTGCTCTGGTCCTTTTTCAGACGGGGTGCTACTCCCGCCAACTCCCGGTTCCGGCAGTGGAAGGCTACTTTGGGGGACGGTTTTAGGACTGCCGCCATTCGGCAAGGCTGGACGCTGCAGCCCATAACTCTCCTTCCCTAAAGTGCGGTAACTGGAGCCTTTCAAATAAAAGGCCTCACCGTGATGTAACAAGCGGTCAATAATCGCCACCATTAAGGCACTGTCGCCACCCGCTAACAGCTCACCCCAACTCGAAAGGTTCTTGTTAGAGGTGATGATCGTCGCCCCTTTAAGATAGCGCGCACTGATCAACTCATACAAAACCGGCCCTACCCGCTCATCCATCGTTAGATAACCTAACTCGTCCAGGATCAAGAGCTGACACCTGGTTAAAGGCTCTAACACCCGGGCTATCTCCAGGCGATTGGTGGTGGTCATTATCCGGTTAACCAGTTGTTGAGCCGTAATAAACTTTACGCTGTAGCCCAACTGGGCCATTTTAATCCCCACACTTACCGCCAAATGAGTTTTCCCCAAACCACTACTGCCCGCCAGGATCAGGTTTTGGGCCTTCTCTACAAAACTGCTATCAAAAAACCGTAGCATCACCGTGCGCTTGAGTTCAGGGTGTCGACTGAAATCGAACTGCTCTAAAGTGGCTTCAAAGGGAAATCCAGCATTCTGAAGCCGCTTTTTAAGTTGGTTTTCCTGGCGTGCCACTAATTCTTCACTCAACACTTCTTCTAGAAATTCCCCGTAATCCATTTCGGTCTCACGGGCGCGTTCGATCCATTCCAGGTAAACCTGGCCAAGCCTACCGAGTTTTAGAATATGAAGTTTTTGTTCTAAACTGTTCATCCAACGGCCCTCTTTTCCGGCTTGAATTCCGCCTCGCCACTCTCAGCCGCGCCTTTTAGCTGAAAATTGGCCACTAGCGGTTCGTATTCGGCCAGGTTCCGGGCCACCTCCTGTTGAGCCGCTAATTCCCACGGGTTTGGCCCCATTCCGCCTTCTTTTGAGCGTAAACTTAGGGGTTTACTGAGTAACCCTTGCAAGTATTCCGCCCCGTAAAGTTGTTGTTCACTTGCCAGTTCTACCGCTGCTACAAATTCCGCCGGGGCTACCTGATGGGCCAGGGTGTAAAGTTTGTGGATTTGTTCGGACATCGTGGTGCGTTGCCGCCGACAGATTACCGCCACATACTCATAAACTACCGGGGACAGGTTGAGTAACCAATCTCGCCAGACCATCGTGCGTGCCCTCGGCTTTATTTCAAAGGCTTTCTCATAGTGTTCCGGTATGACCACTCGCCGGTTTCGCTCATAACAACGCGGGTGTTCCGCCACCAATTTCTCTCCCTGGTATAGCCGTAACCATTCCCGGTGGATCCGGGCCGTCAGGGTTTGCCCCACCAACTCCCCCGGCACGCTGTACTTGTTGGTTTCAAAAATGACTACTCCTTCCCGGTTGACCACCAGGCTCAAAAACAGCCCGTAATCTCTGGCCGTAACGGGTAGTTTGCTGAAATGAAGCCGTTCTTCCGCCAACAGGGTCGCCGGAATTTCCCCCGTTGCACTACATTTACGGGCGTAATTGACCACTTTGAGCCATTCTTCCAACTGGCGCACCAGATCGGCTTCATCATAGAAAGTCCGTCCCGCTAGAAAATTATTTTTGGTGTATTTAACCAAATTTTCTACCGCTCCTTTCTGGTTCCCGCTGGCTGGGGCACAAGCCTCCGGGTGAAAGTCGAACTCCACCGCCAGTTTCTGCCAGACGGGATGCCAGACCGGTTGGTTTTTCTCGTCCCGCCTGAGTACCACCGTTTTCATATTGTCGGTAGTGATGACCCAGGGTACTCCACCAAGCCGTAACAAGCATTCTAGTAAGCAGCGCACCAAAGTCTCTTCCGTCATATCCTTCTGGAAGCTTACGAACATAAAGCGGGAATACTTAAGCCGGGCACAGAAAAAGTAGAAGGTTTGAGGTTCAGCCCCAAGCTTTGTGAAAGGCACCTCTCGGATTTCTCCCCAGTCGATTTGTAAAAACTCGGCCGGCAAGCCCTCAAAGCGCATTTGCACCTGCCTCGCCTGACTCTCCCGGGCTTTTTTGAGCTTGCGGACGTAATCGTAGAAAGCCGTCGGGCGCCCTTGATAAGGCTGCTTTTGATCCTCCGTGGCCAGTTCCAGCATTCGCTTTATTTGCAGTTTTTGCTCCAGCCAGCCTTCTATCTGCTCTTTGTAAACCGCCACACTACTTTCGCGGTTGGGTCGGTTTTGCACTTTGTCGCTTGGTTCTTCCAGCACCCTTTTTACGGTACGGGGATCGTGTTGGACTTTTTGGGCAATTACGGTGGGGTTATCTCCACGTTTGCGGTGATACTTGATGGCAGTTCTAGCCATAATATCTAACATCTCCTCTCTTCGGCTCCTCTCCGCTACAACTTCCCTTCAATAGGACTCCAAGAACGTTTATTCTGGAGCGATTGTAGCAGAGCCTCACCTTCTCTACATTTTTAAACCGTAATGCCCTTCATTTCCTTCCCGTATTCTACAAATGTAACAGAAAATAGCGCGCACTCACTTTTGGAATGTCTACCACAATTTCTTAAAGCTAAATCCATTGATTAGCAGCCAGGTTAAATGGAGTAAAAGCAGAACCAAAAGCTAACGTGAAAATTAAGCCAGCCAGACTATGAGCCTATGCTATAATAAAAGTAATATTTATTCAGGAATTAACCAGGGGATTTGAGGGTAGGTAAAGTTGCTAGTCTGGCACACCATCTGGGATAATAGTGAGGCAGGCAGCCTGAAATTATGGGCGGAGTCCTCTACCCTGAATACCCGTACTACCACGAAACGAAGCCCTAAACCCCACCCTTTTGCCCTACTGCCCAATGAGTTAGTGGAAGCCGCCACCGAGCTTACCGGTGAGATTTATACCACCAAAGCCACTATTGACACCCTTCTTTTACTCCTACCTACCATCGCTAATCGGCCCCAACCCTCACCTCAACTTTTGTTAGAAAAACGTCCTCAGACAGGTGCTAAAAGTTTAAGTTCCTGGCAAATCCCCTGTCTGAGCTTTGAACCTGCCCCCGCCCTGGATTTCTTATTGGCCCTACCCGCTTACCCGGCCTACCATAGTGTTTTTGGTAATTCCTTGCGGTTTTGGGTACAGGCCGCCCGCTTTGCTGTGGAACTTTTGGGTAGCCAAAACTTCGTGCCGACCATTCGGGAAGGTCTGGTGAAGGGGGTTTATGCCCTGAAGGCTAACTGGGAGCTATTTCTCAATCCCAAAGATAAAGAACAACTGCGGAAACTGGCGGAGGCTATGCCTCCGGTATGTCGCTCTTTTGAAAATGGCGATAGTTTTTCACCCCAGCAACTTCTGGAACAATATCTCAACCAAACCGCCGATGCTTTTGTACGTGATCAACTCCGGCGGGTGCGGGTGCCTTTGCCAAAACTAAAGGCTAATTCGCTGAACCAAAAATGGCTGACGGCTCTGACTTCCACTAATTCCTCATTTTCCGCGCCACCTCACGAATTAAAAGCATTTTTCAGTGGGGTAAAAGGTTGGCTGGCGCAACTCCGCGCGATTGAACCGAACGCGCCCTTCCGCACCTGCTTTAAACTTGAGCCCCCCAACGATGAAGCCGAAGACAAAAACACCTGGAATCTTTCTTTCCAGCTTCAGGCTAACGATGATTTGAGCCTGTTAGTTCCGGCGGAGGAGGTCTGGCGTACTCGCTCTGGCACTTTAACTTTTCTTAAACGGCGATTTGAGAATCCCCAGGAACGGCTATTATCCGACCTGGGACTGGCTACGCGTTTATTCCCACCCCTGGAAGAAAGTCTCAAAACGGCCTGCCCGGTGGGGATGAGTCTGGATACTGAAAGCGCCTATAACTTTCTGCGTCAGGGTGCGCCCCTGCTAGAACAAACCGGCTTTGGAGTTTTCTTGCCGCCCTGGTGGCAAAAAACTAAAGCGCGACTTGGAATAAAACTCAAACTGAAATCCCCCGCTGCTTTGGGCTCCGGGTTGTTGGGGATGGACAGTGTGGTAGCTTTCGACTGGCAGGTGGCGGTGGGAGATATGGCCCTTTCCCCCCAGGAATTTGAGCGACTTTCCCAACTTAAAGTCCCATTGGTCAAGGTGCGCGGGCAGTGGGTCGAACTGCGTCCCCAGGATATTGAAGCGGCTATCGCTTTCTTTGAGAAACAACGGCGGGGCGCGATGAACCTGACCGAAGCCTTGCGCCTGGGGTTAGGGCAGGAAGAATTACAGGGCGGTTTTGGGGTTACAGCGGTAGAGGGTGAGGGCTGGATTGGCGATTTACTCAAACAATTGACTGGCGATCAAAAATTCGTCGAGGTTAGCCCGCCACAAGGCTTGCAAGGAACACTGCGACCTTACCAGTTGAAAGGGTTGTCGTGGTTAGCCTTCCTGCGGCGTTTTGGGTTAGGAGCCTGTCTGGCGGACGATATGGGGTTGGGCAAAACAATTCAGTTAATTGCCCTGCTCCTTTTGGAACGGGAAAACAATCAAACTCCCGGCCCAACCCTGTTGGTTTGCCCGATGTCGATTGTGGGAAACTGGCAACGAGAGTTAGCCCGTTTTGCCCCTTCCTTAAAAGTGCTGGTACATCATGGGGCGGAACGGTTGGCGGGGGAAGATTTCAAGGAAAAAGTTACCGGGCAGGACGTGGTACTGACCACCTATTCGCTGACTCACCGCGACCAGGACGAACTGGGCGGGATTGAATGGGAACGGTTGGTGCTGGATGAAGCCCAAAATATCAAAAACTCCGCCTCTCGCCAGACCCAGGCCATTCGCAAGCTGCCAGCCCGCAACCGGGTAGCTCTGACCGGTACACCGGTGGAAAACCGTCTTTCCGAATTGTGGTCTATTATGGATTTCCTTAATCCCGGTTATCTTGGCCCTTCCTCAGATTTTAATCAGCGTTTCGCCAATTCTATTGAGAAATATCACGATAAAAACAAGGCCGAAACCCTCAAGCGACTGATTCAACCCTTTGTTTTGCGCCGGGTCAAAACCGATAAATCCATTATTCAGGATTTGCCGGATAAACTGGAAATGAAGGTTTTTTGTAACCTGACCCGCGAACAGGCCACCCTGTATGAAGCGGTGGTGCGCGAGATGCTGCAACAAATCGAGGAGGCGGAGGGGATGCAACGCCGGGGCTTGGTATTAGCTACTCTTACCCGCCTCAAACAGATCTGCAACCACCCGGCCCATTTTAATCAGGACGGTAGCAGTCTGCCGGGGCGTTCGGGCAAATTAGCCCGTCTGACCGAAATGCTGGAAGAGGTGTTGGCAGAGGGTGAAAAAGCCCTGATTTTTACCCAATTCGCCGAGATGGGCGGAATGTTGCGCCCCTATCTGCACGAGCAATTTGGTTGTGAAACTCTTTTCCTGTATGGTGGCACTTCCAAGAAAGAACGCGACGAAATGGTCTGGCGTTTTCAAGAGGAGCGGCGCGGCCCGCCCATCTTTATCCTTTCCCTGAAAGCTGGGGGGGTGGGACTTAACCTTACCGCGGCCAATCACGTCTTTCATTTTGACCGCTGGTGGAATCCGGCAGTTGAGAATCAGGCCACTGACCGGGCTTTTCGGATTGGGCAACAAAAGAAAGTGCAGGTGCATAAATTTATCTGTGGTGGCACCCTGGAAGAACGGATTGACCAGATGATTGAACAGAAAAAAGAGCTTGCCGCCAGTATAGTGGGCAGTGGCGAGAACTGGATTACCGAGTTTTCGACCAACCAGCTAAAAGAGCTTTTTGCCCTCAGCCGAGAGGCGATTGGAGATTAGATATGCCGGGTTGGAACGATTGGGGGTCTTATCCAAGTACCCCAAGAGCGGTTAAGGATGGCCTGAAGCCAAAAAATGAGCGGGGGGCAATCGGGGAAAGCTGGTGGTCAAAACGCTGGCTGGGGGTGTTGGAGTCATTTGGGATTGGCTCACGGTTGACCAAAGGCCGTTCCTATGCCCGGAAGGGGCAGGTGGTTTCGCTGGAGGTTACCTCCGGGTTGGTTACGGCTAAGGTGCAGGGGTCACAGCCCAGACCCTATTCCGTCAAAATTCGGCTTGCGCCTCTTTCACCCCCAGAATGGGATAAAGTAATTGAAACAATGGCAGGACAGGCTATTTTTGCTGCCAAACTTCTTTCTGGCGAGATGCCTCAAAATATTGAGGAAGCTTTTGGGGCTGCCAGAGTGGCCCTCTTTCCCACCAACCTGGACGAATTGGAGACCGATTGCTCCTGTCCTGATTGGGCCAATCCTTGTAAACATGTGGCAGCGGTTTATTATTTACTGGCTGACCGCTTTGATGCCGACCCATTTTTGATTTTCAAGCTCAGGGGGCGCACTAAAGAAGAGATAATTCAGAGATTACGGGAACAACGTGCCAGTCTAGTGCAACCTGAATCAGAGATAGAGGGCGAGTTACAGGTCTTGCCTGAGAATGCTTCAGCCAAACAGGAACGCTTACCCCTTGAGAAAAGTCTGGCTACTTTCTGGGAGAGCGGGGAGGATTTGGAGAGTTTCAGCCTCAACCTATCCCCACCTACGATTGAATATGCCCTGCTTCGCCGCTTGGGGCCAATCCCATTTAAGGAAAACCAGGCTGGGGTATATACCTTTTTAGAGAAAATCTATCACCTGGTAGGGGAGGCTGCTCAACAAAAAACAGGTGGAGAGTTTTAACGTAAATATATCGTGGTTGGTCTTTAGATTAACTTTAACGAGTCATTCAATCCTCTGTTTGACCAGTATACCCTTAGGTTAATCGGGGATATGTGGATAAATCTTGGGATAAGTGTTCCTGAATTATTCATGTCTTGACAATCTACAGATTCAGTCTACAATAAGACTCAGACTAAGGACAGGTGTTCGCAACTCTGTACCCTATTCTGTTATATTCTATTTGAGCATAACCAAACTACTATTCACTACTTGAATACTCAAGCAAATAGTAGTAATGCTGCGGTAAATAATTCTTTGGACAAGGTTGGTTTATGACCAAATAAAAAAACCGATCGTCGATCGGTTCTGAAGAACCATTATAAAAGCCGAAAATCCCCATCGAGGCCGACCAAGCTGTTGGGGATCTTCATCAAAGACATAGCCCTCATTAGGGAGGACTTTATTTTCCTTTTGACATCAAAAGGATAACACAAGTGATTCCCCATGTCAAGGGCTAAGGAGGTATTCTTATGCCTGCTATTCAAATCCAAATTGAAAAAGGGGAGCATTCAGCTATCCCCAAAAACCCAGCGGGGTTTTTTGTCCAGGTGCCAGTAGAACTACTCAAAAGTGAGGTGAGTTCCAGCGCATTGAGACTATATTTGTTGCTGTTATCTTATGGTGGTCCTAGAGCTACTGCCTGGCCGGGACAGAGCCGTTTGGCAAATGACCTGCAACTTAGTGAGCGAAGAGTCAGAAACTTATTAACTGAACTGGAGGCGGCGGGGTTAATCAGGATTGAGCATGTGGCTGGAACCAGTAACTTATACCATCTGCACCGCTTTGAGTTACGTTCTTTACCCGGTAAGGGAACTGCAACCTGTGAAGCAACCTCGGAACAAAAGTGCCAGGGGGAGCGGAACTATTCTTCCACCGAATTACATGTCTTAGAATCAAAAATTGTGTGTGAGGAAAAACCTCAATCTAAAATGAATAATGAACAGAAAGGAGTTTATCTCTCATTAGTAACTGCTCTTGAAAAAGAGTTGTTAAAAACCGAAATGAACGAGTTAGTCGCAAGAGAACTCGCAGTGATATTAGCAAATAACGGGCGCGATTTGGAATATATCCAAACTTTGATAACTGCTAGCCAAGGCAAGTCTATTCACAACCCGATAGGGTTCGTTCGTTTTATGGTGCTTCGGAATGTTGAACCTATTTGTTCCTCTCGCTTGAATGCTCGCCGCAAGGTGGAAAAAACTCTGCCCGAAACCACCCCGCCGATAGATTTTAGCAAGTACACTACTGGCAAATATGCCTATTTGACCGAACGGAAATCTATTCCCAACCTTGCTGACCCTCCCAACGAGGTTGGAGCAGAGAATTATTTTGATCATATCGCTATCAAAGTAATTGACCCTAAACTTGAGAATCAGAATAATTACCCTGTGACTGTTAAAGCTATGCCGCTCCTCCCAACGGTAGAACCAATTAACCCGGCCTGGGCAAAACCTGAACATGTCGCTCTTCGTCGAATAATTGCCACCAGTTATGGTTTTCAATCGGAAAAGCTTATCAAAAACTGGTCTGAGCTTTTATCTAAACTAGCGACGCAAGGTTGGGCAACTTATTTTTACCCAACTTTGGGTTGGCTTACAACCTCCCCAGAAAATAGTAGGCAATTTAACCTGATCTTCCGCAACAAGTTTGATAAACGGCTCAGTGAACCTTATCTAAAGCAACTTATAGAATTCTTGACTAATAATTTTGGTTTCGGGATAGAGTTAGTTTGTTATGATTTCGTCTAAACCGCGAAAAGATATTATGTCAAGTTAAATTTGTCAAATAGGATTTTGCTGGATATGCCCATTATTCGACTTTTTAGCACCAAAAACATTTGACAAAAATGGCTAAAAGACACACAATAAGATCATACAGAGACCCCAAATGTTTGGGTGACTTTTAACAATTAATTATATTCGATGGGCGTTTTATCCAGTCTTACAGGCATAAAGACTCGGGATACACCAACTAATTGGAAATTATGATAACTATCGCAATTGGTATGCAAAAAGGTGGCACTGGTAAAACCACCACTGCAATCTGTGTAGCTGCTGGTCTGGTGTTGGAAGGTAAGCGGGTGTTAGTAATTGACCTTGACCCCCAGGCTAATCTTTCAATTGCTGCTGGTCTAAATCCGCTGGAAGGACAAACTATCTATGATTGCCTTAAAGATCCAAAGATTAAAGCCAGCGAAATTATTAGCACCAGTCCCTACGGTTTTGATGTAATACCTTCAAACCTGTCCCTCTCGGCCGCTGAGGTGCAGTTAGCGACGGCGGTTAATCGAGACCGCAAACTGGCCAACAAGTTACGCGAGCTTGAACGCGAAGGTTATAATTATGATTATGTACTTATTGATTGTGCCCCATCGCTAGGTATTTTAACTCTTATGGCTCTTACCGCCGCTAACCAGGTTCTGATACCACTGCAATGCCAGCAATTTGCCGCGTTCGGTTTGAACGATTTTTTGGAAACAATGAATTTAGTGCAGAATGAGCTAAACCCTAATCTACATCTGGTGGGGGTGGTGCTTACAATGTATGATGCTCGCACCAAGATGAGCCGGGACATTGCCGAAGAAATACGTAAAGCTCTGGGTGATCAGGTAATGAATACTGTCATAAAGTTTAGCACAAAGCTGGCTGAAGTTCCGACTAAAGGACCAATTCAGGCTTATGACCCCCGCCATGAAGTAGCCCAGGCTTATAATGAACTGGCTAAGGAGATTTTGAAAAATGTCGAATCCACCCAATAATAGTGGACGCTCTTCTCGCTCGGTCAATCCTTTGCCTGGTAGTGGCATACGGCGCGACCTTAAAGAAACCTGGGGTAATATTAAAGCCAAAACCGGCGCCGCTTTGGAGACCGCTAATAATGAGGCTCGCATTGTGGCTCTGGAACGGTTAAAGCCTAACCCCGATCAACCTCGTCGTACTACTGACCTGGATCGGGATGAAGAATTAGCCCGCGATGTTACTGAACGGGGAGTTCTTGAACCCCTATTAGTAAGGGTAATTGAAGAGGATGAACAGGGCCCAATTTATCAGATTATTGCTGGGGAACGGCGTTATCGGGCGGCACAGGCTGCGGGCCTTTTACGGGTTCCAATTATAGTCAAGGATTATGCAGATAAAGAAGCTCGTTTGGCTTCTTTGGTTGAAAACTTGCAACGCCTTGACCTTAACCCATCGGACGAGGCTCGCTATTTTCTATTACTTACTCAAGACTATAACTATTCTTATCGTGAGATTGCGGCAATGGTAAATCGCAGTCCAGCTTATGTTAGCGGGCGTATGAAACTTTTACCAAGCTGGAAAGGCGAGGCTGAAGAGCGAATTTCTGACTCCGAACCCCTTCATAATAGTGATGTTTTTCACAATAATTCAAATTCTAAACAAAAGTTAAAAAATTCACAATCCAATAGTAATAGTTCTTTATTAAAACCCGTTCTGCGTTTCCGGGATTATATAGAAAAAACCCGGGCCCGGTTGGTCACGATAGAAATGGAAGACCGTCAAGCCTTAGTGGAGCAAATAAAGGAACTCAAAGAGCAGTTACAACTTCTGGAAGATGAAGCTCTGGACAAAGTGCCACGTGAAACTAACTCAAAATAATCTTTTTCACCCCTTATAATCTAAAGTAACAGCAGACTAAGCCGGGTAACAAATACCCGGTAGGCCCTACCTTAGCGCTTGTGTAACCACCATCATCACAAGTAGCGGTATTTGGCGGTATTTGGCGGTATTGCTGTTATAATTATGCTTTAATATTATTAATTATTACACAAGCTGTGAGGTCAAAAATGGAGATAGCAGCCTTAGAAATGCTTATTCGCAACGGGGAAAGCTATACCTTAGAGTTTAAAATCGCACCGCCACGTCTTGCTGAGTTGGCGGAACGATTATGTGGTTTTGCAAACTCTAAACTAGGGGGGTCCCTGATTATAGGTGTGGCGGATGTTAGTTGGGATATTGTGGGGGTAAAATCGGTAGGGGATGCAGTAGATGCTCTGGTGCAAGCCGCTCGAAAGTGCAAACCTCCTGTGCCATTTGCTTCGTCCCAACCCCAGGTAATAGATATTAAAGGCAAGAAATTGGTACTGGCTCAAGTACCACCAAACGATGGAATATTGTACCAGGCGTGGGGCATTTACTGGTTACGGCGTGGCACACAAACCACAGCTATGGACACCGAAGAATTAATGAGTTTTTTGTATCGCCAGGGAACATTACATTGGGAGCTTCAATCTGTTTCTAATGCTGTGTTGTCTGATCTAAACTTGGAAAAAGTTCGCGACTATATGACTAGATTAACCACCACGAGTGGTCGTCCACTCAGAGTAACAGATCCGATTGAACTGTTGCTAAAACTTAGCTGTGCCACTAAATCCTCACAAGATACCGAAATTCATCCTACTAACGCCGGGATGTTATTATTTGGTTATAATTCAAACCTATTTTTAACCCAGGCTCAAGTAGTAGCCACCTTCTATCAGGATGCCAACGGTGTTAGAGGTTTCACTGATCGCAAGTTTATCAGCGGTACTATACCTGAAATGATTGACGAGGCTGCCTCTTTGCTAACCCGTTGGACTCCAATAGGCGGTCATATAGATGGGTTTCGGCGAATTGATGAGGCGGAACTTCCCTTAGAGGCATTACGGGAAGCGGTGGTTAATGCTGTCGTCCATCGGGATTATAGTATCGAAGGAACAGCGGTACGAATTTTTTACTATTCCGATCGGGTAGAAATCCATAATCCGGGCATATTACCAGGTGGGGTAACACTCGAAGCCCTACGAAATGGGCGCGCCCCTTCCAAACCACGTAATCCGGTTATTGCCAGTATTTTAAAAGATTTGCCAGGTGGTTATATGGAGCGAGTGGGTAGTGGGATAAGTTTTATGATTTACCAGATGCGCGAGGCTGGATTACCTGATCCGGAGTTCAAAGAGCAGGACGAATTTGTAGTTACGTTTTTACGCGGTCATGGGGAAGCCAAGTCTACGTCTACTCAGCTAACCAACGAGGTACCAACAGCGGTAGTGTCACAATCTGGTCTTACTCCCCTGGAGCGACGCGAATTGGCCCTGAAATTTGTGCGGGAAAACGGCTCAATTACCTACAAGCAATATCGCGCCCTGACTGGAGCTTCCGAAACTACTGCCATCCGTGATCTTGATGCCTTAGTGGAGAGCGGGGCGATACAAAAAGTAGGTAAGGGGCCAGCTACTCGCTACCGGTTGTAGAAATTTTGGAGAGAAGATTACTTTACTACTAAAGTATTTAAGGTAGACTGGGTTCTTTAAGTGAACTCAAAAAGTGATTTTTCATATTGTGGTTTGACCACTTTTCGAGTTCACTTTTATTTATGCTAATATCGTATCATCTCAAAAACCGGGGGTGAAATGACATTTTCAGCCCTTACCTGAACTCAAAAAAGATATTTTTGCCGAGTTTACCCCGACTTTCTGAGAAGATACCTAATATCTTCCGTGCCCATTCCAGAACCCTAAAGCAGAATTGGAGTTATCACCCAGCCTGTGCAATCGCTTTAACCTCCCTGGGTTTAGCCGCTTTCAGCAGTCGGATGATTAGCTCGGCCTGTTCCCGGCTTAAATCCTCAAAGCGGTACAAACCAAAACTCTGAAATGTGCGAGACTTCATCACCCCACCAGCAATAGTATAACCCTTTTCCTGAGCCAGTTTCACAATTAACTGTTCCTGGGACGGTAACATTGCCAGACTTCCGATAACTGCTGCTTGTTCTGAGCCAACCTCCGATTTCGAGTTACTACTCCAGGGGTCTTTTTCAGGTATGACTGGGGTCCTAACTAGCTCCAGGTAAGGTTTACTTGGAGTAGGTGTGATCTCAGCCTTTTGGTTACCTACTGCTGATTTAAGCTGGTTTGGGCTTACAATTGTTTCAAGGGTAGCAGGGTGGGTTTCACTGCGCCCTTTTACGACTTTAATTCCTGAACCACCGTTACTGTTCTGCTGCTCTGAGTGGGCTTGCCGGAGGCTTTCCTCTTTTTTGTTCTGGAAAGCAGACCCAAACTGAGCGAAAGCCCGTTTAGCACCGATGGCAATGGCATTATTGATAGCGTTGGTCATTGACTTGAGTGATTGCTGCTCATTGAGTTCGGATCGTTCCTTGCCAAAATTGACCAAAGCATGACCAAGTTCGGTTTTGGGCAAACACCCCCGCACCAGCACCGTGACTTCCACCAGACAAAATCTGCCGATAGTCTTGCCTGTCAGCGGGTTAGAAATGTCTTCAAAGCGCAAAGTACGGCTGTCAGGGTTAATCGCCCAATTGCCTTTACCAAATACTCGATCAGCAGTAGCTTTAACATAATCAATACTCAGGTAGGAGTCCCCATCGATTTCCCTATAAGCCTCTACAGGTGGGAATTGAGCCAGTAGCCCGACATAAATGTCAGGCAGTTGGGGAAACTGCATCATACCATCTTCCATAATACTTCTCCAATTCTGAAAATAATTTTTGAGTAATAAAAAGGATCACTCCTTTTTGGATTAGGTGCCCTGTTTAAGTTCAAATTAGAAGCTGGATTACCAATTGCCCATATACTGTTATTCTCTGGCCTCTGTTATAAGTTCTGAATGATAACCTGCAATGACTACAAAAAAACCAATCACTGAATAATTCAGCAAAAGAGGCAATTGCATACCTGCTCTAATCGAGCGTATCTTCCACTTCTTCCGGGCGGGGGTTCAAATCCATTGTCCCCCCCAGCAACCCAACCCCTGCTGTCGAGACATATTCAGTCGAGGCCATTTCTTCTGGCTGGGAAGAAGATTCGGTGGCTTCCAGAAGTTCTGCTCCTTCTTCAGCCGCTTCATCACTTTCAATCTCGCCAGTGCCTAAAACTTCCGCCTCTTTCGTCTCAACCGCTTCTATAACCGCTTCGACTTTAGCCCCCTTTTTGAGAGTTGCCCTGATATTTTCGGCCTCAGCTTTCGTGTTTGAGGAAACAGTTGAGCTGACAGCCATCAGGAGGAATAGCCACTTCTCACCCTCATCATAAGGTTTATAACCAACGGTCGGGATTTATCCTCCATTTCCAGCACCACCCATTTATTAGCCTCAACCGCCCGCAGGATTTCCAGCAACTTCCCAGGTTGGAGGGCGATCTGATTACTCTCTCCCTCCACCAGCACCTCAATGGGGGTTTCGGAACTGCCCAGACTACTATTGGAGCTCACCACTAACTGCCCGCTTCCCTCCTCACTCTCGACGGTGGGGGCTACGGTTAGCTGGAAATTCCAACGCTGCCCACTATCTTTGCTATTATTCAAACAGATGGCCGCAATTCTGGTAGCCCTTAACAGTTCCTCAACCCCTATCACCATTCGGGTTCGGTATTGGGTAGGGATAAATTTCTTGTAGTCGGGGAAAGTCCCAGCCACCAGCGAAACGGACAAACAAAACTTAGTTGAACCAGCCGACTTAACTACCAACATTGAACCATTAGAATTAAGCCCCAACTCAACCTGCTGGTATTCGGCTTCATCCAAAAGACCTCTAATCGCCGACAATATAAAGGCTGGCAAGAGAGCCTGATAGGGTTTCGCCTGGTCAGGGTGGCTATGGGCCAGGGGAATCTGTTTAATTGCCAGTTGTACCCCATCAGTCGAAGCAAAAGCGGCTTCTTTCAAGCCAAAACGCAAACAGACATTAGTGATAATATGACTATTCTGCTCCTCAGCCGCTGCAAAAGAAACCTGCCCAATAGCTCTTTTTAGCATGCCAGTCATAAGTAACACCGGGGAAGGATTGGCTGTCAGACTGGAAGGAATAAGGGGGAAATCAGCCAGGGGAAAATAACCTTTCAGGGTATTGCGGCTAGTGCCGCAGCGAATCACAGCCTCCTCCCGTTCTTCCACTTTAAGCTCAATTAACTGCTTGTCAGGCAGAGAACTAATTAACTGCCCCAGGCTGATAGCTGGCAGAAGCACCTTACCTTCAGTTATAAGGTCAAAGTCCTCGGTGGCAAGCTCCAGGGCCAGCTCCCCGTTGTAAGCCGTCAGCCGCAACCAGGCTAACTCGTCCTCGCTGTAGCTGGCTTCCAGCAAGATAAAATCCAATACCGGAAAGGCGGGTTTAGTTTTCCGGGGAGTAGCTCTGGCAGCCTGCGCGACCAGTCGGGCCAATTTATCCTGGGCGATCCTGAAATGCAATTTGGATTCCAGCATACAAATCCTCCTTTTTTTAAAATATTCACACCCAAACCAAAAACAGGCTATCCTACAACTAGTAGTCAGGCTTACGGTTCAGGTTGGTCAGAAGTAATAGCTTGATTTATTGAGGGTTAGAAATTTTTAAGGCGAAGGTATCTTTAACTCGCCCTTTCCAGAAGAACTGGCTCCATTTCGATAACGTCAGAACTACTTGCCAGTAAGGGCAAAGACCTGGGTGGTTTCTCATCTTTCGGCTCGACTTGAACTTCTCCCTGGATCAATTCCGGCCCGGTGTACAACTGACCGGCTCGAATAGCCTCCCTGAGTGCTACCGCCAGCAGAGTTTCGTCCGGCACCCGGCACAAATAGGCTTCACAACCTTTGGTTTCCAGAGGTTGGATCAAACCATTGGTCGCCCCAAACTGCCAGCTCCACTCATGCCACTCCGGGAGTAAGGGAACCGTCGAAAGTTTGTTAAGCCGCTCGTGATAAAGCTCGGATAACTTAAACTGGCGTAACTCAGGAAGCTGATCCAACAGCAGCAACACAAAATATTCGGCCCTGCCCTTGCCATTACCCCTGCCTTGTTCCTCTTCCCCTAAACCAGTAAGGGCAGCGGTTGGTACTAGCACCCCTTGATAGGCGCAAGCCTTTTTGAGAGCAATACTGAACAATTTTCGAGTACCCACTTGCGCCTTCTGGGCAGCCCACATTAATAAACCATCCTCCGGGGTTACCTGACCATCCTCAATCTGCTCTACCTCGTAATAAAGGCGTACCGGGTTGGGAGAAGGCTCTTTGACCAGACCAGGCAGGATGGCATTTAAGGATTGGGCATCCCGGCTGATAATATCCAGGTAATATAGATAATAGACCGTTTGCAATTGTTTACTTCCGGTGAGATAGTTGGCAACCTCTCGGGAAGTTTTAAGGAAAGCATAAGCTCTCAGGTCGGCAGTAAAACCACCCGTAGTAATTTTATTAAACTCCACCTTTCCAGTTACTCCTTTCTTATTGTCCAAAATAATTTATCCTGCTCAATTTCAAAGCTGGCTAAAAATCGGTTTTCTGATTAACAAATGGTTTGGATAAAAGCCAGGCGGTTACCTGACCCCTCGGCAAACATATCCTCAGACCTGCCGCGCCGCAAGGCCCGCCCCTTAATTGCAGCCAAATACAAAGTAAAACTGGGCGGTACCATTTAGCCTTGCGGCGTAAAAGGTGGGTCTGGGGCAGAATTAGGGGAGGGGTCAGGTCGCCTGGCTTAAAGCAATTACCGCTTCCCAGTTAATTTGCCAGTAACCAACACTCGCTTGCCAGAAACTACTAAAATCTTTGTGAGAACCCCAGATATCAGGGGGTAAAATTTTAGGGGTAAAACCAGGTCGTTTTAAGCGATTAGCCTCTTTAACCTGGGCTGCTTGTCCAGCAGGATCATTATCCAGAGCCAGGATAATATGGCCAACCTCCCTGAACCAGTCGAGGTGACCCAAACTTAAACCAACCAGGGCCGCCACGTTAGCATAACCCGCCTCAATCATCGCCAGGGCATCGAAACAACCCTCAGTCAGAATTAGTGGTTGTTCCTGGGTGGCTCTAGCTAAAGCCCCAAAGTTAAAAATACCCTTATAACCTCTGGGAATAAAATGTAAGCGCTGGTTGAGGTTGGCGGCCCTCACATATAGATTAACAAAGCCCTGTGGCCCCTCGGTAGGAAAAAGCAGAGCCGGGAAGTAAGAAAAATATCCCGGCTTTCGCCAATCAATAAACCGCCAGTTACGACAGTAGCCTAGCCCCAACCTTCGGGCCGTTGCCAGACTGATACCCCTTGAGTTCAAATAACCCTCCCCTTCTATCAGGGATTTTTGGGAATTTTGCCAGAGAGATTGGTTACGCCTCTGCCAAAATTGGTTTTCTTCCCTGGTCTTGAGATTCTTGCCAGAATTAGACCCTTTGCTGGATAAGACAGATTTAGCAGATTTATCCTGAAGGTTGTTCAAACTTCTGGAAATTAACCCAACCGAAATGGGGCCATAACGAAAATCCAGCAGAACTCCTTTAGCTCCACAGGCGAAACAGAAAAACTTGCCGGAAACCAACGAGACCGAAAAGGCGGTAGGATTAGAGCCAGCGTGAAAAGGACAGGTAGTACGCCATTCCTGCCCCCCTTTGGTCGAGAAACCCGGTCTGGATTCAAGCTGGGCTAGAGAAAGATTATCCCAGAGTGATGAATACATATCCCACTCTCCTGTTCTGTCAAAATTAGCCCTTTATTATATGCTCAATGCTGTTTTTTATTACCACCTGTGGTTTTGAAGAACTCCAGAGGTTTATCTATTATCGTGGCAACAGCCTGGGGAGTGATATAGGTGGAACGGGTAACCATTGCTTCCAGGTTGACATAAGTTTGAAAACAGTGTAATTTACCATTAAGAAACTGTACCAGATAATTAGTGGCGATTGCCGCTATGGTCTGGTTGATCGTCAGGCTTTGGGCTGAGCGCATTGCCAGTTCCTCACAACTGAGATTGGAATCGTTTTGCTCCTCCGCCAGAGGTTGCAGAAGTTCAGGGTGTTGTAAAGCTGGAGAGGGTAGGGCTGTACACCATTTATCTACCGGAAAACCACCTTTGAGTTTTTCAGGGTCGCTGGTATTGCCGATCAAAACATTTCCGCCATCGCGGTAATTGCCACAATCCAGCCAGAATGGGTTTGGGCCGTAACTCCCCAAACTATCCAGATATGCCGCAATGGTTTTTCGAGCGTTAGCGTTATCTACACAGCCAATTAAAATAACCAAATCCTGATAACCAGCCTGGACCTGGGAAGCTTTGAAAGGCTCGGTAATAGCAGTAATCTCCAGAGCGGTAGCCAAACCGTAGCGCATAGCCAGGGCCAGGGCTTTATTTAAACCCAACTCTGCTGCACAGAAATTCTGCCGATTAAGATTAGCCGTTTCGATAATATCTGGATCAATAATACAAAGCGAGGCTGATTTAGGGGTACTTTCACAAATAATTTTAGCGAGACGGGCCAGGTGAGGGGTCAGCCACGAACCTGTGCCACCTGCTCCAATTTGAATAAACCGGAGGTGCTGGAAAGAACTGGTAATAACCAGAGTATAAGCTTCCATAAAACTCAAATCAAGGCTCATAATATTTTCTCCCTCTTAAAATTGGTTAGCATAGCAATGCCACCGCGTGTAACTTACTCAGAGCTTATCCCGACTTCTGAGGTTATCCACTCGATACTTAATCGCTGAGACATATCCCAACTCATTATTGTGGTCACTGGCCGGGGCATAAACCGGAATAATTTGTTCAAGGGTCACCAGCTTAAGTTTTGTCCGATAGTATTGAAGCAACCTGGCCCAATCCCTGGCACTTTCTGTCCAGGTGGAGTACTGGCGAAAAGAACCGTTAGCCTCAGTTGCATAACAAGTGTAACCAGCCGAGCAGCGAATATTACCAAGAGACCTGGTAATAACCGCTACTCCAGCTTTCCCGCCCCCTGACTCGTGTTCAAAGAAAGCCAGTGCCAGGGCTGGGTCTGCCCCTTCTTCCAGACAAACCTTGAACATCTGGTCAGCTTCACTCAGAGCTGGACTATCTAATTCCTGCAAGAAATCCCGAAAAGTATTAAGGCTAATTGTCGGGGGGCCAAGCGGGTTATAAGAGTCACTGGTAATCTTTAAGGAGGAACCGGCACCGCTCGTTTGACTATCAGTTCTATAGGAAGAATTGAAAAACAGCAAAACCAACCCTAACACCATTCCTACCCCCATTAACCCCAATAACCAGCCCCAACCCCACCTAAAACTCCCTGACCGATAGCTCTCAACCGCTTGTCTTGCTCCGACTTGCCCAAGCAGCGACTCTGACCTACGGTTATAAGCCTTGCAGTGCTGGTAAGCCTCCACCAGAGTAATAACCCGCAAAGGTTGGGAGGGTAAATCCAGCAACCTTCCCTTAATCAAGCGCGCTCCCTGGAGTATGACCCCAAAGGGAGTGCCACTCTGATCAAACCAGACCACCTGCCCGGTCTTGGTCAGAACCAGACAGGTATAACCAGACTCGCTGCTATTCCAGCCCTGCCCGAACTTGCCAGTTATTTCAGGTTTTGCGATGACCCCGCTTCCTATCCGCTCAACCCTCTCATTCTTGCCAGGGGTCGTCTTCGCCGTCCGGGCTATTCTGACCCTCCTCCTTCCATTGGGCATAATATTCCTCCAATTCCTCCGGCTCGAACTGCTCGAAGATTGAGTCATTTTCCAGGTCAAATTGCTCGTCAAACTCCTGTTCATACACCTCCACCAGGTATTTCTCAAACAGGGCTTTTTCCTGTGAAGAGAGCCGCTGTGGTAGTTTGCTCAAAGCTGTATTTGGCTTTGTAGTCGGCTGGGGGTTTGCAGAATTTGCTTTACTCTGCCCATTTTTGCTTTCGGCTGGGATTGGCTTTTTTTCCTCAACCGCTTTGGCGTTAACCTGTTTGGTGTTCAGATTAGTCTGAGAGTTATAAAGTTTTGGATTAAGATACCGGATATGGTTAGGGTCGGTGGCATCCACCACATCCGGGCGACCCAGGGTCTCAAGGTTGAGGTTGATTAACTCGCTCTGTTGACGTGCTCCCATCTTCCAGAAAACATCGCTGGGGTTTGGAACCTGATTTGCCGTTGAGCCATCAGGTCGGTTGTGCGCCGTCCCACCACTTTTATTCGCATCTGCCCCTGGTAATTGAGGTTGGCTAAACTGTTCGGTATTCTGTAACAGGGCGGCATGTACTTCGGGTGGCACCATCACAAGGCGGTTACCCTTCCAGTCGTAGCTCCAGGCACTACCGGGAAGTTGTTGAGGCAACTTATCGGCATGGGTTGCCACCATAAAGTCAATCACACTATTGTGGAGCGGAATGAGACGGTCTGGCGGCACCCCCAGACTCTTCCAGAGCAAGGCGGTCTGGCGATGCACCGTATCGGAGGCTGACACCAGGGTATCCTGGGCAATCCCCACCAGATATTCCTGCAAATTACGCCCGGTATTCTCAACGGTAGTGGTACGCATCACCGAAGCACAACGCAGAATAGTCAGGAAATTAAGTAGTGAGAGTAGAAAGACCAGCACCCCTGTGAACTGATTACCGGTTATCATAAAGTTAAACGCCTGGAAGATATTATTCTGCTCGGTGGTCGCCATAAACAGCAGGGAGAAATCGAAAACCAGGGTTATAATCAGGGCAATCGTAATAATTGACCACCAGACCGACTTGCTCATCAGCCGGATATTAAGGCGTTCGGGGTAACGCAACCAGACTACCTGGGCCATTTCGGCGACCACCAACCCCTGGATTAAGAGCGAAAGCACTGCTGAGATAACTACCGCTAGAATTTGAGCGGCCAAACCACTATTGTATAACGAATGGATTATTGGTAAATTACTCATCCCCCGCAGGGCAATAAACAGAGCCACAAAAAGCTGATAAAACAGCGATAACAGGAGCGACAGGGCAAAATCCAAACCCAGGCGGTTGGTAAAATACCACAGACTACGCCGAATTAATCCCATTTCAAGAGCCTGATACTGATTGTCTGTAGTAAAGTTGTTTGATTTTATTTTCAACTTGATACTCTCCTTCGTTAAATAATCTTGCCCAACTTTGCCTCCAGCGAAACAAGTGCGGCTAAATCAAAAGCGACCAACCCGAATTTTCGGGCAGGCCGCCTTTACCCAATTTTTTAAACAGATCTTAAAATTTCCGGGTAAATCTGTCGGCTGATTATTTCGGGTGTAAAGGGACAAAACCCGAACCCGTTACTAACCAGACATCCTCGCCCAGGGTAATAACGTCACCTACTGAAGTGGAACGGACTGGTCCACTCGAACAAAGCCTGATCCCGGCATTTTCAGTCCAGTCATAATCAATATGGTTGGTCAGCCGGAAAACTTCCGCCAATCCAACTGCCTCCACCTCGGCTACCAACTGGTATTTCTGGTCGGCGGCCTGCCAGAGTTGGGCATCTTCCCTTAACATTTCCGTCTCGTTGATGCAGTGATAGACCAGATATTTTCTCAGCATCTTGAAAAGCCCCTCCTTACTGTTTGTATTTCCAATCCTCAACTTACAAAAAGTCTTCAGCCGTTAAATTTGCCAATTTTCGGGGTTGGATTACCTCGGCCAGGCTCTGACGGGCTTTCCAGCGATGTCCGCTTTCCGCCTCGATTTGGACGGCTCGCTCTACCAGGGATTTCACCAGGGGTAGCTCATAAGCCCTTCTAACATGCTCCGGCTGGGCAAAGATACACATTACGCATGAGCAACGGGGGCCGGATTCTTCGTCCAGCTCAAACATTTGGTGTTCTGTCATACCCTGAGCAAAATAGGCATAATGGGGAGTAATTCCGTATTGCCTGAGTTTTCGGAAAGCCTCAATTCTTCGGTAATCCAGGATTGGGCGGTATTCCAGCAGCCTGACCTGCTGGGTGTTGAATTTAGGTCGTTCCCTTAGCCAGGGGAGCTGCTGCCGCTGGGCTGACTCCCGCCAGCGTTCCCCCAGAACCGTCACGGGGGTCGGGCCAATTGTCGCCAACTCCTGTTTCAGGCGGCTATTAAAGACCCGGATTTTGGTATAGTCGGTACAAAACCTGACCTTGCTATCCGGCCATTTTCGACGATGGGCTACCAGATCCAATACTCCCCGCAGCCGGGTCAGCTCTACCCCGGTATTAGACTTGCATTCAGGACAAATTGTCTGGTCAACCCGGCTTGAGGTATAGTGAAAACCACAATTACCACATTCGTAGCCTCCGTAATCGCACTGGTCGAACCAGAAAGTCACCCCTAACTGCCGACAAATAGCCTCAATATATTCCAGGGTGCCGGGCCAGGCTTCCGGCAGCAGTTGATGGTGAACAATCAATTGTTGAGGTGAAAGACCCATTTCGTAGCGGGCGATAAGTAGGGTTGCCAGACCATCCTTGCCGCCTGAGACATTGACAATAAGTTTGGAACCGTTAGCCAGGGCCTGATAAACCTGCCTGTTGGCCTCCTCCTTATCCAGAACGGCGAAACAATCCGGTAGTTTGGGGGGTTTAAGCTGGATTACTCTGCCAGACATGACCGCTCTCCACCCAATTCCAGCCTGTTAAACCCCGCAAACAGGGCATTCTCCAATCCTTCGGGCAAGTTGAAAACCAGACTGGCGGGTACCGGGAAAAACTGCCCATAGACCCCCAGGCGCAGGGCAATTTGAGGTTGGTCAAAGATCTTGCCAAGTACCCCGTAAAGTTTTAACCCCTGCTCATCCTGGTCATCGGTGGCCGAGAAAAAAGCCGCCATCGAATTATGGGAATGAACCTCAATCAAGGCCGCCTGATACTCCAGATTGGTAGGGTCTGTGGGGCTGACCGAACTGGCCCGCCCCTTTTGCTCTGGTAGTATCAATTCCCAGAACCCCCCTTCTTCCTGCCAGAGCAGATAGAACAGAATCTCAGCCGGAGTGCCAGGGGCGGTTTCGGCCTGTCGAGCCAGCTCCAGCATTTGTGAAAGCAGTTCCTTCGGTACCAGCGGATATTCAAGCTGGAAATAGGAGTTTACCGAAGCCAACCCCCGAACTTCACAGCTTGCCAGGGGGATACAGGTTTTCAAACCCAGCCGCTGGGCCTCCAGGAAAACTCCCTCCTGCCCGACCAGATAACGGTAGAGACAGTTTTGGGTCAGAGTCAGTTGCTCGACCTGCCCCGGCTGCCGAAAAACATAATCTATTAACATACTTCCCTCCCTTTAAGGCTTAAAAAGGTAAAATAATAAGGCGACCCGCCCCTAAACAGTTCGCCTTTTCTTCGAATTATTAAATAAAGTGACAAGACCGTCTACTAAAGCAAGTAGTCCCTACACCCTGGTTTAGGGCTTAATAAACCCGTTCTTTGAGGATATATTTCTCCACGGCCTGCTCAATCGTCCATTCCTGAGCTAGACGGAAGGGGCGTAAATCCTCCACCGGGTAGCGTTCAGCCTTATTCTCTTGAAGCTCCTGTAACATCAGTCGCACATCCTGGGGGAAACGGTTGGATTTCCCCTGAGAAAGATGGCCATTAAAAGGCGAATTTATAAATAACCACCAGGCCGACCCGGCTACCTCGGTTGAAGCGGCTGGCACCTGATTATCCCCATAACAGACCCGCCCGTCATCATAGAGATTGGAAAGGGGAGCAGCATAACATAACCCCTGGGGATTAAACTCGGTTTCGCTGGTAGCCCAGACATAATATTCATTGCCACAGCCCCCAAAGATTAACCCCGGCAGAGGTAATCCCTCCAGAGTGGTTTTTTCACCAGCCTCCCCCTGAATGACCAGGTTATGCTTGCCAGGGGGTACAAACTTCACAAACCACTGACCATGGGGATTTACCCCGGAGCGTACAATCCCCGGTGGCAGCCAGCCGCTATCAATATTTTCCAAAGTAAAAGCAATTCTCAAACTCTGGCTGGATAAACATTTGAAATGGTGCTGGCCTCGCTCGTCCTGATTAAAGAAAAAAGCCTGACCACCGGCGAAAAAGAGACCGCCTTCGATATTAAATATTCGGGCAGGCAAGGCTCTTAACAACTCGTCCGCCAGACTACCCTGGCCCTTTCCGGCCCAACCAGCCGTTTTCAGGGCTGAATATTCCTGTTCCACAATTCAACCACCTCTCTTACATTCTCAGGTTTAGCCAACATCCAGTCGAAAAACTCCTCCACCCGCTCAAGACTTACAGAAGCCTCCCGGAATTTATCGGTCAGGAAGATAATATCTTCCTCGCACCAGAAGGCCCGGTCGTAGGGGGTCTCCGAGGTTGAATCCAGCCAGACATTCCCGGTATCGTGGTCTAACATGGTGAGGGCTTCGGTCAAAATGTTTAGCGGCGGGGAGGCTAGCTGGCAATCCCTTTCGAGTTCCGCCCAATTAAGGCGACCCTTTTTACGCTCCACTAGCACCTCGTTAAACTCAGCAGCCTGGCCAAGCTGGGTCAGTTCAAAATTAGCGGTTAGAAATAGCAATACCCGCCAACTTTCGGGTATTTCCTCGGGTTCGTATTCCCACCAATCCAGCCCCAGACTTTGTACCCAGATAGTGTTATCACGTTCGCCCCCGTTATCATTTTCATCCTGGTAAAACTCCCAGGAAAGGTCAAAAAGGTGCTGATCCACTAATTTGAAGAACTCAAGTTCTTTCTGGCTGTAAGTTTCAAACTGCTGAGGTAAGGGCAAGCCCGTCGAAAGGGCGAACTGCTCAGGGAAGAATTTCTGGTAAAGATAAAGTTTGCCAAAAGCATCCGCCAAGTCGGAAAGATATTCAAGTGCTAGATCCACCGAAAGGGGTATCTGATAAGCTCTCAAAAGAGCTATAACATTGCCAGTCATAATTCCCCTTTCTCAGTTCGCCAGGTAGTTGTCGTCAGCTCTGGGTAGCGGACTTTGTTAGCAAGCTGAGTCATGTCCGCCGCCGAGCTATTGTCAGCTAACCGCCAATTATTCAACACCACCACTTAAAACCCCACTGGAACCTGATGGTAAGGTGAGGGTTTAAGCTGGGTAAGTGTTTGAACAATTCTGGAAATTTTCTTGGTTTCAGCCTCACCCTGCGAAAGAGCCTCTTGTACCCGGTTTTGCACCGCCACCGAAACCGTCAGGTCAAACTCCCCGGCTCTTTCCAGGGCTTTAAGCTCCCAGGCCAACAGCAGGGCCGGATTAGCTTCTTCGGGGGCGGTGGCAAGCACCGCTAGAGGCTGACCTTTGGTGCCAGCCCGCTTAATGACACTGACCACCAGCTCGCCATTTTTATGTTCGCGTTTGATTTCGGCGTTAGCGACGGCGGGATAAACCAGGGCCAGAGCTTGTCGGAGGAGGGTATCGTCCTGAGCAATCTGGTCATCAAGGGTCAGAGTTTGCCCGTTATCTGGTAATTGCAAAGTAGCCATAATATGACCTTCCTTTCTTAATCTTAATCCTGATTTGCCTGTTAAAAAAGAAAAATTCGGTTTAACAACAAGCCGCGTGTTTGACCTCAAATGGCTCAAGTTCAAACCAACTCGAACATTGAAGCCTGTTTCAACCCGGCTTTTTCGGTAACTTTGGTTGGAACCGGGCGGTGGGCCTCGGTTTCTGCTCCAACCATCGGAGCGGTGGGGGGCGGTTTGAGGTTAGGTGATTTGACGGGGAGATGTGAGGTAGCTGGGGTTGTTGCTGAAGTAGTAGGTTTTACCCATGCGCTGGCGGGTTTGCTCTCCTTGACCGCGCTATTGGATTGAACAATGGGCTTGTTGGACTTAGCCGTTGGCGCGCTGGTTACAGTTTTGGGCTGACTGTTAATCTCCAGTTGTAATTCCTGAAGAAGCCGTTGGATCGGGTTGGGGAGTGGCCCCAGCTCGGCTTCCCGCAGCAACCGAATCGGGCGTGCCAGACTATCATTCTTAACAATCAGGACCACTCTGCGACCTCTGGGATTACTATCTTCTGGTAGAAATTGCAAAGCGACTGTCAAGCTGCTACGGGCATAGGGAGTGGCAGATGGCTGAATCAACTCCTCTGGAATATCTGGGTCTACCTCCTGCCCCTCTACATCTTCGGGAATGGCAGGTTCTAACCCGGCTTTGAATTCAGCCAATTCCTCCCCGGCGGTAGTTTTTTGGTTCATCATTATACTCCTTTCTCTCTGAGACTAATTTGAGTACAAAAAAAGCACCGACTACCACTACTGGTAATCGGTGCTACGACCAGAAAATTTATCTGGCGGGCTTAAACCGGGTTATTTTTCAACCAGCTGGTGAAATCTTCTCGGCTCTGGAAGTCCAGGATCGCCTCTCCAAGATTTTCCAACTGAGTTACATTCAAGCTGCGAACCTCGGTTTCTTCTTCTAGAGAAAGTGCCCCCAAACGCCGGGTGAGTTGCTTAACCAATAAATTTATCTCACCCTCGCGTATACCTTCTCTTTTCCAACTGGTGGTAAGTTCCATCACCGCCTCCTTCTTTTTGCCTTCAACCTTTGAGAGTTCTTGCTCAAATTGAATTTGCTCTTGTTTATTCAGTTCTAAATAAGTATCAATAAAACCTGATACCAGCCTTAGTTGGGCCGGATTCAGCTTCAAATCGGTCAGCTTATTTAAGGCCAAAAGTTTTAGTTTAGGCCGCTCTCCTTTAGCTACTGGCATCTTTGCCATAAAAGCACAGGCTATTGGATTGTTTTTATCGGCATATTCTTGCCAATCCAACCGATTTAGCTGGATTGTAAGGTAATTTAGAGTCATGGCTGTAAAGTGTCTGAATTCCACCTTGAAACTGTTTGGCGCGGCAGCTTTAGGCGAGTTGTTGGATAAGACCGCCACCGGGAATATGGGCAACCGATATTTGTCGTAAAGCCGGGTGCAATACCGAAACAGTCGCTCGCCAAACTGTTTATCGTTATAAGATTGAGGTTCCACCAGAATTAGTACCAGAGTTGGCTCTTCTTTAAGCTGCACCTGACGGATCAGGTCTATTCGTTTGGTTCGACCTTCCTGTAGGTCTGTCATTAGTTCCTGCTCTTTTTCAGTAATCGAGGTCGGGTCAATCTCGGCGGCCATCTCCGGGAAAAAGAGTTGGAGGAACTCCAGAAAGAACTCACCTATCAAAGACTTAAACAGAGCGTCATGGTCGATCATAAACCCTTCTTTCTAAACTATAGAAGGAAGGAATGGGTAGTTGCCAGAGACAAACCATAACGGCCCTTCCTGCATTATACCGCAGAGTGACAAAGTTGTTAAGGGTAAAAAGAAGCCCCTGCTAACAGCCTGATTATACCCTGAATTCAGCAAATTAGAAATAATGTTCTTTTTTGGTCAGCTGCTGGGCAATCCATTTATCAAGTTGAGGGATACGGCTAAAATTCACGGTGTATTCCTATTCAAAAATAAATATCAAGGTTTTAGTATTAAAACGCAAACCTTGATATTTACCAGGAGTTCCTATCAGGAACTCAGTCGCATGGTCAGGTTCAGGTTGGTAGCCAATTCCTTCCTTTATTTGTTAGTATCATAACACCTCCAAAGTTTCTATTCAGTTGGGTTAAGGAGTAATCGAATGCACAGGCTTTCAGCAGGCGATCAATTGAAAAGAGAACCCTGTCCGCCGATTGGGAGGTTGTTTTTCTTCCCAGCCCTTTTGTTAATGTTACGGGTAGCTAACAGCCTCGCCCGAAATTCTTCCAGGCTGGGCCGGGTTTCATCGAGTATTTCTACTGCATCAGTCGGAATAGCTTCTGAAAGTTTTTGCGGCAAGATTGTAATTTGCTTATTCTTCATCCCAAAGCTTTCGATGGAAGGCTGAGTTTCGGGGTTTGATTCCCTGACTATCCTTACTTCTCCATTTTGAACCAGTTCGGTTTGCTTGAAGTTCGCAGCCCTAGCCTCAACTGAGTTAGACACCAGCTTATGGTTATCCTCCCCTTCCTCCTTTGCTGTATTTAACCAGCGGATTTTAGGATTTGGAGGGGCTGTCTCACCCGCGACTGTGGCTGACCCTTCTTCGGCAAAAGTCTGATCATAGAGGGTCACAATCGCCGCCTCTACCTCCAGCTCAGATGCAGCCTCATCTGACAGAATAAAGGCCGCCTCGGCGACCTCGCGCTCCAAAGTCTGGCTCATCAGTTGCTCCAACGAATGGGCCTCATCCCCGACGGTATCCTCACGAGTGATGGCCTGAGCAATCGCCTTGAGCATACTCTCGTCCTCATCTTCGCCCAGGAGTTCGGTAATCCCGTCATCGCCAATCTGACCCTTGAGCTTCATAGCCGAATAAATCTTGCGAGCCA
The DNA here is from genome assembly GCA_038207495.1 of Chloroflexia bacterium. GTDB lineage: Bacteria > Chloroflexota > Chloroflexia > Chloroheliales > Chloroheliaceae > Chlorohelix. The sequence goes on from JBBQZS010000019.1 coordinate 35,758, forward strand.
CATGCCGTAAACCCTTCTCCTGCGCCGTATTACCGTAAGCCCAGAAATGGGTCTCACAGGGCTGGGTTTGACCGATCCGCCAGGCCCGCTTCTTGGCCTGCTCAATCGTCTGGGTAACATAATAGACATTGTAAAAAACAATTACCGGGAATTTAAGCAGGTCAAGCCCGACCTCCACCTTCTTGGGATGAGTGATTAAAACATCACAGCCCTGCTCTAACTGTTTCTCAATCCAGGCTTCCCGTTTGGTCGCATCCCCACCACTCAGTACCGCCACCCTGACCAGGGGATCAGCCTGTTGCAATACCCACTTCAGGCGCGGGGCCATATCGCGGGCGGCAGTATAGGCAATATAAATCATTAACTTCTTGCCCTCGGCTTTGGTGCGCTTGTATAACTCCACCAGTTTCTGCTCTTTGGGATATAGAACTGTAGCGGGCAGAGCTGGAGCAGAAGCTACCACCACTTTGGTTTTAGGGTCCACCACCAGTTCCGGGCGGGTGGGATTATCTATCCAGGCCAGTAGGGCATGCACCATCGCCCCCAGCAGACGGGTGCTGCCCCTGGCAAGTTGTTGTTTAAGCTCGGCCATCAGTTTATTAGCCAGGTGATGGTAAGCCTCAAGCTGGGATGGCAGGGGTTGCCCGGCTCTTTCCCCGGCTTCTGGTCCAAACACCCCATCGGACTGACGACGAAGGGGAATAGCGGCATTTGGAAACTCACGATAAGGTGGTAAATCCTTGCTGACATCCAAAAGTGACAGATAAACCGTGTGGGGGATTGTGAGTAGGGCCAGTTCCGGGCTGATACCGGGGGCCTCCTCAAAGCGTACCCGACCACCAATCTGACGGTCAGAATTCGCCCCATCCGCCAGCACAAAATCCTCATTTTCGTCTGGGGCACCCCCTCGCCCAATCCGGGTAGCCTTAATAATCCCGTACTTCTTGGCCCAGCGACCAGTCTCGTGGCGACCCCAGAGTTTACGGATTTTAGGGTCGGTAAAACGCCAGAGGAGTTGCATTACCATGGTGGAATAACCATCGGCATAAGTGCCAGTAAGAGTTAGCTGCCATTTGCAGGCCATCGCCAGCCGCCCCGCCGACACCCCCTGAGCCGAGCCTCTGGCCTTCATCTGATGAACCTCATCAATAATGCACAGGTCAAAAAACTTGTTAAGCCGTTTCTGGATGTACTGGCTGAGTTTGACCTTGCGGAAACCAGCTGGCAACGAGTCCCGGTATTGGGGAATGACGGGCCAATCGTCGGCATATTCGCTCTGAAAACGCGGGAAATGGCAAAAAGAAGCCTGGGCCAACAACTCCGCTACCCTTGCCCAGTCCTGGGGTGAGCGGGAGGCATAAATTTGGTTAGCCTGGGCATCTCCAACGGAAGCAAAAAGGCGGTAGAGGGTTGGATAAGCCCCTTTTCCCAGGGTAGCCAGCCAGCGTCCGGCTTCTTCCTCTACCGTAGTTGGTCGGAAGTTTTCCCGCTTTGCTCCTTCCACCCCCTCAGTCCCACCCGGCCAGGTAGATAGAGCTGAAACCCCGCTTTTAATCGCTGAATTGCCTGAACTGGTTGCACTGGTTTCTGTGGCTCCTGCCGCCGGATTAGTCTGAAAATCTTCCTGCCCCATCTCACAGGCTTTAAGATAATTCTCAAACTTCGCCAACAACTCCTGTTTTAATCGTTCGGCCTCGGCTACCTGTCCTGGGTCGGGAACTTCCACCCGGCAATTCTTCTCCCAGTCAAAACGTTGTCCTCCTCCCCTGAGTTTACTGACCCGCTGCCAGAGAACTTCGCCGCAATTGGTACAATTGATCCGTTTTTCTAACTTCTCCAGCCTGGCTGGTAGACCGTTCCTATCGGTAATAGGGCTATCGCAACCGGGACAATGCGGCCAACTTAACAACTTCCCGCTAAGTTTATCTCGAACCAGACGGCCATCCCGCTCCTTCGGATAAAAGGGGCCAGCCTCAACCTCTTTTGCCCAGAAGGAAAGCTTTTTGTCTGACCCTTTTTGACCGTTGGCAACTCGCTTTACCGTCTCACCTCTGGGGGGGTGATAAACCACTGCCGTCTGCCAGCCACTCTCCAGTTTCATCTGCTCTTTGGACATAATAGTGAAAAAGGGAGGATAATTTTGCCCTTTAGTTCGGTCAGGATTATACCTTTGCCTGACCCGCTTTTCGTGTTCCCCAATCCGCTTTCTGGCTTCTTCCAGGTCACTGATTGAGCTAACAATCATGGCTTCGGCTCCCGGAATAGTGGCTTTTACCTCCCTGACCCACTTCTCCAGCAGGGTGCTGGGACAGACCACCACCGGGCGTTTAGCTCCCGCCAACCAGGCTGCCGCAATCCCCATGGTGGACTTGCCACTACCCATCTCACATTCCAGGGTGGCATAACCATAAGTTTTGAGAGAAAGAGCCGCCGCCGGAATCGCCAGCTTCTGACCGCCCAGTGGTTTACGGTTGGGTTTTAGATAAGCCAGCCCTAGCTCCAATTGCTGGATAAGCCGGGCTTTCTGACGAGCCTTGCGCCGCTTGTTCTTATTATGAGGCCCCGCCAGAGTTGGCTCCTGCTCAATTGCCGCCAGCGCCTCTGTCACCTGGGCCTGCCGTTTATCAGGGCGTAAGGGAACATACAGAGGTGGGTAATTCAGTAACATCTGTTCCTGAATCGAGGCACTGAACTCCTCCACCAGTTTCCCCAGACCTACCGGGTCAAGGGTTTCCAGCTCCCCCGAACTTAAATCTAGTAAGTTCACCTGGCTGGAAATTACTTCCCGGTCAACCCGCTTCCTTTGCAAGCCATCCTCGTCCAGCTCCACCGCCATATTCTTCCAGCGTTTGACGGTCTTGCCCTTGATTACAATCTTACGTTGGGTATTTTTGAGTAACAGATTATTCCCCAGCCCAATCTGAATAAACTGACTGCTCATCCCAATCCGCATCGGCATCAGGGGAGCTTTAATGACCAGCGCCCGACTGGGGGGCAGGAAAAGTAAATCCCGTTTGGCCGGATTAGACCAGACCCCCGCTCTTTCGGCCTCTCGGAACGCCTCCTCCCTGTGATACTCGCCATAAGCAAAAGTAATCTTATCTGAAGCTTTTGGGCCGGGGCTGATAAGGGCTTTAGTTTTAGCCGGAACCCCAACATTTTCCGGCAAATCCCGGCTGGCAAGCAAACGTTCAATTTCCTGGTCAATCTCTGGCCCCTTAACCCCGGCGGCATATAACTCCTTGAGCAGCCCATTAAATTCCGGTAGTGAGGGACAATCCAGCAACTTGATTTCGCTATTCCCCTTAGCCATTGCCACCAGTTCCTCGGCTCTGGTCGGGTTGGGTAGTTTGGCGGCTTTGCGACGGGCCACCAGCACAATCTGGTCAAATCTGTCAGCTTCAGGTTTGGGGAAACGGCGAATAATATGATCCTTGAAAAAAGCCGCTAACCAGGCAGCATTAATCTCCAGCACAAAGCGGGGAATAATCCAGATTAGCAGCCCACCCGCCCGCAGGATTTTGGTAGACTTGATCAGAAAAAGTTGCTCTAATCTCCGTTCCCCTTCCAGCTTATCGGTGTCATAAGGCGGGTTACAAAACACCAGGTCAAAGCTGCGGTCGGTAATTCTGGCTGATTTAGCATCGGTATTCAGCACCTGCGCCAAATACTGGCGACATTCCTCGGCCCGGTTTTGGTCGAGTTCAATCCCATACAATTCCAGGGGAAGGCGGGGTTGGGATTGTTGGAGCAGTCTCACCAGGCTAAAAACCGCCCGCCCGGTACCCGCCGCCGGGTCAATAACCCGAATCGGGCCGGAATTAGACCTGGATTGGTCGAGCTCCAGCAGACGGGCAACCCCGGCGATCACCCTGAGTTCAGTCGGGTAAAATAGTGCCTTAGCTTGAGCTTCTAATCTTGCCATGAAATACTCTCCTGTTCCTGAGTAAAAGATGCAACCTCAGTCGGGCTTATTTTGACAGCCTTGAGCCAGGTGCGACCGTCAGGCAACTCGCAGAAGTAGACCGTTTGAAACCCGGTTAGATACTTCTGACCCTTTGAGTTCCGTAATGCTTCGGCAGTGACCTGGTGGCATTCCAGGGCGTGTTGCTGAAAGGCTACTAAATTACCCTGCAACCTGATTTCCGAGGCTAAACCTACCTCGCCCAGTCCGCAAAGGGTACAATTAAGACAGTAGGCCATAGTTAATCCTTCCTCTCTTTAAGTGTGAATTCAGGTTAAATTTTTCAGGTAAATGAAATTAGCTAGTTATAGATTGGAGCAACTGTCTAAACTCAGAGACGCAGACGAAGGGCGGCATCCAGCTCATTAAAATGTTTAGCCAGCCAAGCGTCAGCCGCCGCCACCGAATGGGTTTGAGGACAATCAGGATGGTCGGTCAGATCCACCACGACCTCGACTAGGGTGGAGTGCAGCACTCTGGGGTCGGAGTGAGCATAACTATTGTGGGGATCAAGTTGCGGCTCTATAGGCCCTTCATCCTCGGGTGACATCAAAATAACCTGGGGAACTTTTACCCTGACCACAATATAGTACCTACCGGGAAGGAGATTTTGTTTTTCCGCGGGGGAAATAAAAAGTTTAATACTCACTCTAAACCCCCTTTCGACCACCACTTACACTATTGGTGAGGAGTTCCAGCCGATCCACCGCGTCTTCGTATTGCCGCAGCAACATAATCCAGTGCTCTTCCCAATCCAGCACATCCTCCCCCTTTTCGCGGGCGGCCTGAATCTGCTTTGCTCCAGTAGCTAACCGTTCCGTCAGATTAGCCAGTTTGCCTTCCAATATTTCAATTAAATTGGTGTAGGAAGTCGTAGCCATAAGTTTCACCTCCTTAATGCGGTACTTTTATCCTGGCAATGGTAAATACTATTTGGGGCTTCCACTAAGAAACCAGGGTGTTGTTAGGGCAGGTTTGGTAGTTGAATAGGTTAGAGCACGAATATCTGGGCGGGCTTATCAAGCAGTCTGGCATATTCATAACCCGCTTTTGTACCGAGGGAACTGCCGTTGTGGATAAAAATGCAGTGATCGGCAGGCTCGATCCTCTGCCTATCCCGGCAACGATAAGCCTCTGCCGCCGTTAGATATTTGGGAATTTTGACCTGGCAGTATCTGCCGGAACGTCTGCTACCCTTTCTGGGTTGAAGGGTAATCCCGAACACCAATAATTCGGGGCCCAGGCAGTCAAATTCTTCGATTACCGCTGCATCTACTCCTTTAGGATTGTCTCCAACTATGATTAACTCGCCCTGAGTAACTGCCTTTTTAGCCAATTCCAGCATTTCTGGACTGGCCTCGCGACTACCTGCAATAAGTAATTTAGCTGGCTTCTTTTCGAGGTAATATTCTGGAAAAAACCTAGAATTTCGAGTTATAATATCTCCTCAGTTTTGGATTAAATTTCAGAAACTAAAAATATAGTTCTGGCCGGAAGGGTTCAGAGCCAGATTCGCCCTCTCGACCGGATATAACAGCACCGGAGGCGACTGGGGGTGGCAAGACCGGCTGAATAGTGGGAGAAAGTTGTTCAGAGGAATAAGCGCAAAGCTGAAAAGGTATGAGAGCAGCTAAAAGCCAGCCGCTTGTGAAAGTCTTGCCACTCCCACATGGCCAGTTTTGGAAAAAGCTAACGAATTGGAAAAAGCCAGTTTATACATTGGGTGTTAATAAAGGGAATAGCGGGCCGGGTCGCCCCCGGTATACTCCAAAAGGTCGAGAGGGCGGGCCTGAAACTGCTTCCGGCCTGCTCTTTTATTTAGAATTTTCCTCTGTTATCAATTTTCTCGTCCTGTTCCCTAACAACCTCGATAGTCTGAAGGTATTTAGGAAGTATAGGAATGGTCTGGAGAAATGTCGGACTATTTGTGGATTTGCAATAGTTTTGGATAATCAGAACAAAAAACTTGAAAAAATGTTCAGTCTAAAGGTATAATAGAGTTGTCTGCCACATCTAGCCTTGGCTAAATTAACACAGATTAGTAGGCAAATTATACCCTGGAGAGTCGCTCAGAAAAACTTAAAATCTTGAGAGTGAATAGATTTGCCTAAAGCCAAATTTTGAGAAGAATTACACTCAACGATAAATTCCAAAGTTAGAAAAGCGGTAAATATTATGTAAGCTCAATTGGTTAGGTAACTTAAACTCTATAGTAAAATCACAAACTGGGGACAATATCAGGTTTAGACTTGGATCACTTGACCAAGTGAATTACCAAAAGGAAGAATAATGAGCGAAGAAACCGCAGTTTTAACTCCCATTGAAGAAAAAACGATCAGTTTTTATGGTGATGAAATTACCGCTGCTTTAGTACAGGTTGGGAATGAATCTCAAGTTTTTGTTCCTTTGCGACCTATTTGTGATTATTTGGGACTTAACTGGTCCGGTCAATTACAGAGATTAAAACGTGATACGGTCCTGGTTGAGGCCCAAGGTGTGTGTGTTATACACACACCTCAAGGCAAACAAGAAATGATTTGTTTGCCCCTTGATCTTCTGCCTGGTTGGCTTTTTGGAGTAGATAGCCGCCGGGTAAAGCTAGAGTTACAAGAAAAAGTAAAACGTTACCGCGCCGAGTGTTTTAAGGTCTTGTGGCGAGCATTCCAATCTGAGGCTTTTTCGCTAGAAACTTCTATCCAGCTTGAATCAACCTCACCTGCTATTTCGGCTCTTGAGAGTATTCGTAATATGGGTATCGCCATTACTCAATTGGCCGAACAACAGATTGAAATGGAACAAAGGCTTAACACCAGAATCAACAAAGCTGGAGTTGTTTACAAATGGTTAGAAAAAAGGGTAGATGCGCTTGAAGACAAAGTTGGGGTGAAGGCGGTCGTAACCCCTGAACAAGCTGCCGAAATCCAAATAGCCGTACGTAATCTAGCCAAACTTATGGAAGAAAAGGATGGCAGTAAAAAACATTATGGCGAAGTATATATGGAGTTATATCGTCGTTTTGGAGTGAATAGTTATTTAAATATTCGTCAAAGCCAGTATGATGCCGTAATGAAGTTTCTGGACAATTGGCGACATGAAGAAGAACAAAAACGCCCAACTAAGACGAGTGAATCAATTTAGAGCTATCTGCCTCCCGGTTCAATCTAACTCAAGTGATTACTCCACAGCCGCTAAAGCGGCGTAACTTCTAGGGGCGAACCCACCGGGTATAATCCTACCGCTTTGATATTTAAGGCAGCATTGAAGTCGCGGTCTATATGCAAACCACAGCTTGGACACTCGAATACCCGATTATCAAGGAGAAGCTTTTCTTCCCCTGTTTTGCGGTAGCCACAGTCGCTACAGGTCTGGCTGGTGTAGGCCGGGTTGATTGCAAGAATTGTGCGCCCAGCTTCTTCCGCTTTGGCAAACAACTTACTGAAAAACTCCGACCAAGCCGCGTCACTAATGCTTTTGGAAAGTCTGCGGTTCTTGACCATTCGGTTGACCCGCAAATCTTCCACGAATATTTTGCCGTACTTGTTCACAACCTTGCGGCTGTGCTGGTGGCTAAAATCCCCACGCCGCCAACCGATACGTTCGTGAACTCTGGCTACCGCCTTACGCCTGAAACGTCTTTCGGGAGTGCCTTTGACTTCCTTAGAGAGTTTGCGCTGAACCGAAGCCAAGGCTTTTTCTTCCTTGCGAAAGAAGCGAGGGTTTTCAATCGCAGTACCATCGCTGATAGTGGCGAAAGTCTTGAGGCCAACGTCAATCCCAACTTCGGTATCCAGTTCTGGCAAACGTTTCGGCTCAACCTCAGTGGCGAAACAGACAAACCATTTGCCTGTACTGGTTCGACTGATGGTGGAAGTTTTAACTTTGCCTACAAGTGGGCGGTGCAAAATAATCTTGATATGCCCTATTTTGGAGACATAAAGTTTCTGGCCTTCCATTTTGCAGCCAGAAGGGGCTTGCGGGAAACAAATACTATCGTAGCGATTATAGCCTTTGAAACGGGGGTAGCCAACCTCTTTTTCACCCGATTTAACCCTGCGAAAGTAGGCTTTGAAAGCAAGGTCAATCCTGACCGCCACATTTTGCAGCACTTGGGAATGTATGGTATCAAGGCCAGGGCGGATAGTTTTGAGAGCAGCAAAGCCCGCTTGCTGCTCGTACAGAGAGATACCCTTGCCCGTGTCTTCATAGATTGTTTTTCGTTGCTCAAGGAGTTGGTTATAGAGCCAACGACATTCCTCAAGGGTATTATGAAGCCGGGTGCTTTGCTTCTTTGTAGGGTATATTCTGTACTTATAGTTTTTAAGCATATATTGAGTAGAGCACAAATTGGGGCTAAAGTCAAACAATTGTGCTATACCCACCAATGTTGACGCGCTGACCACGTTAAGTGGCTTTCGCGCTAATATGGAGGTTTTCTGTAAAACCACTCAGTCTAATTCGAGCAAAATCCCCCAGGATGGAGACGGGGCTGACGAGTCAGGCGGAACCGCCCAGATTACCGGGAACTTCGGTTCAGCTCCAGCTGGCCCATACAGGTCGGTCAGGTAGACCAGCACATCCGGCTTCCAAATGGCAGCAGTGGCAATCGCTGGCGCGAAATCAGTCCCGCCTCCACCCTTGTATTTTATTTGGCGTAGTTGTTGTTCGCCCCGGTAGCCACTTAACTCCTCAACCTGCTGCACTTCAGCATCACAAACTATTAACAACACCTGAGAGGAAGTTTTGCTCATAATCGCCGCTACCTCGCCCCCAAATCGCCGAAGCAAATTATCATCAATCGAGCCGGAACTATCCACCGCCACCGCGATCCGACCCGCCCGCTCAGGTCGGCGACGGTCTGGCTCAAAGGGCAAGGCTACCCCCTCCCTGAAACGCAGCTCATATTCCAGTCCCAACCAGCGGCGTGAAGGTCTGGCATAATCCGCCTGGCGGGGTTGACCCAATCGCCGATACAAAAAGTTACGTAATAGTTGTTCCCAGGGGGTTTTTACTCTGGGTAAATCCGAGGCCAGACGTTCTAACAGGCCAGGCACTACCCCTCTGGAAAGCTGTAAGCGTCTGGCCCAGCTTCGTAATTCCTCCGCCGTCTGTTCCCGGCTGGCCCCACCCCTGGTCTCAAGAATATCCAGCGAAAGCGAAATCATAATTTTGTCGCGCTGCCGCATAATCGCCCGATAAAGAGCCTCGCTTGACCACTTCCGCACCTCTTCCTCCACCCGTGCTCCTACCGACCATAAATTTAATTGCTGGAGCAAAGGGGCTAACTGTACCCCACCTTCAGGCGCAGTGATGCCCACCCCTTTTTCCTGGGCAGCATTAATCAGGACATCGCAGGCGATATTATAAGCCAGGGGGTCAAAATCCGGGTAGCGCAGCCGCAACTCTCTGGCGCGGGCTGGATGCGCCAGGGCCACGTGCAAAAGCTCATGCAGCAAAATAAACAACCGCTCCTTCTGGGAGAAGCGGCTATACTCAATCCCGGCGTAAATCGCCCGCCCATCGGTTGCTGCAACCAGCCCGGCTTCATCCCGATCAACAAACTGCACCCACAAAGCCAGCCCGGCCAGGTCTGGCTGTCGCTCAATCGCACTTCGCAGGTCCGGCCCCATCCGACTACTAACTTTGGCTGCCCGGCTACTCGCCAGAATATTACTCACCTGATTTTCTCCCAACTCTCCAGGCCAAACTGGGCTGGGTCATGCTGGCGGGCTACCAGCCACTCCCGCAACTCCCGCCGGGCATTCATTTTCTCCCTGGCCGCCGCCTGAATAAAATCTGCCAGTTCATAGCTTAACACTGTCGGGGAAAGCGAATAGCCGGAGCGACGGTCTCCCTGCTGGTCGTTATACTCATAGTTATATCCATAAGGCCGATGCTCCAGTAGAGCCAGCTTCACCAGACTGTCCAGGCGGGGGCTAAAATAACCCCAACCCTCGTTTAATTGAGGTTCCTGGTTTTCCGCCGCACATCGCACATTCACCTCCTCCTGTCCACTCTTTTCCAGTTCTGGCTCGGTCAGCATAAACAGCCGCATCAAACGATTAAATTCAGCTGGAGTGCCCGCCACAAATTCCAACTCGTGACTATCCAGGTCAGCGTAAGTCACCAGAAAGGGGTTATCCAGCACCGGGTTTACTTCTCGCCAGAAATAATCGGTTAGAAACTGCTCACGGGCGGCCTTCTGGGGATAATCAGCCCCCACTTTCGTCAGATCCAGCTTATGTCTAAACGGTTCATCGTTCCACTCGGAATACAAACTACCAAAGCCGTCCTCCCGGTAGACGGCAGTATATTTATCTTCCAACGTGCGGATAGTAGCCTGAAACTCGGTTTCCGCCAGCTTATTATTCCTGCTCATAGTTATCTCCTCTCTGTTAATTCGGTAGCACCAGCTAAATCTTGCTCCCAGGATAGTCTATTTTAGGTTCAAACAGGCCAAACAATTTGATGGGCCTACCTGTCGGGGTATTCAGGCCGCTGATTCTGGGGTACTGTCTCTAACTCCTCAAAGCAGTTAGCTCAAGCCACCCACTCTAACGCCACTATCGCTAATCTCTCAACTATATTTATTCAGGCGGCTGACTCGGCGGTCACTCCCGCTCTTTCAAATCCCTCAAGTTCTAGCTCACGCCTGCGGTTCAAACTGATAAAGGTAGGATGTTCACTGAGATCCAGCCCCAACCCCATCGCCCGCTCCAGTACCAGACTAAGGGCCAGGGTTTGAATATCGGCCATTGGCAAGGCATCGTGCTGCGAACCCGCCAGCTCGGTCAGGTGGGCAATTACTCCCAGAACCTGCCCGGCGGTTTCCCGATTAAAACCCGCTGCCAGCGCATAAGCCAGGGCGTATAAACCAGCGATACGGTTGGGTATCACCCGCGTCAAGTCCCGTAAAGGAGTGCTTAAAATGGTTTTTAGAGTTGCCAGATTAGCCACTTCCTCCGCCACCGTAAAAAATTCGTGGGCTACCGCGTCACCAATCAACCCCGCCACAATCAGCTCACGGGTGCGTTGCCGCCTGACATTCTGTATCACCACTGACACCCGTTCCCAGGAGCGCGGGCTTGGCACAATCGCATGCCCCTGCTGGACACTGGCGGCATCCCCGGTCAGGCGGTGGGGCATAATATGAATAAAAGCCAGCACTTCGGGGGCTAAGGCTTGTTTGTTAGCCCAGGCCAGCCAATCCTGGTGGTCAGGCTCAACCAGTAAATGCACCAGGCGGTCATTCAAAGCACTGCCAAACTCCCGATTTACCGCATCATCTTCGGGGCGATTCCCCGCCGCGATAATCCGCCAGCCCTCTGGCAAAGTATAATTGCTAACTGCTCGCTCCAATAACAGACCGTAACTGGCAATTCTGGTTTGGTCGTCGGCTCCTGGTAATTCGTCCAGGAACAAAATTCCTTCCGGCCCGTCCCTTAGCAGGTCGGGCAGAAAATCTGGTAAATAAAAAGTGGTCTTTTTTTGATTATGATCGAGGGCGGGCAGTCCCCCGATGTCAGAGGCAACTTTATGGGAAAGGCGTACATCTTTCAGGGGTAACTTATGCCGCTGGGCCAGGGTTTGCACAATGGCACTTTTGCCCACCCCTGGTGGCCCCCATAGCATTACACTGAAGGGCAATTCCCAGAGAGCTTCCAGGGTTTCCAGGGCTTCCCCCGGATGACAGGCGGTAGTATTGATCATCAGGAATTACCTCCGGCTTGCACTATGCTTAATGGTTCATTTTCAATCCTCAACTGGCGCTTTCTCAAGCCTTGCCCGACGTTTTTGCCAGTCATCCAGGGACGCAAGCGGACACGCGATGCAACCGAGGCCGCCGAGGGGATAAAACCCAGTCGAGCCTTAACCAGCGTTTCGGCAATCCCACGCACTGGCAGGGGGCGACCATCCGCCAACCGGATTACCCACCCAAATAAATCCTCCGCCAGAAAAATCCCAAAGCTGTTATGTAATAGCCAGCGACTGCCTGGGTTTTGGGGGGTAAGACGGGCTGGCTCATCAAAAAAACTAACCAGTGAGCTAAAATCTTCGGCCATTCCGCCATAACAGGCCACCAAACCGTCCAGAGTGTTTTGGTTAATGGCCTGTTCGCTCCGGGAAAGGCTGGGTAAACTCCGTTCGCTGGCAGCTAACAAAGCGGATTCGTCCATTTCGGTCAACCACTCCGCCAGCGTGACCACTCGCCCCAGGTCTTCGGTTAAATGGTCAGTAGCTAGAAGCGAAGTTGGCACTACCGTACCATCCTGGGCGGTTATATTCTCACCAAGAACCCGCTCCACCAGGGCACAGCCGAAATCTGAATGCAAAAACAGGCGGTGTTGCACCGAGGGAAAAGCGATTTTGGAGCGGTCAAACCAGTCATGCAAGGGATACCAGTCCTCCCACTGACCACCATACCGTTTGGCACTGATTTGGGCGTGTTGTAAAGGTTTCATCAGGCTTTAACTCTCCTTACATGGAATGGGGATAGCCACAAACTGGAAAATTGGATGATTAAAGTTTTAAGTCACAGACTACTCTATCAATACCTTAATTAAAAAAACATGGCTTTGAAAAACCACCAAAATAGTAGTATAAAATATCTATCTGGCCTCTAGCCATTTAGTGCCTCCGGGAGGCACTACCAAACGGAGGGTAGAAACAGCCAAACAAACTGGCTAAGAGAAATCTCAGAGCTAGCCACATTGCTTAGTTGGTTATGGTATATGAAATTGAATAGTAAATATCCAACAGGTGTAAATGCTAGGTAAAGGGAAAATAAGGCAAACCAGCCAGAAACTTAAACAAACTTCTTCTAAAAAAAGCAGCAAGCTGCGACGGCCAGAACCAAATTACTCTTCACCCCAAAGATTTTTTTTAATATATTTTTCTAAAGTGATGTAATTAGCATAATATTCTTGCCCTTCCTGGCGGAAAGCGATCTTTTCGGCTTTTAGTATCTCCAAAAGTTGGGCTGGAGTATAACCCCACTCCTCATAGGCTTTATTCAAACTAATGTCACCGTTCTCATCTACCTCATAATGGTCTAAAAAACATTGTTGGCAAAGGTCGCGGTAAACGATGTTGGCTGGACGAGCGCAACTACCACAAGTTCCAAGCTTGCGCCCTATCTCAGCCAGGATTTCGCCATAATTACAATCATATTCGTAGCCAATCTTTAAAATGACCTGTACCAACTCCTGAGTTTTTCCTAACCCCAGCCAATTAAAAACCTGATAATTGTCCAAAGTTTGTAGCACTTCATTAAGCATATGACCACCTTCATGATTTGACATTTGACACCTCAATTTTTATTTTGACCTGGCTGATATAACACCTAACAATATATCTAGGAGTTTTATTTTTAGGGTAGCTGAAAAGAGTAGCTGGGAAGTTAGGGCTGATAAGCAAACTCGCCCGCCAAGAGTTAATAAATTTAATGATTTGGGGGAAGTTCTGATTTATTCCAGTCAGGTCCGAGGAAATTGAACTGGTGGTATTGACTGAAACCTCGACTACCCTTTTTGGACTGCAAGGCAATCCCGAAAACCAGTATCTCACGATCCACACAGTCACCTTCCTCGATGACCGCCATATCAACTCTTTTGGGATTATCCCTGCTGATGATCAACTCGCCCTGAGTAACTGCCTTTTTAACCAATTCCAGCATTTCTGGACTGGCCTCGCGACTACCGGCAATAAGTAATCTAGCTGACTTTTTTTGACGGGATTTACTTGAAAGAGCCTGGAATTTTGGATCATAATATCTCCTCAGTTTTGGATTAAATTTCAGAAACTAAAAATATAGTTCTGGCCGGAAGGGTTCAGAGCCAGGTTCGCCTTCTCGACCGGATAAAAAAGCACCGGAGGCGACTGGGGGTGGCAAGACCGGCTGGCAAAATTGGGGTTAGCCAGTTATAGAAACAGCTTAGAGGTGAAAAGTGAAACACGACTGCAATAAGCCAGCCGCTTGTGGAAGTCTTGCCACTCCCACACGGCCAGTTTTGGAAAAAGCTAACGAATTGGAAACAGGCGGCTTATTGTTGAATGGAAGCCTAAAGAGTAAAGCAGGCCGGGTCGCCTCCGGTATAATTTGATGGGTCGAGAGGGCGGGCCTGAAACCATTTTCGGTTCAAAACTTTTAGTTATGGCAATATTGCCATAACTGGGCTTTAGCTTTGAGTCAAATTTTGATATTACTTTTCCCCATGTTGGGGATAGTTGTGGGGAAAAGCGGTGGATAAATTTCAGAAGTCATTTTGAAAAGAGTATTATAAGGAAATATAGCTCGTTGGAATAACAAATTTGGCTTCCAGCAGGTAGTCTACTTCAAAGTTTAGCCGGGCTGGGTTTGTAATTAGGCCTGTTAACCCTGATTATTAAGGCAGGCCGTTACTAACTCTTAAGCTGGAAGGTTAAGGAATTGTTTGGAGTGAGATATTTAACAACAAGTTTAAGATTTTAGACTGGAGAGTTCTAGTTAATCGAGCAACAAATTCAAAGTTCTAGCTTGGGTCATTAGCTCATTTTCATTGTGGTCAAGTTCAATCAACCAGGTTTGTTCCTGGTCAGAGAGGGGATGGAGACGTTCCTTGTCGCGCAGATAGCTACGTTGATGGGCAATCGAATTTGCCATACTCTGAAGTAGGGTAGCAGTCGCGCTGGTACTCGAATTTCTAAGTTTTCGGGGATCGAATTTCAATTTCTACCTCGAACGAATAAGCTAGATTGGCTAATGAAATGATAACATTAGTTAAACCAGCTTACAATCCCTTCTTGATTAACTTTCAGGATAGATAAAGAGCTAGAACAAAAAACTTGATAAAATGTTCGGGTGCAAGGTATAATATTACTACCAGCAACTCTTTAAAATTGAGTCATCACGAGGAAAAATAATGAGCGAAGAAAGCATCGCCTTAACCCCGATTGAGGAAAAAATTGTTACTTTTTATGACGACGAAATCGTAGCGGTCTTAGCAGGAGAAGGGAACAAATCCCAGGTTTTTGTCCCGCTACGACAAATTTGCGACTATTTAGGACTTTCCTGCGCAGGACAAAGAGAGAGAATAAACCGCGATCCGGTTTTGTCGCAAGAAGTGAGGTTTGTACGTGTTACACGTACAAACCGAGGTGGTAACCCGGAATTATTGTTTTTGCCTTTAAAGTTTTTAAATGGGTGGCTTTTTGGAGTAAGTGCTAGTAGAGTGAAGCCTGAACTACAGGAAAAAATAATTCGTTACCAACGCGAATGTTACGACATCCTCTGGCAAGCCTTTCAAACAGATGCCTTTGCAGTGGTAAATTCCGAGCCAACCAGCCTTCTCTCACCTAATATTTTGGCTCTTGAACAAATTCGGGATATGAGTCTTTCAATCGCTCGGATGGCCGAACAACAAGTCGAGTTAGAAAAAAAGGTTGAGTCAGCTTAATCGCGTCTGGATAATGCTGGCAGGGTTGTGGGCGAAATTCAACGTAGAATTGGGGTCATCGAAAAAAGACTTAGCCCTGGAAGTGTAATAACTGAGGAACAATCTGAGGAATTGACCAGCACGATCAAAGCATTGGCTGAATACCTCACCGGCAAAGAAAAGGCCAAGAACCATTTCCAGGGGATTTTTGGCGAGTTATATCGTCGTTTCAGGGTCAGCAGCTACAAGAACCTGACTATTGACCAATACCCCAAAGTGCTAGAGTTCCTGGCCGATTGGCGTAAAGCGGCAGAACAGGGGCAAAAAGTTAAAGAAGAGGACTGAAGCGGCATATCCCATTTTATCAATATCCGCCCTGACTTTTCAGCCACCCTCGGCCTTAAAAAGCAGCTAATCGCTTTCGGTTAACATTTGGGATATAATCCTCTCGTGAATAGATCTTCTTGAGCCCTCTATTTTAGAAGCAAACTCAATTAGAAAGAAATAATATGAGTGAAAACCGAACGCCCAACTGGCAACCTGTTAAGAATATCCCCTTAATTGCCCGCCACATTGATGGAATGCTGGAAGCCGCTACTGAACAATATAGTTCCCTACAGGAAGCCCTCCCTAAACCTTATGTCCTGGATGATTATACCGTCAACCGGGTAATCAAGGTTTTCAGCACCCAACAGAACGATTTGTGGTTATTTGATGAGCAACTCCAACGCTGGCAGGCCAAGGGGCTTAGCTCAAACCAGCGTCAGGAAGTCGCCCGTCTGCAAACTCAAATGGGTCAGTTACACCAAACTATTACCACTATTCTGGCACTGGCTAAAGAATTGAAAGAAAAAACTATCGAAAAACTAATGGCAAAGAGTGATCTCGAAATTGGCCTGGAAGCTTTACTGAAACCACCGCCCCGCCCAAAATCCTGAAAGAGCTAAACCAACCATCAGGGATTAAGCAGCCCGGAAAGATAAGGCGGGCTAAATGGCAATGGCGAAGGAAGTTATCAAGTTCATATATCCCGCAACCTGCCTGATCGAGCGAAATAACCCAACTCCCTTTGGCCAAAGCTAAACTGAAAGTAACCAATTCCTTACTACTTCAAGCTGGTTTGACCATAAGCTGCTCATCCTTAAAATTAACATCTGCGGGGAAATTCGCCCCTTATTTAAGCCCAACTTGTTGCCGCTGTAGCTGGTTAAGCCTGACCCCCAGCCCGGTATACCGTCCCGAGCGATGCTGACCACCTCCGGCCTGGGGTCCATTCCGAACCGCAATCGCCAGAGCCTTGCGGCTGCCCACCAGTACTACAATCTTTTTGGCCCTGGTGACAGCGGTATAAATCAGCCGCCGCTCCAGCAGCATAAAATGACCCATAATCACCGGAATAACACAGACCGGGTATTCTGACCCTTGCGATTTATGAATTGAGATCGCATAGGCCAGCGTCAGTTCATCCAGCTCCCCGAACTCGTAAACTACCTCCCGCTCATCCTCCAGCCTGACCCTGACCTCCTGCTCTTCCTGGTCAATCCCAATAATTACTCCCCCATCGCCATTAAAGACACTTTTCTCATAGTTGTTTTTAAGTTGTAGCACCTTATCTCCTACCCGGAAAACCGTTCCGCCAAACTTCTTCTCCCCCTTGCGCTCCTCCGCTGGATTTATCCGCCCCTGTAACTGTTCGTTCAAAGAACCCACCCCGGCTTTCCCCCGGTGCATTGGCGACAACACCTGAATATCCTCGACCTTCAGGCCAAAACGGGCTGGAATACGCCGGGTCACCAGCTCGACCACCAGTTCCCCGACCTTCTCAGGGTCATCCTCACTAAACAGGAAGAAGTCGGTAATTTCCCGCCCCACCACCGGCATCTTCCCCTGATTTATCAGGTGGGCATTGGTGACAATCGCGCTACCCGCTCCCTGCCGGAAGATCTGCTCCAGTTTTACCACCGGCACCACCCCGCTGCGGATAATATCGGCCAGCACATTCCCGGCTCCTACTGATGGCAACTGGTCGGCATCCCCTACCAGAAGGAGATGAGTGCCGGTAGCAATACTTTTCAGAAGGGTATTCATCAGCAGCACATCCAGCATCGAAACCTCATCCACAATTACAATATCCGCTGGTAAGGGATTATCCTGGTCATATTGAGCCTTACCCCCTGGTTTTAACCCCAGCAAACGGTGGAGGGTTTTAGCCTCCAGCCCGGTGGCTTCCCCCAATCTTTTAGCGGCCCGCCCGGTAGGAGCAGCCAGAATAATACTTTTCTTTTTAAGAGTTAGCACCCGGATTAAGGCTCGCATACTGGTGGTCTTACCAGTACCGGGTCCCCCGGTCAGAACTCCGACTGGTTTAGCCAGGGCCATTACCACCCCCTCCTGCTGTTTATCCGCTAGATTGAGACCTTCTTTTTCGGCCAGATAGCCAAACATCGCGGCAAAGTTGGTCTTAGCCAGTTCCCTGAGCCGGTCTTTGTCAGGAGTGGCTTTAGCCAGCCTTAGGAGATTACGGGTAATCCCAACCTCGGCATAATAGAAGGGTGGCAGATAAACCGCCTGTTCCCCTGGCAGAGCCGAAAGGGTGGGAGTAGCCCCACCAACCCCAACCTCGGACAGGGGAATCGCCTGAGGGGGTTTCACCGGGATCTGGCCTGTACCAGAAGCCGAAGCCGCGGCAACCGAACCAGCGGCAGAGGAAGAGGAAGAGTAAGAGGAGCCAGGGTTATAACTCTTAGCCAGACTCTCCTCCTGGATTCGTAGCGGCGGAGTTGTGGCTGGTCCAGCTACTCTGGCTCTCCCTTTTCCCAGCCCTTCTAGCCTTTCAAGGGGCTTACTCGGCTCAAAGATTCTGACCGCCACCAGCGGTTCAAAGGAAAACTCCCCCTCCTCCTCGGCCACCAGCGTTTCCACTTTAAGCCCACTATCCAGCACCAGACTGTTAATGGCCGTCTCCACCTGTTCGGGAGTGCAACCCAGAATTTCTATGGCCGCTTCTACCAGTTTAGGGCGGGGAATATAGGTGTGACCCTCCCCCTCCGAGGATTCCCCCAGCACATACAAAGTGCCAGCTTTCAGCCGCTCAGGATGGTCCAGCTCAAAGCCCAGGTTGCGGGCAATCTTATCGGCAGTCTTAAAGCCTATCCCCCATACTTCGCGAGCCAACCGGTAAGGCTCATTCTTAACAATCGTGCTGCTGGCATCGCCATATTGCTTGTAAATCCGGACGGCCAGACTGGTAGAAATCCCCTGACCCTGCAAAAAGACCATCACCTCCTTGATAGCCTTCTGCTCAGTCCAGGCCCGCTGAATCACCCCGGCTTTGTGAGGGCCAAGTTTAGGCACCTGCACCAACCGCTCAGGCGAAACCTCCAGCACCTCCAGCGTTTTATCGCCAAAGAAAGCCACAATCTTGTCAGCGGTTTTTGGCCCAACCCCTTTAATCAGGCCACTGCCCAGGTATTTTCTAATCCCCTGCTCGGTAGCAGGTAAGACCGACCGATAATTTGTAACCGAGAACTGCCAGCCGTGAGTGGAATTATTCTGCCAGAAACCACTAACTTCGAGGGCTTCCCCGGCTACCACTCCCGGCATGGTCCCCACTACCGTAATCAGGTTGTCGTTACCCCTGGCACTACCGGGGGTAGACTTATTCTCCTGGCGATCAGGCAACAGGCGGGCGACGGTATAACCGGTTTCCTCACTCTGAAAAGTCAGGCGTTCGACCACCCCCACCAGCGTTTTAAGGTTGGAGGTGGAGCTCTGAGCTTCAGAACCAGCCGGTTGTTTAGTTATGGGGTTGCCAGGTTTCATTCGATAGGTCTCATTTATTGGAATTTATTCGCTAATTTACTTCTACTTATCTGACGGCTTACCTGATGGGCTAACAGGCTAAACTATTTCAAAACGACCCGGTAAACCGCCAAAACGGACGACCCTTTTCCCAAGTGTATCTCAGCCGCCACCCCAAAACAAGCCCCAACCCATTCCAGTTACGGGATGCCCTCAATTCCTTCCTACTATCAAGCCCAGAAGGCTTTTAGGTTGCGCATTGCCAGGGCATAAGTAATTAACCCAGCTAAGTTACCTCTTGTTATATAATCTTCAATGGTCAGGAATAAGGCCAAAAGGCCATGGATTTAACTGCCCATGACAAATTTTAGCCTCAAAGAGAGGCTGATTAAATTAATAATCACAACTAATCCAAATCACGGTAGTCGAGTTTTACCAGGGGAGACTGAAGTTCCAGAATACCCCGAATTCAGCCTGTTTACAAAGGAATATTTGAATCTCTTGGGGACACATTCCCCGTCGCTTGCGGCCAAGTGGCTTTATTTCACTCTTTTTCTCCTGGCCTGGGCAGTTACTCTCCTGACGGCCCGCTACTTGGCCTCGGTATTCGATTAATGGTAAAGGAAGTATTAATACCCTTGCATTCCGCTCTTTCCCGGTTGAAAAAATATGGGTTTATGCTTACAATTAAATAACGGAAATACTGTAACCGTTCACCACGATAGTCACCCTGAGCTTGCGAAGGGTCTTGCTTATAACATTGAGATTCTTCGGCTTCGCCTCACGCCCCTTCGGGGTATGGCATGTTTCGTGAACGATTACTAAATACTCAGTTACTATTCACAGTGGGTAACTCGATACAAAATTATCGCTAGATAAAGGGCCGAATAACCTTTGGACGAAGCGGGGAAGCAACGAGCCAGGCTATAACACCAGCCAAAAATGTTCCGCTTGAAATCTGGCTAAAAAATAGTTTTTAAGTTCAGCGAGCAAATCAAAGAAGTTTTGGCAAAAGCACTTTCCGAATCAGGGGAAAGAAAGAGATGTCAAATAAAAAACAAAAGCATAAAAATGCGGGCTTGGCTTACAAAGGCCAGGCTCTAACCCCCCGCCAGCGGGGTCTTAAATCCTTTGAGTCCGGGAATTTCGCCGCCGCTATCGCAGTGTGGAGTACCCAGGATACTCGCGACGAAAAGCTAAAAAACGGCCTGGCTGAAGCCTATTTTAGAAACGCCCTGGTAAGCAAAAACCCAGCAGACCAGGTGGCTAATTTACGCCTGGCTCTTAAACTCTACCCCCTGGAAGCCCGTTATGAATATCACCTGGGTCTGGCCTTGCATCGCAGTAATGATTTGACAGGAGCGATCGAAAGCTATCGAAAACTCTTACAACAGCGACCCAACTGGGCCGGGGTGGGAATGGCCTTAGCTCTGGCGTCTTTAGAGCAAGACCCCCAATCCAAACTAGAAGAATTGCCTGGTAGCACCCCGGTGGTATTGGCGGCTCTGGCTCCAGTTCAGGCTATCCTGAACAAAACGGCCCTGCCCCCGGTTAATGGTACCCCTCTGGAAAAACTCTTTCAGGCTATTCAACTGTTATCCACCAACCCTGAAAAAGCCCATGAGCTACTTCAGGATAAGGCCAAACTACCCCTCGCTGCTGCCAGAGTACAACAATATTACCGGGGAGTGACGGCCTTAAAGCTTGGTAATAATAGCGAGGCACTCCAATTGTGGTTATCATTGAACGAGCAAGAGGTTAAGCAACCGGGTCTTAGGGCAAATCTGGTGGCATTACTGATGGAGGAATTAGCAAAGGGCCAGGAATTACAAGCTCTGGTGCCTCCAAGCTCCCAGCTAGTAGAACTAGCGGCAGTTAACCCGGTTTTGGGGGATAGGCTTCTTGAATATTTAGACCGCAAAGCCCAGGCTGTTGCCACTACTGGCAACTGGCAATTGGCAACTGCACTGTGGCAAGCTGCCCGCCGAATAACAAGCAGCAGCCCAACTTTTGGCTCACCTCGTTCTTTCACCCACAATCTGGCCCTGGCCGCCGAGGCTCAGGAAAAATGGCTATTGGCTGCCCAGGAATGGCGAGCTCTGCTACGCACGCGCCCTCGCTCTAACGCCAAAACTGAGGCTCCCGCCGATTACAGTGAGGAACAATGGGCCTGGGCCCGAAAAAAAGTAATTGATTGTTACAAGCTGGCCGGTGAGCCGGGTGAGGCGGTTAGCGTCTTTCGGCAGGCTATCAAAGCCAGTCCTGATGACCTGGACCTAAGGATTCAGTTTATTGAAGCTTTGTTAGCTAATGACCAACCCCAGGCCGCCTTTAACGAATTACAGCGAATCCTGGTACTTAACCCCGACCATTATGAGGCCCAACTGATGCTGGCGAACCTTCAGGTTCAGGAAGGGCAATGGTTAGTGGCGCTTCAACGCCTCCGCACTCTTAGGGAAAAGTATCCGGAAAAGGAGGAGTTACGCCAACAGTTAGCCGCTATATTGCTCAAATTTGGGCAGGTGCAGCAAGAAATGGGCTATCTTGAGGGGGCCCAAAATGCTTTTGAGGAGGGGCAAAAACTGACCCCTGAAGATTTTAATTTTCCGCTGTGGTTAGCCAGGCTGGCGATTGATCAGAAAAAATATCAATCCGCTACCGATTTGTTGGAAACTACCTTGAAGTTAGGCCAGAAGCAGCCAGCGGTTTATTTATTGGTGCTGGATTGTTGGATCGCCGCCGATAACCTGGCTAAAGCCCGTGAACTGATAGCCCGTTGCGAAGCCGATATTAGACCAGACACCGAGCTTTATGCTCAATTGGCGATGGTTATTTTGAAACGTAAAGCTGTCAAGCCCGAACCTGATATTTTTGAGATGTTGGGAATATCAAGCGGTAGAGGTAAGGCCAAAGCTCCAACCCTACCGCCCGAAACCGTCTGGAACGGGTTAGCCGAGGAACTTTTACAAAAAGCCAGCCAACTTAAACCGGAAGACCCGCAAACTTATATTAGCATTTCGGCCATCTTATTAACGGTACGCCCCGATATGGCCTTGCCTTACGCGCGTGAAGCCGTCCGGCTTGGGCCTAAAAACCCCCGTTCCTATATATCACTAGGCTTGGCCCTGGCTTTGGATGATCAGACTCAGGAGGCAAAAAAGACCCTGAAACAAGGGGCTACCCTGGCCCGCCAGCAAAATGATCCCGCCCTAGCCCGCGAGATAGATGAAATTCGGCAAGAAATAGATTCCCCTCTGTTTGGTATGTTAAAAGATATGGGGCCAATGAGTGGGCTACTAGATATATTTGATGAGGAGGAAGAATTTGATTTTTTCTAGGGTGAAACTATGACAAAAGCTTATGAAGACCCCTACGCCCTGCTTGGGGTGCCGACAACTGCCAGTGCCGCCGAAATAAAACGAGCCTATTTTGAAAAGGTACGGGCTAACCCACCCGAGCGTGCCCCCGAACTTTTCAAACAAATCCGGGCGGCCTATGAGCGCTTAAATGAGCCTAAAAAGCGAGCCGCCACCGATATGCTCCTATTAAAACCCTGGCCTAAATCCGAGCGTAAACGACGACCTCCCAAATTCGACTTATCGGTACATCCTGAAGATGTGTTGGCAGCCGCCCGCGCCCTAACCGACTTGGAACGCACTGATTGGCACGAACACTACCGGAAAGTAGAACTTTAGCCATGTCATTCCCTCTGGCCCGCTGGTGGCGGCGACAGTCTCCACCTGAACCCGCCGATCTTACTTTATTTCAGCGTCTGGGAGCACACGAAGCCCGCTTAGCCACCCTGGTAGAGCGTCAAGAACTATTAATTTCTACTCCTCCACCCGATAATGTTAAAATTCTGGAAAAGCTGGAAACTTTCGAGGAACGTCTGGTCGCTCTCGAAAAACAAGTTAATCGGGCTGGGCGTGAGCAACTAAAAACTGGCACCTTGCTGGAAGCTCAACAAGAACAACTGGGTGAAGCAGTGGGACAGTTAAAGAGTGCCGCTTCTCGCTTTGACCAGGAACTGGCAGAACAAAATGCTCAAAACCACCGAGCGCAAACAGCCGCCCGCCTGGAAATGGCCTGTAGTCTTTTCCCGGTTTTGGACGGATTGGACCAAGCTTTGCGGTCAGGACAGACTCTATTGGAGCAGCCTCCGCCCCGAACTGGCCTTTTCGGGCGACCAAAATATCAGCCAGAGCAGGAGAAGTTACGCCAGAGTCTGGCTGCCTGGTTAAAGGGGCTGGAACTGGTGCGGCAACGTCAATTGGAAGTGCTGGCAGCCGAAGGAATTCAACCCATCCCGGCGGCGGGGCTACCCTATGACCCACTGTCTCAGGTGGTGGTAGAGGCAGTAGCGGCCCAGGAAAAATATCCACCTGGCACGGTTGTTAGCGAGCTACGACGGGGTTATAGGAATGCTGCTCGGGTGTTGCGGTATGCTGAGGTGAGCGTGGCTCAGGATAAGCCCCTTGCAAAAACGGAGACTAACAATGAGTAAAATAATCGGGATAGATTTAGGTACAACCTTTTCAGCTGCCGCCCTGGTGGGTGAAGGCACTCCTCACATTATTTCCTATAATGAAGAACGGATTATGCCCTCGGTGGTCGGTTTTACCCCTCAGAAAAATCTACTGGTAGGTACACCTGCTTTAAACCAGTATGTCTTATACCCTGAGCAAACCATTCGGTCAATCAAGCGAAAAATGGGGCAGGAAGTACAGGTTCAACTTGGCGACACCAATTACACGCCACCTCAAATCTCGGCCCTGATTTTGCGAGAGCTAAAACGTCGGGTTGAAAGCCAGCTTGGGGAGTCGGTTACCCGGGCGGTGATTACTGTCCCGGCCTACTTTTCGGATGCGGCTCGTCAAGCTACCCGTGAAGCTGGAGAAATTGCCGGGTTCATTGTGGAGCGGATTATTAACGAACCCACTGCCGCCGCCCTGGCTTATGGGCTGGATCAGAGCGATGACCATCAGCTAGTAGCGGTTTATGACCTGGGGGGCGGCACTTTCGATGTCTCGATTATTGAGTTAGACCAGGGGGTAGTGGAAGTACGGGCCAGTCACGGAAACACTCAGCTAGGCGGGGACGATTTTGACCAACTTCTGGTGGATTTCCTGGCCGAGCGTTTCAAAGAAGAACACGGTGGGATAGACCCCCGCACTGACCGTAAAGCCCTGGCGCGCCTTACCCGTGCCGCGGAGCACGCGAAAATTACCCTTTCAAGTCAGCCCTTTGCCCGGTTGCGTGAGGAATTCCTGATGGCGGCTTTGGATGGACGACCATTGCATCTGGATACTGAAATTAGTCGCACCGAGTTTGAAAGCCTGATTACTGATTTGCTGGAAGGGACGCTTGAGTCATTGGATGCGGCTTTGCGAGATGCTGGAATTTCCTCAATTGAATTAAATCGCATCCTGTTTGTGGGTGGGAGTACCCGGATCCCCTTGGTCTGGGAAATGGTCAACCAGTACACCGGAATAGAGCCGGAGGTCGTTATCAACCCCGACGAAGCGGTGGCGCTGGGGGCGGCGGTGCAAGCCGCTATTATCGCCGGGGAACCATTGGAAGCAATTCTGGTAGATGTAACTCCTCACTCGCTGGGTATTGAAGTAGCCAGCCAGGAGTTTGGTCGGATTGTGCCAGACCATTACAGTATCATTGTCCAACGTAATACTACTATTCCAACCACTCGTTCAGAAGTTTATACCGCCCTCTTTGTAGACCAGGATTCTATCAGGCTGAAAATCTACCAGGGGGAGAATCCGCGGGCGTCCCGCAATACTTTGTTGGGTGACTTTCTTTTTGAAGAATTACGCTCGGAAGCCCCCGGACTACCACCGCGTATCACAGTACGTTTCGATTTTGATATAGATGGTATTTTGCACGTTTCCGCCACAGACCGGGGTAGTGGCAAACAGACCCGTACCAGCGTTCGAGCGGCCCGGGTGCAACTCACTCCCGCCGAAATCTCCAGCGCCCAACAGAATTTAGCGGAACTAGAACTAGCCGAGGAAGATTGGGAGGATTTAGAAAACGAGCTATTGGAAATTGAAGAGGAGGCGGGCGAGGATGAAGTTGAAACCCTTGCTCCGCCCCACCGTCTGGAAACCCTGGGGGCACTTTCTCGTGCCCGGCGTTTAATAGAAAAGGGTGGCCCTGATATTGAGAAACTTAAAAAGAGTGTGGCCGCTCTTGAAACTGCACTGGCTACGGGAGATGAGGCTAGTAGTCAGGCTTTTACTGAAGAGTTAATGGATCTACTCTACGATCTGGAGGAAGAATAGCCCAGGGATGGGGTTAGGAATTGCAGCTCAGCTGGTTCAAGACTGAATTGTATTTTTGAGGAAGTTTGAGTAATGCCAGGATCTAGAGACTACGCAATGAAAAAATAGCCGGAAAAATTAAAGGGTTTAACCAGTTACAAATATAGCAATGGCTATAAACCTTCTACATTGCTATTTGAGACTAGGGAAAATAACCCTCGATAAGATTTGGACGAAAAATAGGAGCATGCTCAATTTTCGGCACATCCTCATATTTCCTGACCAAAAATAGGACACCATTAACCAATTTGATTATTAAGGTGTTGGGCGGCATATCCCATTAGCTACAATTTAGAGTTGCTAAACAAGGTCAACATCGCTGCAATGAGGACTAATAGGCATTAGTTTTAATTGAACGGGCTTTCGCAATCGTTCTAAATAGGCTCAGAATACGGTTTATTGTGATTTCAGTTCAAGCTTATTCATTAGTCAAAAGGTCGTTGACCAAAGTCGGCCACACCCGACTTCAACAATTTTATGGGACTGTAAAACAAAAAAATAGGCTGCACTTCGGAGAATGGACCTTCTGATAAGTAATCTGTATTTGCAGGTAAGATTAATTCTTACTACAACCCCAGACTCAAGCAATGGATTTGGAGAAAATAAACAAAAGGCAGGACCTTCCAGGGTAAACCTGTGTACAACAATCTCCTGCCGTCCACTACTTCACCTCTGTTAATGCACTAATAAAGGGCAAACCTGATTTAGGTTTCCTTTGGCAAGATTTTCTGCTTTAGAAAGCACCTGGGCATTACTGAAACTATTACTACCTCCCAGCGACTTGGGAATGATGTGGTCAACTTCGGCAGCATATAGATCGGCAGCTATCCCGGGTAATGCCTTCAAAGACTCCACTAATATTTTCCCACTACAATCTGACCTGAGCACTCCTCCATTCCTGAGCTTATTTTCGGCAATAATTGCCTGTTTTTGGGCTTGAGTGAATTCTTTGCCCGCCCCTACTTCAGTGATTTCCAGAAAATTGATTTTTACCGGCCCATTCCACTTAAGTTTATCCGCCCGCTTAATCGCGTTTAGAAATTTCTCGCTTTTACCTGATATTAGTTTTTGCCCCTCTTCCAGTAAAGCTTGAGTTTTCCCTATCTTTTGCTGCAATTGCACCAGTTTTTCAGTGGCTTTAAGCGCTCTTGAGCCCCCATTCGCCAGATCTCCTAATAGTGGAATGGCCCCAATTATCGATAATCCGACTCCAACCCAATCACCATTCCAGACACTAATGATCCCTAAACTAATATAGCAAAATACCCCAATGACCGGAATCAAACTACAACCAATTAATCCCACTTCTGCCAGGGTAAAGAGCACCTCAGCTTGTAAACGATCCTCTTCTTTTTGGGCAGCCTCTAGCTGATCGGAAACTTCCTGAACTTCCGCCAGGTGAGTTGTTACCAGGCTAAAACTGAAACTGGCTTTAGCTTCAGTATTATCCAGAAGCTGGGCATAGAGCAGCCCCTGCTCAAAACTATCGGCGGCCTCTGAATAATTCCTGGCTTTTTCAAGAAGTTGGGTACCCTTATTTGAGTAAAGCTTGAGTAACCGCAAATATAAATCATAGCGGGTGGCGAAATCTGAGGTAATCGAGGTATAAACCAGTGCCTGCTCAAAACTTTCGATGGCCTGTGGGTAATTTCCAGCAGACTCAAATTCAGCTCCCTGAGAAAGATAAAAATTTAAACTACGTTGACCGCTTTGAATATTACTAATGTTGCTCAACTTCTGACTGAGGGCGGTATAGGTGGCAGTATCGCCACTATTCAGGGCATAATCCTGGGCTTTCTGGTAGTGTTGATTGGCGGATGTGAAATCTTTCTGACCAAAAGCCTCATTGCCCAGGGTAAAATAAACTCGAATAAGACCAGGACTTACCCGGTTGCGTTCCTGCCCTAACAGCAGGGCTTTCTGGTAACTCTCAATCGCTCCTAAATAATCTTTGTTCAGCTCAAGCTCAGCACCCTGGCCAAAATAAGCCTGGCCGACTAAATTTTGTAACCGCTCAGTATTAGTTGCTTTGGGATAACTGGTAAAGACGGGTTCTAGCCTTGCTATAGCCTCATCATACTTTTTAGCCGCTAGTAGATTGTTTCCAATACCAAGATAACAATCTATAATAGTGTTCTGGTACTCATAATTGTCGTAACTATAGGCAAATAGGGCATAGTTTGGCTCAAGTTTGGCTAAAGCCGCTTCAAAATTATTCTCAGCCAGGAGTTTCTTACCCCAGGATAAATATGTTTTAGAAAGATAAATCCTCAAATAAGTTGGTGAAGTCCTGAACTCGTCAACTGTTCTTTGATAATAACTGATGGCTTTTTCAAAATTCCCGGCCCGCAGTTCCCGATCACCTTTACGGAAAATAATAGTGGCTGACCACTGATTGGCTTTATTTATTACCTCGGAGTTAGTGCCATTTTCAATAGCCGCCTGGTATTTGGTCAGGATCTGATCTTCAAATTTATCTAAAGATTGCCCTTCCACCAGGTCGCGGTTCTCTAAATCCTGACCCCAAGCCAGGTTAGTAGCACTTAATTCGTTACTGATCAATTCTCTGGTTTTGATAATACTGCGAGAAGTAGAATCACTATTTATATTTATTTGCAGAGCCTGTTTATAGCTATCTACCGCCTGTTCAAAATCTTTCTTTTCAAGGAAACATTGCCCAAGTTTTCGGTAGTTAGTTTCCAGTCTACCGTAAAGCTCGATTAAGGTAATGGGCTGGAGAAAAGTAAGCCGGCTGGTTAAAACGGCAGTCTCTCCCGCCGGGTTAAGATAATTTAGCCCAGCTTCATTACTGGCAATCGCGCCCGTAAAGTCTCCGAGCTGGCTCAGATGATTACTCTCTAAAAGATAAGTCCCTAACAAACGACGGTTGGCTAGCTGACTGAAGGCATCGACTTTTAACGTTTTAAAATACCAGCCCTGAGCATCGCCATAGTGGCTAAGGGCTAACTGTTGATCTCCAGCTAAAAGATAAACTTCCGGAAGGCGAGTATCAGGGTTTGTCGGACTACCTTTTTGATATTGTGAAATTGCTTCAGGGTATTTCCCCTCAGCCTTATAAATATCCCCCTGATAATCGTGGAGAGGTTTTTCCAGGAGTAAGCCCGGCATTACCAGGAGAATTAAAAGTAACCCAAACCCGGGAAGGAGGTTGGGGGCAAAATATCCGATCCGGACCGTGGGGTTCTTTCTTTGTCTTACCCTGGCAAACATAAATAGAATCTGGCAGCCAATTCCTAAAAACAGAGATAACCAACTGACCAGTATTATCCAATCTGGAATATTACTGGTGGTTAGATAGGCAATCAGGCAAGCCAGCAACCAGATCAAAATCAGAAGGAGTATTTTCCGCTTCATTGCAACCTGTAACTTTGCTATAACGATCAGCTTAATTTCTATTATTATACAAAAAACTCAGTAGGAGTAGGATCCTTTATTCAGCCTGATCAAAGTATAGCCGACTAACATTAAGCTTCCCATTAATAATTGAAAGTAAAAAGAAGCTGGCAAAAAATTGATCTATCCCGACTCTGGCATGTTTGCCAATATACTCTATACCAAGAAGGTGAAGTGTTTGAAATCCGGCTAATACTAGCTAATTATCTGACCCAAACAAGCGGCATATCCCATATCAACGAATATTATTCTCTGAATTCAAATTACAAATACAACCATAGGCATAGTCATAATTGAAAATCTTTGCTTTCAACAAATCTAGCATCTTAAGGTTGTTCTTAATGCTGAGGGGGTAAAATACTAAGGTGCCTGCTAAATTCTGGCAATTAATTAGCAATCTGATATTTAATTCTGGAGAAGTTCACTAAAATGACCCAGCTTGAACAGTTACAAGCTAAAAATCCTGCCATTCTCAGCGGTCTAGACCGTAACCAACTATTAGACCGCCTGCTGGAAACGTCCCGGTCTGGTCATTCGATAGCGGTGAGTAGTCCGGCCAATTTCGGCAAATCCTCCCTCTTACGCAGACTACCTTACACTTCACGGATGGCATCCACTTCACCTGGTTCGACTCTGGTGCCAATCTATATAGACTTGAATCTGAGTGCTGGTGATACACCCCAGGCGTTTTATGAAATAATCTTCCGAAACTTGCTCGCTCACCTTCCAGAAAGAAATCCCCACCTGGAAAATCTTTACCACGAACTATGTGCCAGCGAAATCAGCCCCTTTGGTAGTGCCCGCGCTTTCCTGGTAGGAATGACTGAACTCCTTCCCCTTATTCCCGGCAGGGTATTACTTATTCTGGATGAATTCGACTTATTTCTCACAAAACTACCCGGGCAGGTCTTTCTCCAGCTAAGAGCTTTGCATGACCAAAACCCTGACAAACTGAGTTTTCTGGTAGCCACTGGTTTACCCATCCTGGCAATGGGTCGAGAAGAAGAAGGCGTAGCCGAGTTTTGCGAGTTATTTGACCCTCGCTATCAACTGCGCCTGGGTGGACTAACCAGAGAAGAAACTGCAATATTAGCCCAGGAAACAGTAAATTGTGTAACAATCCCTGACCCAATCTTAAATCACCTGATTACCCTGAGCGGAGGACACCCGGTTTTAACACGCCTCCTGACCCAGGAATTAGAACCTGAATTAACGGTGGAAGAGTGGGAAAGCCGAGTAAGCCAGAGCCTTGAAATCCGGCTGGAACTAACCCGAATCTGGAAAAGTCTGGCTGCGAGTGAACAGCAGGCCCTACTTCAACAACTGGAAGGAGTACGAACCCTTTCGGTTAACACCCCCCTGGGTAGCCTGGAACAACGGGGACTGGTAATGCTCGATAGTGGTCGCCCCGCTATTTTTGCCAGAACCTTTGAGTGGTACTTACTCGAAAAGTTGGAGAAGTTAGAAGTAGTTCCGACAGCCCCAACCCAGAGTTTTAAGGAAATAGCCTATGACCCCTACCGCGAAGAAATAATCTTCGACCAGGGAACTCGCCGCCTGCCACTGGGCGGAAACGCCGCCATTTTATTTAAATACCTGTATTTAAGACAAACCAAGCCCTGGTGTACTAAAGATGAATTGATCACGGCGGTATGGGGTAACCAGGCTTACAGCCAGGAAAATCTGGACAAACTAGTAAGCGATCTCCGGCAGGAAATTGGCGATATTGAAAAACGAGTAATTCGAACCATACCCCGCCGAGGGCTGCTGATGGTGGGGGTGGCTGAGTGGCGGGAGCGGGGATAACTAAACGGGTTTTAGCTTTAACTGTTGCTTTTTCCTTTTTCAGTTCAAAAATAGCTAAAACTTAAAACGGCTGCCTCGTCTTAAACAAGCCAGACAACCCATTCTCAGGAAAGTTCAGCCTAATTCAGCTTAGTTTCAGCCAGTTTTCAAGTATTAAAAGGAAATCCTTACTAAAATACACTCACAAGCCTCGCTACTAGCGGGTTTGCAGTCACACTATAGACCCACAAAAGTTTTTAAGGAGTTAATAAACCGATGTTTACCAGTTATCAGTATCGTAAAGTAACCGAAACCTTAGCCCAAAGTCTGGCTAATTTTGAAACCGTCGATACCCTCTTATTCCGGGCAGGCGAAGAACCAGACCCCAACACTCTCGACTTGAAAAGCCGCTGGCAAACCGTCCTGACTAACGGTCATGAACTGGCCGAATATGTCAAAGACCATCACCGGGTGCAAGCCCCCGCGGTCCTGACTTCGTTGGAAGAACTGGCAAAATATACCGATGTCACCCGCCCTTTTAGGCTGTCGATTATCGGCCAAAAAGGGGTTGGTAAAAGTGCATTGGTTAACGCTCTTCTAGGTGCCAGCAAAGTCCAATATACCCCCAGCGAGGTCGCCGGAAAAGCGGTCAGCGGCACCCGTATTCGCCTGATGGCCGGCGAAGAAGGCACTCCCACCTGGCGGATAGTATTTCTATCTCCTAGAAGATTATGGGAAATTGGCAGCCATCTACTGGTAGTAGCCCGAATGACAGTACCCACCCCTCCCAAAAATCTTAACCGGCGGGAAAGCGTGCTGCTAACTCTCAAAGAAGCTCTGGCAACCGAAAAAACTGGTGAACTTGAAATCAATTCTACCCTGCAAATCCAGGCCAGGAGTGCCAGAGATACCCTGACCAGAATGTTAGAAGTGTACCGGCAAGCTGAAAATTTAATACCCGCCGATTTCAGGTTGGAACTGGATGACCCCGATGTAGATGGACCCATTAGCCCCTACCTGAGACAAACCCCCGAAGGTTTGCACCTGATAGTGGATTATGTGGAGCGTTTCATCCCCGCCGAAGAAGCCGGAGTGTTAGCCGGACGAAGGATTGAGCTTGAGGACGTGTTGGGTCTGGACGACCCCCGCGACAGCTTCTTTGCCCTGGAAGCATTTAGGGAATCGTTTGCAGTGGTGATGGTCTTTAAGTGTGACCGGGGACTGAATACCGAAAGCAGCAGTTTACTCGAATATCTGTTTAAGCGCGATGAAGAAGAATTGGCCCACTTTGGTAATCCGGCTGACCTGAATAAAGCCATTATTGTGGCTAACCAGTTTGATGGGGTAGCGGCCAACATCACGGTTGAGAGCAAAGCCAACCCCCTCAAAGGCATCGAGGATTTAAGGCGTGATCTGGCCCGTTACACCAAAAGAGCCGTACCGATTTATCTGACCAGTGCTGAAATGGCCCGGAATGCCCGGCTGGTGTTGGAAAATCCCCAGGCTCGACCCTCAGCGGCTTATTCCTCCTATCTTACCAGTTTGACCAACCTCCTGGAAGTAGTGGTAGAGACCGAAAACTCGACCCCAGACTACCTGGACTTTATTATGGCTAAACGCACCAAGCTGGAAGATATCCAGAACCGCACGGGCGAAGCTCAAGCCCAACTGGTGCTGGAATTAAGTGGCTTACCCCGGCTAATCGCTAAAGTAACCGAAGCGTTAGAAGCCGGGTCAATCTTGAGGGGTCGGGTAGCCAATGCCGAATACTATTACGCCAGTGCCATCAGCGAAACCGCCCGTTGTTATGCCAGAAGAATGCGGGAATATGGCCTGGAAATTGATGAATTTAACCAACCGAGCGGCAACCTGGAAAGTCGGCTCTTCAGTAAATTCCAGCACGAAATGCAGCAAAAGCTGGAAGAGGCTGACCGGGAACTAAGAAAAGCCTACTTTAGTTTTGCCCAGAGCTACATTCACGGCCCCCTGCCCAGACAGGCTGAGGAAAACCGGGAGAACTTCCTGAAAACCATTCGGGAAGCTTTGACCAAAAACCGCGATCTAATTCAAACTCAACCCCATATCTCCACTGGGGAAATGGTAACCGATGCCTGGCGTAAAATCTTCGAGGACTTAAACGATTGGCTGGCGTTGGAAGCTGGTCGTCAAACCCGTCGCCTGGTGGGGCCATTAGTATTGGAAATAGAGCGGCTGGCGGGCAGCCTTGAGAAAAGATTAGCGGAACTGGGGGTATCCACCCCCACCGAAGGCTTCTGGCAAAACTACCGGGAGCGCTTGGCCCGGCTAAGGGAGCGGCTCCAGATGCAAGCGGAAATGCTGGGTATCGCCTATTATACCGACTACCGCTTCTCGGTCTATGACCTGGGAATAGCCGAAGCTTTGCATGTCGGTGAACCAATCGAACGCCGAGAGCGAGTAGTTCGGCAAATGCAAGAGCGGGTAATGACTTGGTACAACCAACTCTGGCACCTCCTGGCGAAAGTAACTATGACCGAGCTAAACACCTTTGTGAGTGAGATTCGGTATTACATTCTGGGGCTACCTGCCGAGGGAAGTTTACTGGCTGGCTTACAGGTAAGTGGCAAAGAGGGTGGGGAACTGGCCCCGGTCGAAAGTCTGGTAGCGGCTCTGGCCCAGCGGTATCACACCGACGAACACTACCGCCGCCAATACCAGCTGCGCGAACCCAGCCCGGCTGAGCGACTAACTGCCGAGATTAGGGATTGGCTGGACTTAGTGCGACCACCGCTGGTTGGACTGGTGGAGTTAGGAAAAGCCCTGGCTTCAGTGGGAACCACCTCTGAGAGCGAGGTTGGGACTGGGCGGGAAGAAGAGTCCGAAACCGAGGAGGATGAGGACCAGACAAACCCAATATCCACTCCCACCCCAGGAACCAATTCTACCTGGGCAGCAGCATCTAGCCACACAACCACCAATGGCTTCACTCGCTTAAAAGTGCCAGTCGAAAGCCTCCACCCCTACCGTTCGGTAACCAAGCAGGTCTGGGAGATAAGCAACCCGGATAAGGAAGCAAGTGCTACTCGACTACATTTCAGCCGGATTGACCTGAGTGGGCCAAATGACCGCATCGTGGTGGAATCTTTGGGTAAAAAGGAGCAGCAGGTCATAACCGGGCATCAGCAGGAATTATGGACCAGGGCCTTTAGTGGGCAGATGGTAGTTGTCCATTTCATCGCCGAGAACTCGGCCAAACCAGGCTGGGGCTTTGTGCTGGATGGGCTGGAAACAGTTGCGCCAGTTGCAGCCAGATAAATTGAAGTTTGATAAAGAAAGGGGCTAAACAAGATGCCCAGTCTGGGAAAAGGCTCAACGGGAAACCCTGGCACTGGCAAACCCGCCACCAACAAACCCCGTAGTCGGGCTGGTGGGAGTGCCAGT
This sequence comes from Chloroflexia bacterium, assembly GCA_038207495.1. Taxonomy (GTDB): domain Bacteria; phylum Chloroflexota; class Chloroflexia; order Chloroheliales; family Chloroheliaceae; genus Chlorohelix. Next base: position 69,888 of record JBBQZS010000019.1, read on the forward strand.
CACTCCCGCCAGCCTGAACGGCAAGCGGTTCCCAAAAAGGTCAGGTTTGAGGTAATGCAACGGGATGGCTTTAGTTGCCGGTTATGTGGTCGAGGGCAGGTTGAGGGGGTCAAACTCCAGTTGGATCACCGTATCCCGATCAGTCGAGGTGGCACCAATGACCTGTCCAACTTGCAAACTCTGTGCGAAGATTGCAATCAGGGAAAAAGCAATCGGTTACTCTGATTACCCACTTCAATTTCCTGGGAACTGTTAGGCAAGAATAGTAAAGGTGGATAAATTTATGGCTTCTAGTTTTACATGGCTTGATTATTCCGAAGAAGATAAACGTAAAATGACGGGGGTTATTGATCAATTCAGGGAGCGAGATACTAGAGACGAATTGGGGATAGGGAGTGTAAGGGATGGCTTCGCCGACCTCTTATTTCCTGGTACAAATACTATCCAGACTAGAGCCAAATATTTTCTCTTTGTGCCCTGGATTTATCTGGAACTGGAAAACAAAAAAATACCCTCCAATCAATTTTCACTGAAGGCGAGGCAAATAGAAATTGACCTGATTAAAGCTCTAATGAATAGTGAAGATAAAGAAGGCATTTTTGGAAAGTATGCCGGAAAAAACCTTAAAAGACTCCCCAGTAGTGTTTACTGGCAAGGACTGGGTCAATTGGGAATTCGGCGCTTTAAGGGTAACCAAAGCCAATACTTTCAACTGGTAGACAGGTTCTATATTAAACATAACCGGAATAGGGCGAGAGTGGAAGAAGGCGAACTTCCAGGAGATGGGGAGAGGGTAGAACGAAACTGGCACGGTAGTTTGCCTCCAGTGCCTAATGATTTCCCGAAAAACGCTTCCCTTGCCCTTACCGCAAATGAAGCAGAGTATTTAAAGGAATGTTTAATACAGTCAGCGCATGGTAGCCTATTGGCTTTTTTAGTTAATATTAACACCTCTGAAATTAGGAAATTTCTTAAGGATACAAAGTCTGTAAGCTTTCCCTGGGAACATTCCCGGTACAACTCTTTCTCAGAGGAAATAAAAAAGCAACTTGAGCATGCCCGCTATTTTTCCGAAATCATTTGGGGCGTTTCCCTTATGTATAACCTTATGTTGGCTGAAAAGGCAAATTCTATTAATGAGAATCAGACCGACAGAGTAAAGGATTACGGGGTCAGATTACAGAATTGGTGGGAAATTGTACTGAAAAGAAAATCGAGTTTTATAGAGTGGGCTAACCCGCGCCAACCGTTCTGGGAAGTTGTAAGATCAAGTCACAGCAGGGTTACGCCTGCCACCCGCCGATTTATAGATAGTTGGATTGACATTACGATTAAATGGCTAGATAAAGAGAACCTGGAAAAATTAGTTAAGGACCCAGATGTGCAGCACTTAATTTCTGAACGTGAGAGATCTCTTAAACGTGGGCAAGCCCGATTACATAATCCACGTGCGCTTGAGCTTTGGGGCGGGGCCGCTGGGATTGGGCGGCTTGATTACCGTTGGGGCAATACTGCCCAAGTAATAGTCGGGGATATTTTGAAGGGTCTAGCCAATAATTAAGCTTAATTTCCCACTCTTTGTCAGGAAATAAATGAAATGGAGAAAAGAACTTGCTTGAGCCGCATGACCGCCGCGATCTGATTGAGTCCTTAAGACCTCCAGCCGGTTATACTCTTGATTTCGCCGTAGGAACTTCTTACACCCTTGACCTTCTTACGGTATTAACAACTCCCCTAGCTTTTACCTTTTTTAATTGGGAAGGAAATGCTCAGGAAGAAGAACCCTCAAACCCTGGCCAACCCAACTCACCTATTCCTAATTTTCGTATTGATCCTTTAGCCTTATTTGAAGCAATTAGACGTTATAGTGACAAACTTGTTATATTTTGCCAGACAGGACAGATAAAAATTCCAAAAGGTAATCCCCATTTCTTCAGCTATCTGGAGAATTCTATTTATGAGGTCGCCCCACCTAACCAACACTCAGTGTTTCACCCAAAGATATGGGTTTTGCGCTACATCCCGAGTTCTGATAGCCAAGAAAAACATATGCCAGTGCAGTATCGGCTAATTTGCCTGAGTAGAAATCTTACTTTTGATCACACCTGGGACACTATACTGGTACTTGAAGGTACACTCGGCGAAACAGAGAACAAAACGAACCAGCCTTTGCAGGATTTTTTAAGGGCTTTACCCTTTATGACGCGGCGGGAAATAAAGGATAAGACCAGGGAAAAAATTGAGCAGCTAGCAGAAGAGTTAAAAAAAGTTCGGTTTGAAGAACCGGAAGGGTTTGAAAGTATAAGGTTTTGGCCTCTTGGAATAAAATCTGATAGTCCCCAATGGCCATTTGGAGGACCTGAGAGAAATTATAAATCATTATTAGTAGTTTCGCCTTTTTTAACTGAAGGGTGTTTGAACAGATTAAGCCGCCACAGTCCTAAAAGTAATATTCTTATTTCCCGGCCTGAGAGCCTGGATAAACTGGGAGGGAAACAATGTCTTGGACATTTTGAGAAACAATACACCCTATCTTTTGAGGCTCAACTTCCTGAAGGAGAAAATGATTTTGATCAAGACGAAGAGAGCGTCAAACAGTCTGAAAATGCCACTATGGTTGGATTACATGCCAAATTATTTCTAGCTGAGGAGGATGAACAGGTACGCCTTTGGACTGGTTCGGCGAACGCTACTGATGCTGCTTTTAATGGAAATGTAGAGTTTTTGGTAGAGCTGGGTGGTAAGAAAAACCGGGTAGGTATTAATAAATTACTGCCAACTCTTGAAAATAAAGATGCTCCTGGACTGATGCAGCTGTTAGAACCATATAATTCTAGCCAATCTAACCCAGAATTAAAGGATCCTTTTCAAACTAAACTGGAGCAAACTCTTAATAAGGTGTGTCTCAACCTTAGTTTTTTGCCACTCAAGGCGAGCATAGTAAATAACTCCGGGGAAAACGCAGAAGAACCGCTTGCAGGAACACACATAGAAACAGTCCTTAGTAATTCCATTACTAAAGTTACCACCCGTTTAAATCCGGTTAAAAGTTATCGAGTAGAGCTTTTTATTGTTGATAATAAATATTTATCGCTAGATGATGGGGTGACAGTACGGGTTTGGCCAATCACCTTACAAGAGCTAAGCGGTAGCGTTATGGTGACACCTGAAAGAGAAAGCAAGATTCTAGCTACTTTTAAATCCGTTTCTCTAGCGGCAATTACCAGCTTTTTTGCCTTTGAAGTTGTGGTAAAGGGAGAAGACCCCCTGAATAGTGAAACCAAGGAGATAAAGAATCGCTTTGTCCTAAATTTGCCTTTAGAGGGAATTCCCGAAAATCGAAAAGAACAGTTGTTAAAAAGTTTACTTACCAACAGTAACGATGTTATTCGGTTTTTTCTATTCCTTTTAGCCGAGGGAGAAACTCTTGAAGCTAGAGAACTTATCCATATTGCCGAAGGACTAGGAGTCAGCCCTGGGTTGGGGAGGAAAAACCGAAAAGCAGAGCCCCCGCTTTTTGAAATTATGGTGCGCTCGCTCAGGCAAAACCCTGAAAAGCTAGACCAGATTGCACAGTTGGTTATAGACCTGAGCAAAACAAGTGATGGCCAGTTGCTTTTACCTCCAGGTTTTATGGAAATTTGGGAGCCAATCTGGGAGGCCAGACAGCGGTTGGGGGAAGTAGAGAATTAAAATGGTAATTGCAGCTAATTGCGCAAGGGCAGAAAAAAGATGAATACAGTTATTTCCACCATTGTAAATCCAATGAAGACTGGTCCAGCTATATCACTGGTTACCGAACCCAAAGACAAGCTACCAGTAGACCTGGCGGCTGTCGAGAGAAATTTGAAAGATTTCCAGCAGGATACAGTAGATTATGTTTTTAGACGGATGTATCTGGATAAAGACCCAGCTCTTCGGTTTTTGATTGCCGATGAGGTTGGGCTTGGTAAAACCCTGGTGGCACGGGGACTCATCGCCCGGGCCGTTGAACATTTATGGGATAAGGTAAAGCAGATTGACATTATTTATATCTGCTCAAACGCCGATATTGCCCGCCAGAACATTGCCCGGCTTAACGTGACGGGTCAGAAAAATGTAACTTTAACTTCCCGTATCACCCTTTTGCCAATTGAGCGCCAGGGGCAGGATAAAAATAACCGAATTAACTTTATTTCTTTTACACCTAAAACTTCTTTTGACCTCAAATCCAGTATGGGCCGCGCTGAGGAGCGGGCTCTGCTTTTTCTGCTTCTAAAGAAAGCCTGGAAATTCAGAGAAAACGATTCAATTCTAAATGTACTAGAAGGTCAAAAGGGCCGCGCTCGCTTTCGAGAGCTGGTTAAAAAGATGGATGAAGATCGCAAGATCGATGAGTCCATCAGTAAACGCTTTACAACTCTTCTTGAAGATAGGGAATCAGACGAAAATAACACAAAAGATACCCTCAAGCTGCGATTTGAAAAGTTGAGAAAGAAAATCGGTAAGGCTTCTTCGTACCAGGCTGTTTCTAAAGAACAGGGGCGGCTTCGTAACCAACTTATTGGGGATTTACGGGGATTACTGGCAAAGGCTTGTTTGGAAGAACTTGAACCTGACCTAATTATTCTAGATGAGTTCCAACGGTTCAAGCACTTGATAAACTCCCAGAGCAAGAGCGATGAGAGCGAGTTAGCACAGGCTCTTTTTGCCTATCAGGCCCAGGATAATTGCGATATAAAAGCCCGAGTGCTACTCCTGTCCGCCACACCCTATAAGATGTATACCCTTGAGGATGAGGGGGGAGACGAGAATCACTATCAGGATTTTCTGTCCACTCTCCAGTTTTTACTTTCATCTCAAAAACTTCCATCTCAAAAAGCCGAAAATCTGGAAAAATTGATTACCCAATACCGCAAGGAGCTTTTACAATTACCAAATAGAGTTCTATCTGAGGTTATTGATAACACAACTAAAAATGGAAAGGGCCCACTATTTATTGCCAAGTCAAACCTGGAAAAAGAGCTTAGTAAGGTGATGGTTAGAACTGAGCGTTTGGGAGTTTCAGAAGACCGAAATGGAATGTTAGTGGAAATACATAGCCCAAACACCAAACTTTGCCCAAATGACCTCAATTCTTATTTGCTGCTTCAAGATGTAGCCGAGGTAATAGATCATCATGATACGCTCGAATACTGGAAATCGGTACCTTATGCTCTCAACTTTATGGAAGATTATCAATTAAAGAAAAACTTCAATGAGAGCCTTAAAGATCCGCTAAAAAATACATTATTGGCCCGGGCAGTAAATACTTACCAGGAAAGCCTTCTTAACCAAACTGAAATAAAACAATACTGTGAGCTTGACCCGGGTAACGCTAGGCTGCGAGGGTTATTGGTTGATACAGTTGATCAAGGCGTATGGAAGCTTTTATGGATTCCACCCTCAATGCCCTATTACCAGCTTAGCGGTCCCTATGCTAATCCAGAAACTACCAGGTTTACCAAGAGGTTAATTTTCTCCTCCTGGCGGGTAGTGCCTAAAGCAATAGCGAACTTGATAAGTTACGAGGTCGAGCGGAGAATGATGGGTTCTTTTGAAGAAAACCCGGAAAATACTCCTGACGCTCGAAAAAAACGCCGGCCTTTGCTTCGCTTTGCCAAGGGAGCAGACGGACGCGAGACCGGAATGCCGGTATTGGGCTTACTTTACCCTTGCGTTACGCTTGCACTCGAGTGTGATCCTCTTAAATTCGGGCTTGACTATAGCAAGAGCCATGACAGTAAATTACCCGAGTATGAGGCTACTCTTAGTATAGTAGAGGATCGAGTAAGGCAATTACTAAAAAAACTTGGAGTTAGTTCAGATAAGGCTACCGCTGACAAAAAGGGAAAAGGCGGTCCTCCAGACGAAGCCTGGTACTGGGCTGCGCCCATTCTACTTGATTTAGTTTACTACAGGGAAACTACTGAAGAATGGTTTAATGATACCAACTTGGCAAAGACCTGGGCTGGTGAATTTAATCCAGATGAGGATGAGGATGAGGGTAAAGAAGAGCTAACAAATTGGTCAGAACATTTAGAGCGGGCGAAGGCTCTTCTAAAGACTGGCAAGAAAAAGTTGGGCCGCCCACCTGAAGACCTTGCCCAGGTAGTAGCCAAACTCGCCATAGCTGGGCCAGGCACATTGGCTCTACGGGCCCTTGCCAGATTAAGTAAATCAGGTCTTAAGCTTAACGCGACTTCAAAACTTAGGTCCAGTGCCGCTAATTTAGGCTGGGGATTTCGCAAATTATTTAATCAACCAGAGGTATTGGCAATGCTGAGAGGAGTATCAGGTGAGAGCGAGACAGAAAAAAGTTACTGGGAAAGAGTGCTTGATTACGCCGGACAGGGTTGTCTTCAGGCTGTGCTGGACGAGTATGTCCATTTTCTCCGGGAGTCATTGGGATTGGTTGACGCTGACTTCCTAGCTACGGCGGAAGAAATTACTAAAACTGTGCGAAAAGCTCTTAGTTTACGAACCTCCTCCCTAAACGTCGAAGAAATAACGACGCAATCTGACCCTGCTAGATCAGGCGAGAGGATAATCCCGAATTCTACAACCTTTAGGATGCGCAATCATTTTGCTATGCGTTTTGGAGATCAGCCGCAAGAAGAGAGTGACAAAAATTTTACCCGAGGTGATCTTGTACGGGAAGCTTTTAATTCACCGTTTTGGCCCTTTATCCTGGCTACTACTTCGATTGGGCAGGAAGGTTTAGATTTCCATCCCTACTGCCATGCGGTGGTACACTGGAATTTGCCTTCCAATCCTGTGGATCTTGAGCAGCGTGAGGGGCGGGTACATCGTTACAAAGGCCATGCTGTTAGGAAAAACCTGGCCACAAAGTATGGTTTTAAAGTTCTGAAGGATGCAAAGGGTGATCCCTGGCAAAAACTTTTTGACCAGGCTAAACGGGACCGTCCAAAAAATGAGAATGATCTTACTCCCTTCTGGATTTTTCAATGCGAAGGGGGGGCCCAAATTGAACGCCATGTTCCATCATTACCATTAAGTCGAGACCGGAATCAACTTGAGGTACTACTTCGTTCACTAACGGTATACCGAATGGTCTTTGGGCAAAATCGACAGGAAGATTTGGTAAATTACCTCCTGGCAAATTTGCCAGAGGAGGAGGTCGAGAAAATCAGAAAACAGCTTGTTATCAATCTAGAGCCACCTAGAAAATTTCGAAAGAGAATACTTCACAAGCAAAATAATGTGTAGTGTCACATTATCGCTAAATCTTCTGTTAATCCTTTCCGTAAGGTTAAGTTGATACAATCAATTGAAGACTGAGAAACTCAGTTAAAGAATTGCGTTTTCCAATTCCAGGAATTCAACTCAAAACAGGAAAAGATCATGCCCACCCGCCGTATCTCGCCGACCGACATCTCACAATTTATTCGTTTGGAACAATGCCAGCGTTACCTGTACTTACGCCTCAAGGAGCGGGTAGAGGGGCGTGACTTCCTCTACAGTTATGGTGTGGCTCCCCTCTCTATTCCGCCCATCCTGACCCGTTCCGGGGCTAATTTTGAGAAGGAGATTGAGACTTCTACCCGAGCGGCCTTCCCGCTTATTAACTTTCAAACTGAGGTAGACCGCAGTAGCCGTCGGCAACCCAATAACCTTCAGGTAGTAGAACTGGCCAAAGATTTACACCCTGGGGAAATCCTCTGCCTGTTTCAGGTGCGCCTGGATCTGCAAATAGCGGGTTGGGCTATGCGAGGAGATGCCGACATAGTGCGGCTCTGGCGAGATAAGGCTGGGCAGTTACAGATACTGGTTGCAGATATGAAAAGCTCAACTACCGCCCGGGTAGAACACCGCTTGCAGGTGGCCTTCTACCAGCTAATGCTGGCTAATTTGTTCAGAGAGGAAGGGCTGGAATATGCCGAAATCCGTACTGCTATTCTCTATCGGGGTGGCCCGGAAGCGATGGAGAAGTTAAGTGAGCTGGAATTGGCGACTCAACAATCCGCTGCCCTGGAATATTTCAATGCCCCAGATTCACTCCTGGAATTTGTAGCGGACCAGACGGCTTATCTGGAGGCGGTGGAAGATCTGGTGACCGGGGAAAACTCACTAGCCAATCGGATTAGTGAGGAAGCTCAGGAAGATTTACCGTATCACCTAACCCATAAATGTGACGGCTGTTTGTACAACGAATATTGTATGAAAGGAAGTGCCGAGCGGGACGACCTCTCCCTCCTACCCCACCTTACGGCTCTGGATAAAGAAGCCCTACGCCGGAATGGGCTGAAAACCGTGCGCCAACTCTCTTTACTTAAAGATCTGAAACCAGACAGTTATAACCTAACCCCGGTTCCGGGCCAGGAAGCCCTCTCCCGTAAACTGGCTACTACCTGGCCGGTTGGACCACGCCTGGACGAACTGGTGCACCGCGCCCGCCGTTACCGCCAGTGGAAAAAGGATGAAATTACCGCCCTGCCCTTTATCCCCAGCAAAGGACACGGCTCTCTACCCCATTCTGGCCCGGAGCATAATCCCAACCTGGTGAAAATATATATTGAAGCCCAGGAAGACAGCCTTTTGGGGCGGTTATATATGGTGGGAGCTCTGGTAGTAACCTACGAGGGGGGCGAGGAAAAGGCTGAACGAGCCAGTGTGGTAGAATTTGCCCCGGCTAAACCCGAAACCGCCGAAGAAGAACAAGCACTGCTGGCTCGCTGGATTGAAAGGGTACTGGAAGCGGTAGTAACGCTGGCCAGCCCTGACCTAAACGGTGAGAAACGGGCTCCCATCCACCTGATCTTTTATGACCGCTTTGCCCAGAAAACCTTGCTGGACGGTTTATCCCGTCACCTGCCCAGCCTCTTGGGAGCCACCCCGCTCTACGATTTTATGACCCAGCTGGCCGCCTTTGACTCTCCCATTGCCAGCTATTTGGAAGAAGAGATCCGGGAACTCAAAAATTACCCGATGCTCTGCCAATCGCTCCAGGCCGTGGCGGCCTATCTGAAATTTGATTGGAACAAAGGGGAAAAGTACCGGGAAATATTCAAGGCCCGCCTTTTCGATTTCTGGCGGAAACTGGATGAATCCCCTAACCCTGGCGAAAACCTCTGGTACACCGGACGCGCCCGTTTCAGTAGTCAGCTACCCTTAGAGTTTGCCTATGCGGCCTGGAATGAACTTGATCCACCCGGACGGGAAGATCTTTTTTCCGATTATCGGGCGGCCACTCCGGCCCTAATCCAGGGTTTTGCTGCTCGGCGGCTAGAGGCGCTGGAACATATTGCTAAAGATTTCAAAGGGAACCATCTGACCCAGAAGAGTAGTTTCCTTTTGCCCGACCTGGAGAATTTTAGAGATAAGGCCCGCACCCTGGCCCATGCTCTGGAAGAGTTTGTCTCCATCGAACGGCATGTGGAACTGGCCGGTTGGAAAGCTACCCGAAACCTCGCCCCGGAACGGCGGGTACTCCTGGGTGAAACCCTCCAGGTTCGCTATCTGGAGGAAGATCAGTTTAGCGGAGTCGCCGAGCAAAACCGGGAAAACCTGCGGCGTTCCTTACTACGAGAAGAACTGGGCAAAGCTCAGCCGGGAATTAGACTTACCAAAGAACAGAGCACCCCCGTTAAGTGGTCGCAGGAACGCCAGCACTTCCATTTGAGACTGGATACCGAAAACCTTGATTGTGACCTCACTGATGTGTTAGCCCTATCCGGACTCAGGGAAGGGGATAGTATTATTCTCTACCCTCGCTACGCCTATGATAGCCGCTTACCAGAGGCCGAGCGCACCCCCAATACCCCTACTCCCAAACAGATGCTTTACGGCAACCGAGCCGAGATTATAGAAATTGCCACTGAAAAGGACGAGTTAGGAAGGGTACAATCGGCCATCTTAGAGCTGGAAATGTTACCAGGCTTTGGGCAACAGGCTGGTTTTGTGTTTATGCCTATTTCTCGCCCCCTGCAAGCGGGTGAACTCTACACCCTGGACTCCGACCCGAATAGCTGGTACGCCTACTGGTGTCTGGAAGTGGCTCAGGGTCTGGTAGAACTGGAAGAAGGTGCTCAGCTTGGCTATAACGCCCTCTATGAGCGACTAGTGTCCCCGGCAAAGCAGTCGGTAAACTGGCCTGTGGCGGCTGGGCAAGGACAAACCCGCTTTGTTGAGGGATTGGCGGCGCTGGAAGAGGTCGGAGCCTTACACGGTTTTGAACCCGGTAAACGCGAATATATCGGTAGTCAGGGAAATAGTCCGGCCCTGTTAGTTCAGGGTCCTCCTGGCACCGGTAAAAGTTACTCCACTGGCTTTGCAGTATTTGCCCGAATGCAAGGAGCCATGACCGCCGGTCTACCTTTCCGGGTGTTACTTTCCTGCAAAACCCATGCCGCTACCGAAGTATTATTGGGAAGTGTGCGGGAAGTACAACACAAACTGCGAGAGTTACAGATCAGGCAGCCGGAAATCTTCGCGACCTATTTTGACCCTCGGCTGTTAGAGGTTCCCCTTTACCGGGTAGCCGGACGTGAGAAATCCGGGGAGGGCATTATTCCCCTGGCTAAAGATGCGGATAAAGAAAAAGGCGAACCCAACAACTTTAGTGTACTAAATAACCACGCTTACTGTGTGGCAGGTGTTACCCCCGGTGGAATTCGGGGAATTGTTAAAACTGTGGGTAAAAAGAATCTCTTTAACTCCCAATTTTGTCATTGCCTGGTGCTGGATGAGGCTTCCCAAATGAACCTGCCGGAAGCCGCAATGGCGGCCCTACCTCTCTACAAGGATGGACAGCTTATTGTGGTAGGCGACCCCCGCCAGATGCCTCCAATTATTAAGCACGACTGGGATTCAGAGCCACGTCGTACCTTTCAGGAGTACCAGTCCTACCAGTCGCTCTTTAACACCCTGCGCGACCTTAACCCACCCCCGCCCCAGATTAAATTTGAGGAAAGTTTCCGCCTCCATTCGGTTATGGCGGAATTCCTGAGAGAGGAGATTTATTCCAAGGACGGGATTAATTATCACTCGAATAAAGTTGGCCTCCTACCTACCTTGCCTTATGCTGATGAATTTATCCGGGCGGTACTGGATACAAATTACCCGCTGGTGGTAGTAGTACACAATGAGGCAGCCAGCCAGAACCGCAACCTTTACGAACAGGTGCTGGTTGCTCCCCTTCTGGAAGTGCTGTCAGATAAGGAGCAGCACGGGCTAAACTCCCTGGACGGGCTGGGGGTAGTAGTACCCCACCGGGCGCAACGAGCCGAAATGCAAAAAGCTTTCCCAATGCTGGCAGTGGTGGACGAGTTGAGTGGTAAAGTGCTGGGTTCGGCGGTGGATACCGTAGAACGGTTTCAAGGAGGGGAGCGCCAGGTAATTCTGGTGAGTGCCACTGAGAGCGACCGGGATTATCTACTTGCCGCCGGAGATTTCCTGTTTGACCCGCGCCGACTGACCGTGGCGATTAGCCGGGCGAAACAGAAATTGGTACTGGTAGCCTCGCACTCGATCTTCTCGTTGTTTAGCCCAGAGGAGGAGGCTTTTGCTAACTCCCAGTTGTGGAAAAACCTACTTCGGCACACCTGTAACGATAAGTTGTGGGAAGGGGAACGCCACGGGCAGAAAGTAGAGGTCTGGGGAAAGCGGGCGGAATTATAACACTGGCAATACTTGGCATTGGCAACAAATATCAGTAACCCCCTACTACCGAGAAGTCGGCGAAAGGTTTCTGTTTATGATATACCGGAAATGTTACTGGCAGTCAACATCGGATTATAGTTGTTAGTTGACTGGCCTGAGTAAGGAGTAACCCCCTCCGGTATAAGATATTGGCAATGTCTGGTGCTAAGAATGGGTAATGTCTGGGTGTGCTGAAAAAGTAGAAGTAGTAATTGAGCAATATTTTAGCCAAAGTAGAAAACCTTACCCAGCTTTTTGGTAGGAAGGACTATGCAAGAAGCTATATATTAAAACCCGGGTTTAATTCCAACTTATATTTTGAAACGCAGCAGAAAGCCTGTGTATTCACCTTCGTACTCATTTCTGTACCTGCCGTATAATTTGGAAATAGTAGGAATGGTACTGCATTGTTACACCAAGTATTTAATTTTAGGGTTTCTTTCCAGGCTTTAGCCGCAATGATTTATGTCCTAATTTCAGATAAGTGGGGTAAATAGTCCTATAGAGCGATTGACATCGGACAGCATTTGGTATAAGTTTGCCTAATACATCCTGAGTTACTATAAAACACCCCAACCCAAAAAGCTCAAAATTATGGATAACTTGTAATTACTGGATGGCAGTTCGCTGAGTATTTAATGTGGATATTAAGTGATCAACAAATTAACCTAAGTTAGAGAGTCAGCTGGATTAAAGTTGCAGCAACCTTACGATTTAGAAAAAGGGATATTAATCTCAGAATGGAAGCTCAGAAGAGCCCGCAGGTAATACTCGAGTTAAATCGAAAATTCTGGGGATATCAATTAATTGGTATAGTTGTTAGAAAGTTTTCTAATAGAAATGTTTCAAACTGTGGCTGTATTACCAACAAACAAATTATATTCAAGTAAAATAATAAAAGCTAGTGCACTACTCGGTGACACTAAAATACTTCTATCCAATTGGGATGAAGCGCAGCCAGTACCTCAAAATTTAGCCCGCTTCAAACAAGAAAATATTTTTGGCAAAACTTCCCGCTCTCGGGTTGAAGATATCCTTCGTATTTTTCACCAACGTTACCTGACCTCTGAGAATGAAATAAGTGCCCTTGTTACCTTGGTAAAGAAAAAGTTTTCACCAGAAGGGCTAGATCGAATCTTGTATTTCCATACTGCCCAATCCGACCTTCTACTTTACGATGCAGTTGTGGAAATACTACTACCACTACACCAGGCTGGTAGAACAGATATCAGCATCGAAGACCTCAAAAAACCAATAATTCGCTGGGTTGAAGCTGGTAAGACTTCGGCCCGTTGGTCGGATTATACTGTAACTAGGGTCATTCGAGGTTTAATGGCAACGTTAAGGGATTTTGGGATTTTGGAAGGAGCCGTAAAAAAACGAATAGCTCCAATTTACCTTCCCCTGGAAGCCTTTGCCTATCTGGCATTTTATTTAAAACAATCCCAGCCGTCCGGTCTCAAGTTAATACACCATCCCGATTGGCAATTATTTTTTTTCACCCCTCCTATGGTAGAGCGCATGTTCGTTGAAGCTCACCAATACAGATTGCTGGAATTTCATGCAGCTGGATCGGTAATTCGTATAGACTTCCCAACCGAGACTATCAAGGAATATGCTTATGTTATCACTGAAAGACCGGCTTGATTTATTAGAGCAAGACCTAAAATCCACTCCGCCTGCCTTTACAATGTCGAGCGATTTGCCATTCGCTATCTTCCGCTATGATCCATTTCTTCCAGAGGAAAACGAGTGGAACATGCGCTACCAAATCCAGTTGCTTGCTACACGCGTTGAAAATCATACTGGGAAAAAAGTACAGCTTCTTTCTCTTTCCAAACTTTACTGGAAAAGCATTGCTGAATCCGAAGGTATTGAAGCAATCATCCAATTGGAAAAGGAGCGAGGGTTTCATGAAGCGGAAGAACAAGTAAGTGTCTACTTGTCGGATCCAGATTGGAAGCCGCTTCCTGAGCTACTGACCGAAGAAGTATCTGGTTTAAACCCTGCTAAAAACATTGTTTTCCTTTATCGGGCTGGTGTTTTTGCTCCAGCCAGTTACCGCATTTCTTCTTTATTGGAACAATTGATGGGATCAGTAAAAGTCCCAGCCGTTTTATTCTACCCAGGAACCTGGAAGGGTTCTTTGAATTACATGGGTATGCGTACAGACGAAGAACCGCTTGGCAGCTACAGAGTAAAAATTTACGGGAGAGACTCATGAATATCATCGGCGAACTACTTGCACGAGATCTTAACCAAAAAATTGAGGAAATTATTAAGGTCAATCAAACTGATGAAAAGACCGTTTATACCGAGTTAAACGAATACATTGCCACCGACCGTATCAAGGACGAATACCTCAAATTGTTGAAATCTTTAGCCGAAGCTCCCCGGCATCCTGACGAAGGAGTTGGGGTTTGGATTTCCGGTTTTTTTGGTTCAGGTAAATCTTCCTTCGCCAAAAACCTTGGATATTTATTAGCTAACCGAACTGTACTGGGGCACTCAGCTGCGGACCTCTTCAAAGAGCGAGTCAATGATAGGCGGGTGGGGGAATATGTAGATTTTATCAAAGTAAGCGTGCCAACTGAAGTAATAATGTTTGATGTTTCGGTAGACCGGGCGGTAAAGCGTTCGACGGAACGTATCGCCGAAATAATGTATACCGTGCTATTACGAGAACTGGACTACGCTGAGGACTATGATATAGCTGAACTAGAAATTGAGCTTGAGGAAGAAGGAAAGCTGGATCGATTTATACAATTGTGTCAGGAGACCTATGGGCTAGACTGGCGAACTGTCCGCAAAGGCGCGCAGAAAATCTCACGGGCCAGTACAATCCTGCATCTTATAGATTCGCGAACGTATCCTACTCCGGAATCGTGGTCTATTTCTCTTCAAAATAAAAATACTGATATAACGGTTGGTAAATTTGTTGATCGGACCTTTGAGTTATGCCGCCGCCGCCGCCCAGGCAAGGGTTTGGTATATATCATTGATGAGGTGGGGCAATATGTTGCTCGTAGCGCCGACAAGATTGAAGACCTCCGGGCTGTAGTTGAGCAATTTGGGCGGGTAGGCAAGAATTTGGTACAAGCTGGTAAAGCGCCCGCCCCGGTTTGGATAATAGTAACTTCACAGGAAAAACTGGATGAGGTGGTGGCTGCCCTGGATTCCAAAAGGGTAGAACTTGCAAAGTTACAGGATCGCTTTCACCTTCGGGTAGATTTGGCACCCGCCGACATTCGGGAAGTGGCTACAAAGCGCGTTCTGGCTAAAAAGCCGGGCGCAGAACAACTACTAAAAAACCTCTTCAACAATAATCAAGGCCAGTTAAATGTTGCCTGCCGCCTGGAACGCACTACCAGGAATAGCAAAATAACCGAAGCAGATTTCATTCAGTTTTATCCTTACTTGCCCCACTTTGTGGAAATGTCCATCGATATAATGTCCGGTATTCGCTTGCAACCGGGTGCGGACAAGCACCTGGGTGGAAGCAACCGTACTATTATCAAGCAAGCTTATGAGATGCTGATTTCAGAGCGCACGGCCCTGGCAATGAAACCAGTGGGTACCCTGGTAAGCCTGGACAAAATTTTTGAACTGGTGGAAGGCAATCTTTCCTCCGAGCGGCAAAAGGATATAAGTGATATAACCCAGCGTTTTAAGTCTGACCCGGAAGATAAAGGCATGGCCGCCCGGGTAGCCAAAGCTATCTGCCTGCTGGAATTTATTAAAGACTTACCCCGCACCGAAGCCAATGTCGCGGCAGTGCTAGTCGAGCATATTTCTCAGTCCGCACCTTTGGTCGAAGTACAACAGGCTCTTACGAAGCTGCAAAACGCCCAGTTTGTACGAAACACCGAAGAGGGTTGGAAACTCCAAACTAACCAGGAAAAAAACTGGGATACCGAACGGCGCAGCTATCTCAACCCCAAATTGAAAGAACAGAACGATATTTTGCGGGACACTATGCGGGAGCTATTCTCAGAGGCCAATCTGAAGACGTACCGTTACCGTACTTTGAAAACATTTTCGGTTGGCATCAGTGTGGATGGAGTTAAAGTTGGGGATGAAGGTAAAATTCCCCTATCAATTATAACTTCCGAGAACAACGAATCTTTCCCTGCTAAACTCAGCGATATTCGGAATGAAAGCCGCCATAAGCAGCATGAGAACGATCTTTATTGGGTTTTTGCCCAAACCTTCGAGGTAGATGGTCTTATTAAAGAACTATTTGCCTCACGCCAGATGGTCACTAAATATGACCAACTGCGAGCCCAGAGTAAAATAACCAACGAGGAAGCGGCTTGCCTGCAAACCGAAAAGAAAAATGCGGGAGATTACCAGCGAAGGCTAGGAGAAAAGCTCACTGAAGCATTGGAAAAAGGCCAAGGCTTATTCAAGGGGGTGTCATATGACGCGGCCAGTCTGGGAAAAGTTTTGCCCGAAATCCTGAAGAAACTGTTTGACCAGGCTGTACCCCAACTATACCCAAAACTGGAGATGGGGGCTCGCCAACTAAAAGGATCGGAATCAGAAGAAATTTTGAAAGCCGCCAATCTTAACGGTCTATCCAAGCTTTTCTATGGAGGTGACCAGGGTCTTAACCTGGTGACTAATAACGGCGGCAAGTATGTTCCAAATCCTGAAAGCGATATTGCCAAAGAAGTGTTGGACTATTTAAACCGGGAACACGGCTATGGCAACAAGGATACTCGCACCGGTAAAGCCCTGGAGAACCATTTTGGTGGTCTAGGCTATGGCTGGGATCTGGATATTCTAAAGCTGGTGCTGGCGGTCTTATTTAGGGCTGGTTCCATAGAAATTACTTACGGTGGCAAACGCTATGATAGTTATCAGGATCCTCAAAGCCGCTCGTCTTTTACCGCTAATCCCGCTTTCCGAGGCACCCTCTTTACTCCTTCCCTTCAAATTGATCTGGGAACACTTAAAAAGGCGGTAGAAACTTATGAAGAGTTAACTGGCCAGACAGTGGATGTGGAGAAGAATGCGATTGCCAGCGCAATCAAGCGGGTAGCTGAGAAAGAGACGCAGTATATGTTCTCGTTAGAGGCAAAAGCGTATAGTAATAAGCTGCCAGTCGCAGGTTTATTGAAGGATTACAAAGATACTATTGGCGCGTTTTTGAGCGGGACGGCGGACGATTGTGTGCGAGCGCTGGCTGGTGAGGGCACAACCTTCAAGGAAATTCGTGACCGTGTACATAAATTAGGGGATGTCACCGATGACCAGGGGCTATCGTTACTACAACGAGCCAGAGTTGCCTCAGCGCAAATGTGGCCGACACTTAATGCCAGTGGGTCATATCAGGAGTTGGCAGAGATAGCCGAAGAATTAAAGCAAGGATTGGCCTCGGAAGATTTCTACGGTTATATGTATGAGATCAAAGACCGGGCCGAAGCAATAAATAAGGCATATCGGGTTTTCTATACAGATTGGCATGAACGTCGGGCGCGATTATTTATAGCCGCAATAGTGGAAGTTAAGGAACAACCGGAATGGGAAAATCTCTCGGAAGATTTACGCCCTGGAGTATTGAACGCCTTGACTTCGCGAGCCTGTAAGGAATTGGATTTGCCGGAGGGTGTTACCAGCTGCCAACACTGCCGCGCCACTACTAATCAGATGGAGTCGGATATAGCTGGTTTGTCGGGGTTGCGGTCGGATATCTATACTAAAATCCAGCAGATAATCACCCCTAAGAAAAAGGTCACAAGGGTGCGCGTGGCTGATTTCTTTAATGGTGCGTTGAATTCCGAAGATAGCATTCGGGCGGCAGTTGAATTACTTCAGGAACAATTGCTTAAACTTTTGGCTGAAGACGTAACTATCGTGATAGAGTAAACAATGGATAAATCATTACGCAACACCTTACGCAATGTGGTAACCCAATCTCGAAAATTGCTGGAAGAGGCTATTTCCCAGACCTTGCAGGGTACATTTGGTATTCACGCTTCCGGCGAGGTTGAGTCTGAAGCAAATATGAGCCATCTCTCAACCGAGGATCAGGCTTTTCGAGAGCAATTAATCATACATTTGCGCCATATCGAAGCTGGTGGGTTTAAAACCAAAGAGGCGGTGGCGCAACTAATCCGGGAAGTGGCTTTTACCCATTTGAACCGCCTTTGCGCCTATAAGATGATGGAAACACGCGGCCTAATCCGGGAGGCGGTAAGTCGCGGGGTAAAATCCCAGGGGTTTATGTTTTATCTGGCGGAGCACGCTGAGGTTCAAAAACTGTGGAGCGGTGGTAAACAGGACGAAGCTTATAAGCATTTTCTGGAATGGCTGGGAGGGACTCTTTCGCAGGAGATTGGGGTACTATTCTCGCCCACCGACCCCGCTAACAGGCTGTTCCCTTCTCAAAATGTGCTAGAGCAGGTGCTGGATTTGATAAACAGTAGCGAGCTAAAAGATATCTGGGTGGAAGATGAAGCGGTTGGCTGGGTGTACCAATATTTCACTCCTAAAGAATTAAGGGATCAAACGCATAAAGAAACTCGGGCACCGCGTAATTCGTACGAATTAGCGTTTTTGAATCAGTTCTTCACTCCACGTTATGTGGTGGAATTCCTGGTGGATAACACCCTGGGCCGGATGTGGTACGAAATGCGTCAGGGGAAAACCGAACTTAAGGATAAATGCCGCTACCTGGTGCGGCGTTATGACGAAGTTTTTCTAGCGGAAAGGGAAAAAGCGGATAGACCTTCAACTTCGCAGATTCAAGCTGATGCCGCTTTCTTTTTTGGAGAAACCGACCAGGAAATCCCACCTTTTGAAACCAGCAATGAAAAACATTGGCTTGAACAGACGGCTGAAAAAACCTACTCTCTTAGAAGTGAAACTGACGGGGCAGCTATGCGCCTCCACTATTTTGCTCATCTAAACCGACCTTTTAACTGGAGAGACGATCCCCGCCAGGAAGAATGGCAAGCATTACTGACTGACTTAAACCAAGGCGACCCGCAACAACTGGTCGAA
The DNA here is from genome assembly GCA_038207495.1 of Chloroflexia bacterium. Lineage (GTDB taxonomy): Bacteria > Chloroflexota > Chloroflexia > Chloroheliales > Chloroheliaceae > Chlorohelix. The sequence goes on from JBBQZS010000019.1 coordinate 88,575, forward strand.
GGTAAAACTCAGGATTTATGGGATTGTACGCTGGCAGTGGCGCGGGCTGACCGCTTTACCGAGGGTTTATTTAGCGCGAACCTGGTTGCGATTGCCCGAATTGCCAATGAGTTGCGTCGTCGGGTGTTGCAAATGCGTCAGACCGATTTACCACAGGCTGAGATGCTTAAACTACCTGTATTTATTCCATTCCACAAGGCTAAAGATCCCCGCGATTTGAAAATACTTGACCCAGCCTGCGGTAGTGGTCACTTCCTGTTGTATTGTTTCGATTTGTTGGAGGTGATTTACCGGGAGACCTATGAGGATGAGGAATTAGGCCAGAACCTGCGTACTTTTTACCCAACCCCGGAGGATTTCCGCAAGGCTGTACCAGGACTGATTCTGGCTCACAACCTTCATGGGATTGATATAGATTTTCGGGCAACTCAGATTGCGGCGTTGGCCTTATGGCTAAGGGCGCAGCGTTCTTACCAGCAGCAGGGGTTGAAGCGGGAGCAACGCCCTCAGATAACCCGCACCAATATTGTGTGTGCCGAGCCGATGCCGGGTGAAAAAGAGTTGCTGGATGAGTTTGCCACCGGACTACAACCGCCGGTATTGGGGCAACTGGTAAAAGCAGTCTTTGAAAAAATGAAACTAGCCAGCGAGGCCGGGTCGCTACTCAAGATCGAAGAAGAATTGAAAGATGCTATACAGGCTGCAAAGAAGCAGTGGGAAGCCAAGCCCAAAGCCGAGCAGTTGGAGATGTTCCCTGCCGAGAAGAAACCTACGCTAGAGCAATTGCGCTTTGACCTGCGGGGCATTACGGATGAGGAGTTCTGGAACGAAGCCGAAAACCGAGTGCTGGAAGCTTTGCGAGAATACGCCAACCGTGCCACCGACGGTAACGGCTTACTACGCAGCCTCTTTTGCGAGGATGCATCCCGCGGTTTTGCTTTTATCGATTTGTGTCGAAAACGTTATAATATCTTGTTAATGAACCCTCCTTTTGGGGAACCTTGCAAAACTACTAAGAATTATGTAGAAACGGTCTACCTAAAAAGTAAAGGTGACTTGCTTGCAAATTTTATTGAAAGAGCCCTTGATTTATTGATCCCTTCTGGTTACCTAGGGGCTATTTCAAGTAGAACGTGTTTCTTTTTAGGCAGCTTTTTTTCGTTCCGTCAAGAAATTTTACTTAAAAGAGGCAACATTGAACTCTTTGCAGATTTGGGCGATGGTGTTCTTGATGCTATGGTAGAGACAGCCACATATCTTATTACTAAAAATAAATTTCCCAACCGCAAATCAATATATTTTAGACTTCTTATTGAAGCAGAAAAATCGCTAAGTCTCCAAGAATCTATTATAGCAAATAATGGTGGTAAGAGTTCTAGAAACAATTTTTATGTTAATAATGAGATTTTTTCCAAGCTACAAGGATCTCCTTTTGCGTATTGGATACCAAACAAAATAATTAATATTTTAGCTAATCATAAAAAACTTGAAGGCAATTTAGGTAGTATACGAGTTGGATTACAAACAAGCAATGATGCTAGGTTTTTAAGATTAATTTGGGAAGTACCTCCAAAAAAAATAGGTTCGAACCATAAAAATAAAGATGATTTTCAAACTTTATTTCGGAATGATAAAAAATGGGCTTTTTACTCTAAAACAGATACAGCATCACTGTGGCTTTCGCCAATTACATTGGTTGTTGATTGGGAAAAAGATGGTCTTGCCATTAAAGAATATGCAAAGTTACGAGGAGAGTCAGCTTCAAGAACAGTTAGAAGTGAAGACAAGTATTTCCAACCTGGATTTAGTTACATGCTTAGATCTACTAGGTTAGTACCTTATATTGTACCTAAGGGTGTTATTCCAACAGCGGGTCGTTCACAAGCATATCCAGTTGAAGGCGAAGAATATACTCTTTTAGGTTATTGTGCTTCTAATTTAGCGAGCGCAGTGGCAAGATTTAGTGGTGGAATGTTTGCTCGTCCGACATTCCAAGCAAGCATGATACAAAACCTGCCGGTGTCAAATCTTACACAAAAAATTAAAGATCAAATTATTGGGCGAATCATTACTGAATATAACAATCGTCGTGAAATGATTCAAACAATTGAGCCATATCACTATTTCATTTGCCCCACTTTTATTACTAACTATTATAACCTAGTTAATAATAAACATGAATGGAATCTATCTTCACTATTAGGTAGGGAATTGGAGCTGAAAATTGCTGATTCTTTTGGACTAAGTGCCGAAGAATTGGAAGAAATGGAGCGGGATATAAACGAGGCAATTTCGTTAAGATTTTTTGACCGAATGGAGGAGTTTGACTCAGATGATGAGTTTGGTGCTCATGAATCAATTGTTGAGAATCTTTATTCAAAAATTGAAAGTTTATTGTCTTATATTACAGGTTGTATTTTTGGTCGCTGGGATATACGTCTGGCTACTGGTCAGCGCGAAATTCCAGAACTACCAGATCCGTTCGCCCCTTTACCCGCTTGTTCACCCGGTATGCTCACGGGCGAGGATGGGTTGCCTCTTTCCTCAACTCCACCTGATTATCCCCTGGAAATAGATTGGGACGGTATTTTAACCGATGATGCAGACCATTCCGATGATGTTGTTCGCCGAGTGCGGGATGTGCTGGAACTACTCTGGAAAGAAAAAGCCGAGGCCATTGAGCAAGAAGCATGTGGGATACTCGGCGTAAAAGAACTGCGGGATTACTTCCGCAACTCCGGCAAGGGTGGTTTCTGGCTGGATCATGTACAGCGGTATTCCAAAAGTCGCCGCAAAGCCCCGATCTACTGGTTATTGCAATCCTCCAAGAAAAATTATTCGTTATGGCTTTACTACCACCGTCTGGACAAAGATATTCTTTACAAAGCCCTGGTGAATTACGTGGAACCAAAAATAAAGCTTGAGCAAGGCAAACAGGATCAACTGCTGGCCCAACGCCAGGGGGAGTCCAATCGGCAACTTGAGCGGCAGATAGAGAAACAGGAAGCCTTTGTCTCCGAACTCGAGGATTTCCGAGATAAGCTGGCCCGCGCCGCCAAACTTGGCCTTGAGCCAGATTTGAACGATGGGGTAGTGCTGAACATCGCGCCCCTGTGGGAACTGGTGCCCTGGGCAGAGGCTAAAAAATATTGGGATGAGCTGAAGCAGGGTAAATACGAGTGGTCAAATATCGGTAAGCAGTTGCGGGAAAAAGGTTTAGTTAAATAGCGGAGAGTATTGTTAGTATGCATACTTAATAACTTGATAGGAGAGCATCCAGCTATGCCCGTATTGCACCAATCGGATGAAAACAAACATTATTATATAAAAGTATTCGTTCACGAAAGCAAATACCCGGCAACCTATCAGGTTGATAGGCTTGGGGTGAAAATTCTACGTGAACAGGGAATTGAACCGGGGAATAGTTTTAAAAGGTATATTTTCGATTATCTTCAAGCTCAAAGACTTGTCTGGACAAATTCGCAATACATACAGGACGAAATACCGGGATTTACGCCTGATTTCGTTGAAGATATACATCCGCCGGAAATAGATAACCTACCGATAGAGACTCGGATTGTTTTTCTACAAAACAAAATTAATACGCTTGAAACCAATGAAGTCAGGTTTTATTATTACCTGCTCGGCAGAGTATACTTCACAGTCCCAACCCATCTTGATCACCAAAAAGGACTTGAGTACATTTCAAAAGCTCTCGGATATGGCAATCTGGGTAACGAACGTCTGGTAAATATAGCAACCTGGTTATTACAGACCCCTGATTACCCACATGAAATTTTATTCAAAGCACTGGGTCGAATTGATAGTTCCTTACTTATGGCGACAAATCGAGAATTTATTATAAAGGAGGTAGGAGTTTTATTAATCCGATTAACTTCCGGGGATAATCTAAAGGAAATCATTAATTTAGCCACTAAAGAAAAAAAGGCTAATTTGGTGAGGCTAGCGGTAGTTGGTGATAGATACATCTTTACCAAGAAATACCTGATAAAAGTTTTATCTCTGATAGCTTCTGAATACTGGTATGATTTTCTAGCTCCAGCCATAGAGCTTTTTACCAAAAATGAGGAAGCTACAGAGTATTCCAGGCTTCTTGTAGAACAACTTTTAGCCTTAAAAGATTTTAGCCCCGGGTCGGAATTTATTATAAATCTATATCTAAGCCTGCTAGAAGAGTGGAAATCACAAGTTGATCAGAAATATCTTGATGTGAGCAAGAGCTTCTTTTTTTATGCCAGGGAAGCCGCTAACTTTGAGGCGGCAGAACTATTTTTTAAGCTTCAAATTGAGAAACCCCAGGTGAAAGCACTCTGCGAATTGTTATGGGATATTTTACCAAAAGAAGTTGCTTCGGAGATTATTCATAAAGAACTTGAGCTTGCGGTTCTGGAAGATAAAAGAGAATTAGCTGAGGCGATAATTCTTTCGATATTACAATACCATGGTGATACATGGACAAATGAAAAGAAATATCCTTATTACAAAAAGCTGTATGATTTAGGTTATCATTATCCAAAAACTCTGGAAATGATGGATTGGCACGAAAAAAAAAAGTTCAACCGCTAACACCTGATAAAAGTTTGAATATGGTTTTGGAGGTCTGAAAAGGGAAAATATCGGTGGGTAAAGTAACAGAGTACCTGTATAAGGCAATCGAAAAACAAGTAAATGAGCATGGGCTGGTGGTCTGGTACGACCCGGAAAGCCACTATAAGGAAGCTGTTACAAAAATAAACCTACCTGGTATTCAGGTTGCAAAATATGAGGGTAGTTTTTTCGCCTTGCGCCACCAAATAGACCCTTTGTTGGAAAATTCGACCGCGCCCCGTTTAGTGGTATACCTGCCCCTTGACCAATCCAAAACTTTTCACTCGTTGATTGAACTGGAAGCAGGCGGCGTGGTCATGCAACCTGGGCAGCAACCACCGGAGCTAAATACCCGCCTCTCCCTGATTGCCCGTGAAGCCCTTAAAGCCGAAAAGGCCGTTGGCGATGTAACACCGATTGTTAAACAGGTAGAAGAAGGAAAACTCACCCTTTCTGACCTTGATAAACTGGCTGAAAAAGGTGGTAGCATCAGTAAAGGGGTTGTATCTCTTATTTTTGGCACCGGGAATCCCCAGGATGTAGCACTAGCTTTCTTGAACAGCGAACAATATGATCAGGAGGTAATCTTAAAGGATGCTGGCGCGGAGCTGTCCGAACTGTTTTTGAGCTCTTATGAGGTGGCCCTGCCTTTACCTTTTGCGGCGGGAGGATGGCGATTGGCATTGTCGCGGCATATTCTCCAAAATGACCTCCTGAGTAATATTCAGGGAGACCTGCCCACAAAACTGGCAACAATAAAAACTACCTCACATCCTGCCTATCAGAATGCCTGTAAGGATACCGCACGTGAATGGCGTTTACGTCGAGACTTGCGGGATAGCTACGCTACCTGGTCTAATCGGATTGAGCAGGAATTACACCTTACCCAGGTGGATTTCAAACTAGAACTGCTTAAAGGAGTAGACACCTTTGGGGGGATCGAAACCCTACTCCAATCTTTAGTAGAAAAGGAGTTAGTTACTCACACCAAAGCTGACCTGGTAAAGCTGGCGGGAGAGCGGAAATCGAGTTTCTGGTCAGAACTTGTACCATCAGCCCAGGCGCGGTGGGCGCTTATCGAAACGGCTGGTAATGTGCTCCTTGAAGCTAACCGGGTCGAGACAGCACTAAAAGCCGGAGTAAAAGACGTTAAAACTATTTTTGAAGCATATACCGACACCGCTAATCCCTGGTGCCTGTTGGATACATACTATCGTAACCAGGAACGCCGCTATCATGAATTCGATTTTGACAGCGGTAATGCTCATATTGAATTGGAAAAGCTGATTAACAAAGCGCGTGACCGTTATACTCAAGTTACTAACAGCCTGGCCCAGCAGTTTCTGGAGCAATACAAAACCGCCAAATTCAAAATACACGGTGCTGCCCGCCAGGCTCAAATCTTTGAGAAGAACGTAAAGCCGCTACTGGGGCAGGCCAAAACCGCCTATGTGCTGGTTGATGCTATGCGCTACGAAATGGGCCGGGAATTGGCCTTGAGCCTCAAAGAAGAGTTTGAAATGGAAATGCGAGGCGCAGTAGCGACTGTTCCCACCATAACCGAAATAGGAATGGCAGCCTTAATGCCGATTGCTGACAAATCTTTATCAATCGTTTCAGTTACCGATGGAAAACTGTCACTTAAGATCGATACTACCTTGCTCAAAGACCGAAAAGATCGGATTAATTATTTCAAGGCCAATGCCGGGGTAGAAATCTTTGAGGCTAAACTGGAAGATTTGCTATCCAGCCCTAAAAAGAAAGTCAAGGATGGGATACAAGCCGCCGGGCTGGTGCTAATTACCTCCCAAGAGATTGATGCATTATGCGAAGGAGATAACGTCCCGCTAGCACGTCAGACGATGGATGGTGTATTATTGTCACTCCAGCGAGCTTTCCGAAAGTTGGCCGAATTTGGGGTTAAGCATATTGTCGTCAGTGCCGATCATGGCTATTTATTCGGTGAAGAATTAGGCGATGATATGAAGATTGAAGCCCCTGGTGGAAAGACTTATGATCTGCATCGCCGGGTCTGGGTAGGTCAAGGTGGCAGTGCCGACCCGGCTTACATGCGGGCAAGTCTTTCGGAATTCGGGCTGGGAGGGGATTTGGAAATTGCAGTACCCTGGAATCTGGCCTGTTTTAAAGCGAAGGGTGGTGCCAAAGCCTATTTCCACGGTGGAATGTCACCCCAAGAACTCATTATCCCACTGATTAGCCTTAAAGCTAAAAAGGTCGCTGAAGGCATCGGTAAAAGTCAGATCAACTGGACTTTGCAACCCGGTTCTAAAAAAATAAGCACACGGTTTTTCTCAGTGCAAATCAAGGGTTTTGCCGGTGACCTCCTACCGCTAGAAGCCCCTCAGGTACGGTTGGAAGTTCAGGTAGGTGGTAAAGCTATTTCGCGCCCGATCAGTGCGTCATATGGTTTCCAAGAAGCAACCGGTAACGTCCAGTTCAGACTTTCCGAAAGCAATTCAAAGGAATTAGAATCGAATACTATTACCCTTATGATTGATGAGACTACCGAAAAAGTTGCTGAAATATTGCTCTTGGATGCAATTAGTGGAGCAGAACTTGGTCGCCTGGGCAAAATAGAGATGGTTATTGCCATCTAGGAGATTTTTATGTCTTTAGAACTGGATCAAAAAGTCAATTCGGTTTTTGCCGGTAAAGTCGTCCGCAAAGACCTGGTGCGCAAGGTTAAGGTTGGCGCGAATGTTCCAGTTTTTGTACTTGAATACTTGTTGGGCAAATACTGCGCTACCGATGATCCTGCTGCTATTGAAGCCGGTTTGCGCCTGGTCAATACTACGCTTGCCGATAACTTTGTTCGTCCAGATGAAGCCAATAAGGTTCAGTCGTTTGTTCGTGAAAAGGGTCGTCATACTTTGATTGATAAAGTAAAAGTACGGTATTTATCAGAGGACGACAAATATTGGGCAGAGTTGGTGAACTTCGGACACAAATTCGTTCACATCCCGGAGCGCTTTATTAGAGAATATGATCGGCTACTTATGGGCGGAGTGTGGGCCCAGGTAAATCTTTCCCACTTGTATGATGAGGAAGCCAAAGGAAAGCGCAGCCCTTTCTGGATTGAAGACTTTCGTCCCATCCAACTTGCTAACTTTGACTTAGAAGATTACCGGGAGAGTAGAAGACAATTCACCAGCGAGGAGTGGATAGACCTACTTATTCGCAGCATAGGCATGGAACCCTCTCACTTCGACCGCCGGCTTAAACTCCATTTCCTGGTGCGGCTTATTCCCCTTTGTGAGCAGAACTATAACTTGATCGAGCTAGGACCGCGGGGTACCGGCAAATCCTATGCTTTTCAGGAATTAAGCCCATACGTCATTCTCCTAACCGGGCCGACTACTGTTGCCAATCTCTTTTACAATATGGCCAGTGGTAGAGTGGGGCTGGTGGGGCTTTGGGATTCGGTTGCTTTCGATGAAGTAGCTGACCTGCAAAAAATGCCCAAAGAGGTTATAACTACCCTCAAAACCTATTGCGAGTCAGGCACCTTCGCCCGTGGTAAAGATGCTGTGTCAGGGGCTGCCTCAATTGCCATGTTTGGCAATACCAATCAACCAGTGGAAGTAATGGTCAAATCTTCCCACCTTTTCGTGCCACTGCCGGAAATAATCCGCGAAGATATGGCTTTTTTGGATAGATTGCATTTCTATATTCCTGGTTGGGAAATACCCAAAATGCGGGTAGAGTTTTTTACCGACCATTACGGTTTTGTGGTCGATTATCTGGCCGAAGCCCTTCGAGAATTGCGCCGTCATAATTTTACTGAAATGATAGACCGCTATTTTTCATTAGGTTCTCATCTCAATGCCCGCGATGTAAAGGCGGTTCGCAAAACGGTGAGCGGCTTGATAAAAATACTCTATCCTGATGGGCAGTTAAACCGAGAAGAAATGGCGGAACTGGTTGAAATTGCACTAGAGGGTAGGCGAAGAGTGAAAGAGCAGCTTAAGAAAATGGGTTCTTTCGAATATCATCAAACTTCTTTTTCCTATATCAACTCCGAAACCCGAGAAGAACGCTTTGTGGGTGTGCCGGAAGAAGGTGGGCGTGATCTGATTTCCACAGACCCCCTGGCTCCGGGCTCGGTCTACACCGCTTCGGTTGATGACCAGGGAAAGGTAGGACTATATCGTCTGGAAGTGGGTTCTTCGCCTGGCACCGGAAAATTGAAAATTGCGGGTGGCATTGAAGGTTTGATGAAAGAGTCCATACAAAGAGCCTACGCTTATTTACAAGGGCACAAGGTGAATTTGGGTATTTCACAATCCCTTGACACGACTGATTTCCACATTGAAGCAATAGACTTATTAGCTAACCGTGTAACCTGTGAAGCGGGTATTGGGTTGGTAGTAGCAATATATTCTGCTATCAAGAAACAGCCAGCCCTTCCTGGCTTGCTAATACTTGGGGACTTGAGTATCCAGGGGAATCTAAAAGCCGTCCGTTCCTTAGCCGAGCCATTGCAGGTAGGAATGGACAATGGTGCCCGGAAAGCCCTAGTTCCAATCGAGAACAAGCGCCATTTTATGGATGTTTCGGCTGATATTGTAGAAAGGGTAGATCCAATCTTTTTTGGTGAACCACAAGCTGCAGCGATAAAAGCACTTGGAATTTAACTCGATTGTTGTTAGAGAATAAAAATTACATCACTGCCATAAGGGTTAGGTCTAATAATCCTATAGGAGTTCAAAGCTTATTATCGAGCTGGAATGAAAATAGCGGGTGAATATTGCCTGGTAGTAGTTAAAAACTGGTAGGTTTGAATTGGGGGTAGCGAGCTTGAACGATAACCGAAAAAATTGGCGAACCAGGATGGTCCAGCCAGGAATAAATCAAGTTGATTAATCCTAGTCCCACTAATTAATTCTCTAATAATTCGTTTGGCATCTCCGATAGCTTGTTCAGCCTGACGTGCAGAACTCAAGGGCAGTGCCCCAAACAAATGTAACATTGGCCGTGATGTAGTGTCTATTTGTTTGACCCAATTTTCAACATCTCCAGCAATCTGGGCTACTATTCCAATAGTCACAATTAAACGGTCAGCCTCTTTTAAATCACCATTTTGAGTAATTTGCCATTGATAAGGCTTAGGTATATCTTCATCATAAACCCTATTACTGGTAAAAAACGTATTATCTCTATAGTCAACCTCTAATTCAAAACCCTGAGTAGCCGAAAAAACTGTGCCAATTGTGAAAGCGGTAGGTAAACGAGTTTTGCCAATAATTTTAATCCTACGCTCATCTCGAGTCTGCAATATCCAATCACGGGTTTGCTCCAATTCCAATAACACCTTTTTTTGCCAGCTAACAGGTGATGGAACGCTTTCACCCCCGAATTCAGCCCAATTAAAATGAAGCCCTACGGGAGTTTCTTGGTTATTATTGGATATATGAAGAGTGATTGGGCGCGGGGGAGGTAAATTTCGAAAATCAATTTTTTCTCTAAACTTTTCTTCTATTTCCCTTCGAGTGAATGGTTGGTTTTTGCGACTGTGCAAAAACTCCTTCAGGTTTACATAAATAGTTTCTAGTTCATGCATCTTCAGATTCATATATTCAGGTAAATATTTCTTAATAGCCTCAAAGAGGTGATTACCCTGTGATTGCCCACCTAAATCAAAAATTATAGAAACTTTCTCAAAAAGGAATTGGGCATCTTTTTCCGTCCGATTTTGCTTCTTGATCAACTCCTTGAAATCCTCGAATGAAGTTGCAATCACAGAGCTGTCCTCACCGTAAAAATCCAATGGTTTTCGAAATCGTGCCAACCCATTAATTACAGGCTTGAGAGTGGCCGATACATCTGGACTAGCTAAGGTAAAGTGCCGATAAATGCCAGGATGGGTTTTGTCTAAATCCAAGAAGTGCTCTATCTCAGCCCAAAATTCAGTCGGTTCAAGTGAATGGTTCTTAGCTTCAATGAATTCTAGTTGGAATTCTTGACCAGGGACAAAGAATTTAGCTTCAACGTCGCCCAATGACTCCCGGCTTAATTGGCTAAAACTTTCATCAGCTAACCAACGACAAACGGCACTTATAACAACATTAGCTTGAAAGATAGAACCACCTTCGGCGATGTCACCGCCAGAGGCTTCCCGACTCAAGAGCGAAAGGTTCATTTTTTTGATTGGCTTAGACATACAAAATCTCTTTATCGTGGCTCGCTCAAGCCGATTCTACTTGAGGGGTTTTTGGTTTAGTGTTATGGGAAGCCTCTGGCCCATACCAGGTATCAGTATCAAGCCAGAGTTCATAATAATATAACCAGGAGGCCGTCCATGGCAGTATAGTATGCGCTATAATTTCGTTACCATACCATGGCTGCTCCTCTGGTTGATATAGGCATAAACTGTTATCACTATATCTATGAGGTGCAGAGTTTATTATTAATGGCGACTTGATTGTTACTTTAGGAATACCGCCTTTTCGATAACGAATAGCAACCTGATAGATAGAACGGTCCAGGATAGGTTGAAGCGTTCCAAACCAGATACATTCCCGCTCATGCTGTAGCCATTTGATGCTGAAGCCATCGAAGCACTTTTTTATATGTAAATCTTGCACTGCTAACGGCACAAGTAATTTATTATTTTTGCTCATGACCGTAGAACTTGGTTGGCTTGACCGGAGTATAAACTCCCGTAGACGGTTTGGTACTTACGAGTTGGCCTTGACTGCTGACAAAGCTCACACCAGGTAGTGCAGGTGCAACTATACTTTTGACAAATTCATCATCAAGTTTACTAATGAAATAACCCTCTTCATCACCGCCGAATATTTTTTGCCAACCAGCAATAGCATCCTCCTGATTTCCAGCTTCCCAATCTTCTAGGGCGGTATTAGCCCAATCCCGACTCTCTTTGACTCGCCGCATGAAGGTCTCGAAGTGAGTGCGCTGCCAATTTGGAGATACATCATGTCCTAGTATGGGATCCTTGATATGGGGTACAGCATCCTGGATGCCCAGTGTGGCGGCAAATTGATTATAAATACAATTTAGAAGATCACCGAATAGAACAGGCAAAGGACAAGTCATATCGAGTTTGCCATTTTGGACATGCTCCACCAGCATTGCACCCAACCAATAGCTTTTGGGCTTACGTTGTTGCATTTGGTAATTTCGGAAGTGCTTGAGCAATATACCTAGCTTTTTGACCTTGCCTTTATGCTGGTTATTTAAGTCATTAAGCAGTGCTACATAACCTAGAGGATGCGACCCAACCCATTCGTTATATCCTCGGTCAGGCACAAAGAGCTGTGCATCGAAACCGTTGGGAGCTATGCACGGAACCAGGTCAAGGTGAAAATCGTGATTCTTGAAATAGACATGTACCGATCGACGAGCACGTTCGATTTCGAGCTCGGCTTCGACCTGCCCAACTTGCCATTCACCAAGAGCGTCGGGTAATTTGGTAAGCTTACTCAGGGCATTATAAAGGTCTTTAATAACCTGCTTTGCAGGGGGATCATTTTCTGCTGGAGTGCCATCCAACCTTACCAAAATATCTACATCTTTAACGTCACCGGACGACATATGTTGAGCATAAGAACCAGCAAGCCGTGTATGCGGTTCTATAGTTGGAAAAGAGGAGCAGTCTTTGAGATAGTTACGAATTAGTGGTGGGAGGTCGCGGGCAGCCTTTAAGCGGTCATCTGGTGGCTGGAGATTTGATAGAAGTTTCTCAAAATGGAGGTTAATAGTAGCCATTTAATGTTCCTATACTAAATAGTTTGCTCATGCACTATCATTATACCATATTTTTGCAACGTTTGTTCGTAAATTCAAAAGGAATTCAGATGCTTAGTAACAGTTCACGGTGTTAACGCCTTTAAGTACCTAAAATTGGCGCAAATTAGAGGCAAGCTGCTGAGTTTGCCAAAAGCACCTTAAAAAGAGTAAAAGTGCAGGCTAAAAGGCTTGCTATAAAACAGGTATAGTGCCATACCAGTAATAGGAAATTCCAAATCTTATTAC
>JBBQZS010000020.1:0-97513 GCA_038207495.1 Chloroflexia bacterium
GGGGCGGTAGCGTCGCTTGCATTATTTCCTGAGTTTGGGTTCTGTCCGGCTCTCCCATCGAGTTCCTCCTTAATAGCCTCTTCTTTTTTTCTTTAGTTTATCACCGCTCTTTCCATTTACACAGACTATTCTACACTCTCGCAAATGAGGCTCTACGCCTGACATACTCTTCTTCATCGAGTAAAAATTGTTGTAAGAGTTCCTTAGCAACCCCTTGATTATTTTTCAACTTTGATAACCCATAAGCAACTTGCCATCTTGCTTTATAGTCCCCATAGGTAAGAGCTTTAGTGGCTAAGGCTACTAAATGTTCTGGGTAATTTTCAAGAAAGTGTAAAATAACCTCGTCCTCATTATCTCGTGCTAGAGCATATAGTAAAAGTTCAAAAGTTTCTGATGTCCAAGTATTCAAGGGAACTTTTTCAACATATTCCTTTACTACATCATAAATATTATCCCACCAGAGATAAAACACTTCCCATTCAGGTGTATGATTCGGTAGTTTATCGGCCCATTCTCTAAAAGCTGTAATTTCATGCTTTAAATTCTGTAATTCAGTGGAATCAGCCATCAATGTAATCCATCAATTAGTATTAAGAACCTTAACTAGCCTTAAACCTCAAGGGCGGTAAAAGCAGCCTCGGCAATACTTTCGGCATCTATCCCAAAGGCGCGATACAGATCGGAACGGAGGCCGGATTGCCCAAACTCATCTACCCCTAAGGCCGTGACGGGCGCACCATAAACGCTCCCCAACCAACTCAGGGCGTGGGAGGCGGCATCATGCACCGTAACAATGGGAGCGCGGCGTTCTTCAGATGGAAGGAGGGTCGCCAGATGCATAGAGTCAAGCGAACCATTCTTCTTCTTGCAAAGCTGCCATTCCTTGAAAAGAAGTTGCGGGCTGGTCAGGTTCAGGACATTAGCAGCAACGCCTTCGTAATGGAGCAGACGGGCGGCGGCAATCGCTTCCGGCACCATTGCCCCGCAAACCGCGATATTGACGGTATATTTCGGGTCAGTTTCGAGCGCATCAAACCGATAGTCAATCAACCGATAGCCCCCTGCCAGAGTTTGCCGCCGTAGTTCGTCTTGACCCAGGCGGGCTAAAGCACCTTGCAACAGGTTTTGTTCGATGGGCTTGGTACTAAGGCGCAGATAAGTTGACTCGCCCTTAACCCGGTCACAGCACTGCCGCAACCCTTCCAACATAATCCACTCAACTTCCAGGGCAAAACAGGGTTCATAAGAGAGCAGGTTGGGCAATTCTAACCCAATAGAGGCAGTAATGCTGGATTGATGCGCTCCGCCTTCGGGTGAAAGGCTGATGCCGGAGGGGGTTCCAGCAAATATCATTTTGGACTTTGAGTACAGAGCATAAATCAGGGCATCCAGGCCCCGACAAACGAACGGGTCATAAACCGTACCGATAGGAAAGAGCAATTGCCCACTCAGCTCGTCCGAAAGCCCCAGCATACCCAGCAACATAAACAGGTTCATTTCGCTGATGCCCAACTCGATATGGCGACCCGTTGGGTTGGATTGCCACTTGAGCAGGCGCGGCCCTTCCGGTTCATAATCGGGCTTCTCGGTAATATGATAAACCCCAACTTTGTTAATCCAGCCGGCCAGGTTGGTGGAAATTGAAACGTCGGGCGAGGCTGTGACCACCCTCGAGCCAATTTCCGGCATGTCAGCCAGACTCCGCAACACCCGCCCGAAAGCTTCCTGTGAGCTGGTCTGGGCTGTATGCTCGATTTTCAGTTCATTCGGTATGACTTGAGCGGTTGGCGCGGGGGCATGGAACACAGGTTGGTTATAAAGTCGGGTTCGCGACTCCCAGCAAAGCTTGCCTTCAGGCGAGTCAGCCGGGAAAGCGTCCCATTCCTGACCTTTGGGAATACCTAATTGCGCCTGTACCGACTCAAGCTGCTCCTGATTAAGCAAGCTGGAATGGTTCATACGGTCTCCGGCAATCGGCAAGCCCCAACCCTTGATAGTGTAGGCGAAAATCACCACCGGGCTTCCTTTTACAGCATCCGCCTCGTCCAAAACCCGCAACAATTCTGGCAAATCGTGCCCGCCCAGGTTGGCGTATAACCCTGGCAGGTCGCTATCTGGCACACTGGCTAATAATTCAGCCAGCACCGAATCATTCCCGACCAGTTTGGGGCGGAGTTGAGCTCCGTTCAACCGCAACATACCCTGATATTCTTCATTGCTCATTTCGTCAATCCGTTGGCGCAGGTGGTCGCCGCCGGGTTGATGGAAAATAGCCTGTAATTTTATTCCATACTTGGCTTCTAGCACATGCCAGCCGCTAACCTCAAACAGCTTCTTTAGCTGACCCGCCTTGATACCCGGCACTACCCGGTCAAGACTCTGGCGATTAAGGTCTACAATCCAGAGAGTATTATCCAGGCCGCGCAGGGCTTCTTCGTTGACCGCCTCCCACACGCTCCCTTCGTCCAGTTCGGCATCACCCGCCAGCGCGATAAAACGCCGCGAATTGACCTGCCCAAACTGGTCAAGAGCGTAACGATGGGCAAGCGCGGCAAAAGCCGGGGCGGTTACACCCAAACCTACTGAGCCAGTGGAAAAATCTACCGGGTCGGGGTCTTTGGTGCGGCTGGGATAGGCCTGTAATCCTTTGAAGGAGCGCAGTTCAGTCAGGTAGCGTTGCTCAAGGTTGCCCAACAGATATTGCACAGCGTGGTAGGCGGGTGAGGCGTGGGGCTTGACCGCCACCCTATCACCGGAGCGCAGGAAATGGAAATACAGCGCGGTTAAAATTGAAACCATTGAGGCAGAGGAAGCTTGATGTCCACCAACTTTGTTTTTATCAGGATTGGGCCGCACATTGTTGGCGTGGTGAATTATCAGGGTCGAGAGCCACAATACCCGCCGTTGGATTGACTCCAGGGTGGCTAATTCTTCCTCGCTCACCCCGACAGGGCGGACATCCGCATTGATTGTCACAATTCACCTCCAATAAAGGTTTTAGGTTTTAGGCGTTAGGTTTTAGATATGTCGGGGACTATTTTACCTTAAATAATTAGAAATTATATAATCAGCACTTTGCCCTATAAGTGGGAACACGTTCTTTTCCTCTTCTACTTGACCTAAGACTGTAGCTGCATATTCTCTTATTTTAAGAGATTCAGCAGCTCCATTTTCCACTATTTTCATCAAGCTTTCAACCGCCAGCGCGTTGCGGAGTTGACCTAGGATATAAAGTGCGGCCAGGCAGTTTTTCTTCAGCTTGCAGGAACGCTAATAATTGGTGGACTAAATCTGGTTCCAGCCCTTCATTTATTAAATAAGGGCGGTTCGGAAACCGCCCCTACTGAATTTTTGGTTTTGAGAGTATTCGCCCTACACCTGGACAAACTGGCCCTGGTCGTCTTTAGCCATTTCCCACTTGTCGGGGGAACGCCACAGACCGGAAAGAATTAACTCACGGATGTAAATTAACTCTTTGGGTAGGCGGTCATACAAGCGCACGAACAGCTCATCATGCGATTGGACTTCCTTTTTCCAGGCTTCCGAGTCGAGCGACATCAAAGCTTCAAAGGTTTCCTCGGAGAAATTCTCCAACCCCTTCCAGTCAATATCGCTGTAGCGGGGAACCCAACCTAATGGGCTTTCGACGCTGGCGGCCTGTCCCCGCGCTCGTTCGACAATCCACTTCAGGATACGCATATTTTCGCCGAAACCGGGCCACAAAAACTTGCCCTTCTCATCCTTGCGGAACCAGTTGACATTGAAAATCCGGGGTGGGTTGGGAATAGAACGCCCGAATTGTAACCAGTGGTTGAAGTAATCACCCATGTGATAACCACAGAATGGTAACATTGCCATTGGGTCGCGGCGCACTTCCCCGATATTCCCGGCGGCAGCCGCCGTCATTTCCGAACCCATTGTGGCGGCGGCATAGACCCCGTAGTTCCAGTTAAAAGCCTGATAAACCAACGGCACCATCGTGCTGCGTCGTCCACCAAAGATAAAGGCCGAAATTGGCACACCTCTTGGGTTATTATACTCAGAGTCAATCGAAGGGCACTGCGCGAGGGGGGCGGTAAAGCGGGCGTTCGGATGGGCCGCTTTGCGTCCACTATCGGGCGTCCATTCCTGGCCTGTCCAGTCAATCAGTTTTGCCGGAGGTTCGTCGGTCATACCTTCCCACCAGACATCCCCATCGG
Organism: Chloroflexia bacterium; assembly: GCA_038207495.1. Lineage (GTDB taxonomy): Bacteria > Chloroflexota > Chloroflexia > Chloroheliales > Chloroheliaceae > Chlorohelix. The sequence continues at coordinate 4,203 of JBBQZS010000020.1, forward strand.
GCGTAAGAGCTACATTGGTAAAAAGGGTGTTGCTTTTGATGCTTTCCATCGCGTTAGGGTTGGATTTATAGGAAGTTCCAGGCGCAACCCCAAAGAAACCGTGTTCCGGGTTAATGGCGTAGAGCTTTCCGTCCGCCGCGGGTTTAATCCAGGCAATATCATCACCAACCGTTGTAACCTTCCAGCCATTAAATTCGTCCGGGGGAATAAGCATCGCGAAGTTGGTTTTACCACAGGCACTAGGGAAAGCCGCCGCCACATAGGTTTTTTCACCTTTGGGTGACTCCAGCCCTAAAATGAGCATGTGTTCGGCTAACCAACCTTCATCGCGGGCCAAAACCGAGGCAATTCGTAAGGCAAAACATTTCTTTGCTAGAATAGCGTTACCGCCGTAACCGCTACCGTAAGACCAGATGCTGCGTTCTTCCGGGAAGTGCACAATATAGCGATTCTCTTTGTTGCAGGGCCAGGGAACATCCTGCTGACCAGCGGCCAAGGGCATCCCAACCGAATGCAAACATGGTACAAAATCATCATCACCCAGCACATCCAATACATTTGAGCCCATTCGGGTCATAATACGCATACTGGCGGCAACATAGGCGGAATCGGTAAGTTGCACCCCAATATGAGCAATTGGCGAGCCAAGTGGCCCCATACTAAAGGGGATAACGTACATCGTCCGACCCTTCATCGTCCCATCGAAAAGTTTGGTAAGGGTGGCTTTCATTTCACGGGGTTGTACCCAGTTATTGGTCGGGCCAGCATCATTTTTACTCAGGCTACAAATGAAGGTACGGTCTTCCACGCGGGCGACATCGCTAGGGTCAGAACGGGCTAAGAAACTGTTGGGGCGTTTTTCCTGACTGAGCTTTATCAGGGTGCCACTTTCAACCATCTGTTCGCATAAAGCATCGTATTCCTCTTGCGAACCATCACACCAATGAATGTTATCAGGCTTGCAAAGGTCAACCATAGCCTGCACCCAGGTACGGAGTGCAACATTTTTTACGTTATCGGGGAATTCCATAATTTTCTCCTGCTATTCCAATGCGATCCAACTAATATTCTTCAAACTGCTGTGCAGTTCCTTCGACCTTGAAGTGGCGGATACCCTTCTTTCTCAATAATGCTTCTATGTAAGACGCAACCTTTGTGTTTTAATGCCAAGTTGCGTGGGTAGTATCGGAGTAAGCCGCAACTTTTTATCCTACGTCATATTATACCAACCACATGGTGAAAAGAATGGTGTAAATCGTCTTTGCTTGGTAAAAATTTGTACACCTTTTACGGGCTATCTAAAATTCTAATAGAAAAGTGGTCCTATAGTAAGAATTTTACCATCAGATAACAACTATCGCTACTAAATGGCAGATTGGAAAGGGTTATCAGGATAATCACTAAGGGTGATACCTGGGTTAGGTTTTAGGCATGAGGTTTTAAAGCTCATACCTAGTACCTAAAACCTGTTAACTTTCAGGTCGTTCCAGGTCAGTTCAAAGTTGGTTTGCTGACCTTCTCGAAAGAATTCGACGATAGTACGGGCTGCCAACGCCGCCAGCATTATCGCCAGAGGGCGGGTTAGAGGATAGTCGCAAGGGTCGCCAGGAGTTTCGCTTGGCACAATATAATCCGGTTCCCACAATCCGTTACCATACAAACCATCCGAGCTAAAACCGATATGCAAACAAGGTATATCTAACTTGCAGGCTGTTTCGCTAACCGCAGACCGTCCGAATCGGTTGTCAAAAGCATCCACCACTAAAGTGCTACTCTTCAACAGTTTAGCGGCGTTACTTTCAGTTAGTTCCAACGCCACGGGCTCAACTTTGGCTTGAACTGCTCGATAAAGGCTGTTTGCCAGAGCCCGCGCTTTGGGAATGCCCACCTCCGCCCGATTGTAAGGCTGAGTGGAAAGGTTACGCATTTCAACCCGGTCACGGTCAAGCAGCTTGAGACGCGAAAAACCCATCCTAGCCAGCGTTTCAGCTAGATTACCGCCCAACGCACCCACCCCACAGATGGTTATTAAGTTAGCGGCGAAGGGCGCAAGGCTGGCATGCTGCTCCTCGTGGAAAAATGGGCTGTTTGGGTTCATATATCTAATCTTCCTGAGTTATAACATTAACCAGACTGGTAAGGTCGAAATCACGGTCACGCCCGCTCAAGCAGATACCGCTTGATATAACCGACATTTTGGCATCAATAACTGAACGATAGCGGCAAGTTTGACCACGCTCGCTCCACTCCACCAACAATTGAGCGGATGCGCCATCCTCACCAATAATCTCACTAAAGTTGTGTAAAGTTGCATCGGCTTTTGCCAGGGCATGCTGCAACTCCTGTTCCAATTTACTTTGTCGTACCCATTCTCGCAGCTTTTCGTGCTGCTGGCGTGGACTCTGGGACTGTAGGGATGGCACTTCACCTTTCAACTCAAGCTGATGCAATTGCCAGAACAACAAAGCCGCCCGTTGCGAAGCTGCCAGTCCTGCCAAAAACTTTTCGGGTGCGTCGGGTAAAGTTGCAGAATCTCGTAACCATTCGGCCTGTTGCGGGTCGGCGGTTAAATCCGGCCCTTCAAACCAGAGTTGCTGACCAGCCACCCGCGCTATCGCTCGCTCGAAACGTTCCGCACCGTCACGCGGGTCAGCCAGAAAGACGGGCAGCAGTTCGCCCCCAAAACCAAAACGTTGGCGGGCATCCCCTTCGTTATACGGCAAAGCCCACCATGCCCCGCTTTGCGGAATTATAAGTTTTGAATCTTGAGTTTTGACTTCGGAGACCATTATAGACCAGAGCAAAATAACCTTCAGAGCCGGGAAAAGCTTCAGGTATTCTGCTTTTTGCCAGGGCAAGGCTTCACCCAATATCTCAGCCTCACGCTCGTTAAGTGGGTGGAAACGGCCCCAACCCACAAAACGGCCCTTTGGCTTGAATTGATAAACCAGACCATTTAAGCGAGTCTGAATCCGACCACCCGGTAACAGGGGCGCGATAAACTCACGCTCCTGCAACCCGGCACTTTCCCGGTTCAGTCGCGCTATTAAGACTCGTACATCAATTTGTGGCTTGTTTTCCATGTCAAAAGCTTCCTATAACTCTAAAAAAGAAACCGGGTTAATTATGTGGAAGGATACCCATATCTATCATTAGTTGCTCAAATTGTTTTTGAATCAGTTCTTCCCTGCTTATTAATAAATTATCGTATTCAAAGCCCTGTATGTCTGCTGCTAAAACTTCTTCATAGCGATACTCATGACTGAGAATAGAAACAGCTATCAAATCAAAGAAAAATTTTACAAGTTCTTCGAGAGGCTTCAACCCCTTGATTTCGATAATTGGGAAGTTGATTGGATCAAACTCAGCCTCATTGTGAGCTAATCGTTTGTCTCGATGTCGTTTTATATTTTTCAAAATATCAGAGATTTCATTTGATTTCATTTGACCGTCAATAACATCAGCAAAATCCAAAATAAGTTGGCACTCTAAATCAGAGTGTTCTTCCAAGTTTGGGTCAGATTTTATATATGCTAATAATTGCTGCTGGATTTTGTCAAAATTTGCTACAGGGACAATTGAATGTCTTTCAGTTAATACCTTAGCTGCAAAGCTGGCTTCTCTTAAACGGATTTTTTCAGGGCACTTCCTCAAAATTTCCAAAACACCAGTGATTGACCGTGTAAAATGCTCTTTACTCTTATCAATTCCAACCCATTGTTTGTCAAGGATTCTTGCCATACTCAAAAGCATTGTGTCAAAACAACGATTTTGAAGTGTGGCAAAGATAATTTTGTAATAACTTTTCTTTTCAAGCTCTGACTTATATTTATCTATAGCAAGCAATAAAAACTTGGCTTCCAGATACTCTTGTATATCACGGAAAAACCCTTTACTTAGAATATCTTCGAGCAGATTTTCATCCAGAATTCGGTTTGAGTTACCACTCATCTTAAAACCTCACTAAAGTGATTCTGATATAATAATTAGGATAATACTGGTTAGAATATTATACTCTAATCAGCATTACCCCTTAAAAACTAACTCACCCTAGCGGTTGACGGACGGGTTGGCAACTCGCGCTGCATAATCAACTCTACCAGCTCGGCGCGGGTAGGTAGAGCCAACAGTGGCAGCACGTTTGGCAAAGAGTAGTAGTCACCCTTGAACTCGTAACGCACCACCTCAATACCCTTGTCCACCAGACCTTTTACAAAGCCTGGGTTTGCGCCACCCACCTGTACAATAATTACGCTAGGAACCGCCTTCATTTCCTGAACGTATTCGGCCCAGGCATCGCGGAAGAAAGGCGCAGTATTCTCACCCTCGTCTGTCACCAGCACAATCTGGTCGGCGTAAACCTTATCCTTGCTCATCTTCGCTAGCGGCGCACCAATGCTGGTACCACCATCCGCCTTGATAAGCTTGAAAGCCTTCTCCCAATCGCTCATAGCGGCACGCTTAACCGCCTTGCTCTCAACCTTAACCTCGAAAGCGGCTGTATCGAAAGCGTACACCCGGAACTCTGCGCTAACCACCGCGCTAATTAGAGCCGAAAGTTCCTTTGCCACCTCGATAGCCTGGGTCATCGAGCCGGATTTGTCCACAAACAGCGCGGTTGGTCGCTTGATTTCAACCTTATCCGCCACCCGCGTGTCGGTAACAATGGTCAGCAGTCGCACAGTTTCCTCGTCCAACTTCGCTGCCTGTATCGCCTTTTTGGACTTCATGGTCGAAACGCGCTTGTCGGTAGTAGCCGCTTCCAGCTTCTTGTTAACCAGAGCATTAACCTGTTCGTTGTCCATCGCGCCGCGCCGTTTCAGGGAAGCCAGGTTGTTAATAACCTCCTGGGGCGACATTGCCTCAATCAAGGCTACCAGCAAAGCCGGAGTCACCTGCTTGATTGCGCCAACCGCCGTAGTGTAGGGAATCTTGTTATTCAGGATAATATTAGCCTGTTCTTCGGCAGTCTCGGCCTTAGCCAATCGCTTCAAAGCCGCCAGAGGGCTATCCAGTGGAGGCTGCTCGTCAAACAGAATCGCCTGGGCGCGCGAACCCGGCTTCAAACGTAGGCTGGCGTAGAGGTGTTTCATGTCGTCCCGCGCCCGCAGAGCCGCACCATCAAATTGTTTCTCGTTGCCTTCGCGTGTCTTCAGGTAGTGAGCAATCGCGCTCTTCAAGCTGCGGGGAGCCTTGCCAATAACTTTCTTGGCGTGGTCAAGTACCCGGCTAACCTCGTAAGGCGCAAGACTCTGGAGCAAAACCCAACCAGACTCACGGAACTCGCTAAAATCGCTGGTTAGCAAATGAGCTACAAACAAAGTCTTGTGGTCGCGCACCTCGCCCTTTTCAAAGTACCACAAAGCCAACCGACCATAGAAAAGCGGGTCGCGCTGCAAAGCATCCTGGTGGAGCGGCGCAAGCTCTTCCAGCTTACGGTGAGGAGTTGTCAGGAACGAGTTCAAAATCTGTACCCGAACGTCACGCTCGGTGTTGTTCATGTTGTTTGTCATAGTTTTCACCCTATCGGTTGGAGTACACCGAATAGCCGTTGGCAGACGCGCTACGTTATATAGAAAGCAACGAAACTGGAACTAGCTTGCAACGTTTGGCTGCCAACATTATTCGGTTTATACGAGTCGAAAGAAAAGAATTGTTGCCCCGTACAAGTTATGTGGGCTTGCCGTAAGGCGAACTTTTTGTAGAAGTTTGTAAGCCCACACAGTTGGAGTACGGGACTAATAGCGCGTAGGAGAATCGAACTCCTGTAGCATCCTTGAAAGAGATGCGTCCTGACCGCTAGACGAACGCGCCAAAATAAGCATAATTAAACATAAGAAGCCTACGGGAGTTGAACCCGTGTTTTATCCTTGAGAGAGATAAGTCCTGACCGCTAGACGAAGGCTCCAGGTCAGGGTGTCCGACGAGGCTCGAACTCGTAACTTCCGGGATCACAGACCGGAACTCTTACCAATTGAGCTACAGACACCATATTTTGAAAGGATTAGAATAATTTTGATTAATATCGAGGAGTCAATATATCAGAAGATTTTTAGCGATAACTGATTAATGACTACTGATAACTTTCTGAGGGTTGGAAGCAAGCTGAGAAGGCATCCAGACCCAGGCCACTATTTCGTTTATGTTCAGGTTCTATAAAATGCTCTATACAAGATTGGGTCACGGCATACCTCCTTTCTGGAGGAAAGGTTGAGAAAAGAAACAAGTTTTTAATACCAACCGTTTATTTTGGTTAGCTGGTTATAGTATATATTAACTGTTATCGCTTGTCAAGGGTTTTTAAAAGATTTCTTTCATCCTTCATCTTTCATCTTTCCAAGCGTCACCTAGCATAGCACTACTCTATCTAACTATAAAAAAGACAAATGAAAATTGCGTAAGAAAATTCACAAAAAGGGAGTATAGTAGAGACACATATGTTAAGATTATCAATATTAAGTATAATATCAGTAAAGGACTTCGTGATGAATCCAAAATTTAAACTATCACTACAAGGAGGTAGCTGGTAAATGACAGTGCTAGATACTCTGCCCCAGGTGCAATCAGGCAACTTTGATGGGCGAGAAGTAATAAACGATTTTTCGATTGTAATTGCAACGGTCAATGGCTCTGGTAGCCAAACCGCCAATACAAGCTTGATTCGGGCCATCTTTAAGATGGGTATTCCGGTAAATGGTAAAAATATATTCCCCTCTAATATATCTGGACTTCCCACATGGTATACCATTCGGGTAAATAAAGATGGCTATACCGCCCGGCGCGAAACAACCGAAATTTTGGTCGCTTTTAATCCTCAAACCGCCGAGGCCGATCTTGAGTCGCTCCATGAAGGTGGGGCTTGCTTCTATCCGGACGATCAGGTTTTCCAGAATAAACGTCCGGACGTGGTTTATTACCCATTACCCGTGAAGCAAATGGTAAAAGAATCGGGAGCGGATGTGAAACTGCGCGACTACGTAGCCAATATGGTTTATGTGGGTGCGTTGATGGAATTGTTACAGGTTAACCCAGAAAAAATTAAAGGTGCGTTGGTAAAACACTTTAACGGCAAAATGAAACCTGTCGAACTAAACTTTGGCGTGGTCAGCAAGAGTGCAGAGTGGGTACGCGCCAATCTAGCCAAGCAAGACCCCTATCGGGTGGAAGCGATGCACGCCACCGACGGCAAAATTATGATTGAAGGTAACGTCGCCGCCGGATTAGGAGCCATTTACGGTGGGGTTGGCGTGGTAGCCTGGTATCCGATTACCCCTTCTACCAGTCTGGTTGATGCGATTAACGATTACTTGCCGGAACTGCGCACCGACCCCGAAACCGGGAAACTGACCTGTGCGGTGGTGCAAGCCGAGGACGAGTTAGCGGCAATCGGGATTGTGCTGGGGGCTGGTTGGGGCGGAACTCGCTCAATGACCGCTACCAGTGGCCCTGGTATCTCGCTGATGACCGAATTTACCGGGCTGGGCTACTTCGCCGAAGTGCCGGGAGTTATCTGGGACATTATGCGGATGGGGCCAAGTACCGGATTGCCCACTAGAGTGGCGCAGGGCGATGTAATGAAGGCTTATTACCTCGGTCATGGCGACACCAAAAATATTTGTCTGTTACCCGGCACTATGAGTGAATGTTTTGAGTTTGGCAGCACTGCTTTTGATTTAGCGGAGCGGCTGCAAACCCCCGTTTTTGTGCTGAGTGACCTTGACCTGGGAATGAATTACTGGATGACTGAACCTTTTAACTATCCTGAAAAACCGCTTGACCGGGGTAAAGTTTTAAACGAAGCCGACCTCGTTAAATTGGGCTCTTTCGCACGCTATGAGGATGTGGATGGTGATGGCATCGGCTATCGCACCATTCCGGGTAACAAGCATCCTGCCGCCGCTTACTTTGCGCGTGGCACAGGCCATAATCCCCAGGCTGGTTATAGCGAACGCCCCGACGACTGGGAAGAAAATCTGCATCGGCTGGCACGTAAGCATGATACCGCTCGTACGATTGTGCCCAAGCCGATTATTCAGAAACAGGACGGCGCAAAGGTTGGCATTATCGCGTATGGCTCGGCTGACCCTTCGATTGTAGAGGCGGGCGATATTCTAGCCAGGGATAATAACCTACCTACCGATTATATGCGGCTGCGGGCCTTGCCGTTGGGCGAAGAAGTAAGCCTGTTTATCGCTGAACACGAGCGAATTTATGTGGTAGAACTGAACTATGACGGTCAGATGCACAAGTTGCTGCAACTGCATACGCCGGAATATGCCACCCGCTTACGCTCGGTTGCTCATTGCGACGGTCTGCCGCTAACAGCCCGCTTTGTCTGCGATGCTATTCTCAGCCGAGAAAATGCCTAATAAAATAACTCATAGATGAGGGAGATATATAGATGACTACAGCAGTAAGAGAAAGCCCCGGCGGTAATGCCAGACTGAACCTGATTGGGCTGGATAAGAATGATTATAAAGGGCGACCTTCGACTCTCTGTTCCGGTTGCGGCCATGACTCGATTTCCAGCCAGATTATTGCGGTGGCCTGGGAACTTTCACTAAAACCGCATCAGGTTATCAAAACCAGTGGCATCGGTTGTTCCAGTAAATCGCCCGCCTACTTCCTGAACCGCTCACATGGTTTTAACACCCTGCACGGACGCATGCCTTCGGTCACAACCGGAGCGATGCTGGCAAACCGCGACTTGCTGGCGATTGGGGTTAGTGGCGACGGCGATACTGGTAGTATTGGTTTGGGTCAGTTCAAGCACCTGATACGCCGGAATGTGCCGATGGTTTATATCATTGAGAACAACGGGGTTTATGGTCTGACCAAAGGCCAGTTCTCCGCCACCGCCGATGAAGGCCAGAAGCTGAAATACGCCGGAATTAACGAACTTCCGCCAATTGACCTGGCTTTGGAGGCACTTATCGCGGGGGCTGGCTTTGTGGCACGGTCATTTGCCGGAGATGCCAAGCAGGTGCGCGAACTTCTAAAGGCCGCTATGAGCTATAAAGGCACGGCAGTGCTGGATATTATCAGCCCTTGCGTAACCTTTAACAACCACGAGGAATCCACCAAGAGCTACGCACACGGCAAGGCCCACGAAGAACGCCTCCACGATATTAGTTTTGTGGAAAAGCAGGAAGAAATTGTGGTGGATTACGAACCAGGCACAATGCGCACCGTAAAGATGCACAACGGGCCGACAATTCAACTCCGCAAACTACATAATGATTACGACCCGACTAACCGCGCCACTGCCACCAGTTTACTGGAAGATGCCCAGACCAACCAGGAGTTTATTACTGGCTTGATTTACATTAATGAAAGCCGCCCAACCCTGCCGGAGTTGGTACATATCGTTGATAAACCCCTGGCCTTTCTGCCGGAAGAAAGCTTACGTCCTTCCGCCGAATCCCTTGCCAAGCTTATGGCGGACTTCGACTAAACTTGAACCCCAAACCTCTTTTGCCCCCTTCTGAATTCATGGAAGGGGGTTTTTGATTTACGATATTAGATTTTTGTTTACTTAAAAAGCTGGGGAGTGAAATGATAGGTGCGCTCGCTATTAACCCCGAAAACCGAATCCCAATAGCGCGTACCCCCGAATGTTAAGACCAGATTCTTACCTTCGGGCTTTAACTCCCCAACATTAAACTGGGCCAGCATTCGCTCGAAAAAACCTGCTGCCTCGCCCAACCGTTGTTTTTGCTCGGCCCGCATATGCGACAAAAAGCCGGGATATACCAGAAGTAATGGCAGTGCGCCATATTCACCAAAACGGGTAAAAGTATAATCAACCAGTTCTTTTGCTTTGCGGGGCATATCGCGGGTGGCCGCCGGGCCAAAAAGCGGGTCTCGAAAGGTAATTCCCAGGGTAATATTAGCGAAGCCGTCTTTAACCAGGGCTTCTTTGGGTCGGGCAATCACATCCATTTCCAGCGCACGCCCACCTACATGAGACCCCTTGACGTTTTCACCTAACACTGTGAAAAACGGCTCTATTTTCTCCCGCAACCTGGCAACTGTTTCGCCGGGGTTGGGCGGTTCATCATTCAAGAAAAAGCCTTCCAAATTCATTTGCTATTTACCTCACTTCCAAAATTGCCACTAAGGTTTTGTTTATGTATCTATCCTAGCTTTATTGGAAAATATTATACTATAACAGTTAAGTTTTCGGCGTAATTATATTTCCAGCCTCAAGCCAAACAGAGTTCTGAGTTGCTTTTTAGGTCGGGTTGCGGTTATAATCGAAAGGTCTGATTAGCTTCAGGGAATGGGTTATTGTATTAAAATATATAGTTATGTAAACTTGGTATTTTACTTTTATGGCGGGTTCAAAATACGAATATGGGGTACTGACTTATTACCCAACCAAAGAAGCCTGGCTAATAAGTTTTGTGACAACCGACTCCAAACAAAATTTTGAACAAAAAGCCGCAGTCACTGCCGAAGGGGTGCGCGGGGCTGTATTCCAGGTTTTGGGAAACCTGGGCGAGCAAGGCTGGGTAGTATTTCAGGTAGACGGTTACGTTGAGCTGGAATACCCGGTGTATCATTTGAGGAGAGTGTACCTTTGAACCTCAAACCAAACCTGACAAAGTTGCGGGTAGCGTTAAAGGGCGGCAAACACCGCAACGCCCTGAACTTCCCCCATACCCAAACTCCAAATTACTTACCGACCGAGCCTTCGCCTATTCTTTCGACTAGCCCAATGGTCAAGGGCATGCCAGGGGAAAAAACTGGCGAGAATTGGCTGAATGAGCAGGAAGCCAAAGTAAACAAGACTTTAGCAATTCCCCCTGAGCGCACCGTAGACCATACCGAGGTAATTTTTGAGCGTTATGACACTCTTATTAGTAATCTTTTAATAGACATGAGCACTGCCGCCAAATGGAACAAGCTAACCAGCCGACCTAAACTTTTACGAAAGCGCGGCGAACATATCAACGGTTGGGGTTGGGTAGTGTATCGGGTGCATTCCTCCGGTGAGGCTTTGTTACCAGAGCAAGAAGTACCCCAAAACTATACCCTCTTTAACTTCTGGCAGGTAACTTTTAATTGCGGCTTAACCGATGAGCTTGAGCCGGATTATCAGACCTGGCATTTACACGCTCAGGAAACCCTGGAAGATTTCGAGCGTTTGATGCCTGGACAGGTGGAAACCTGGCTAAAAGAACAGCTTTACAAGATGTACAAAACCGGCTGTATGTGGGTAGCATTGCCCGAATTGCTGGACGAACGCGGCAAAAAACGCAAACCCACTATCGAAGATGCCCTCTTTCATTTCAACCTGATTGGCTTCGGGCGTAACTACGACCCCTTTCAAACCAGCAAACATTTCTATGACCGCCCCTATCAGAATAACCAGTTTATCCCCGGTTATTTCAAACGCTAATTTCACGTAACCAATGGGCTACCCCACACGTTAATGTTATGTATAGCTAATCCAAAATCTATTACTTATCTTTAAATGCTGATGGCTGATAGCTTTCCCAACGATTGGAAAATCAAATGCGCCATTTTGACTTGCATAGTAAGCAGCTAAACCTGTTTATAGTTTTTTGCTTGCTGGCAATTCTTCTAATAAACCCGACAGTAAGCGAAGCCAACTTTGCGGCAAAGAATACAGATATTCCCCAACCGATTGCCCCACCAGACTTTTTTGGGGTGGTAGGTCGCGACCCCTGGTACGACTTTAATACCGACCCAAATAATCCTAACCAACCTAATCGGGCTTTTCAGGAAAATATGGCCCAGCAGCTACAATGGATGGGGGCAAAGTGGGTTAGAATTGAGTTTCATGCTGACCCCAAGTTGGGGGTCAGGGGCGGGTCGCTGGATTTCGCCAAATATGACTCTTTCATCAACGAGATAGCCCCAAAATATGGCCTGAAAATTCTGGCATTGGTGGGTTCTGGCACAATGATTGGCATTAACCCGGATGACCAAAACCTGAATTATACCCACCTGAATGACCAGCCAGACCAAACTGATGGTTCTAATCCCTTCATTCGCTTTTTCGCCAGTCGCTTGAAAGAAATCAGCGACCACTATGGTGATAATATTGCCGCTTTTGAGTTGTTAAATGAACCTAATAACTGGGGCGGAATTAAGGCCAACCCCGAAAATCTGGGAGTATTAACCACCCTGGCCTACGACGGAGTTAAACCTTATCACCCTAACGTGCAATTAATACTTGGCGCAACCGCTGCAACGGGCGACCCTTATCTTGACCATGTGAGTTACCTGAGCAATATTTATAATTCAAAGGCAGTACGCGCTTTTAAGGCTCGTACCAACCATGTGGGCGAGAATCCTTTCCCGTTTGACGGGGTGGCCTGGCATCCTTATTTTATTAGTCCCTGGGACTCGCTTTATACCGCCGACCAGGCAATTGCGATTATGCGGCTGTCAGGGGATATTTACAACAAACTCTGGATAACCGAAACCGGGGTGATGGGGGCGCGAATTAATCAAAATTGCAACACTGACACGAGCAACAAAGCCGATGAAAGTCAGGCCTATTACTTGAGGGTGATTTATCAGGAAGCCGCCCGCCGCCAACAGGATATAGCCGCAGTTTTCTGGTTTAAGTATGAAGATTTTTACGACAATGGTCAGGTTGTACCGTTTGGCCTGGTGCATCTCTCGGCTAACCGAGATAGTTACAGCCCACACCCCGGCAAGATAGTGCGCTATAAGTCGGCATATCTCAGTTATCAGCAGTTAGCCCTGCCAATTCTCCCAACGGTTAAGGCTGCCGCCCCCACCACCCCAAACTCGGCTTCCTCGCGCTATTTCCCCGAAACCGGGCACAATCTGGCGGGGCCATTCTTAAAATATTGGCAGCAAAACGGCGGGCTGGATTTGTTTGGTTACCCGCTGACCGACCCTTATCCCGAAATTAATCAGAATGAAGGCAAGACCTACATCGTGCAGTGGTTCGAGCGGGAACGCTTTGAATATCACCCGGAATTTGCCGGAACAAAATACGAGGTTTTGTTGGGATTGTTGGGGAATGAGTTAACTTCAGGTTTATGCAAGAGTTTTAAGCGGGCAACACGCATCCTCGCGCCACCCAATCCCTCACTACCTCCCGACCGTTACTATTTCAACGAGACGGGTCATAACTTGTTGGGCACGTTTAAATCCTACTGGGATAAAAAGGGCGGATTAGCGATTTTCGGCTATCCCATCAGTGAGGAATTTGGCGAAACCAACCTGGAGGACGGCAAGTTTTATGTGGTGCAATATTTCGAGCGAGCGCGTTTTGAGTTCCACCCCGAAAGTAAAGGGACAGATTATGAGGTACAGCTTGGTTTATTTGGCAAGCAAGCCTTGAAACTACGGGCCTGGCAATAGGCGAATTGAGTGGGGGCAGACCAACCTATCTGCCCTCAATCATCTTAAAGTAGTTACTAAGCCGGAAGTAGACTAAGCCAATCCCGTACCCGCTTTAAGAAAAGTTCCTGTTCTTCAATGAAGGGGAAGTGCCCGCTATTCTCGAAAATGGTCAGTTCCGAGCCGCTTATAGCCTGATGTATTTTTTCGGACTGTTGGGGCGGCGTAATCCAATCTTCCCGTCCACACAAAACCAGAGTCGGCACCTGAATCTGGTCTAATTGAGCAAGCACATTATAAACCGGAATACACTTAGCAAACGAATGATTATAGGCGCCACCACTATAGCTGGTAGCCTCATCCATACTTTTTGCAATTTCCGGGTCAAATTTTTTGAAATAAATCGGTAAAATCGATGTCCAGAGTTTGCGGAATCCTTCATCATCAGCGGCAGGGTTAGAAAGACCAGCCACTAACGTCTGGAATAATTCAGGAGTGCTTCGGGCCTGCGCTAATGCCAACGGCACCGAAGGGTCGCCGAATTCCGCCCCCGTGTCACATAAAATTAAGCCGTCCAGATGGTCACTATAACGAAGGGCGTATTCCTGTGCTAAAAAGCCACCATAAGACTGCCCGAACAAAATCATTTTTTCAAAGCCCAAGTGTTCGCGAAGGGCATCCGCATCAGCCGCCCAGGTAGCATGGGTAATATCATCATAGCTGGCGGGCCGCTCCGAGCGCCCATTTCCGCGATGGTCATAAAAAACGAGTTGGTAATTTTCTGCCAGTGGCTCTAACCAGGGCAAAAAATAGGTGTGGTCTAAACCTAGCCCTCCATGCATAAACATAATAGGTCGGCCCTGACCCAGGGTGGTGTAAAACAATTCAGTACCATTGACTTTAGCTTCCATGCCATTCTTCTCCTTGTTCTGTTTGAGCTATAAATTAAACCGGGGAATTTGTTGCGTTAAGTTTAATTCAGCAGTTAGAAAACCGTCAAGGTAGTACGCATTGTCTTTATAAGTTTATTTTTTTAGCTCGTAGCGTTTCTGAAGTTGCGCGACAACTGTGCCTAGCGAAGGCTCTTTACCCATAAAAAGGGGCAGGGTTTCCAGCAGGATTTCGATTTTCTGCTTATTGGTTTCAAGCTTGCAATAGGCTAATAACTCTTTTATTAAAGCCTCGCCACCCCGACTGATTATTGCCATTACCAGATAACGATAGGAGTCATATTTCCAGGTAGTTTTGAGGTAATTTAGCATGAATTCGGTATATTTGGCAACTTCACGATGGCCCAGAATAAGCTCAAACAGGCCAACCATTACTAGCTCGCTTTCGGCTCGTTTGAATTTCTCCACCACTCCTTCCAACAAGGATGCGGGTAATCTGGTCAAACTTCGGAGGCTCTCAGCCACTACCTCATCAATTTTCTCACCCTCAAGCATCACATAATAATAAATTGGTAGCAAACTATCCTGACTTGCCAATACTTTACGGCGGTCAGGGACGGTTCGCCCGACATGCGAGAGGTGTTGGGGTCAGCCAATAGTCGCACACTATGGAAAGCGGCCAGAGTTTCGTCCACCTCGTTTATAACCTCCAGAGCGGTTGCCCGCAAATGGGCCGCCAATGCATCGTGCATTGAGGGCATCTGCTCGTAGGTTTGGCTGGCATGTACAAGCAAAGGTAGGTCGGCGGTTTGGGCCAGATTTCGCAAAACTTTCAGGATGGAGCCGCGCAAATAGGCACCGGGGTCAAGTTTTGGGCAATCCACATCATAATAGCGATATTGGGCGAGCAAGGCAGGGCGGGCCGTTGGGGTGGGGTATTGGGTTAGCACCGTCAGAACTGCTTCCATAATTCCGCGCTTCTGGCCCGATTTTACCAGTTGCAAGGCGTAGGCAACTTGCTCGTTGGGAGTGTCACGCAAACTACGGAGTTTTTCCAGACTGTCGGGTGGTTTAGCCACTTTTACCTTTCCTGATAAGTTTCTTTATTAATCCCAATCCAGCCCGAATTGTGCATATGAATTAGATTTTAGATTTTAGGTTGAAAAGTTCATTAAGCTGTGGGCTTAAAGTCACTTCGGTTCCCAAAACCTGTTGATAGATTTTGCCCGTACGGTCATGGGTGAAAATATCCGCCGAGAGCTGCATATTATTGTGAGAACAGATTTCCAGTGAAACCCAAACCTTCTCGCCAGGATGGGGAGTTTGATAAACCTCGCTTCTTTGCATCAGAAGCGGTAAGCCCGCCGACTGATAGTAATGGCGCGTCCAGATTAACATAGACTGGCCCTGTAAATCCGCCAGATAGGGGTTGAAATTGCGGGTGGGGAACTGCCCGGAATAACTCTCTGCCACGTTGGGAGTAATACATTCAAGGGTCAATCTCTCGGGGCTGAGATTAAGCACCCGCCCAATTCCCTGAAAACTTGGCCCGTGAAACAGCGTGCCATCCTGATAAAGTTGGGCTCCCGGCAAGTCAAAGGTTGGACTCAAATCGAAATTAGCATATTGGGGGCGGGCGGGGATATCGCGCCGTAGGGTAATTCTGGCACTGTAGTGATAACGGATTTTGCCGACCTTAGTCTCACTCCAGATTAACCCCTCAAAGACAATCTCCTGCCCTGCTTCTTTTTTCAGCTCGTTCAGGTCAAGGTAATATACTGGAGCTAAATCCTCATCAAAAATAATCCCCTTTAGAACTTTATATTTCTCACCACTAAAAAAAGTATAACCGGGATAAAGTTGCTCACAACTTTGGGCCATCCAGATCAACGAAAAAACCGCCGGAAGAACGGCCTTTCCGCCAATCTGGTGGTCTTGCAGGAAGGGGTTCGCTGCTAATGACAACTGGCGGCGCAGACGATGACGGCGCAATTCAGGGCTTATTTTGCTACTTTCGCGGGGATTGCTGGGAGGGGCGATTAATAGCTGCACCGCCTGAGAAGCGGGGTTGTCCAGTTCTTCCAGCAGGGCGAGAGGGCCAGAGTCGCTGGGAATTAGCGTAACTCCATTTTCGGCAAGCAGCTTTTTAAGTTCGGGCGTGACCATTCCCCCTTCCCAGGGTCCCCAGTTCAAGGCCAACACCCGACAGGCTGGATTGAGCTGCTTATACTGAAAAGCCAGAGTATTCAAAATTTCGTTGGCACTGGCGTAATCGGTCTGTCCGACATTTCCGTAAAAACCCGCCACCGAGGAAAAAAGTATCAGATATTCCAGGCTGGCATTTGCCACAAAGTTCAGAATATTTTGTAACCCTATAATTTTCGCGCTATAAACCAGCTCAAAATCCGCAGTCGTTTTATCCTCAATCCGTTTATCGGCTAGATTGCCCGCCCCGTGCAATATCCCGATAATTGGCCCGGATTTATTAATAACCCCGGCTAACTTTAGTTTTAGTTCACTCTGGCTAGTTATGTCAACTGAAATATATTCAGCCTGACCCCCAACTTCTTGAACTGCCGCTAAAGTAGCTAACACCTCCCGCCTTGCCGTAATTTTATCGTAAATGGCCTGGATTTTTAGGGGATGGGGCTTTTCGCCACGCTGCTGAATTTCGCTTGAAATTAGCGACTTTAGTTCAACCTCATTCTGTACACCCTCAGCCCAGGCGGGCTCCGGCTCGGTAATGGCGGTGCGTCCCAGCAGAACAAAGCCGCACTTATATCGAGCCGCCATCGCTTTAACACATTGAGCAGTTATTCCCCGACCACCACCACTGACCAGGAAAACTGCCGAACTATTTATTAACCCCATTCAGGCTCTCCTGCAACTCTGCTATAAGCGTAACCCGACCCTGTTCGCCGTAACCAGCCTGTGCCAAACTGCGGTCGGGGTCATGCAACTCCGCCAGTAAGTATTTAACCACTTGTTCAGGCTCAAGGGTAGAGTCAAAATCTACCGCCCGACAAAAAACCTCGTCCCACTCCCGCCGCAGCGATTTAACCAACCCGAACAACCCGGCCTCTACTGGCTCGCCGACCCCGCTCTGTCCGAACTGTCCATCGAGATGGGTAACTGCCATAAAACAGCCCCGCTCTTGAGTTGCGCTGGACTTTAAGGAGGGACTCAGGTATTTTGCCAGGAGAAAAACTTGCTTCAAAACGGTTTCGGGTAAAGCATTAGCATTCTTATTCCAGGTCGGGCTGAGATGAATAAATGCTCCAATTTCCCCCTGCGTAGCCGCGATATTTTGAAGGGTTTGGATTAATTGAGCCTCGCTCCAATTTGCCAGAGTATGGCGCGTAACCCCACCCGGCAAGGTTGCAGTTGAAGTTTCAGGGAAGCTTAAAACCGCCACTTTCCAGCCCTCGCCTATTAGTAAATCCGCTAATAGCCCGGTGGTAGCCGTTCCGTCGTCAGTGATAAGGCTGCTGTAGCCAGTTGGCAGGTTAAATTCCAGGTAATCGGGCGGTAGTAGCTTTTTCAGCTGAGGAACGCTCCGAATTAACTTGATTGGCCCGGTTTCTTCATTAGAATGACCATAGTGGGCTATCCCATTTGGGGTTACTTCCGACGTTTTGCCATTTTTTGGCTCAAGGGTTGGCAGGGGTTCGGGCGGCTGGTAACTCGCCATTCCCTGTCGAATATAGTCCACCACCGCTCCAAGCGTGCGTAACTCGGCTAAATCCTCAGCCTTTGGTTGCACCATTGCCGGGACGCGCCGCATCATCTCGCCCAGAATTTCGACCCGCTTGATAGAGTCAATCCCCAGGTCAGCCTCGATATCCATTCCGAGCTCAAGCACATCCACCGGGTAGTTCGTTTTGTCGCTGACCACTTCCAGAAATATTAAATCCAGGGGCTTTTCCTCGCTCGCCACTATTTCTTCCCCAACTTCAGGGCGGGATGTTGGTGGCGGGACAATAATTTTTGGAGCAACCTCGGCTTTAGGGGCTGGTAGTGAGGTTGTTGGATTTGGCGCAGGAATATTTTCTGGTTCAGCCTTAAAAGCACTAATCTCAGGCCGTTTTGGGGGTGACTGTTCAGAATAATGCGTCAAAAATTGCTCATGCAGCCGCACCACCTCGGCCTGTTGCTGATTGAACATCGTCAAATTTTGCAACAAGCCGTTGAGTAATTCGGGAGGCAGGCTATTGGACTGTCCTGCCATAATAATATGCTCAATAGTGCTGGAAAACACCTCTACAAGCCTACCCTGATTCTTCAAAAATTCCTGATGAGTCGCTACAACCTCACTCTGCCAGTTATTGGGTTGGGGGGTTTCCAACTTTGACTCGTTTCTAGGGGTTTCAAAATGTTGATATATTTCACTGGGTACTTCGTTTAAAGCCTTTTCAAAAACCTGCCGGGTTTTGTCACTGACATAATTTCGAGCGTTCAGGTTCACCACTATTCTCCGACCTTTTTTTGGTTTAGTCTGGGGTGCTACGGCCTGATACTGGTCAAACCACTTTAAGGGCAAACCCGCTACCCGCAATTGGGCTAAAGCCTCCTGAAACTGGTGGTCACTGTCTTTGTTGCGGGAAGGATTTAGGGCCACCGCCAGATGAGGCCTTTCTCCCAGAATTTCCCTGACCAGGCTAGTCAGGATGTTGCGCGGTCCAACCTCCACAAAGATTGTGCCACCTTCGGCATAAATATTTTCTATGGTCTGCTGAAACAGCACAGGTTGAAGTAGATGCTCCGCCAGCTTTTCCTGAGTAGCCTGTACCGGATAAGGCTGAGCGGAGGCATTGGAATAGACCGGAATATGCGGCTTGGTAAAAGTTATTTCATTCAGAGCCTCGGCAAAAGCGATCTGGGCATGCCCCACCAACGAACTATGAAAAGCCGCCGAAACGGATAATAGCGTGACCGAATATCCTTTAGCTTGCAAATATTCCTGGGCGGCGGTAATAGCCGGGGTGGACCCCGCCAACACCGTCTGACGGGGTGAGTTCAGGTTAGCCAGAACCACCCCCGGCAAATTTTCCAGTTCGGCTGTTATCTGGGTCGCAGAGGCCGTAATCGCTAACATCGTTCCGCTATCGTGGGCGGGGTCGGCGGGAGGCTTCATCGCCACTCCCCGATTCTTGACCAGCTTGAAATAATCCTTATCGTTCAAAACTCCCGCTGCCCACAAAGCCGTTAACTCGCCAAAACTATGCCCTGCCACAAAATCAGCTTGAAATCCGGCCTGTTTCAAGAGCTGCCAGAGTCCGGCAGATAAAGCCCCAATTGCGGGTTGGGCGTATTCGGTCTGCTGTAATTTTTGGCTCTGTTGAGCTTTTTGGGCTGTTTCAAAAGCCGGTGGCGGGAAAACTACTGGCGAAAGCGGCTCTAACCCGGCCTCAAGCAATAGTGGGTCTAGCTCGATAAAGCTCTGACGCAGTTCGGGATAATGCAGCGTCAACTCCCGACCCATTTCCAGGTATTGCGAACCCTGCCCCGGAAAAAGTGCCACGACTTTGCCTGCAAACCCCTGACGGCGATAAAAAATCCCGGCAGGGTGCTGCCAGCTTTCTTTCCCGGCCCAATTTTGCAGGCTGGTCAGGCTGGTTTGTAAAAGCTCCTGAGCTTCCGCCAACGAACTACAGGCAAACCCCAATCGGGCAGAGTCGGGAGCTATTTCCGCATATTGCCCACTGCTAAGATATTGCTGAAAAGCCTGTTCCCCTAGCGGCCCGACCCACTCTCCGGCTAGTTCCCGGCAACGCAATATCAAGGCTTCGGGAGTCGGTGCGGAGATAACGATAGATTGAGCCACCGGGTGCAGCCGATAAGCCGTAATATTCTCCGGTTGATATTCTTCCAAAACCACATGAAAGTTAGTACCACCAAAGCCAAAGGCACTGACCGCCGCTCGCCGAGGGGTAGCATCTGATTGTAGCCAGGGGCGGGTTTCGGAATTCAGGTAGAGCGCGGATTCTTCCAGACGCAATTCGGGGTTGGGAGTAGTAATATTCAGGGTGGCAGGCAAAATTTTGTGATGCAGAGCCAGAGCGGTTTTGATAAGCCCCGCCACCCCTGCCGCCGCTTTGGTATGCCCAATCGAGGATTTTATACTGCCCATAGCTACACTGTTTGGTTTGCCTTTGAAAAAGTTCCGCAGGTTGGTCACTTCCGCTAAATCTCCCGCGTCGGTGCCTGTGCCGTGCGCTTCCAGCAAGCCAATCGTGGCGGGCAAAATTGCCGCATCCTGATAAGCTCGTTGCAAAGCCAAAGCCTGACCTTCGGCGCGAGGGGCGTAAATACTCTTAAAACGTCCGTCGCTGGAACTGCCAACCCCTCGGATTACCGCATAAATCCGATTGCCATCGCGCTCGGCCTCGTCCAGACGTTTCAAAGCCAACATCCCGATTCCTTCGCCCACCAACATACCGTCCGAAGCTGCATCGAAGGGACGAGTAATACCAGTTCTACTAAAGGCCGGGGTTTTGCTGAAACACATATACGTAAAAATGGAGTTATTCAGGTCAACTCCGCCCGTTAACATCATATCGCAATGCCCCTCGTTTAACTCACTGAGAGCCATCCGCAAGGCCGCTAAAGAACTGGAACAGGCGGCATCAACTGTGCAATTTATCCCACCTAAGTCAAAGCGATTAGCTATCCGCCCGGCGATAACGTTGCCCAAAACCCCCGGAAAAGCATTTTCGTCCCAGCCCACATAGGCCGCTTTGAGGGTTTCAGTCAAATCCCGAATTTGTTCCTCCGAAAAGCCCCGACTTCTGAAAACCTTTTCCCAGACCGGATATTGCATGCGACTGGTCAACGGCTCAATCAATTGTTGTCCGCCCGCCACCCCCAATACTATCCCCGTACGTTCCCGATTGAAAGGCTGACCCTCGCCATAGCCCGCATCTTCCAGAGTTTGCCGCGCCACCACCAGCGATAGAAGTTGGGCCACGTCGGTCACTTCCAGGTTAGCTGGAGGCATGCCAAACTCCAGAGAGTCAAATTCCATATCTGGAATAAAGCCGCCCCGCATACTATATGTTTTATCGGGCTCGGTAGGGTTGGGGTCGTAATAATCCTCAAGTTTCCAGCGCGAGGCTGGCACCTCGGTAATACAGTCCCGTTTGTTCAGAATATTTTCCCAGAATTCCTGCAGTGTCCGCGCCTGGGGAAATAGCCCGGACATTCCCACAATGGCAATTGGTTTCATCTAATACCCTAGAAAATCGAATATCTAAAATCAGAACAAAGGAGCAAGGAGCAAGAATAAAAAGTCCAATATTCTTACACTCGTTACTCGTTACTTATGGAGCGGGGCGTGACCATCCGGCGGACTACCAGATAACGCAGGGGACGTACCCGGCTTAAAAGATTGAGCAAACGTTTCCGCCGTGTTACCCGCAGATAGAGCCGCAGATCGCGTTTGATAAAGTTTATCTCTTTTTTCAGCCCGATTTCGTAATCCCTGAAATCTTCGGGATTATAGCTTTGTTGTTGGATCGCCCAGTCAAGCATCCCGGCGGCTAACCTCGCCATCCTCAGTGCAAATTCTATTCCCTGTCCGGTAGCTGGGTCAAGATAGCCCGCCGCGTCCCCGACCATCACCAGACCTTGATGAACAATTTTTGGCACCTGATAAGCAATCGGGGCGTAGGCAATGGCATAGGTCAGGGGAGTAGCAGCCCGAAAACGTACGGCCAGGTTGGGGCGTGCCTCCTGCAAAACCGCCAGAAACAGGTCTAATGGGCGGTGCAGGTTTGGGTAACGCTCTTTAATTTTCAGGTCGGTTTCGAGAGTGAAGCGATACAAGCCGGGTTTCATGCGGCTACCATTGAGGGTCGTGTTAAAAGCCCCCAGGAAATGTTGTTCCCACTCGCCGTTAATAGTATCCGGCACATTGCTAAAAAAACAGACCAACGCCAGTCGTTGAAATTCGGGGTCTGGCTTTTTCAAATCTAACCGCGCCAGCAAGGGGGAACGCCGCCCCGCCGCATCCACCACCAGTGGAGCGCGTAAAAGTGTCCCATCCTGATTACGAATTCCCTGAACCAGTCCCCTTTCCCGTACTAACTCAGCCACTCGAAAGCCAAATTTAACCTCAACCCCGGCCTGAATCGCAAAATCCAGCAAAGCCTTATCAAAAACGCCCCGGTTACTCTGCCAGTAACAAAGCTGTTTTGGTAATGGATGGCGGGTAATACGGCTCGCACTCCAGAACTGCCGTAAGACCGAAAAATCTTCCAGCCGCCAGGGTGCATCTGGTTCACACTGGAAACCCAGACGAACCAATTCCCGTTGCGCTCCCGGCGAAAGCACTTCTCCGGTTTTGAGGTCGGACATCTGAGGCTGTTTGAAGCTACGGGCCTCGCACACCACCACCTTCCGGCCCGCCCGCGCCAGGGCAATAGCAGTGGCTGCGCCTGCTGGCCCACCCCCTATTATTATCAGGTCTGGTTTATCGTCCAAAATTCCCTGTACTCGTTACTCGTTACTTTCTGCAAACTTATAGCCATACCCGGCGTAGGTTAAAGGTTTGAACCTGGGGCTGCTACGAAAGCCACCGATTTTTCGATGGCGCAGCACATTATAAACCACTTGCCAGGGTGGACTTGATGGTAATAGCCCTACACTATCGCGAACTTCGATTCCCACCCGTTGGAGAGCGTTACTTAGTTCGGCGGGGGTAACGAACATCCCCCAGACGTGGGTGCGACGTGGTACAATCTGCAAAATATCCTGTAAAATCCAGATAGCTACAAGCTGCGAAATAAAGGTGCGATTGATAGTATCAAACAGAAAAATACCACCAGGGCGTAAAACTCGCGCCATTTCTGCCATAAATATATCCAGATTATCACTAATATGCTCTACAAAGTCGCAACAAACCACCACATCGAAGGCCGCATCGGGGAAGGGCAAATTACTGGCCGAAACCTGTTGGTAATTAATAGTCAGGCCGTTATTCAGGGCATGCTGGCGGGCAGCTTCCAGGCTTGACCCGGACAAATCAATCCCGGTTACTTGAGCTCCGGCCTCGGCAAATTTCTCGGATACTAGCCCACCACCACAACCTACGTCCAGCACTTTCAGCCTGGAAATTTCAGTAGTTTGATTAATTGCCTTGTGGAAATAGTCAAAACGGGTAGGGTTCATTTCATGCAAAAGGCGAGCCTCACCCTTTAGATTCCACCAACCGTCCTCAAAACGGTCATAGAGTTGATTATCAATTCTTCGTGCCAAAATTTTACCTGTCTAAATAAAGGATTAAACGAGCATGCTAGAAACTGTTTCTTGGATGGTGTCATAATATCACATTTCAATCTATTCGCTCACAGTAAAGTAAAATTATCCAAACTATTCTTCAGGCATGATTTATGCCGCTAAATTGCGAGAATTATTTTCATTCTAACCACAATACCCTTGCGGTGAGGGTCACAATAGGGTTTTAATATAAGTAGGAAATAAATTGGTATACAATAACGAACCAATCAAAGGGAGCAAAATAAGTGACTGATAATAATCCTGGAAAATACGATGCAATAATCATTGGGGCAGGGCAGGCGGGTGGGCCGTTATCTACTGCACTGGCTAAGGCCGGGTTACGAACGGCCCTGATAGAGAGGGTGCATGTGGGCGGCACCTGTATTAACGAAGGCTGCACCCCCACCAAAACGATGGTTGCCAGTGCCAGAGTAGCCTATTTGGCGCGACGTGGGGCGGATTATGGGGTGCAAACCGGGCCAATTTCGATTGATATGGAAGTAGTCCGAAAACGCAAACGTGACATTGTGGATAGCTTCAGGAACGGCAGCCAGGGGCGGATTGAAAGTACCGATGGGGTAGATTTGATTTTTGGAGAGGCCAGTTTTAGCGGCCCCCAAACCATCGAAATTCAGCAGAATGACGGACAAACCCGCCATATCACTGCCGAGAAGATTTTTATCAATACTGGGGCACGCCCTTCTCAATTAAATATTGAGGGGCTAGATAGTGTTCCGACCCTGGATTCTACCTCAATTATGGAGCTGGATGTTGTGCCGGAACATTTATTAGTGTTGGGCGGGGGTTATATCGGGCTGGAATTTGGGCAGATGTTCCGCCGCTTCGGCAGTCAGGTAACGATAATTCAGCGGGGAGCCAAGTTACTGGCTCGTGAGGACGATGATGTTTCGGACGAGGTGGTTAAAATCCTGGAGGAAGATGGCATCGAGTTCCTGTTTAATAGCACCACCACAAAGGCCAAACAACTTGCCAACGGCAAAATTCAACTGACTGTCCGCACCCCTGAAGGCGAAAAACGGCTAGTTGGGTCGCACGTACTGACCGCCGGAGGACGTAGCCCTAACACCGAAAAGCTCAACCTACCCGCCGCTGGAGTTAATACCGATAAGAACGGATTTATCCAGGTAAATGCCCGACTGGAAACCAACGTTACGGGAATATTCGCGCTGGGCGATGTCAAGGGCGGGCCAGCTTTTACCCATATTTCGTATGACGATTTTCGGATTATTCGCACCAACTTGCTGGAATACGGTAACGCTACCACCGAGGAACGTCTATTGCCCTACACGATGTTTATTGACCCTCAACTTGGACGGATTGGGTTAAGTGAGAGCGAAGCCAGGACAAAGGGTTACAATATCAAGGTAGCGAAAATGCCGATGAGTTATGTGGCACGGGCATTGGAGCTAGATGAGAGTCGAGGGTTTATGAAAGCGGTGGTTGAAGTCGAAAGCGGGCAAATTTTGGGAGCGACGGTATTGGGAATAGAAGGTGGCGAACTGATGGCGGTCTTGCAGATGGCGATAATGGGTAAAGTGCCTTACGGGGTGCTACGGGATGGGGTTTTTGCCCACCCCACCCTGGCTGAGTCCCTTAATAATCTTTTCACCGGGTTTTAACCTAACGCCCTAACCCCTTTCCCTGATGCAGGGAAGGGGGAATAAAATTCCCTCTCCCTTTGAAAGTGAGAGGGCAGGGTGAGGGTTTGTTTTAACTAGACCTTGCACAAGACCTCCCATAAGGGACAGAGGGTTAAAATTGATTACCTTTTGGGGGTAGAGGTAGGTGGTACGGCGGGAGTGGGGGCCGGGGTTTTCGCGCTTGTAGAACTGGGAGTCGGGGTTGGCGGAATGCTGGTTTGCCCGGTAACGCTGGGAACTGGGGTCAGCAAAGTAGGTGTGCCTGACTCCGGAGAAGTGGGAGTGCCCGAAGGAACTGCCGGGTTAAGCAGGTCAGTGGTGGGCTCAGGGGTTGGCGTTGGTGCCACATAAGCGGCGCATTGCTGGGTGGGCGGTGGCAATTTACCTCGGCTAATCCCCCACTCCTTTAATTCAGCCGGGAAGTTATAAAAGATTTTCTCCTCAACTAATTCCGGCGGGTAGGTTTCCCCGGCAATACAATAATAGGGGTCGTTAATATTAAGCTCAGACCGCACATCCTCTGGTTTAGAGTTGGGCGGTAGTGGCGGAACTTCAACCGGCTTACCGTCCGGCCCAACTCTCTTAGGAATTTTTACTTTTTGATGCAAAGTAGACCGTTCTTTAGGCACATTAGTGGCAGGGAATAGCTCTACCCTTTTTTGGGGGCAAGTATATTCGGGCTTGTCCTTATCAGGCAGTAGCAAACCGCTTTCCACACAAATCTCCACCTGTACCAGACCGTCGGGCTTAGTAAAATCGCGCTGGAGGGGCTTTCCAGCAGGCTGAATGGCTTTGGATAGTTCTGGGTCGCTATAAACTTTCGTCATAAACTCGTTCCAGACAAAGCCACCGCCGATGCTCCCAGCAACCGCCAACATCTGGGTATTGTCGTTATTGCCAATCCACACTCCCACTGCCAGGTCAGGGGTATAGCCCACCGTCCAGCTATCCTTAAAATCGTTAGTTGTGCCTGTTTTGGCAGCGGCAGGGCGATTTAGTACCAGCGGATTGGAACGGGAAAAAGCCAATAACCGAGCCTCGTTGTCGCTTAGAATATTAGTCATAACATAGGAAATTTGAGGGGAAAGGATTTGTCGCCCTTTGATATTACCGGGGTCAAACTCGTACATAACCTTACCCCGCCGATTAACCTTCAGGATTGAAACCGGGTCAACCTTAACCCCCAGGTCGGCAAAGACGGTATAGGCACTGGTAAGGTCTAACAGCCGCACCTCGCCACCACCCAGTGTCAAAGGCAAGCCGTAGAAATCGGCGGTATTCTGGAAGTTGATGCCCATATCCCGCGACAGATTCATCATATACTGGATACCGTCAAACTGAAGGGTTTTAACCGCAGCAATGTTCAAAGAAGAACCGAGAGCATTGCGCAAGGCCACCGGGCCATTAAACTTCCCATCAAAATTTAGCGGAGTGTAGCCCTTGCCACCCGCCCCACCGAAAGTTGTTCTTACGTCAGGAATAACGGTGGCGGCAGTCCAGCCTTTGGTCATAGCGGCGGCGTAGGTTATGGGTTTGATAGATGAGCCGGGCTGGCGTTGGGCAATTGCGGCATTAAACTGCCCATCAATTTCCTTGCTATTGAAATCCACACTGCCTACCATAGATAAAATTTCGCCAGTGTTGGGTCGGATAGCCACCAGCGCAGCATTGCTAGCTTTTTGTTTTTTCAGCTCCTCAATGCGTTGGCGGGCAATTCGCTCGCCCTCATCCACCAACCGCACATCAATAGTGGTGAAAATGTCAAAGCCGCCCTGCTCCCAATCGTCCTGATTTATCAAAATCCCGGCATCGCGCAGTTGTCGCAAACCATTATCGCTGCTCAATTCCTGGATAATATAGTTGACGAAATGAGGGGCGCGAATATTGGTGGTTCTCTTTCGGCGGTCTTGCAAGTGGGATTTTATATCATAATTGAAGGAATCCTGGGCTTCGGCTTCGCTGATTTTGCCAGTCTTAACCAACTGGTCAAGCACATAACGTTGGCGGGTACGGCCCCCTTCATAATTAACCGTTGGGTCTAGCAAGCTAGGGGTTTGGGGCAGCCCTGCCAGCATACTGGCTTCGGCTAGGGTTAGCTCTTTGGCATGTTTCCCAAAATAACCTTGCGCGGCGGCTTCAATACCATAGGCCAGATTACCGTAATAAATCTGGTTAAGGTATTTCTCCAGGATTTGTTCCTTGCTGAACTTATCGGTGAGCATCGTAGCCAAAATCATCTCGCGGATTTTGCGCTCCGGGGTTTGTTTGTAACGTTCTTCGGGCGGCAAATAGAGCAGTCGAGCGACCTGTTGGGTAATCGTGCTGGCCCCCGAACTACCTCTTTGGGCAAGATTAATATAAACCGCCCGTGCCACCGCATAAAAATCCACCCCCTGGTTTTCAAAAAAGGTGGGGTCTTCGGCGGCAATGGTCGCATCAATTAAGGTTTTGGGAATATCTTTGATAGGTACAAAATCCCGCGCCCCGGCATCGGGCAACTTCTCATAGAGCAAAATGCCGTTGCGGTCAAAAATCCGGGTAGTTTCAAAGGTGATGGCATATTCTCGGTCAAGGCTCAACCCTTTGGCATAGTAGCTATATCCGGCAACCGCGACTCCCGCCCCTGCGCCGAAAGCTCCTACTATTAAGGCCAAGATGGAAAAAATCAGGAAAACAACAGCTGCCAACAAGCCAATGATTATATATTTGGTTGGGCCGGATTTTTGGGGTGGTCTGGAAAGGAACCAGGGTGGAGTGCGGCGGTTGGCATAAAGACCATAGAAGGGATAAGCCGGGCGGTTTCCCCGCGAATTAACCGGGAAACGACGCTCAGTTAACTTGGCGGGTAAAGAGGCTTTACCTTTGCCGTTTTTATTTTTATTAGTGCTTCGATGCCCGTTTTGGTCGTTACCTTGATAATCCATGTACCGCCAGACTAATATTACAGAAACTTTTAATTAGACAAACCAAGTATAGCAAAAATGTTTGACTCTGGCGAATGCCCTACATTTTTAAACGACCCATAACCGTTATAGTTTCGCGTAAGTATGAAGGATTTTCTCAATAAGCTCTGAGGTAGAATGGCCTGGTAAAAAGGGGATAAGTCGCACACTTCCACCATAGCCCCGCACCACTGGTTCTTCGGGCAGAGGCTTGGGCTTTTGGGCAAATTCTAGCTGGTCTTGCAGGGTATAATCGCCACCCTTAACGTAAATATCCGGCTGTATTAGACCCAAAACTGTTTCGGCGGTGGTTTCCTCGAAAATGGTAACATAATCTACCGAGCGCAGGGCCAGCAGCACCTGAGCGCGTTCCTGTTCTGTTACCAGTGGGCGTTTGGGGCCTTTTAGCTGCTTTACCGAGCTATCGCTATTCAGACCAATAATCAAAAAATCGCCCATAGCCCGCGCCTCGGCCAGATATTGCACGTGACCCACATGCAACAAGTCGAACACACCGTTGGTGAAAATAACTTTTTTCCCTGCGGTTCGCCACTGTTGCCGCAATTCTATTAGTTTTTCGCGGTTTATAGGGGTATCCAAATATGTTCCAACTTTTATTCTTGCTACTTGCTGCTGACTCCTTTATTCTTTGTGCTCAATTCTGGCCTTTGCTAATCCGGGGTTTTAAATCCTCAGGAATGCCGCCCGTTTCCAGCAAAAACTCGCGAGCCTTGAGCATGTAATGAATTTCCAGTTTAAGGCTGACATCAGTATCAAAGCCATTGGTCAAAAACTGGATAAGGTCGTGCCGACCACGTTCCACCTGTTCTGGTTCTTCACCGTAAGCCACAATTCGACAAAGGCCACGCACCAGTCGGGGAGTATTAGCCAGGGATTGCAAGCGCAAAGCCTCGTCACAGGCTTGAATAGCCCGCTCAAACCGCTCGATTTCCATTTCGGTGAAGGCAATTTTCAAGAGGGTGTAATAATTGGCGGAGCGGCGGGGCTGCTGAGGTATCAATTTCCAGGCCTGGTCGAGGCTAGCAACCACCAGAGCTTCGTCCAAAGGTAGCATTTTAACCCGAATACTGGCAATATTGCTAAAGGCATCGGCATCCTGGGGCTGTAAATCGGCCACCCGTTGATAGCAACTGAGAGCCTGTTCAAACTGTTCCTGATTGGCATAGCAGGTCGCCATTAAATTATAAAACTGGGACTGATTGGGGCTTTTTTCCAGGAGTTGGTGGTAAAGTGTCAGGGCCGCATTGTAATTGCCATCAAGATAATGCCGATTGGCCTGATTGACCAACTTTGTTTCGGGGCGGATAGCCTGACGACGCAGGATTATTAGCAACCCGGCCAATATTAAGACCAGAGCCAGAATAACCATCCAACCCAACCCGGCTGGCGTCAGGAATAAATAGCTTATCAACGAAAGCGTAGATAATAACAGAAATGCTACTAATACTAATATCCTGTGCATAGTTGTCGGTAAAAAGTAACGAGCAACGAGTTTCTAATCGAAAGTTTTGTTCCCCCTTCCTTTATAGGGAAGGGGGATAGGGGGTTAGGTTTGCCTAGAAAAAGTCGTTCATATGAGCGGCGGGCTGCCCACAGGGGCTAAAGAGCTGCTGGGCGGATTGTAACTCGCTCTGACTCTGCACTTCCAGCAAACCAAGTTCTACCAGCTTAACCGGACTAAGGAAACCGGCTACCATTTGGGCCAATTGCCGTACATCACAGCTTAAGCCCGCTTGCTGATTTTCGGCTAGTCGGGTTACTGTAGTTTTGCCATCGGCTACTGTTACCTGAACCGTCAGATTATTCCATTCCAGCCCATCGTCCTGAACCGCCAGACTAAAGCTGCCACTTACCCCGTGAGGCCAGGGGCGTTGTTGCATTGCCAATTCGACGTCCAGAATCCGCAGCATATAACCCGGCTCAATTTTTTCTTCAACCGCGCGAGGGTCGTCCAAGAGCGGCATAATCTCAAAGTCTGGTGCCAGGGTGCCGTTCCAGCTAACTTTAGCGGCTTGGGAGTCGTGGTTAGCCAGAAACGCCAATACTTCGTGCTTGGCCGCCAGATTTAGCCAGACCATATCTCGCACTAACATGTCGCGCTCGTGGTCTTTCGCCTCTTCAAACCTATATAAAATATAGGCCTGTGCCTCACCCGCTTCATTGTACCATATATAAGATTTGCGGGGTTTATTATTTCCAAAAACCAGCATTTGTTCGCGCCACCACTGCTCATCGCGGGTAAGTAGGCCAAATCGTCCTGCGCAATGGGCTTCATAAAGGGCGTTAAACTCGGCCCACTGGTCTGGGCCAAGTTGATTCCAGCGACCTTTGGTTTTAGGGCGGAACTTGGTGAACTGTGCCATTTTAATACTGAGATGCTTGGTAGAACCAGCCTGTTCGTAGCCGAATTTTTTGTAAAAGGGGAAATAAAAGGGATAGAGGATTACCGTACCATAGCCCGCCGCCCGTAATTCATTCATTACGCTGAACAACATCTGGCGGATATACCCGCTGCGGCGGTTTTCGGGCGGGCTGGCAACCGCAAAAATCCCCGGTGTTTTGACAGCTGCCGTTCCCAACCACAAACCGGGATAATACATCGCCATTTGCACCTTAATTTCGCCATCGTCGTCTACCAGCACTCTGGTGTCTTGAAGGTTGGGCTTTATTACCTTCTCCACCCACCGTTCGGTTTGCTCTCTTTCAGAGACAAAAGCATCCATTTCGTACTGTTTGAAAATATCCAGTTCTTCAATTTTAAGTGGTCGGATTTCCACGGAAATATCCTTTCTCTAGTAATTGGTTAGCTGTATATATAGTAGACTATTCGGCGAGCCTTGTCAAAAAGGAGGGATGAAGGATGAAAAAAACGAAATTTCATAGGGGCGAACCTTGTCAGCTTCAGGGAGAATCTGTTCGCCTTCTATCAGGATACAATTTACACGGGAATAAATCCGCGTGCTGAGAGAGCCTAATTTTTAAACAGGGAGGTTGATTTTAGAAATAGACCCTAATGAGTGGGTTATAGATTCTTAGAAACTGTTTTAAAAGGGAAAACGTATATGAGAAATGATTATACAAATATACCCAACTGATTTAACCGATAAAGAGTGGGAGCTAATTTCTCCCATGTTGCCAGATCCTAGCCCTACTGGTCGACCACGCGAACTTTCTGTGCGCAAGGTTCTAAATGCTATTTTTTATCTTATAAAAACCGGTTGCCAATGGCGCTATTTACCAAAAGACTACCCGGTCTGGTCAAGTGTTTACTACTACTGGCGTAAGTGGCGCCGGGATGGCACCTGGGAGACCATTCATAATAGCCTGCACTCGGCCACTCGGCTCAAGGCTGGTCGAGAAGAACAGCCCAGCGCTGGTATTATCGATAGCCAAAGTGTTAAAACGACCGGGATCGGGGGTCCTTCCCGAGGCTATGACGGTGGTAAGAAAATTAAAGGACGCAAACGTCATATCTTGGTGGACACCCAAGGCTTAATTATCCGAGCCTGTGTACACAGTGCTGCTATAACTGACCGAGACGGGCTAAAGTTATTGCTTCAGCCTCTCAAAAATCTTTTACCGCGGTTCCAGTTAATCTGGGCCGATAGTGGCTACCAAGGTCAAGCCTGGAGTGACTGGGTTAAAGAGACCCTGGGCTGGAGTTTAAGGATTGTCAAACATCCCTGGAGCGGGATTAAATCAATTTATGCTCCAGTCGGCACGAAGGTGGACTGGGAGGCCATTATCCCGAAAGGGTTCCACATTCTGCCCCGAAGGTGGGTGGTAGAACGAACTTTGAGCTGGCTTGGTCAGAACAGGCGTTTATCAAAAGATTACGAATATTTACCCAGCACTAGCGAAGTGACCATTTATGTCTCTATGATCCGCTTGATGCTCACTCGCTTAGCTCGGGAATAGACTTTTAAAACAGTTTCTTATTACCACTACGGGGCAAAGTTACCAGCTGATTTATTTCCAGGCAATCTTAGCTAGAGGGAAGTGTTCGCCAGCTTTTTTTTACCAGCGATAGACATTAAACTGGGGGGCGCGAAAGGCTTTCACCAGAGCTTTTTTCAGGGCTTCTCCCTCGACTGGAAGACGTTCAACTTCAGCTCCTGTTACCACCAGAAGAGCCTGATTGGAATTATCGTCAAAATCTGCGCCAACCGTAATCTGATTACGACCACCTGCAACCGGCCAGCTAAAACAAAGCTCATGGCGGTCAGTATAGACTGGCTCAACTCGCCCTTCACGGTTCACCAATTCCCGATTCATTTCCTCCAGAAGTTCAACACAATGCACCCGGCTTAACTCGAACATCAGGCGGGTAATCATGGCATCCCGGCGGTACTGGGCTTCGGCCTCGGCCTGACGTTTGGCATCAATTTCGGCTTTGAGCTCTTCTAGCCAACCATTCTTGACCGAATTATTTCCATCCATAGTTCGTAAAGTTCCGGTTATCCGTTTTTCCAGGCGTGCCGCCAACCCAGGTATTTCATTAGGAGCTTGCATTGTTATATTCCCCAACGATTTTAGCTAAAACTGTATTTTTTCTCAAACGATATGGCCCACTTTGGGCATAATTATGACAATAGCTTTGACACACAATATATCTTAAATATGTACCATATGCAATCCCTTGAACCCTATATCTAAAATCCAAAATCTGTTGTAGCTATTGAAATCGTGGTTTTAACCTTCGACTTTAGACCTTTAACTTTAAACTGTTTCTGATCCCTGAATCTTTTTTGATTTTAGATATTCGATTTTAGATTAGTTTCCCCTACTGCCGTCCAATTCTGACCAGTGCATCGTTGGCCTGTTGGCGAATATTGGCATCCTGGCTTTTCTGAGCCTCGATAAGAGCCAGACGGGCCTCGGCGAGTTGCCCGGTTTCTTCGTAGGTCAAACCCTTTTGCAAATAAGCCGGATAATAGGCCTTATTAAGCTTGATAGCCTCATCATATTGTTTGATAGCCTCCGAGCGCAAGCCCTTGCCTCTATAGGAGTTACCCAACTCATAACGGGCTTCTACACGGGCCGGGTCCAACCGAACGGCGTTCTCATAAGCCTTGATAGCATCATCAAAGCGACCCTGGCGGGTGTAAAGCGAGCCCAGGTAGTAATAGGCCAAACCCTGATTATCCTGATTTCTAGCAGCTTTTTCAAACTCGGTAGTGGCTTTGTCTACTTTACCCTGCAAGAAATAGACGCTGGCTAACTGAAAGGTAGCCTGGGAAAGCTGTGGATTTATCGAAAGAGCTTTGAGGTAATTGGTCTCGGCGACGTTGGATTGCCCCCGACTTAGGTAAATATCACCAATCCCCAGGTAAGCCAAGGCCGGGTCAGGCAGTTTGTTATCCAGAGCCGCCCCATAAGCAGGTAAGGCTTTTTCGCCATCGCCTTTGGCCTGATAAATCTGTCCCTGTAAAAGATAATAGGTGGGTTCAGTTGGACTGACTTTAAGAGCCTGAGCAATATCGGCTAAGGCTGCGTCAAACTGGTTCAGTCCTTTTTCTGCCAACGCGCGACCATAATAAGCCAGACCATAATCTCTCTTGAGACTGATTGCATCGGAGTAAGCCTTGACTGCTTCCGGGAACTGGCTACGCTGGGAAAGAGTCAGACCCAATATATAGTGCGACTCAACAAAGCGGGGGTCTAACTGAACAGCCGCCCGCGCTAGACTTACCGCCTCGTCCCTGGCACTAAGGTCGGAGGAACGCGCTTGTAATTTAGCCAGATTAAGATAAGCATTTAGCAAACCGGGTTGTAACTGGATAGCCTGACGATAGCGGGTAGCCGCCTCCGGCAGTAGCCCCTGACTTTCGAGGATAAGCCCTTGATTATAAGCCGCCGTGTAACTATTGGGGTTATACTGTAAAACCTTTTCGTAGGCGCGGCGGGAGTCTTCCAGGCGATTTTGCTGGCTGTAAATTTGTCCTAATTTCAACCAGACTTCAGTAAAATTATCCTGCTCGTTAACAGCTTTTTCAAGTTCAATAACCCCCTGCGGTATAGTATCATAAGTGTCCAGGTAAATCAGGCCAATAATGTAATGGGCATTGGGGTAGCCCCCCGGCTTCATTTTCAGGGCTTGCGTCAAGGAAATTACCGCATCATTGGTATTGCCAGACCGATAGAGAGCCAAACCACGTTCATAGGGAATGTCAGAATTGGTAGCATCCAGGCGGGCGGCCTCCCCAAACCGGTTAGCTGCTTCGGGGAACCGCCCCAAAAGCGAAAGAGCCCTGGCAGCTACTAATAACGCCCCGGCATCCTTGCCGTTACGTTTAATAGCATTTTCAGCAGCAACTAAAGCATTTTGGGGGTCATTCAGGCGCAGGTTAAGTTGGGCCAACGCCACATAGCCATTGGAAGCGTTCGGGTTACGTTTGATATATTCGTTAACCTGATCAAGAGCTTCTTTTTTCTTGTTTTCAGCCGCCAGATGCTCAGCAATGCTCGAGTAATAGAGCAAGCGGGCCTGAATTTTCTTAGCCTGGTCGTAATTAGTATTGGCGTTAACCAGGTCGCCTAGCAAATAATAAGTTTCACCCAGGAAGAAATAACCATCGGCAAAATCCTTGCGCTCGTCGGTAATCTGAACAAATCGGTCACGAGAATCTTCCAGCGCGGTTTTCTGGCCCTGCGCCCAACGCATAATCTGGTCAAGAAAGTTACCAATCCGATTACCTTCAAGCCGTCCTCGTTCCAATATATCCCGCGCCAGCCCATATTTACCATCGTTTACTTCTTGTAAGGAAGTGCGGGCTAAATTTTCCAGGCCAGGGGCCAGTATCTCCTTGCCAAGAGTCTGGCGCAGCACATTGGCCCGATTAATAAAGCCCTCTCGTTGACTGTTAGCCAAATCCTGACCCTTCTGGAATTGAGTGCGAGCATTGCCTAATAAAGTATCCCCTTCCGCATTAGCCCCACGCCCACTAAAAAGAGCAAAAAACTTGTCAAGGTAGGTCATTCCCAAACCGTTATAGGATGAAGCAAAATCCGGCCTGAGTTGCTGGGCTTTCAAGAAATAGTTTTCCGCTGGTGTCCAGTAACCCAACAGGCGATTAACCTGCCCGGAATAGTAGGCGGCAGGCCAGAAAGTTGGGTTAGCCTCGGTGGTAGTTCGCAATCTATCAGTAAATTCCGCCAGTAAAGCCGGATTATTACCCGCCCCGCCGCGTTCAAGCTGAAATGCCACAAAATTAGTTACATAAAGGGGTTCAGAGCCATTGTTGGTATAGAGCAAATTCAGGATGGCGTTAGCTTCGTTAAATTTACCCTGCGTCGCAAAAACAATTGCCTGATTATTAGCAATCTGATTGGTATCTACCCCTGGGTTAATTTGCTGGGCGGTTAAATCCTTAACCAGACGGCTGGCATTATCATATTCACGAATTGCCGCATCATAACGACCCAAAAGATAGAGAGTGTTGCCATTAAAAACATGGAGTTCAGGACGGTCGTTTTTCCCCAACTCGCGGGAAATAGTAGTGAAGTTAGCCGTAGCGGTATCGTAATTACCATCATAATAGCCGGCAAAAGCCGCCATTAATCGAGCGAAAATATCGGGGCTGGCCGAACCGGGTTGAGGGGCAGGTACGGCTATTTGAATAAGGACGGGTTCGTAAAAATAGCGTTCCATTTCCCGACGGTTGCCCTGGTTAATATCAAAGGGGCCATTGGAGTTAAGGCGTAGACGCAATTGGACTAATTGGCTGCTCTGGTCTAAATAGCCCCAAATAGCCACATCGGCTCTTGTGCGGCTCTGCTCGCTGATAGCTTGTTCCAGCGAAGAAATTACTACATCGGAACGTCGAGCTTCGGGGGCAACGAGGCCACTGCTTTTAATCAAATCATCCTGGAAATTAAGAGTCAGTACGCGGCCTTGCTCGAAATCGGTTAAGCTCTGGTCTAGCCCAATCCGCCCTAGCACCACCGAAAATTTATCGGAAGGCACTCGGTCAATCGCCCGCCCCAGATAGACCAACCCGGAAATAATACCGAAAATAATAAAAACACTGGTCAAGCCAACGATTACCAGTTGAACCCGATTACGCCGTTGCCACATACCTCTAAAGGGGGCAAAGGGGTGGCGAGTAATGTTGCCCCGTGCTTTACGGCGTTCTTCTTTGGAAGCTGCAAACAGACTGCTAATACCAGTTGAAGAACTATAGGCAAAAAGCGGCTCAGATATCAGCCGTTCAGCACTAGCGGAGGGGGTTTCAGCCTGGACTGGTACATCCTCAAAGAAGGGCGTAATTCCACTCCCGCCGGTGGGGCCACCCTGGATAAGGTCATCCAAATCTTCAAGGCCAGGGAAACCGACCACATGTACCCCGTTGCCATTTTTGGGGCTGTGACCGTTACCGTTACCATTGCCATTCACGGTAAATTCCCGACCACCGTTAGTACGCTCGTAAATATGACCCGAAAAGGATAAACCGCTACCCCGTACACCCGTAAAGAAACTGGTATAGGGGCGGTCAGGATATTCCAGGTCAAAATCGGGTGCAATAACAGGCGGTTTATCGGCATATTTCAGATAATCGAAAGTTGAAAGGGGACTATAGTTGGGATTGATATCAGTGCCCCGCTCAACAAATTCGCGCCCACCAGTCGTTTCAAAAGTAAGTTTGCCGTAACGGGTGCCAGAAGTATAAGCCCTGCTTGCCGTTATGCCGGGGGAAGCCACTGCGCCAAATTCGTTGAGGTTCTGGGGAAGGTCAAAGCCGGATTCATCATAGCCAGTAGGGCGATAGACTGGTGCATCATCGTATTCAGTATAGCCCTCATTGGATAGCAGCCGCTCGTCGGTAACGGTCATGATCCCACTGCGCTGCCCACGTTTGGAGCGGCGGCTTACATTACTATATAGTCCGGTGCCAAGCTTGTTCAGGCGGCTGCGCACCAGACGGCTGGCGCCACCTGGACGGTTAGCACGGGTGGTGCGGCGTTGGGTAATGGTCTGGAAGTGACCCGAAAGTTGTCCCCCGGCTCGGTCTATTAGCCCGGTACGTACACGTTGGGTGCTACGGGGTATTGAAGTGGTGGGCTCCTGGGTCTGCCCAAATATCGCCGGGCTACCTTTAGAGGTTGGCCCACGCCTTTTACCGCGCCGCCGGATAAAAACTATCCCTACCAGCAAAACCGCGACCACTATTAAAATCAGTAGAATTAATCTAGGTTCCATTTAAAATCAAATTAGACCCTTATGTGGAAGGCAAGCCAACTCAAAATCATCTTAACATAATACGAGGGAAAATGCTATACCAGATAGTAACTGAGAAAAATATCTTCGAGGGCGGCGGGCTCAATCGTCAGGTCGCGCACGGACCAATCCCCCAAAAGTTTTACCAGAGGATTAAGGTCTCCCCGCCAATCCAACCGCCAATTCTCGGCCTCTCGCCGAAGTAATTCCACCCCTTCCAAATTTTGTAGAGCTGCTTCAAATTCGGGCTTATTTTCTTTCAGAGATATGTCTATACGACGAGTCATTTTCTGGCGGAGAGCGGCGATAGTATCAAGCGCGGCTAATTTTCCCGCTCGTATAAGAGCTACCCGGTCACACAGCCGCTCAACCTCGCTTAAATTGTGCGATGAGAAAAAAACGGTAGTACCATATTCCCGGCGGGTTTCGGCTAATAAATCAAATAAAGCTCGTTTTGCCAGAGGGTCGAGTCCTTCGGAGGGCTCATCCATAATTATCAGGTCTGGTTGATGTTGTAAGGCCTGAATTATAGCTAATTTCTGGCGCATGCCCCGCGAATAGACCCGGATTTTGCGGTCAAGGTCAGCTTGTGCCAATTCCAGCGTCTGACAGAGTAAGCCCCTCCGTTCAGGGTCAGGGGTAGCTGATTGCAATGCCGCCAGATAATCCAGCCATTCGCTTCCCTTGTAACCGCCATCTATCCGAGCCACATCCGGCAAAAAACCCACTTTTGCCAGAGCTTTTTGGCTCTCACTCCCAAACATTTCAAACCCCAACAGTCGTACATGGCCCTGGTCGGGTTTTAATAGGCCTAACATCAGGCGAATGGTGGTGGTTTTGCCCGCCCCGTTCGGCCCTAAAAAGCCAAACATCTCGCCTGGGCTAACCTCAAAACTAAGATTTTGCACCGCCGGACGCTGTTTGTAGCTTTTGCTGACTGTTTTTAACTCAATTATTGCATCCATAATTTACTCATCAGTGTTTAGTTCCTGGTTGTAAATCTAAAAATTAAATGACGGGGGAAATATCTGTTCCGCTCGAAATTATAGCTGTTCTGGTTCATTTCAGCCCTTTTTCTGAGCTGTATTTTTAGCCAAAACTGTATCGGACTTATTGATCGGTTAATTGTATAACAATGCAGCAATATTTTCTGATAACTTGTTGCGATAGAGGGAGGGGTGGCATATAATTTGCTTAGAGAGTCGCGTTAGGACTAAACCTTAGACAGGAAAAATAGTGTCCAAGAACGAATTAATTCTATCGCTGGTAGCGGAGGCCGAGTCTACCATCAGGGATGCGGTCTGGGGTGATATTGCCCTTGATCGCAAAGTTTTACACATGCTGGATAGCAGCTCCTTTCAACGATTAAGGCGGGTGCAACAATTGGGTTTCACCAGTTGGACCTGGCCGGGGGCGCACCACAGCCGTTTTGAACATAGTCTGGGGGTTTTTCACCTGACACGACAGGCAGTTTTACACCTCCTAAAACGGACTGCTTATGAATTTACCCTTGAAGAAGTTAATACCGTTCTAGCTTCGGCCTTGTTGCATGATGTTGGTCATTACCCCTATAGCCACGCTGTGGAGGAACTAGACTTAAACGTTATTCGCAGTCACGAAACTATCGGGCGCGAAATTGTGCTTGGGTCAGAAGTCGGCGGGATTTTGCGGGAAAGTTGGGGAGTAGACCCGGAGAAAGTAGCGGCATTTATCAGTCGAAGCGGGGAAGTACCACTCAATCGCAATGAAAACCTGTTACGCAACCTGATTAGTGGGGCTCTTGATACCGACAAACTGGATTACCTAATCCGTGACTCGCGCTACTGTAATGTGCCTTACGGGATGGTAGATGTGCAACGGTTGATAGACTCCTTGCGGATTTGGCCCGAAACACCCCAAAACGAGGATAGCCCGCTCCAACTTGTAATAGACGAAAAAGGGGTTGGGGCATTACAGTCATTGATTTTCGCCCGCTACCTGATGTTTTACAACGTCTATTGGCATCATACCAGCCGGATTGCCACAGTTATGTTCCTGCGTTCGTTACAGGAGGCTTTGCTGGCGGGAGCTTTTAGTTCCACCGAGCTTGAACGGAGCGACGATGCCAGCATTATCGCCTTAATTCAAAAAACAACTGAGCGTGGTTCGATTGCCCATGAACTGATTACCGATCTTCATAACCGCCGTTTCTACAAACGGGCCATTTCGCTGGGTGAGGATGAAGCATATTTCAGCCGTTTAAACACTCTGAAATTTGACCCGGCCCGTCGTAAACGGCTGGAAGAAATATGGTGTGAAAAGGTTTCTGGCTGGACGGGACGCCACCTGCGGGGACACGAAATTTTGCTGGATATACCAGAGCCAAAGGGCTTTGAAATAGTGCTGGATGTTTTGTGCGAACGCCCGCCGCATGGCTTGAGTAACCCTGTCCCCTGGGGCGAGGTTAGTGGCCTGGATAATGATGATATGCGCAAATTCCATCGCCATGTACGAAAAGTAGTAATTCTTACTAAAGACAACGAATTGGCGGAGATAGTGCGCGAGAAAGCAGCTATTTTGTTGGAGAGCTATCGGGATGTAAACTAGCATGCAATCAAAACGATACAAAAGTCCAATTGACAAAGAATCGCCGCCTAGTTAAAATTAGATTGTGATAAAAAGTAAAATCCTCACTCACTACTTATTTTTTAGGAATGGGGAATGTTGGGGATATTCAAGGTTAAAAGTTAATTTTATGGAATATATTATAGAAGGTAGTATTTTCGATTACGAACCCTCCCGGAATGATTTTCTCCCCGGTAGCCCTCTAGCGCGTTTCGCCGAACATGTCACCCGCCCTGATGATAATATTGACCTCATAGAAGCTGCGATGCTGATTGCCACCGCCGAATATCCCGGTCTGAACATTGGTTATTATCTGCAACGGCTGGAAATAATGGGGAACGATGTACGCTTGCTGCTGGCGGATGAGACTGACCCTCATCAGATAGTTGAAACCTTGAACTCTTATTTGTTTAAAACTCTGGGCTACAAGGGCAATCAAAACGATTACAACGACCCTCGGAATTCTTTCCTCAACGATGTGCTGGAACGACGAATGGGCATACCTATTACCCTTTCGTTGTTATATATTGAAATTGGACGACAGGCGGGCTTACCGTTGGAAGGGGTTGGTTTACCCGGTCATTTTATAGTGCGATTCAGAAAACACGCTCAACAGACTTTTGGACGCTGGGAAAATCCTAACGGGCCGAGGCCGGAAGAATCCGAAGAGGATATTTTATTAGACCCTTTTAATGAGGGGGCAATTCTGACAGTGGAAGATTGCGCCCGGATGGTGCAGGAGCTTTATGGACGACCAATGCCTATGCTCCAATCGTTCTTACGCCCAGTAAATAATCGTGCGTTCCTGATGCGAATGTTGACCAATCTCAAGAGCAATTACCTTACTGACCGTGATTTTGAGCGAGCTTTACGAGTTGAACAATTCCTGTTAGCACTTAATCCTAACGATTGGGAGGAAATTCGAGACCGAGGTGTATTGAGTTACCAATCTGGTCAGCGGCTACGCGCCATGATTGATATGCAGAATTACTTGCGTCATCGCCCCGAAGCCACCGATGCCGAGTTTATTCGCACTCAAATCAGCAATATTCAGCGCGAAGTTGCCAAAAATAATTAAGCTGCTTAGAATAATGGGAGTCCTGGCTTTACTTGCCGGACTCCTTTTAATTTTGTCCACCGCACCCGCTACGGCTCAAACCACCAGCACTGCCGATGCCCTTAGCTATCTGACCGAGTTTCAGGTTCGCACTAATACCCCACCCCTGCGCAACGAATATGCCATTTACAACCGCTTGAAAGGCGATGGCAATAACCCAGGCCCCGCCCGCAGCACCACCCGACCACCTTATAAATTGGGCGACCAGGACTCATTCTGGGTGTTTGACCTGGAGCGTAAGGAATATTATCAAATTCGAGCCCGACTTGTAGCCCTCACCGACCATGTTTATATGTTTCTGGATAACGGTTACGCCTTGAACGAAGACGCATTGCGACAGGCGGCTATCCAATTTGAAGAAAAAGTTTATCCAACTAATCGCCGCTATTTCGGCGAGGAATGGACACCAGGGGTAGATGGCGACCCACATATTGTCATTTTGAACACTCCTCTAAAATTGGCGGCTGGTTATTTTAGTGCCGATGATGAGCTATTGCAAAGCGTTAACCCCAAAAGCAACCAACGCGAAATTATTTATGTGATGGGTAATCCCCAAAACACCGCCAGTTACCTGAGTCTGTTGTCCCACGAGTTTCAACATATGATTCACTGGAATAATCAGCCTAATCAGGATGTCTGGCTTAATGAAGGTGCCAGCGTATTGTCCCAAACCTTGAACGGTTTTAGCAGTAGCGGCTACGAAAATGCCTTTTTCAATCGGCCCATTACCCAACTTAATAGCTGGACATGTGCCAGTTGTAGCGTGGGGCGACAATATGGGGCGGGTTATGTATGGTTATCCTATTTACAGGATGTTTATGGCTTCGAGACAGTCCGTAACTTGATAACCAACGGCAAGGGGTTGACGGGTTTCAATGCGGTTGATTACAGTCTGGCAACCATCAAACCAGACCTTAGCCACGAGGCGGTTTTCAAAAACTGGGTACTGGCAAATTACCTCAATCGGCGTACTTCCGACCCACTTTACCGTTACTCCAAAATTAGCGGACGGGTAAATGCCGTTACCAATGTTAGCAATTTCCCCAACAAC
The DNA here is from genome assembly GCA_038207495.1 of Chloroflexia bacterium. Classification (GTDB taxonomy): domain Bacteria; phylum Chloroflexota; class Chloroflexia; order Chloroheliales; family Chloroheliaceae; genus Chlorohelix. Next base: position 46,332 of record JBBQZS010000020.1, read on the forward strand.
CAGAACTCCAGCACCGGGCAATATTCGGCGCAGTATTTCGTAGTGCAAGCCGGGTCGGAGGGCTTTACTCTAAATTTCAAGGGCATCCCTGTCGTTTCCCTGGTGGACACCAAGCCACCTAATGGGCGAATGGTCTGGTGGAGCAATCGGGGCGAAAATTCGGATGCAACCCTGACCAGAGAATTTGACCTTAGTAAAGTTAATAAAGCGACCCTGAGATTCTCGCTCTGGCACGATATTGAGCCGAATTACGATAATCTTTATCTGGAAGTTTCTACCAATGGCGGCAAAACCTGGCAGGTGCTTTCGGGCAAATATAGCAGCAATAGTAATCCCACAGGCCGAAATTATGGCCCTGCTTATAGCGGACATAGCGACCCCAACGCGGCGGATTTAGCCGATACTGACGTTACCCAGGCGCAATGGCTACAGGAACAGGTGGATTTAAGCCAATACGCCGGACAAAAGATAAAAATTCGTTTTGAGTACCTGACCGATGAGGGTTACAGTCGGCAGGGCGCATTACTGGACGATTTTGAAATCCCCGAAATTGGCTGGAAGGACAACGCTGAAGCAAGCGATGATGGTTGGGAGGCCAGCGGTTTTATTCGTACTGCCAATTCCCTGCCCCAAAAATATTTTGTGCAAGTGGTGCGGCAGGATGGCCCTTGCGGCAATACTACTACCACAAATCTTAAATCCGCTAATGACGGACAAAGCTGTATCCTGGAACTAACCCTTGATTCTAGTAACAACGGGCAATTAAAAGTTCCGTTCGCTCAGGCAGTAGTTGTGGTGGCGGCTTATGCACCCAAAACTTTGGTGCCAGCCACCTATTCAATCGGCTTTAAAACCTAACTTCAGAACCAAATACCTCTCTAAAACGACTTTTAAATTACAAACCTTCTGCAATTGTTCTCGCTTTACAAGATTTTCATAATCACCCAATATTCTACTTTGTTTTATGCGCTGGGTTACAAACAGTAATTAATCCCCTGAAAAATGACCGAAATTTCTCTATGGCCTGAAATAGGTGGGGAAATCCAGCCTAAAACCAATAATTTATGTTCCTACTGACAGATTTCGGCAGGTAATTCTTTATAGTTACCTAATATTTTTGGAATTCTCTAATAGGGTTATGTTCAGCAGGAGTTAACATTGGGTTGGATGAATAAGGTTTCATCCACATTAATCCAGTTTGACGTTTAATATTCACATTAATCCAGTATCTTTCAGGTAAGCAAATATGGCTTACGTTTTAACAATCGCTAAAGTTTAAGGAGAGTGACATAAAATGGCTGATGCGCGTGTAGTAGTATTAGGGGCTGGCCCGGCTGGTTTGGCAGCGGCCTGGAAGTTGACCGAAAAAGGGTTCCAGCCTATTGTTTTGGAACTAAAACCCTATGTTGGCGGGATGGCGCACACTATTCGTGAGGATGGCTACATGTGGGATTTTGGGCCACATCGCTTTCACTCTTCAAATCCGGCGATTATTGATGAAATGCGAAAATTGCTCGGAGATGACCTCGAAGAACGCTATCGCAAAACGCGGGTTTTCTTCTGGAAGAAGATGTACGATTATCCCTTAAACGCCGGGAACCTGCTAAAAAATCTTCCGCCCCACGTGGCAATCCTTTCCTTCCTGGATTTTGCCTGGACAGTTGCCAAAAACAAAATTAGCCCCAAAACCGATGATAACTTCGAGTCCTGGGTGATAAACCGCTTTGGGAAACGCCTGTATGATATTTACTTTGGCCCCTATACCGCCAAAGTCTGGGGTCGCGACCCTCGCAAGCTTTCCAGCAGTTGGGCCGCCCAGCGCGTAGCAGTGGTTGACCTGTGGGACTTGACCCTGCGCACCCTCGGCCTTCGCAAAGGCGATAATAATTTCCACCACACCGAATACAAAGACCTGTTCTGGTATCCACGTCGGGGAGTTGGCTCGATTTCGGAAGGGATGGCCCAGAAAGTTACCGAGAACGGCGGGACAATCCTGCTGGAGGCTCGCATGACTGAAGTTCACCACGAGAATGGTCGGGTAACTGAGGTGGTTTATGAGCAGAATGGCGAAAAACACGTTATTCCCTGTGATTACCTGGTTTCGACTATTCCAGTTAGCTTGCTGCTGCGCAGTATGACCCCCAACCCTTCGGAAGAAGTGATGGCAGCCGCGCGTGGCCTGAAGTTCCGGGCAATGATTTTCCTCTACCTGAAGCTGAACAAGCCAAAAGTTACAGACGACCATTGGATTTATTTCCCGGATCCTAATGTGGTTTTCAATCGCATTTCCGAAATGCAGAATTTCTCACACGAGTCCACTCCGGATGGTAAGGGTAGCCTGTGTATCGAAATTACCTGTGATATGGGTGATGAAATCTGGACTGAGAATGAAGAAGTTTTGCTCCAGAAATCCATTCAGGGTTTAGTAGATGCCAAGCTGATTAAGAAAGAAGACGTTATCGGTCACTTCATTGAAAGAATGGCCCACGCCTATCCTAGCTACGACCTCAACTATGAGGCCAATCTGGCAGCTCTGGCCTATCACCTGAGTGGTTACGAGAACGTAATTACGGGCGGACGCCAGGGGCTGTTCCGCTACATTAACACTGACCACGCGATTGAGATGGGCTTCTGCGCCGCTCAGGAAATCGCTGAAGGAAAACTTGGTTCGATGGTGAGCCGGGTAGGTGAAGCACCAGTCTATTTTGGGTAAGGATGAAGTAGGAAGAATCAAGGATAAAAAGGAACGCCACAATAAGGTGGTAGCCTGATAAATAATCTGAGTCTTCCTATAAAATGTTGTTGAGTTGCTAGGTATGTTTTAGAATCTGGGGTGAGGAATAGAAAGATAGGGATGTAAGTGTAATTTGCTTCATCCTTCATCCTTCATCCTTCAAATACATTGGAGGAATATAGAAGTGCCGCACATTGCTCAAAGACGCACCATTTCGTTAACACTGGAACACAAAAGTATCTCGGACGTTCAGCCGCGTACTTATAACCTGGATTGTCTGTTTGTGAACCCCCCCTCGCCGGACGGAGAGGTGTTTATTCGCGATATTCACCGGGTAGGTCGCCGAAGCCGCGAGAAAATGATATGGCCGCAGGTCGAAATGGCCGGATTAGCGGCGATGATTTATCCCGAAAAGAAAATCGAGCTGATTGACTGCATCGCTGAATATATGGGTTGGCCCAAATTCGAGACTTTACTTGAAGAGAAAAAGCCTAAATACCTGGTTACAAACGTAACTGCACCCACCCTAACCAACGATATGCGTGTGACCTTCCTGGCCCGCAAATACGGCACTAAGACCATCGCAATCGGTAGCCACGTCACCCCGATGTGGAAAGAAACCATGAACGATTATCCGAGCCTGGATTTCATCATCCGTTTTGAGCCGGAAGTTACCTTCAAGGAACTGATTCAAAACCTGGAAGATGGAGTAACCGATTTTGGTCACATCAAGGGTTTGGTTTGGCGCAAAGATGGCAAGATCGTTAATAACGAAGACCGCCCGAACATTGAGAACATGGACGACCTGCCCATGCCGCTCTATCACCTGTTGCCGATGGACAGCTATCGCATTCCGATGATCAAAGGCACTTACTGCTTTATCACCACCAGTCGGGGTTGCTCTGCCGGTTGTCGTTTCTGTATCAAGCACGTAATGTGGGACTTCTCGGTTCGCAGTCACAGCGCAGAACGCACTGTCGAAGAAATTATGGAACTGAAGCGGTTGGGGGTTCACAACGTGCACTTCTACGCCGACCTGTTCACAGTTAAGCGCGACTACGTGATAGAATTGTGCAAGCTCATCATCGAGAAGAACATCAAGGTACACTGGACTTGCAACAGTCGGGTAGACTTTGTAGACGAAGAAATGCTCGAACTGATGGCTAAGTCCGGTTGCTGGATGATAAGCTGGGGTCTGGAAAGTGGCAGCGAAGAAGTCCTCAAGAAGATGAAGAAGGGTATTAAAGAGGAAAAGACTCGCAAAGCCCTGGCCGCCTCCAAAAAGTTTGGCATCAAGAACTGGGGTTACTTCATCATCGGTATGCCCGGCGAAACCGAAGAAACCATCAAGCAGACCATCAAATTTTCCAAGAGTTTGCCGCTTGATATTGCCTTATTCCATATCGCCGTACCGTATCCAGGCACACCCTTCTACTACGAAGCTCTGGAAAACGGCTGGATTAAGATGACCAAGTACGAAGATTTCGATATGGATAGCTCAACCACCTTGAACTACCCGCATCTGTCGAGCGAAGACATGCAGCGTTGGGCCAAACGAGCCTTCCGCGAGTGGGCTTTGCGTCCAGGGCCAGCCATGACCTTCCTCAAGAGTGCCAATAGCTGGCGCACCTTGAAGGATTTGCTGACAATTGGAGCCAGTCACTTCACCTGGGTACGCGGCGGCAAGGTCAACGACTAATTTGACTTAAAACGTAACACTACTAAAGAAGGAAGCAAGGTAGTTGTTGGTTATTGGTTGTTAGTTGTTGGTTGAAAACAATGACAATTAGAACTTATTCCGACGACTGACAACCGACCACCGAGCCGCTTCCTTCTTTGACATCTAGCCACAATTTTTAGGAGGGTACGCAGAATGCGGATTTTAGTGACGGGAGCCGCCGGATTTATGGGCGGACATCTGGTGGACGCGCTGGTGGAATTGGGCCACGAGGTCTACGGGGTTGATGATATGTCGGGGGGTTTCTGGCGCAACATTAACCCTGATAGCCACTTTTCCGCCCTGGATTTGCGCGACCAGACTAGCACCGATGCATTCATCAGTCGGGTCAAGCCGGAACTGATGTATTATCTGGCGGCGGATGCCACCGAAGGGCGTAGCCAGTTTACCCCCCTTAATTGCACCCAGCGAAATCTGGTAGCTTATCTCAATACGCTAGTGCCAGCTATTCGCGAGGGCTTGAAAAAAGTCGTGATGGTTAGCTCAATGAGCGTCTATGGGGCGCAACACCCGCCATTTAGCGAGGATTTATCCCGCAAGCCAGTAGATGTTTATGGGGTTTCTAAAGCCTCAATGGAACATATCACCGAAATACTGTCGGAAGTGCATAACTTCAAGTTTACGATTATCCGCCCTCACAATGTCTACGGTATTCGCCAGAATATTGCTGACCCTTATCGCAACGTGGTAGGTATTTTTATCAACCTGTTGCTCCAGAAGAAACCCTATTATATCTATGGCGATGGCGAACAAAAACGAGCCTTCACCTACATTGACGATTTTACCCCTTACATTACCCGCGCCGGATTTGATGATAACGTTAATGGCGAGATAATTAACGTTGGCCCACGCGAAGAAGTGAGCATAAATGAGTTATCAGATACTCTGCTCAAAATTTTCTACCCCGATGGTGTGCCAGCCGGGTTAGAACCAATTCACCTGCCTGACCGCCCCAAAGAAGTCAAGGAAGCTTTCTGCACCACCGAAAAAGCCGAGAGGCTGTTAGGCTACAAAACTAGCATATCCTTTGAAGAAGGTCTGCGCAAGATGGTAGCCTGGGCGAAGGAACTAGGGCCCCAGGAACCGCATTATCTGGTAGATGGACTGGAACTCGTAACCGATCAGGTTCCGGTTATCTGGCTAAAAACTCCCGTTGCGATCCGCTAAAGCTAATTAAACTATAAACCGGGGCGGCCTTTTCTTTAGGGTCGCCCTCTGGTTGTGGAGTATTGTATGCCAAAGACCAAAGAACCTTTTGTATCGGTTATCTTGTTAAATTGGAATCAACCTCATTTCACCCTGGCCTGTCTGAAGTCACTTAACCTTGCTACTTACCCTGATTTCGATGTGGTAGTGGTAGATAACGGCTCTAAAGATGACTCGTTGGCCCAATTTGAAAAGTTAGCCCCGGAACTCAAATTCAAGCTAATCCTTATCTCCAACGAAAAAAATCAGGGCTTTGCCGAAGGTAACAATGTTGGCATCCGGGCCGCCATGAAAAACGGCGCAGATTACGTGTTGTTACTGAACAACGATACTGAAGTTGACCCTGGTTTTATCGAGCCATTGGTCAGAATGGCTGAAAGTAGCCCATCTATTGGGATTACTGGCCCAAAAATCTTTTATTTTGATGACCCTAAACGTATCTGGTCGGCGGGCGGCATTTTTACTCCCACTGGTTGGACTGAACAGTTAGGGGTTAACGCCGAGGACGGGCCGGAATTTAATCAGCTTAAAAAAGTGGATTATGTCTCAGGGTGCGCCATGCTGGTGAAGCGTGAGGTTATCGAAAAAGCTGGAATGCTCGACCCCCGTTTCTTTATTTATTACGAAGAAACGGATTGGTGCGCCCGCACTGCCAAAGCCGGGTTTTCAATCTGGTATGTACCCCAAAGCGTGCTATGGCATAAAATCAGCCTGAAAGCCAGGGATTTATCCCCGACCTATGTCTACTTAATGACCAGAAACCGTTTATTATTTATTCGTAATCTGGGAAAATCGCCCCTACGCGTATTGTTTAGCCTTATCACTGTAGATGTGCGGACGGTTTTGGCCTGGTCAGTGTGGCCCCGTCATAAACAGGCTCGCCCTTTGCGACGCTGGCGCATTCGTGGCATGCTACATTATTTGCAGGGCCGTTTCGGCGAGCCTCAACTTTAAACCCTAGTTATAGAGTTGAATAATTTATTATTGTTAATCCAATTTTAAGAATAACGTTTTCAGCTATTGTAATTTCTAGGCATGTTGGTTTATCATGGATGGAACAATTATTACAGGTGGTAATTGGAAACGGAATTACCAGCTAATGCCCAATCAACCTAAATCCTCTGGGGTTTTTAACTGAATATTAGTTGGGTTTTGACTGTAACTGGCAGAACTTACAGCGGGCAAGCCCAAACACTTCAGTCAAATAAACAGAGCGATGTTCAATCCATGTGAGGAGCTTGAAATGCAAAGAAAACGAAGCGGTTACAGGCTAAATCTTTCCCTTACCGTTTTTATATTCGTTAGCATGTTTCTGGTAGCAGGCACAAGCCCGATTGTCAGTGAAGCTAAAGTATCTGTTTCGGTACCAGGTTCACCCGGCATTTCGGTGCAACACACCACTATCAACTTTAGCGAATTAGCACGACGAGAAGCCTCTAACCCTCCTGCTAATCACCCGATACCGATTGCAAAACCTGCCGCGCCGCTGCCACCTTCAAAGGTTGGCACTACAGGTCCCGGGAAATTTCAACCCTTAGCTCAAACCCAGGGCATTCCTATCCCGGCCCCTTCTGCACCGCCAACTCTCGGCACGAATTTCCAGGGGTTTATTGATGACATTCAGAGCATTCCACCTGATACCCATGGCACAGTTGGTCCTAACCACGTCCTGACCACATTGAATTCACGAGTAGTCATTCAGACGCGAGCGGGCGGGGCGGTTAGTTCGGTTTCTTTGAATAGCTTTTGGGCGAGCCTGGGAGCCCCCTCTACCTTTGACCCAAAAAGTTTGTATGACCCCTTTAATAATCGCTATATGTTCACCACAATGGCTAATAGTCGGTCAGCAACATCCGCCGTTCTTATTGCGGTATCCCAGACCAACGACCCCACCGGAACCTGGAATCTTTACAAGGTAGACGCCGATTCAACTGACACTTTTTGGGCTGACTACCCCAGCTTCGGTTTCAATAAAAACTGGATTGTAGTTTCGGTCAATATGTTCCCGAATGTTGGTAGTGGTTTTGGAGGGGTTAATATCTACGCCTTCAACAAAAGCGACCTGTATTCTGGCGGCACTGGCCTTTTTAGTCTCTTGCAAGATAATACCGGCAACGGTTTTACCATTACCCCGATGATTTCCTATGACAATACTGTGGATACAATGTATATGCTGGAGGATTATGATAACACCATTGCCCAACTTCGCATGTCCACTATTACTGGCACTGTCGGTTCTCCAGTTTTAACGTTAGGGGTAGCCAGTCCCACCAGCTCGTTGGGAGCATGGGGTTTTGGCGGTGGGGCAGATTTTGCGCCCCAATCAGGTTCAGCTCAAAAAATTCAGACCAACGACTCTCGTATTCAGAATGTGGTTTACCGTAATGGTTCACTCTGGGCAACTCACACTATATTTTTACCAGCGGCAGGACGTACTAGAGCCTCAATTCAATGGTGGCAAATTACCACCGCCGGAGCTATAACCCAAAACGCCCGGATTGACGATCCGAACGCCATTAACTTTTATGCCTTCCCCAGTTTAGCGGTCAATAAGAATAACGATGTACTGATTGGGTATGCCTGTTTCTCAGCCCAAATTTTCGGTAGTGCCTGTTATTCTTTCCGCTCATCCAGCGATACGACTAATACCATGCAGGGCCCATTCACCTTGAAATCCGGGGAAGCGAGCTATTTCAAGACCTATAGCGGGACGCGCAACCGTTGGGGGGATTACAGTAATACGGTGGTTGACCCGGTGAACGATACTGATTTCTGGACAGTTCAGGAATATGCCTATACTCCTACAACAATTGGAGTAACCACTTATGACCGTTTTGCGATCTGGTGGGGTAAAATTAGCCCGCCACTCTCACTGGTAGTTTCAACTTCTGCCGATAGTGGAGTAGGTTCCTTGAGAACTGCCATAACCACCGCTAATACTCAGATAGCAATCCAAAGCGTTACAATTACCTTTACTGTTTCGTCAGTCACAGTAAACGCGGCCCTTCCGACTTTGAATAACACTACCGGGAACGTTTACACGGTGGACGCTGGCTGCACTACGGATGTCAATGGACGCGGAGTGCCGGGAGTAAATCTTAATCGGGGAACAGCCTTTACCGGGGTAGGGCTAAATCTTAACAGTAAAATTACGCTAAATGGGTTAGCTATCACGGGCTTCTCCGATTATGGTCTGGATATAACCGGGAGTAATAACCAGATAAGTTGTAACTGGGTCGGAACAGCCAATGGTACTTCGGCGGTAACTAACGGTGGTGGCCTCCGCATTGCCGGAAGTAACAATATTCTTGGAGCTTCCGGACAAACTGCTACTGGCAACCTTTTTAGTGGTAATACCGGCAGTGGTATCCTGGTCAATAGTGGCACCAATAACCTGTCGTATTATAGCTGGGTCGGCTTGCAAAAGGATGGGGTTACTCTGTTGCGCAATAGTAACACTGCTATCAAAATTGTAGCTGGCGGACAACTAAAGTTTGGGCCGGGTAACCGGGTCAGATAAAGAAAACAAGTATTAGGTGGGGTAGACTTCGTTGTCTACCCTACATTTATGTTATGGATTTAGCAACCCTGTAACGAATCAACTTATCATACTTATCTTATATAAATGAGCGATAATAATTAAAAGGTCGTTGCCAATGGATTTGGAAACTCAGAATGTGTCAATTGAAGTAAGTAAAATAAAGAGCAAAAAGAAACCCTTAGCTTCTCCTTTTCTGAATAATTTTACCTCTATATTGAATATTCTCCCTCCATTTGGCTTTAGTTTGTTACTTTATACCATTGGTTTACTGGTTAGCTGGTTAGCTGCCGGAGGTAACGGGCTGCGCTTCTGGGGATTAGCCGGGGCAGTTGGGGTCTTCTGGCTGGTTTGGCTGGTCTTTGGTAGAACGCGCCGTTACCGAGAATTTTATTATTTTACCCTGGCATTGGTAGTAATACTGGCGATATTAGGTTTATTGACTCTCCCCATGTTGGATGATGATTATCTTCGCACCAATTCTATCTCCGACAAAATTCTTGGGCTAATTAAAGGGCTAGGACTAAAACTTGAGTGGCTAACCATGCATCGCAATACTCTGGCGGGGATGTTAGCCGTGTTTGGGCCATTAGCTTTAGCCTTTACCTTTTATGGACGACGCTGGTGGGAACGGCTAATAGGGCTGGGATCTGGATTGATAATGTTAGGCACGCTGCTGGCTACCAACAGCCGAGGGCCGCTACTGGCTTTTGGGATTGGTGTGATAATACTTACTCTGTTGAAAACAGGCGTGGCAAACAAAGCTAAAACTGGCTGGAAGAGCCTCTTAGTTTTTCGTCCAATAGTTTTTCTGGTGGTTTTTCTGGTGTTGACGAGTGGCTATCTCGCGGTAAGCGGGCAGTGGAAGCTTTTCTCTCCCGATAAGCTAGTCAACGAAAACGGTCTGGGACGGTTGGACATCTGGCAAAACAGCATCACTATTATCGAAGATGTGCCTTTTACGGGGCTGGGTATCGGTAATTTTAAGGAGGTTTACCCTTTTTACCTGGATTCCTCTGACGTTTCAGGCCAGGATAGCCGAGAGCATGCGCATAACCTGTTTTTGCAGAGTTATGTCGAGTTGGGTTTGGCTGGATTTATCGCCGTTACTACGGCTACGATGGGCTGGTTTTTTATTCTGTGGCGTACTTTTAGAAAGAACCGAAATAATGACACAGCTAATTTAATTACAACCCCTTTTCAGGATAGTTTGTTAAAGGGGGGCTTGGCAGCTTATGGCGGCATGTTGGTTTACGGTATGACCGAACATAGCACCTGGTACGGGCAGTGGGTAATGTTATTATGGTTACCCCTGGCATTGGTGGCTAGTACCGTGGGAATGAGGAGTCAGGAGTCAGGAGTCAGGAATCAGCACTTATTAAGACGCTACTTGCCTAATGCCATCAGGAGGAAGGTGGCAATTACTTTTGTTATACCCGTTTTGTTGGTTTTGGGCTGGCAAGGGTGGGGGTTGGCACAGGTTAATCAAGCCAGCCTTGAAAAATTACAGTCCTGGCGTGAAAACAACCTAAACATTGCCAAAAAATCCGTAAGTCACTACCTGACGGCAGAGGGAATAGTAGGTTGGACGGGTGTGCCAGCCCGAGGCCTGGCTTTGACTGATTTGTTGTTAAACGAAAAAGTAGAGGCGGAAAAATATCTGCAAGAAGCCCTCATCCACAGCCCTAATGATAAACAATTATTATTGCTAATGGGCGACCTGAAGGAAAAAAAGGGTGAACATTCGGCAGCAATAGAATTCTGGCTCAAGGCCAATGCAGCTGAAATTTTTTACTGGCGAGGCCGAAAATGGATGGATACCGACAAGGAAGATGTAAAAGCCGAACCCTATTTTTTACGAGCAATTGAGGTTGACCAACGCCACTGGGGCAGCTATGAGTTTCTGGTCATGCTGTATCAACGTCACTCCCGCACGCCGGATTCGATTGCTTTGCTGGAGAAAGCGGTTGGTATTTTTCCCGAAAATCCCCGACCCGCCCAGATGTTGAACGAATTAAAACGGACAAGCTGATTCATTTAAGTTGGCAAATTATTGATACAAAAGCCCCTAAAGTTGATATTTCCTCTGAACATTTCCCCCAAAAGTCATGTGTACTTTTTTTAACAGCTTAGGTAATATAAAATCACAGCAAGCCCTTTGCCTTCGATGGGAAACAAAATACTCATAGCAATAGAGGAAATGATGTTCAAAAAAATAGGTTGGTATGCTTTGCTAGGAATGGCACTGGCAGGTTTAATGGTGCTTTTTAGCCAGATAGAGACGGTTTTCGGGGCGAGTACCCCTGTTGACTTTAGCGACGCGCTGGTAGCCACGGTTGCCAGTCCCACAGACCTGACCTTCGCCCCGGATGGTCGCTTACTGATTACCACCCAGAGTGGCAAGCTTTATGTTTACAAGAACGGGGCCCTGGTAAGCACTCCAGCTTTGACCATCGGCACAAGTGCAATTTGCACCAACAGCGAACGCGGCTTGTTAGGAGTTACAACCGACCCAAGCTTTAGCACTAACCGATTTGTTTATGTTTATTATACCTTCAAGAAATTTGGCACCTGCGATCAGAACAGTCCTAATAGCAGCCCAATGAACCGGGTTTCGCGCTTCACCTTTAATTCTGGTAGCGACGTGATTAACCCCGCCAGCGAACTGGTAATTGTTGATAATATTCCCTCACCTAACGGCAACCATAACGCCGGAGACCTTCACTTTGGGCCGGATGGCTACCTTTACATCAGTGTAGGCGATGGTGGCTGCAAATTGTGGGATGGTTCAACTTGCTCTGGAGCCAATGATAACGCTCGTTCCAAGAATACATTGTTAGGCAAGATTCTGCGGGTAGATAGTAACGGCATCCCCCCTAATACCAACCCTTTTTACAATAATTCCGGTGCGGTGCGCTGCGGCAACCCCGCCAGCACGTTCTCTCAGGCGGCAGTATGTCAGGAAACCTATGCCTGGGGCTTGCGAAACCCTTTCCGCTTTGCTTTCAAGCCGGGTACCAGCACCTTTTACATTAACGATGTAGGGCAAAATGTTTGGGAGGAAATTGATAACGGGCAGATCGGGGCGGATTATGGCTGGAACGTACGGGAGGCCAAATGTGACAATGGCTCGACTACCTCATGCCCCCCACCTCTGGCTGGTATGACCGACCCGATTTATAGTTATCAGCATGGAAGCTGTAACTCGATTACGGGTGGGGCATTTGTGCCGACTAATATTAATTGGCCCGCTGCTTATAGCGGCAATTATTTATTCAGCGATTATGTTTGTGGCAAAATTTTCGTGCTAAACCCAGGTAACACCACTGCATCGGATTTTATAACCGGGATGGGTGGAAGTAGCGCGGTAGCCATGACTTTCGGCCCTTATAACAATACCCAGGCCCTCTATTACACCACCTATGCCGGGGGTGGGCAGATTCGGCGGGTCAGTTATAGCCCCAACTCTAACCGTCCGCCCAACGCGGTAATTTCGGCCAACCCACGAGGTGGGGCAACTCCTATATTGGTCAATTTCGATGGCAGTGGTAGCAGTGACCCCGACGCCGGACAGACCATAAGCCAATATATCTGGGATTTCGGCGATAGTAGCCCGATTATCACTACCACCATCCCTACCACAAATCACAATTACACCACCGTGGGACTGCGAACCGCCACCCTGAAGGTAAAGGATAATTTTGGGGCGACCTCTGACCCGGCTCCTATCCAGATTAACGCAGGTAAAGTCCCGACTATTCTGGAGGTGCAACCAGCGGCAAATAGCCTCTTCCGAGTGGGTCAAAGTATAACTCTCCAGGCCAGGGCAGTTGACGCGCTGGGCCAGGCTATCCCCACCAGTGGTTATAGCTGGGTCATCCAACGCAGGCATAACGGTAACCATTCGCACCCCATTTTTAGTGCCACAGGTAATGGCGGGGCCACTACTACTTTCCCTCCTATTGAACCCGAAGATATAAACTCTACCGGGGCGGGTAACTATTTGGAAATGCAATTAACTGTTACCGACTCTTTAGGGTTACAAACCACTTTGAATTACAATTTGAATCCAAAATTGGTTAATCTTACTTTTGCCACTGTACCAGCCGGAGCTACAATAACAATCAACGGCACTGATTATTCGACCATCGCCAACGCGCCGCCGCTCGTATCCTGGGAAGGTTGGGCGATTAATGTTGATCTTTCTAATATTCCGGCTGGATTAACTTTCAACAACTGGTCGGATGGCGGGACTAAGGCCCACCAGATTACCACTCCCGGCGGCCCAACTACCTATCTGGCAACTTTCCTGGGGGCAAACTGTGCCGATACCCCTACCGTAGTGCAAAAGAATGCTGACGATGGTACTTGTGGCACCTTGCGCTCGGCTATCACCGCCGCCGCCGCGCAGGGGGGCGGTAATACCGTTGGATTTAGCAGCACCTTCCAGAACGCAACCATTACTCTGAATAGCAGTCTGGCTATCCCGACCGGCTTGTCGGTAATAGGGCGTTGTGGTGGGGGTGGGCAGGGTGTAACCCTTCAACCCGCCGCCAATTTCACCAACGCTGAATATGGTGTGCAGCTTGGTGGTAATAATCGCTTTGTTGGCTTCAAGTTTCAGCAGTTTAGAATTGCCAACATCAAGTCACCTTTCAAGTTGGCTGGTACTGGCAACCAGGTCGCCTGTTTACAGATAGTCAGTTAATTCGGTCTTCGATAGGAAGCTGTAGGGGTGGTTCGCGAACCGCCCTGTATCGGTACATGCGTAGGGGTTAGACCACATAGGTCTACCCTCATATTTTAGGATTATTTTAGGCTTCAGATTTTAGCACTTGGACAGGTTTGGCGGGGCGGAGTAGCACCACTCCCAGCCCAACCATCACGACACCCAAAATAATTACAAAGGGGAAAAGAGTTACTAAACCGCCAAGCTCAAGTAAATTGCCCGCCAGCCAGGGGAATATTGCCACCCCCAAAATGCTAAGGCCAATAATCAGGCTGATCGCACTCGAAACTAGATGTGGGTCAACAATCCGCGAAAGTATCGCCAGGGTAGTGGGGTAAAGCGGACCATAACTAAAACCGATTAAAAACAGGCTAAATCCGGCGATAAGGGGTTGACCCGGAGCCAACCAAATCAGGCCAGAGCCTACTATCGAAACTAAAATACAACCGATAAATACCAACCTGTCGCGCCCCACCATGCCCGGCCTTTCCAGTAACCAGCCTAATACAACCCGCCCCAGTGTTAGTCCTCCCCAGTAAATGCTAACCAAACCACCGGCCAGAGTGGTAGAAAAATGGGGGCCTTCGGTTAAGAAGGTGAAACTCCAACTACCGACAGTGGTTTCGGCCCCTACATATATTAACAAAAAGATAGTTGCCAGCCAGATAGTGGGATGTTTGAGGGCTTGCCGCATCGGATTGCGGGTGGAAACTGCCGATTCGTGGGATATTGGTGCGTTTTCGGAGGAGGCGGATGACAGAGCGCTTATAGGTAAATGTCCAAAGGCCAGCCAAAAGCCAGTTGATAATATCAAGGTCGCGCCAAACCAGATAAGAAACAGATTTTGCCAACCCCAATGATTGTCCAATATCCAGGTTGCCACTAACGGCCCTATCAAAGCCCCTGCCCCAAAAAAAGCGTGGAGATAGTTTAGCAAGGCGGTATTGCGGGGCAAATAAGCTACATAGAAGTTGCCGCCCGTTTCGAGGGCCGCACCAGCCATTCCCAAAACCAAACGAGCCAGCAAAGCCAAACCAAGCGGCGGTAATAGCCATAAGCCCAGGCTACCCGCCCCGAACAGTAATAAACCTGAAATTAGAAAATTACGCAGGCCAAACCGGGCCGAAACCCAACTTCCGGCTAGCGAAGCGATAAGATAGCCAATAGTAATCGCGGTAAAAAGAAGGCCGCTATCACCTTTAGTCAGACTATAGGTGGCACTGAAGTCGGGCAGGATTACCCCAAATCCGCCACTATTCATCCCTACCAGCAGGAAAAAGCTAAAAATGATCGCCAGTCGAAACTTTTGATTAGAATTAGGAGCTTTTTTAAGTTCAACGGTGCTGGGAGTATCTATTTTCATCAGTAGTTTCCAGGCCAAAAGTCAAAATAATGAACAAAGAACAAAGGAGTTAGAAGCAAGAATAATGAGATAGGGGTAATAGAAAGTTTTAACTCTTTACTCGTTACTTTTTACCGACCACCGATAACTAACAACCTAGTCAGAAGCGGGCCTGGAGTTGCGGCGGTAATTCGTAGTGACGGGGTAATTCTATAGAACCACGTTCAGGGTCGGAGGTAGGGGCCGCGCCTTGAGCATATAGCAATTCCTCCAGCGGAATTGGGCCGGAATTGAGCAAAAAGGCTACTTCATCGCCAGTTACCCCGACGATTTGTAACACATCCACCTGACCACTTTGAAGCTCAAAACGGGCGGCAAAATCGCGGGGGTGAATGATAAAAATACCACGAACTTTACTCTCCGGCACAAGGTTACTGAGTGGGCCATTTAGAGCCATCCAATCGCCATACTCAAACAATTTGCCCTTGAGCAACTCATTATTAACGCCAATCTGGTAAGCTGCCAGCCGGTGCAAAACCTCTACCGCCCATCCGGCCCTTTCAGGTGTGCGCAACACCAACTCGTAGCCCACCCCGCTAAAGCTATCCTTATTCAAATCTTCGGGTTTTTCAATTTTCCAGGGCTGGCTAAAGGCGGTGGTAACATAAAGCCAATCGGCATGTTTCTCATTGGGCGCAACTTCAATCACGGCATAGTGTAACCATTGGGGTTGAATTTTAGCTTCCAGGCCAAGAATTGTCTGGAAAGTTTCGGCGGTAAGGGGAATAACGGTGGAGGGAAGGGGGCCAAAGAGGGCAGGATAGACTCGTTCTTCGCGGTCACGCCAGATGTCCTCAAACCAGTCGTCGCCGTGTGTTTCTCTTAGAAGGTCAATTAAACTCATCCCACTCCTTGCCTAACGTTTTGCGCCCGTCCGCTCGCTAACAATCCCCAGGCTTTGCAGATTTTCCAGGCGGGGCAGTCCGTCCGCCGTCAGGCCGCGCAGCATATAATATTCTTCCAGCATTTTGCTTAATTCAATAGACTGACCACTGGCCTTACCGTCGTTCAGCCGCTCCCGCAAGAAGCGGTTGGGCAAAGTGTCGTCAAGGCGGGGGTTAAGGCCGTTACGCAGGTTAAAGAGCCGCTCGACTGTGCTAATACGTTCGCCGATTAACATCACTTCCATCTCACTGTAGCGGGTGCCAGTAGCGTAGGTCAGGAGTTCAGCCACATCTCCCGGCTTTAGGGCGTAGGTAGTGAAAGCGTAATGTTTGCAAATAGAAGCTGAGTCCAGCACTGCCCCGAAATATTCGTGCCAGATGACCATGTTAGACTTACCTTGCCAGGCGGTGGGGTCGGCAGAAGTGCCAAAAATAAACTCGTTTTCGGCCTCGGCTTCGGTTTTGTCCAGAATTTCAAACTGCGGCATATGCAACCCGGTATCACCACCCCGATTACTGATAGCCATTGCCAGAGCGTGACCTTTAGCCGCCCGCCCATCGAAGGCCGGAAGCTCCAGACCCTTAACCTCCATCGCAAAGTCCCGGCTACCATCAATAATCCGTGACATGCCTCGCACACCCCGCGCCAGCATTTCGCCAGTACCTTGCTTAAGGGCGGTTTGTTTGATGAGTTCAAGTAACAAATCATCATTGCCCCAATCCAGCACATCCTCATCGTATAACTTGCGCTGGTAACACTCCATCAGGAAGGCGATTGAGCCACCCATCGAAATCGGGTCGAGTCCTAAATCTTCGCAAAGGTAATTCGCCTCGATAATGGTGTTGCCATTGCTGATGCCGATGCGCGGGCCGAGGCTGGCAATGGCGGTATTTTCAGGCCGCGAACGTCTACCAGTGCGACTTGACTCAATTACGGCCTTACAGGGCATTATACAGGCACTACAGGGGCGGTCTGCCAGCCGACGGTCCTGGCTGCGCGACAGATTATCCATTGTGTTGCGGCTAACCCCGATTATCCGGTTAAAGACCCCATCCTGCCCGTTTCGGATAAGCAAAGCACCGTGACTATGAGCAATATTGAGCAATTCGGTTGTCCCATAGCGGCTCATTGCCCCGAATAAACGGTCATTCTTTACCGAATTGTGAATATCCCGCATTTTCTGGAGGAAGCGGTCGGTATTATGCAAGGGAATATCGTGGGTGCCATGCACCGCAATAGCCTTGAGGTTCTTTGAGCCCATCACCGCTCCCAATCCGGTGCGGGACAACGGGTCCATATAGTCGCAAACAATACTGGCATAGGGAACTTTATTTTCACCCGCCGGGCCAATCACCGCAATCTTGAAATCGTCGCCCAGCCGCTCATGTAAAAGGTCTGTGGTAATCCCAATTCCACGACCTTGCAACCGCTCGGCAGATTTAATCGCCACCCGGTCATCATCAATTTCAAGGTAAACCAGCTCCTCCGAAGCTCCCTCAATTATGAGCATATCGTAGCCGGCAAATTTTAACTCACTGGCCCAGAAACCCGCTGCCGTGTCAATACCCAGTAACCCGGTCAGGGGCGAGCGCGTAACCGCCGTAACAGTTGCCGAAGCAGGGGCCATTGTGCCATTCAGCGGGCCAACCGCGAAGATAAGCATATTTTCCGGCGAATATGGGTCAGTATTTTTGGGAAGCAACTCATAGAGCATTTTTATGGCAATGCCCCGCCCGCCCAGATACTCCCGCTTTAGCTGGTCTGGTAATAGAATGGTTACAATTTTGCGAGTGGTCAGGTTGACCCGGAGAACTTTATTGGAATATGACATTTTTTTACCTGGTAGAAATTAACTAATTGTTAGTAATTCTACACTACGCTCAATTAAAAGGCAACCCTTCATGCTATGTCAAGTTGATTGGCTTTTATATGCGCTACTGTATTGACATCTACTCTTAGGTCGCCTAAAATTAGGTTTGACTTGTATTTATTTTTTTCCTTTAGCGCATGTTCAATAAAAGTCGAAAGTTAAGAGATTATACTTTTCGACCCGTTACTCGGCACTCATCACTCGTTACTTTTTCGAGGGGAAGTTGGCTACCCAATAATGTCTGAGCTAAGATCAAATTCCTTCTCCATAATTGAATTGCTCCAATATGTGCGCCGCAATAGCGAAACTGGTCGTCTGACCTTTGAAGAGAACGGTAGCATGCTTGCCGAGCTTTATTTTCGGGCCGGCCATATCATTCATGCCAGCAACGGTAAAAATGTCGGGGATGATGTAGTCTACCAGCTTTTGGGCAATCGCACCGCTAAGATTCGCTGGGAAAAAAGCCATGTTCCTACCCAGGAGTCGGTTACGCGCACCGATGAAGCTCTGTTGCTGGGAGCTTTAGGGATTCTGACCGAAAACGATGCTGAAGATGTCTTAAAAATGGTCAGCGAAGAAGCCCAGCAGGCGATGGAAGAAGCCTTTGAGGATACGCCAACATATAATGATTATGACCCTTCGGCTACGATGGAACTCGCCAGAGAGACTCAGCCTATCCCGATTATGTCACCGAATCCGCCCACCCCAATTCTAACCGCCAATGCTCAGGCGATTGAGCAAATGGGCCAGCTTCAAACAATGTTAGGCGATGAGGTTTTAAGGCCACCGCGCTTTCGCAAATGGACTGGACTACCTTTGCCTTTTGTCAGTGCCTATAGCCTGAGCAATTTTAAGGAATGGCGGGTAATTCGGAGCGTTCTGGATTTGTTATGGAAGGAAAAGTTTTCAGGCTATTTGAGCATCGTTACCAATAATAACAATATTGAGGCCCTGATAATTTTCTACAAAGGGCGGGCTGTCCATAGCCGTTACGCCGAAAATAAACAGTTTTTCAAAGACCAAAATGCTTTGCGCCGCATCGTTGACCTGACTATGGTCGAAGGGGAACGCACACCCGTTTTGATTTACCCGTTAGAACCCGATTTTGTGCGAAGTTATAGTGCTTTGATAATGGGCGAAAAGTTGCTGGACAGTTTCAGTAGCACCAGCATGAAAATTAACAAGTTGCTTAACACCCTGGAACACAGCCGCCATACCGGGGTAGTGATGGTCTCGAATGATGTTGAGAATGGCTATATATTCCTGAGCGAAGGCCACAAACTAGGGAGCTACTACGAAGTTGAAGATGTGCTGGAAGAATCGATTTTACGCGTTTATCAAATTGTAGGCAAACCCGGCAGCATTATAGACGTAATTACCAGTGCCCAGGAAGACAAAATGTTCGAGGTTGCCAGCCGTCCCAAATCAGCCGCCGAAATCAAGCAACAAATGATAGAGCTGGCCCATGAAGTTCTAGGCAAACGGGCCAATCGGGTAGTAAATTTGTTAGCCCAGGCCGAAGATAATGCCCCCAGCTTGAAAACATATGCCAATCAGGCTCGGCGGGTGACGCAGATGTTCATTGATAAAAGTTTAGCCGACCAACTATACGAAAAATATCTTTTTCTCATCCAGGAATTAAATTAATTGCTATGTTGGGTTTTGGTGGCCTCTCAGGGTCAGAATTAGTGCGAAAGGGTTAGAATGGATTTACTAGAGACATTGCGAAAAGTTCCAATTTTATCAACTCTAAAAATGGAACATCTGGATATGCTGGCTAAACTTGCCACTACCCGTGTTTTTAAGAAGGGCGAGATTATTATCAAACAGGGCGACCCTGGAACCGGACTATTTGTAATGATTAGCGGTACGGTTTCAGTTACCGCCAAGAACCGCCCTGGTTTGCCCGACAATGTTTTGAGCAATCTGGGAAAAGGTGAGTTTTTTGGCGAAATGTCGCTGATTGATGGCTATCCCCGCAGCGCAACAGTCACTGCCAGTTCTGAAACTCAGGTGGTAGAGCTAAATCGCTGGGTTTTTCTCGACGTTCTTCGCCGCGAACCAAGCATTGCGGTTGCCATGCTTCCAGCCCTTTGCAAACGTATCCGCGCCCTGGAAGAACCGAAACGTTAGGTGGCAGCTATTCCCGCTTTAGTCTATTCCCCCGCTTTTATGAAACACGACCCTGGTTTTATCAAGGTTGAGGGGAATAATTTATATCATCTGGTTGCCGGGCAGGAGTTGCTTGACCCGGTTTACACCCTCGACAAAATTCAGTATCCCTACCCCTACGAAAACCCTACCCACCATCCCGAAGCACCTTTCCGCGTCCAGGCTGCTTTCAAGGCTCTGGAAGAGTTCGGCCTGACCCAGCTTTTTACCCAACTTGTACCAAAATTCGCTCTGGAGGCCGATTTATTGCGGGCGCATACTCCTGAATATATTGCTATAGTCAGAAATACCAGCGCAAGTGGCGGTTTTCTGGCGGAGGCAACCTATCTTAATTCTGAATCTTATGAAACGGCGTTGCTCTCGGCAGGAGCGGCCCTTACCGCCGCCAGAGCAGTTTTAGGGGGCGGATTTAACCGCGCCCTTAGTCTGGGACGACCACCGGGGCATCACGCCGGACGGGAACGGGCGGGGGGCTTTTGTCTGTTTAATAATGCCGCTATCGCTGCCAAATATTGCCTTGAGGTTGACGGTTGTCAACGGGTTTTGATTATAGATTGGGACTTGCATCACGGCGACGGTATTCAGGATATTGTTCAGCGTGACTCCCGGATTACTTTTTGTTCCTTGCACCAGTTCGGCCCGGAACTTTATCCCGAAACTGGCCCGATGGACGATATAGGGCAGTTTGGCAATATTGTTAATTTACCGCTCCCCGCCAAAATTGGTGACGCTGACTATCTGGCAATTTTCCAAGGGGTGGTGCCAGCCCTGGTGCGGCAGGTGCAACCCGATATTATTATTGTGGCGGCGGGTTTTGATGGTCACTCCGAGGATATTAACCACCTTTATCTTTACGACCCCGGCGCAGGGTTTCATCTTTCAGCCCAAATCTATCATAAACTGACCAACATCGTGGCGGAAGCGGCAGCAGAGGTCGGCAAACCCTGGCTGGTTTTGCTGGAGGGCGGTTACGATTATATGAATTTGGGTATGTGCGTCGCTAATGTGGCGGCGGCGATGCTTGGTCTGCCTACGATGTTTACCTATGAGCTTTCCACGAACGAACCAATAACGTACCTTGACGTAGCGGGATATGTCTCGCAATTAAATAATATCCATGAAGGTCGGTGGGTGTTTTAATAGTTGTAAAAAAGCATTTAATATTCTTTACACTTCCAACCAACAGTAATCGTGGGGTGGGTTGACTTCCAGAACCGAGAAAGGGAGTTCAGGTTTACCAACTTTTAAGAGATATTCTTTGGCAGCAGGTTTATGATGATAGAAATAATTGGCGCAGCGAAGGGCACTATAAAAAGAGCGGAAGTTTATTTTCATGTCGTGAGAATTGGGGACAACCTCATGTTTGAACCCATGTTGAGCTAACCAAAAAAGGTCTTCCTGGCGAGGCCAAATTATTACTACTTTGCCTTTTGGTCGGGTAACCCGGATAAGCTCATGCAAACCTTTCTCGCCGCCCTGCTCAGGGGCAGCCGTAAAAGCTGAACAAGAAAGAGCCATATCTACACTTTTATCAGCCAGGGGTATGGAGTGAAAGCGACCCTGACGAATTGTTAAGCGCGTTGCTAATTTGTGCCGCATTATTTTACGGTGGAGAATTTTTCGTAAACCGCCGGAAGGTTCTACAGCGTAAACCTGCTTCGCCCCATAACGTAAACATTCGAGGGAAGCCCTACCGCTTCCAGCACCCGCATCTAAAACAACTTTACCTTCAAGGTCCGATTTCAGGCTTTGAAAAATACCGGGATGCAAATTTTCCCCTTCGGTAAGGGTTTCGTACAACTCCGGCGTTTTCCAGTAGGTTAATTCCCAGAATAGCTTATCAAGCACCTCTTTGTGGGCTTCCTCGATTTGCTGAAGGCTAGCCGAATGAATTAAAGTCTGATAAAACTCTTTAACTTTTTGCGGTGCTAAATTTCGCCATACCGTATCTATTAAATTCCAATCGGCATTCTTCAGGCTTAAAGCCAAATCAGTAACCTGTAAACTTGAAGTGTCCTGGTTCAGTAAAGTTTTCCAGGCATCGTCATCAAATATTGCAAGGTCACTGATTTGGAAAGGGCTATTCGGCTGTTCATTTATAACTTTATTAGTCTGTAACATTTCCCCGTTCTCTATTTAACTAAAAGTTATGCCAACCGTTCCATTTGGTCGAGGCTAAGATTAAGGTTTACTTTAATCTCAGTAGCAGTTTCGACAAACTCCATTGGCACCAGATATTCATCCTTGAAAAAGAAACCCTTTTCCACCAAAAAGCTATCTAGCTGACCACTTTGGGGGTTGATGTTAACTTTTTTCACTTTACCAACATTCCCGTCCAGAGCATCCACCTGCGCCCCTTCCTTAATAATGAAGGAATTTTCTGGAACATTTACCTTATCGGTATAAGGCTGATTCTCAGGGCTTACGGTAAATCCCCGGGCAAAGGCCATCTGACCATTGAAAGTAGTAGTACCGGCGGCACTTTGCATGGCTGTATTAAGATAGCCGGTTGGAGCGGTTATAATTGAGGGGTCATTGACCAAAGGTTTGGTATCGATGGGTGCAGCATATTCACGTTCAACAAAATCGGGCATTTCATTCAATTGTACTTCAGTTAAATTCATGCTGACACTTTTCCGGTCTGGGCCAAAATTGATTATCCACTTTTTATCTACAACAATTTGGCGAGGTGTTAGTCCAACCGTTTCCACAATAAAATAGCTCATTTGGCTATCCTCAGCATTGGCTACTATAGACTTAATGGTGCCAAGGTTAGCTTCATCAACACCTATAACCTTAGCACCTAATTCAAGTTGTTTAATCACAAAATCCTCACTTTCACTCATTACTGGGTTTATACTTTCAGAAATCTAAAAGCTACATTACATAAATGCATATACTATGCCACTGACTAAAAAAATAGAGGGAACGCCTTGCTCAATCTAGGCATTCCCTTGAATAGTTAAGGAAAGATATGGGGAATTAAGGGGTTTAGGAGGGTAACAACGGTGATGTTACCCTTTACGATTACTGGATCATGTTCATAAAACGCTTTTGCAGCTTGTTAGGTAACAAGGCGATTAGCATAACTAGAATTCGCTGCCAGGGCTTCCGTTTCCAGAGCCACTTTCGGACTATTGGGGCAATTATAATTGTAATCAACCAGCGAATAATCATAAGAACTAAGCACGTACCCCTTGACCGGTAACGAGCCTATAAATTCCGATTACAATAATCGCTCCCACAACGGAGACTAAAATAGACTCAATGTTAATGCCAGAAACCAGGTCGCGCCCGGTAACAAGTCCCATTACGAAACCACCGACAATTGCGCCCACAATACCAAGTACCAGGTCGGCAATCAAGCCACCAGCACCTTTGCTCATAATCATATTGGCGATCCAGCCAGCCAGTAAACCTACTACAATCCATGCAATGATACTCATTAAATTTGTTCTCCTTTGTTCTAATCGGTTTTCCCTTACGAAAGTTAGTTTACTTATCGTAATATTCTTAAAAGCAAATTCCGTACCAACATTGTCTCTACTTTTAATTTTGTGATAATAATGGGCATAACCCGCTTGTTGAGTTATGCCCGCAAGGAAGTATTAGTTATAAGGATTAGTTACTTCCTGACCGCTGCTCTTGCCAGCGGTATTGTCCATCTTCTTGCTACTCTGATTAACGGATTGAGATACGCGGGGGTCAACATAGGAGCGGTCAAGGTCTGCTTGTTGGCTGCCTCCATTAGACTGACCGTTTTGGCTCATAATCTTAGTCAGTTCTTGCTGAAGTAAAGTAACCTGCTCTCGAGCCTTTTGCGATAATTGCTCCCATAATGGTTGGTTGCCATCTTGAGCAAACTTGCCGTATACCTCACAGGCTTCCAGGTTTTTGGCTAAGGCCGTTATGACATTATAGGTATTGTTATCAACGGGTGAGTTTTGCATAGTTCAATTCTCCTTTTAGCTTAGTTCTCAGACTTCTGAACCACAGCTTGTGATTCTTAATTCTAATATCGGCAAGAATCATACCAGGCAAATATTTTAGATATTTCTATTTTTCTGGTGGGTGGCACTAAATTTGCAAAGATTAGTGTAGGCGGATTAAACCAATATTAATTGTATCTAACTGGAAAGGAGTAAATAAAAGATGTCTCAGGAGAAAACCCAAACAGCCAATTTACAGCCGCCCCAAACCCAAAACCAGCAACCGGGTCGGGAGTCACAAATGCATCCTTTACCTCAATCACAAGCTAAGGACTACCAGGCCAGCAATAAATTACAAGGTAAAGTCGCCCTGATAACCGGAGGGGATAGTGGTATTGGACGGGCAACTGGAATTTTATTCGCTAAAGAAGGGGCAAATGTAGCCTTTATCTATCTAAACGAGGAAAATGACGCCAGAGAAGCCAGTCGGCTAATCCATCAAACCGGGCAGGGCTGCCTACCTCTAGCGGGTGATATTGGAGATGAAAAATTTTGCCAGCAAGCAGTAGAACAGGTAGTCCGGGAATTTGGTCAACTTGATATTCTGGTTAATAACGCTGCTGAACAACATCCCAAGGACAGTATTGAAGAAATCAGCGAGGAGCAGCTTGAACGTACCTTCCGTACCAATATCTTTTCCTTTTTCTTTATGACTAAAGCCGCGCTGAAATATCTAAAACCGGGAAGCGTTATAATCAATACCACTTCAGTTACGGCCTATAAAGGTAGCCCAAAATTGCTTGATTACTCTGCCACGAAAGGCGCGATTGTAGCTTTTACCCGTTCTTTAGCTCTTTCACTGATAGAAAAGGGGATTCGAGTGAATGGGGTAGCTCCCGGCCCAATCTGGACACCCTTAATTCCCTCAACTTTCCCGGAGGAGAAAGTGGCAACTTTTGGTCAAAATACTCCAATGAAAAGGGCGGGGCAGCCAGATGAAGTCGCTCCCAGTTATCTTTTCCTGGCTTCAGACGATTCATCTTATATCTCTGGTCAGATATTGCACCCAAATGGTGGGGAAGTGGTTAACGGTTAGGAGAAAGCAGAAGGATAAACCCAGGGGTAGGTCATCGCACCTACCCTTTTTAGCTGAATGATTTGTTTAGCGGCAATGAAAAATAAAAGGTGCTACCGACATTAGGCTCACTCTCCAGCCACATTCGCCCGCCATGCTTCGAGACAATTTCGTGGCAGATATATAGGCCCAAACCCAGTCCTTCTACTGATCTCTTATTAGAGGAGCGTGCCCGATAGAATCGGTCAAATACATTCTGCTGTTCTTCCGGGTTGATGCCCTGTCCCTGGTCTTTTACCCATATTACTACTTCATCTGGTGAATCCTTACCAGATTGTGATTCAAGGGCAACTACTACCGGAGAGCCAACCGGGCTATATTTAATAGCGTTACTGATTAAATTATTAAGGACCTGCTCTATTCTTGATTCATCCCAACTTCCGTACACCGGGATAGGACTCAGCTGAGTAATAATTACGCTATCAGAATGTGCCACCCGTTGTTGTTCAACCACCCTCAATATTAGGTCGTTCTGGTTTATGTTGTTTTGATAAATCAGGTCAAACTGGGCATTTTGCAACCGGGTGAAATCCATTAACTGACTGATTAATTTATTCATCTGGTCAGTTTGGTGGACAATATTTTCAAGATAACGCCGGGTTTTTACCTGGATTTTCCTAACCACATCAGGGCTCTGCTCGTTTTCGACTAATTGAATCAGGTTACGCTCCATAATTTGAGCATAACCCCGAATAGAGGTCAGAGGGGTACGCAATTCGTGACCAGCCACCGAAAAGAATAAATCTTTAAGATAATCCACTTCTTTTTGAGTAACAATTGACTGTTGGGCCTCATGATAAAGTCGGGCATTATCAACCGCTATCGCTGCTCGTTGGGCTAAATCTTTGGCAAAGGCCAGGTCTTGTTCGTCATAATGTTTTCCAGACTCGGTTGAGACAAATTGTAGGGCCCCCAACACACGACCACGCGCTATTAACGGTACAATCACTACGGAACTATAGTTAATATCACGTAGTTGTTTAAGAAAGTTTTCGTCATTTTGGGCGATAGCTACCAGCATTTCGTCGCTAATGTCAGGATATAATTCGGCCTCTCCGGTTTTTAGGACATTGGGCAAACCTGTTGGTCCATCCGGGTCATAGGGATATCGCTCCCCTAATTTTTTTTGCAAATCAATGGCCCACTTCACCTTTTCGGGGTTTACATGAGCTAATGCAACCTGGTGTGGTATACCTTGCTCGTCAGCAATATGCACCGTACACCAGTCCGCTAACTTTGGAACGGTTAAATCGGCCAGACTTTGGAGGAGGGTTGTATAATCTAGAGAAGAGCTCAATACATTTGAGCCCTCAACCAGAAAAGTCAATTTTTCCTGAGCATCTTCGGCTTCTTGACGGGAGTTACGTTCTCTTTCCAGAGTCGCGGTAAGTTCCTGTTCTATTTTCTTGGTGCTGGTGATGTCTATCGCAGTAACTGCTACCCCGTCCCCCATTTTGACCACTACATTACGAAACCAGTTATTAAAACCTTCGCCCTCATAATGAGTTTCCATCTGGTGAGCAAGGCCAGTTTCAATTACCTGGACATAAGTATCAAATAGTCCGCTGGTTATGGTAGTAGGGTAATTTTCCACAACTCGCTTGCCCCTGAAATCTTCAATTTTCCCACCCAGGCTTTTTTCAGATATGGGGTTAAGATATTCCCAGGTAAAATCTATAATTTTACCCTGCCCATCTCTTACAGCAGTTAATACTACAAAATGGTCCAGGGTTAGTTCCTGGTATACCCGGAAACGTTCTTCGCTTTGTTGAAGGGCGGTGGCGGTTTGATTGCGCTGAATAGCGGCTGAAAGGATATTAGCCGCCGACTGAAAGAAATTAATTTCATTCTGAATAAAGGTTTTCAAAGCTACTGTATGGCCTACCAGGGTTCCAAAGGGTTGGCGTTGTAACCCTTCAAGTTTAATAGAGAGGCTGCTATGGATATTATGCTCAGATAGCAAGGAAGGACAAGGAAAGTGGGTTTCGGTAGCCCAATTATTTATAACACTAGGTTGGAGGGCGTGCAACGAGCTTTCAACCCAGTTGCCAGGTTCGAATTTGACCCTGGTTTGGCCTACAATTCCTTCCTCCCAGCCATAACCCGCCCGAATTAGTACCGCACTATATTCAGGCTGAAATTCGGTAGCGGAGCAGTAATCAAGGTTCAGAGTTTGGGCCACTAATTCTGTGGTTTTTTGCATCAAATCTTTCAAGCTCATTTCGCTCAAAGCAATAAGGCCCAATTCCACTATAACTGCCTGTTGCCTGGCTTTCATCTCTAACCGGATTCGTTGTTTTTCTTCGGCTTCTTTCCGTTCTGTAATATCAATACAGGAACCAATATAACCTGCAAAACTGCCGTCAGGATTATTACGGGGTACGCCATTATCCAAAATCCAGCGATACTGCCCATCAGCTCGGCGCAAACGATATTCCATTTCGAACTTTTGCCGGGCATTAAAAGAGGACATATAAGTGTTGAAACATTCATCAAAATCGTCGGGATGTACCCCTTCCGCCCAGCCATTACCCAATTCTTCGTCAAGCTCTCGTCCGGTGAATTCCAGCCAGGGACGATTAAAATAGGTACACAAACTGTCCACCCCCGCCATCCAAATCAAAACCGGGGCAGTATCAGCCATCAATCGAAAAAGTTCTTCACCGTTGAGCAAAGCTTCTGAATTTTGCATGCTTTAGAACAACTTCCTAAAAAAACAATGGTCTGAAAAATACAATGCCGTTATCATATTAAAAAATTTTGTAACGTTATGCGGAGAGAATTTACTAAACGTATTTACCTATTATATTTAGCAGATTATCCAAATCAAAGGGTTTAGGCAAAACTGCCTTTACCAATGGATTTGGTTTAAGGTTTTCTAGGTTAGCAGATATTACCACAATTGGCTTGTCAATGGAATTCACAGCTAATTCATTTAAAAAGTCGTTGCCATTTTTATCAGGCAATCTTAAATCCAGCGTAATTAAATCAACATTGTTTGTTTTTATCTGATTTAATGCTTTTACAGCAGACTCAGCAGTTAATGTATTAAATCCTATATCAGAGAATAAGTCAACCAAAATATTGCTTATATCTGGATCATCCTCTATCACTAAAATATGCTTACGATCTGTCATTTATATCTTTATCCTTAAGAGATTTTATCAAAATTATATAGCCATTTCAACCTCAAAATTTCTTCGCATAAAACGTGCCACTACTTTTGAAATATAGCCTATGATGTAAAAAACAATTCCTAAAGTCAGGAAACCACCTCACCTTTTCTTTTCAGAAAGTATTTTATCCCTGAAGCAGGGTAATGATAATTGGGATAACTTACGATTAACCGAAACCTGGACATAATTCGCAGGTTTGCGAATGGGGGATGGGGAATTCGTAGGGACAACCCTTGTGGTAGTCCGGGATTGATTCAGGACAGGCAGAGCTTAGCCTCCCCTTTGGGGACAAGGCCAGTCCCTACAACTTACGGACTGTCTTCTGTCCGGGATTAATTCATTTATTTATATCCAACCTTCAATTAACTTCTCAGGTTTAGCCCAAAATTGTTCATCAGCTATAACATTTCAAATCTCTGGCATAACTATTGCAATGGCCTGATTATGTTAGGACAAATTTTTATAGATACATGTATAGAGCAGAAAAGTGAGGTATTAATCGAAAACAATGGCACAATTAAAAAAACCGACTAAAGAATTTACAGCTGCCAACTTACCCATCTGGCACGAATTGGGTCTAGGTATAGATTGGCTAGCCCTCCATTACTCCCCTGACTATTTTGGCATTGGGATACCCAGGGGTAACGGTTCGGGTGTAATTCTGATTCCTGGCTTCCTGGCCGATGATAATTATCTTGGCGAAATGTATTTTTGGCTAGGCCGAATTGGCTATCACCCTTTTCTCTCAAAAATCGGGCGGGTGGCGGATTGTTTTGATGTATTGGTTACTCGATTGTTGAAAACGATTGACCGGGCCTATCAGGAAACTGGTGCAAAAGTTCATCTAGTTGGGCATAGTATGGGTGGAATGTTAGCCCGGGTGGCGGCAGACCGAAGCCCTGAAAAAGTGGCGTCGGTTATTACCCTTGGTTCACCTTTTCGCGGTATTCGTTCCCACCCGCTGGTTTTAGAGTTGGGTGAACTGGTACGAAAATCTATCAAAATCCAGGGGAAACGCCCGGACCAACCAGCCTGTTTTACGGCTGAATGTAGTTGTAAAAGTATGCAGGCTCTTAACAGTAATCAGCCTGAAGAACGGGTGCGTTATACGGCTATTTACACCAAAAAAGATGGAGTGGTAGATTGGCGAGCTTGCCTGGATGAAGACCCTGCCGCTAACTTTGAAGTTTCCAGCACACACGTGGGTTTGGCTTTTAATCCATTTGTCTACCGTTTAATCGGGCAACGTTTAGCCCTATCGAACAGCAAACGTGACGAAAAATCTAACCCTGATGGCAAAGTTGCTTAGCGGCTTCATTTAACTTCAGGCCTGACCTGGCTGGATAGTCATATTCATCCAGCCAGGCTTGCCACATCGTTATACTATAACCGGGCTTGATCTGCCGGGCGACAATTCCTTTGTATAATAATAAAATTCCCTATTCGGAACTATTACAGCAGATGCGCCAAAAGACCCTTCTGGGCGTGGAGGCGGTTCTCGGCTTGCTGGAAAACGGCACTTTGCGGCCCTTCCAACACCTCCTCGGTCACTTCGTCGCCACGATGGGCGGGGAGGCAATGTAGCACCAGGGCATCCTTACGCGCCATTGAGAGTAGATTGGCGTTAACCTGATAGGGCGAGAAAACCCGGCGGCGTAATTCGGCTTCACTCTCTTGCCCCATACTGGCCCACACGTCGGTGTAAATCACATCGGCGTTGGCAACCGCTTCGGGGCTATTGCTAACCTTGACAAAGCTGCGCCCATTTGCCAGCTTACGGGCTTGCACCGCTATTTCTTCATCAGGCCAATATTGGGGCGGTGTAATTATAGTTATGTTAAGTCCAGATAAAGCCGCGCCCAACGCCAGACTGTGAGCCATATTATTACCATCACCGATATAGGCCATCGTCAGGCCCTCGATTTTGCCAAAATGCTCCCGAATAGTTAGCAGATCAGCTAACGCCTGACATGGGTGTTCACGGTCACTCAGACCGTTAATGACAGGTTTTTCGGCGTAACGGGCCATTTCTTCCAGGCTTTCGTGAGTTCGCACACGGGCCAGAATACCGTCCGACATGCTGCTAACCACTCGCGCCACATCCGAAACGGTTTCGCGCTTGCCCAGACCAACTTCCGCCGGAGCAAGATAGATTGCTTTGCCACCAAGCTGATACATTCCGATATCAAAAGAGAGTCGGGTACGCAGTGAGGGATGCTCAAAAATCATCGTGAGGACTTTACCCGCCAAAACTGGGTGAGGTTCGCCGCGTCGCAAGCGGGCCTTGAGGTCAAGCGCGGTGTCCAGCACCATTGCCAATTCCTGGGCATTCATATCGGCACAGGAAAGCACATCCCGACCTTTCAAGGGCGAACTGGTAAAACTATTCTCACTCACTGGGCAGATTCTCCCTTCGTATTCTGCTTTAACCATTCTTTGGTATCACTAATCAAACTATCGGCAATATCCAGGGCCGTCAGTACTTGATTTGGGGCAGTGCCACCATCAGTCAGGCGGGCCGAAAGGCTGGTTTCAACCGTAATCAGTCGCACATCTTCCTCAAATTGGGGAGCAAAGGCTTTGTATTCTTCAAGCTTCAGGTCGGCAAAGGTGCGATTATCTTCCACACATTTTTTGACCATTTTCCCGACAATTTCGTGGGCCTGCCGGAAAGGCACACCCTTGACCGCCAGATAATCCGCCAGGTCGGTAGCGGTGGCAAAGCTACCCTGCGCCGCCCGATACATCACCCCACCCCGAATCTTCATGGTCGCAAGCATCCCCTCAAAGACCGTTAGGGAGTTCACCAGGGTATCCACCGCGTCAAAAAGCGGCTCCTTGTCCTCCTGCATATCCTTGTTATAGGTCAGGGGCAAACCTTTGAGCATAGTTAGAACCGAAACGAGATTGCCAATCATCCGCCCGGTTTTACCGCGCACCAGTTCCGCCATATCGGGGTTTTTCTTCTGCGGCATGATGCTGCTGCCCGTGCTATAGGCATCGTCCAGCTCGATAAAACCAAACTCGGCGGTAGACCACAGAATAATTTCCTCCGCCAGACGGCTGAGATGCACCGCGCACAACGCCCCCGCCGCCAGAAACTCCACCACAAAATCGCGGTCACTCACCGCATCCATACTATTGCGGGTAACAGCACTCATGCCAAGTTGCTCGGCTACATAATCCCGATCAAGTGGATAAGGTGCGCCTGCCAACGCCCCGCTACCCAGTGGCGAAACGTCGGTGCGTTCGTAGCAGTTGCTAAAACGCCCAATATCGCGCTGTAACATCTCAAAATAGGCCAACAAATGGTGGGATAACAAAACGGGTTGGGCGCGTTGCATGTGGGTATAGCCGGGCAGAATAACCCCGTGCCATTGCCGCGACAGTTTTACCAGAGTGCTTTGCAGTTTGGCAATGCGCTCGATAACCATAACGATTACCGAACAGGTGTAGAGGCGACCATCCAGAGCAATCTGGTCGTTGCGGCTGCGCCCGGTGTGCAAGCGTCCGGCAGCAGAACCAATATCCTCAGCCAGCACCGCTTCAACGTTCATATGAATATCTTCGCGGTCAAGGCGGAACTCAAATTCCCCGGCTTCAATTCTGGACCGAATTTTCTCCAACCCACCGATAATCTGGTCGGCATCAGCCTGGGGAATAATGCCTTTCCGAGCTAACATTCGGGCGTGGGCGATAGAGCCTTGAATATCCTGACGATAGAGTTTCTGGTCGAAGGGGATCGAAGCCCCAAATTCTTCTGCGGTCTTATCGAGCTCTTTGCCAAAACGACCACCCCAAAGTTTCATTTAGTTATTTTCTCTTTCCAATTTCAAATATCAAAGAAAAAGTCGCCCTCGGCTACTACAATGGCGTTGCCACCAACTCGCACCGCTCGCGCTTCAGTGCCTCTGGTATCCAGTTCTACCTGAATCTGGCTGGGGCGGCCCATCTCATAGCCTTGTTCCAATATCATATGAGCTTGATTAAACTCATCAGCCTCCACCAGACCATATCGCCACAAATAAACCCCAAACGGCCCGGAAGCCCCACCAGTAGCGGCATCTTCGGTTATACCCATATTAGGAGCAAACATTCGGGAATGGGCTTTGGCAAGTGGGGTAGTAGTTTCGGGCGTGAAACAATATAGGCCATCGGCTTTAACCCGGTCTAGCAGGCGACGTACTGCTCCCATATCAGGCTGCAATTGGCCTATGCGAGCCAGAGATTTAATCGGCACATATAGGAACGGCACCCCCGAAGAACCCCACTCAATCGGTAAATCTTTGCTGCCAATATCGCCGGGAGAAACACCCAGGGCGGCGGCTAATTCGCGTTCGGTAACCGGCACGGTATGAAAAGTGGGCAAAGCCTGTTCCATAAATGCTTTGTCGAGGTTACCATCCTCGTCGGCGGTCAGGGTCAGGCTGGTTGGGCCTACTCCTAACTCAAAAATCATTTCGGTAGTACCATCTTCCAGGTCGAGCCAACCCAGATGGTCAAGGGCAAAGATTGTGCCGATTACCGGGTGTCCGGCCATGGGCAATTCTCGCGCCGGAGTAAAGATTCGTACCCGATAATCGGCACTATTCAAGTCTGGGGTTTGCACAAAAGTACACTCGCTGAAATTCATCTCGCGGGCGACTTCCTGCATCTCACTCTCGTCCCAATCGTCGGTATCCACAAAAACCGCTAATTGATTTCCCCCGAACCGTCGTTGGGTAAAAACATCAAGCTGGACATATTGACTACTGCGCTGCATAAGACAACCCCCTTCCCCTAGAAAGTAATGGTTACGAGATATGAATGTTAAACTTTGAACAAAAAGCTCAACTGTTAAAACTCATATCTAATAATTTTTCATTTGGGGGTTGTCGGGTAGACCCCTTTTGAGCTATTAGCGGTCAGCCGTCTGCGAAAAGTCGAAAGTTAAAAATCTAAAATCAAATCGCAAAAAAGCTGACAACTGGTTACTGACTACTGATAACTTTTAACTGCCAAAAGCATAAAGCCGATTATCGTAAGATGTAACATAAATCTTACCATTTGCGGCGGTTGGTGCTGCGGCAATTATATCATCAGTTCGATAATCCCACTTCTTTTTGCCGGTTGCGGCCTCAACCGCATAGAAACGGCTGTCGTTTGAGCCAAAGAAAACGGTATCACTGGCTACCAGTGGAGCCGAGAAAACCGCGTCCCCTGTGACAAATTCCCATTTCTTTGCTCCACTAGCGGCATCCAGAGCATAAAGCTTTTTGTCACTCGAACCGATATAAACCAACCCACCCGCAACCGCAGGGGCCGAGCGGATTGGCCCACCCGTGCGGAACTCCCATTTAGGTTGTCCGGTGGTGGTATCCAGGGCGTGGACAATTCCATCGTCCGCCCCAAAATAAACCAGATTACCCAGCACCGCCGGAGACGAAGCCACACCCTTGCTGTCGGGAATAGCGAAAGACCATTTCTGAGTGCATTTCGCCGTATCCACTGCCAGGAAACGCCCATCATTGGTGCCGAAAAAGGCCAAACCGTTGGCGATTGCCAGTGAGCCCGTTATACCACTATTAAAAGGCTGGCCCAGGCGTAAGGAGCAACGTTTTTGGCCCAGGTTGGCATCTACCGCATAGAAAACGCCATCCTGACCGCCAAAATAGACCACACCATCCACCACCGAGGGCGAACTGGTTATGGGGGCTAAAACCGGAAATTCCCACAGCTTCTTGTGAGTAGCCAGGTCAACCGCGTAGAAATAACTGGTTTGGGTGCCAAAATATATAACATTATTGGCAACGGCGGGTGTGCTGACGATTTGCCCGGTGTTATAAAACCATTTTTTGTCGCCAGTTTTAGCATCAATGGCATAAATTGCGCCGTAGTCCGAGCCCAGGTAAATGGTATCGCCCACCACCACTGGAGAACCGGGTAAATCCCGCCCGTAGGTTTTGGCCCACATCATTTTCAAGGGCGAGGGGAATTTGCTATCAACGGCCCGGCTACGAGCAGGATTAAGCCCACTATTCGGCCAGCCTGTGCCATCTTTATCCCCAATACTCTGGGCGGGTGGCCCAACCGGAGTAGGTGGCAAGGGCACGGACGTACTGAGTTCCAGGTCGGTGGCCTGAGTAGCCAGGACATTGGCAGTCTGGGCATTAGCTACGTTTAAACCCCCCGGCCCGATTAGCCCAAGAGTGGGTTTTGCACCCACTTGCGATTGCTGCCCCGCCTGGGGTGAATTATCGCTGTTGCTGCTTGCCAGAATTATCACAATAGCTACAACTAACACCGCCAAAATCGCCGCCAAAGCAATTTCCAGTTTGAAATCGCGTTTGGGAGGGATTTTCCCGTTTTTTACGGGTGGGCGCGGTTTGATAGTAGTAGAAGGTAGTTTATTGCTACCGCCGTTTTGGGCCACAGGCTTGGCTGGAGTGTCGCGCACTAACACTGCCTGCCGATTGGATTCCGGCGCGTCAGTATCTAGCTCAACGCCGGGTTGTTTGGATAGCGGTTTGGTCTGCTTGTCGGGAGTTTTTTCCAAAGCCGTACTCCTTGTATTAATTTTTTCGTTGGTAGGGGTGGGTTATCCCCCTGAATACAGGAAGGATAGGTAAACTCGACCCTACAAAATCTGGTGTTAGCCTCATAAGGTAGACATATTGGTCTACCCTTACAGAATTTCCTCAACAGGACACTGCGACCTTGCCCTACGGATTATCCCCCCTTCTTTATACAAAGAAAGGGGCTAAGGGGTCAGGTTAATCTTATTCTTCGGTTTTCTGACTTTTGCCGCCCGCTTCTGGCGCATCGGGCGCGCCCAGAGCCAGAATCTCATCAGGAGTTTGGCCCTTGAGTTGGATGGCAGATTGGTTGCGGAGCGAAAGGCCAAAGATATTGATAAAACCTATCGCCGCATCATGATTATACTGGTCGCCTTTATCATATGTCGCCAGGGCGAAGTTATAGAGCGACTTGGGCGATTCGCTGGTGGCCTTGATAACATTCCCCTTAAACAACTTAACGGTGATTTTGCCGCTAACGTAACGTTGGCTACTAGCGACATAAGCTGCCAAATCCTGATGCAAGGGGCTGAACCACAGGCCGTTATAAACCAGTTCGGCATACTCATCGGCCACTTTGGTTTTGAAGCGGGCGGCATCTCTGGTCAGGGTCAGACTTTCCAGCCACTTGTGCGCCCGGTGCAACACCATCCCCGCCGGAGCTTCGTAAACCTCGCGGCTTTTGATACCCACTAGACGGTCTTCGATATGGTCAATCCGCCCAACGCCGTGCCGTCCGGCAATTTCGTTCAGTTTGGTAATCAAGGCAACGCCGTCCATTGGCTCACCATTCAGGGCGACGGGCAAACCTTTCTCGAACTCGATAGTGATATATTCCGGTTCGTCGGGCTGCTGGGACGCCGGGGCAGTCCAGGCATAAGCTTCTTCGGGTGGCTCGTTCATGGGGTCTTCCAGTGGCCCAGCTTCAATGCTACGCCCCCATAGGTTCTGGTCTACACTGAAACGTTTGGTACTAATTGCTTGTAAGGGGATATTGTTTTTCCGAGCATATTCAATTTCTTCGTCGCGGGTCATACGCCATTCGCGCACTGGAGCGATAATCTTGAGGTCTGGGCCTAGCACGTTGACCGAAACATCAAAACGCACCTGGTCATTGCCTTTGCCAGTACAACCATGCGCTACCGCCGAGGCTCCCTCCTCACGGGCCACCTGCACCAGATTCCAGGCAATCAGAGGTCGCGCCAGAGCCGTTGCCAGGGGATATTCGCCCTGATACATTGCGCCAGCTTGTAGAGCAGGCCAGATAAAATATTTTACAAATTCATCTTTAACATCGCGTACCAATGCTTTAACCGCCCCAATTTCCAGGGCGCGGCTGCGAATGGATTCCAGGTCACGGTCATTGGCCCCTACGTCCACCGTAAGGGTTACGACTTCCATATTATACTTTTCGCCAATCCATTTTATTGCTACACTGGTATCAAGGCCGCCACTATAGGCCAGCACTACTTTTTGCATCTGAGAGTCTTCTCCTCGTAAAATCAGCTATTAGGTTTTAGGCATTAGGTTTTAGGAAAATATTCACCACAAAGCCACAATGGAAACTATAAAATTCTTGGCATTCTTGGCGTTCTTCGCGGTTAAAATTTAAATTTCTAACATATTTGCTTTCTAGCGATTAGGTTTTGGTTTTGGATTTCCTTGTCCCCCATCCCCTAACCCCCATCTCCCAAATTATAACATAAGCCGATAGCACCCGGTTTTGATTTATGTAATGTTAGAGTAATTGTAACATGTGGGATATGTTGGTTGCAATAGTATTTGCAATTTTCTTTATACAAAAGGGCGAAAATAGCCTTTTTGGGTCTGGTAGATATTGACATAATCTGATATTATGTAAATGTATAGATATTATGTCTAATTGATTTTAAAGCTCACAAAACCTTTGAGGACATTTCAGATGAAAGCACCTAAGCGTATATCCTTGCTACTATTTAGTTTACTGCTGGCATCTTTTTTTAGCGCGTCAGTTAATACCAACACAGCGCAAGCGGTGCTGCCAAATTCCTGCCCCTTCCCCATCGTGGTTGGAGACGAAACCGAACGCGCTTTGGCTCTAACAGAACTAAACCGATTACGCTTCGATTTGTTTACTACCCCTCCCTTAAATATTTTTGAGTTGCCCCAATATAGTAAAGAGGCCCAGGCCCACTCCAACTACCTTCAGAATAATTCTGATGATGTAACGGTTGACCCCACCACCGAAGACTCAGCTAACCCCTGCTATAGCAATGAGGGGAAAACTGGGGCTACTTATGGCATTATTCGGCCTGGGCAACCGTGGTTAGGTGCAAAGAATAATGCCTCTAACCTGAAGGAAGGGGTCATCAACACAATGGGCAGCATTTATGATCGGCTGTACTTGCTAGACCCGCGCCTTGAAGCACTTGGCCTCGGCATTGCTAATAATCGTAGTGATGACGCTAAAATAGTTTTCAATGCCAAACGTTTCGAGCGACGTTGGGTCAACGCCCTTACCCCCACCTATCCTTTGATTTTCCCGGAGGCGAATACTATCGTGCCTCCCCAGATAAATCCGGTAGGTAGCGACAGAGGAGTTCCACTCCAGATGTCCGAAGGGGAATATCCGAATCCATTGGTAAGTTTAGGGTTGAATTACCCAACTGGCTATCCAATTAGTGTGATGTTTAACCCCAATGTGCCAGTATCGGTATTGTCAATTAGCATCAAAAATAAGCTAACAAACGCAGATATAGATATCAAAACGATTTTACCAGGTGATTCCAAATATCCTTCGGGTTTAGGCAATACTCTGACGGTGATTCCAACAAATCCGTTAGCACCTAATACAACCTATAGGGTGGATCTCAATTATCAGGATAGCGGTTTTGTATACAACCGACCCTGGGAATTTACTACTGTCGTTATACCTACCTTGATACCTACCACCCCACCCATCCCGGTGCCAACTCCTACGCCAGGGGTGCCAGGTTTTCCGACTCCGCCGCCAGTAAGTCCTGCGCCAGTTGGGGGTGGCTTCTTTAATCTGGTACGCTCAGACGCTACTAACGGATTGTTCTTCCGTCAGTGGCAACGGGCCGACGAGCCGGTGCTATTGGGCAGGGCCAGTCGTTCCTGGACTTTCGGCGAACAACCTTATGGTTTTGCCACCCTGCTTGAGCCTTATGCCGGGATAAATCGAATTGTGAATTATCACGACAAGGCCAGAATGGAGGCGGTTACTTCAACTTCAGGCAATATAAGTAACGGCTTGCTGGTAAGGGAGATGATTTCGGGCTTTGCTCAGGTTGGAGATAATAACTTTATCCCACGGGTTCCGGCTCAAATTGCGATTGCAGGCGATGTAACCGAAACCAATATCAAAGCTCCTACTTACTATAGTTTCTTTAATATCGCCTCGCTGAACAATGACCGTCGCGTACCAAACCAGATTGGGCAAACAGTAGTAGCGACTATTTCCAAAGAAGGGGTAGTCAATATCAATCCAGGTACGGGTGCTTACAATGTAATCAACACCTATTATGATAACAATTTGGGTCATAATATTCCCCAGGTTTTCTGGAACTATATGAACCAGAGCGGCACTATCAATATTGGAGGCGGCTACACTTATGGGCAAGTGGTGGATTGGCTTTCAGTGTTTGGCTTACCTCTTACGGATGCTTATTGGGCACGCGCGGTGGTTGGTGGTGTCGAAAAGGATGTGCTGGTGCAATTGTTTGAACGGCGCGTCCTGACCTTTACCCCCCAAAACCCTGACCCCTTCAAGGTGGAAATGGGTAATGTAGGCCGTCATTACGTTAAGTGGCGTTACAATATCAATTATTAGTTGGTTTAAGAACCCCCGCCCCCTACCCAGGGCGGGGAGTTTTTTATTAGGAAAAACTGCCCGGTTATCTACCCCCAATCTCCCCTATACATTCCCACTCTTAACTTGACTTCCAACCGCAACAAAGCCTAAAATTACCAGGAAATCTAAAAGCTAAAATTTATGAATCAATAACCAAAATTATGAAAAACGATCAAAAGAAATTCCACATTAGTAACCCCCTTAAAAATGACCCTTTCCTGAAATCGGCCTTGACCTGGGCATTGGGTATCGTTAGTTTTACCCTGGTACTAAACTTTGCCGCCCTTCAAATGGCTGAAACCGAAAAGGGGTTGGTTGAGCTAATTCCCTTTTTATTTGTGATTTTTGGGGCAGGGTATCTAGTAAAATTTATCGGGGAACGTCCAGCCTTTTATTCAGGGGTTTGCGGCTTTGCAGTCGGGATGGGTTTAGCCTTCGTTGGGCTGGTTAATGAACTGCTAAACGGTCTTTATTGGGAGTCGTTTGCCCGTTTCCTGTGGGCGGGGGTCGCGCGGGGGGTACCGCTGGCGATTGCCGGGGCGATTGCTGGCTGGGTTGTAACCAGAGGGCGAGTAGCAGTTGAAATAGAAGTGCCGGGCAAAAAGGATATTGAAGCTGCCAAAAAATCCGGAATGCCCGAACCGAGTGCCCGAATTATCACCCCTATCACGGAACTGCCCGGTTCAGTTTCCAACAATAAATCCTTGTTGGAACAACTAGACTCAGACCCGGTTTCGCTTTTACCCGAGAAAGAACGTAAACGCCGGGAAAAAGCCGGAAAGTAATTCGTCTAAAGACCTATTGTGAAAGCCCAATGTTTTTGTTAAGATAGCCTTGGGCATTTTTATGCCTGTAAATTTATTGGGGTGTTTACCCGCTAAGGATTAACCAAAAAATGCGCGAAGTAATCAGCAAGTTGTATAGTAGGGACGGTCTTTCGACCAAATCATTTACGTTGGCCCTGTCCTTGCCGTACTGCGCCCATTTTTCGGTGACTGAGCGAGGGATTTTTGAGGCCATAATGCGCTAAACTAACCCAAAATCAGTAGAATTATCGAAAACGTCGTGGGCCAGTCAGCAGGTCAGCGGCGTTTTTGTTTATGCCCGATTATTTGCTGTCCTGGTTTGACTTGGCTCACAACCAATAACTGATAACTAACAACTAATAACCATCTGGAGGTTTTGCAAAATGTTAATCGCTCGACTGGAGCAGGTGAGCCTGAACTACGGGACTCGTAAGATTTTTGAGCAGTTAAGTTTAAGCCTGAATGACGGTGAAAAAATTGGTTTGATTGGGCCAAACGGGGCGGGCAAATCCAGCCTGCTTAAATTGTTGGCTAACATTGAACAACCCAGTAAAGGCGAACGGATATTACGTAAGGGTATTCGGGTGGCATATCTGCCCCAGGAATATGACGGGGAGGGCGCGGCTACCGCCCTGGATGAGGTTCTGGACGGGCGGCCCGATTTGCTGACTCTGGAAACAGAGCTTGAGGAAGTAGAAACCGCTTTAGGCCACCCGGAACTGGCAACCGATATGGATAAATTTGGCCTAATGTTAGAAAAACAGGCTGAGTTAGTTGAAAAATACGAAAATGCGGGCGGGCCGCGCTTGCGTAATGAGGCGCATGGTTATCTGGAAGAATTAGGGCTTTCGTCGGAAATGCATGATTATCCAGTAGCTTTATTAAGTGGAGGGCAACGCAAGATGGTAGGGTTGGCGCGTTGTCTGGTAACAAAACCCGATTTATTGCTACTGGACGAACCCGACAACCATCTGGATTTGCAGGGTAAAGCCCGCCTGGAGGAAGTTATCCAGAATTTTCCGGGAGCGTTAATTATGATTTCCCATGACCGCTATTTGCTGGACGATACGATTTCAGTTATTGCTGAACTGGATACCGGGCGGTTGACGCTTTACTATGGTAACTATTCGAGCTATGCGGTGCAGCGCGAATTGGCTTTGCTAAAACAACAGCAGGATTTTGTTTCGCAACAAAAAGAGATAAAACATCTAGAGGAGGCGGTCGCCCGCTTCAAGCTGTGGGCCAGTATGGTGTTAGACGAAAGGCACAT
The DNA here is from genome assembly GCA_038207495.1 of Chloroflexia bacterium. GTDB lineage: Bacteria > Chloroflexota > Chloroflexia > Chloroheliales > Chloroheliaceae > Chlorohelix. Next base: position 87,329 of record JBBQZS010000020.1, read on the forward strand.
TAAACAGGCCCGTAACAAACAGCGTCAGATTGACCGAATGGACAAAGTGGAACGCCCAGTGTTGGAACGGCGCAAGATTGGGCTGAAATTCAAATCCAGCGAGCGGGGTGGGCAAAAGGTGCTGGAAGCGCGCCATCTGGCAAAAGCCTTTGACGACAACCTGGTTTTGCTGGATATAAATTTTACCTTGCGGCGGGGCGAACGGGTCGGAGTTGTAGGCAAGAACGGTTGCGGCAAGTCAGTGCTGTTTAGCCTGTTGCTGAGTCTGAATGAACCAACTGAGGGAGAATTGTGGGTGGGGCCTTCGATTCGGCTTGGTTATTATTCACAACAGCATGATACTCTAAATCTGGATATGACACCAGTTGAATTTATCCGTGACCTGCGCCCGATGCACGAAAACGAGGCTATCGGGATTCTTGGGAAGTTTTTGTTCAGCTATCAAATGGCGCAGGGGTCGATTTCCCAGCTTAGTGGAGGAGAAAAAAGTCGGTTGCAACTGGTCCGTTTGATGGTTAGCGGCGTCAACTGTTTGTTGCTGGATGAGCCAACCAACCATCTCGATATTTCTTCTACCGAGGTGCTGGAGGAAGCCCTGAACAACTTTGATGGCACCCTTTTGACCATCTCGCATGACCGTTATTTTCTGGATCGCACTTGCAGCCGTATCCTTGAGCTGGAAAATGGCGAGGTACGCGAATACCAGGGCGGCTACAGCGATTACGCCGAACAAAAGCAGCGAATGGGGAGTAGGGGATAGGGGCTGAGATAATTCATAGGGGCGTGGTCATCGCGTCCCGAATATAATTGGCAGGAGTGGCCTGGTAGGTTGCCCAAATACTGGTGAATATTACAATAACCGGGCGAGGCGGTTCTTTTTAAGGTTTTCCCGCACAATCCACTGAATATCTTTGTCGGATGAGCTGGACAATCCATTTAGATACTTCAGGCCTAGTTCGGGGGCGGTGGCAATTCCCACGCTCAGGGTATACCCAAGGCCTTTCGCAAGACCTGGACATTTTCTTCGCGCCGTCGTTTGCCGGGAATCCTTTCAAACCAGTTTATAGCCTCAATCTGAATTGCCAGGGCGGCAGAGCCCCGAATTTCAGCGGTTAAAATCGGCGGTTCGGCAATCGCCGCCACATATCCATAACTCAAAACCGCAACGGCGGTCAGAATCTCACGAGGGTGGTTTATCGGCGAATTTTTAACGATAAGGCCGCCCAACCATCTAATAAAGACTCGAGTTTTTCAACTGGCAGGTTAGGGTTAATCACAATTTGCCTGATAAGCTCGGCAAAAGCTACCACCAGACTCAGGTTGCTTCGTGGGCCGGGTAGATTACTACGTTGGGTTAAAAATTGCTCAAGGGTAGTGATTGCGGCTTCATCTTGCAAAGCCGCTTGAATTAAATTCTGCAAATCCAGGTTATAAGTTTCAGTTTTAGCCCTCATAATTAACTTATGCCTACCCGATAGTTATAAACCAGATGTCCACCCAACCACCCCACCGCTACTAACAAAACCAGGCCGAGCAGCGCAAGGAAAATTGAAGGTTTATCGAATGTTTTGGTGTCAGGCTGCACCGCGAAAAAGCGACGATAGAGCAAAACCCCATACACTACCAGAAGTGAAACCCCTGAAATGATATGCAAAATTGCAAAAGTAAGCCAGCCTTCCAGAGCCAGCGATTTGGGGCTGTTTTGCATATCAAAGAGCCCCGTAATTACCGCTAGAATCAGTCCGGCGTAACCTAGCCCCAGCGACCCATTTAAAAATGGTTCCAGACCGAGGTTTGTCGGCTTCCCCTGCCGCTCAGCCCAGGCTTGCCAGAGCAAAGCGGCACTGCCCAGAAATATCAGAGCAATCGGGAAGTGGACTAACAGGGGATGGATTACCAACCTTAGCCGCCCAACTTGTCTAACAAATCGCGGGTAGGCTGATAAAAACCATCCAGCAACGAGCGTTTAAGCTCTTTTTTAACCTCCTCGACTGGACTTTTCAAGGCTAGCATCGCCACCGCCCGTTCGTAACGTGCCTCAGCATAGACCGTCGCTTTTTCCAAAGTTCCATCAGTCAACTTCATAACTTGCGAGTAGTTCCCCACTTTATTGGAGCATTCCACCGGCCAGAGTTGATACCACAGAAATCTACCAATCGGACCAAGTGCCACAATTCTGTCCCAAACCTCTAATGCCCCTTTACAATCGCCAGAGGTAGCCCGTAAATAGCCCACGTTTCGTAAGGCATTAATATCTTTGGGCTTTTTATCCAGATTACTTTCGGCAGCAGCTAGAGCTCGGCTAAGATTGGTTTTGGCTTCGGCATCCAGCCCAAGAATAGCTCTAACTACAGGTTCAAGTTTGGCGTTGTAGACCGGAAGCATGCGACGGTCAAAAGCGTTCCAGTAATCATCGGCTACGGTGTTATCAATCGGAACGGCGGGTTTATCAAAGAGCGAGTCATTCAAAATAATGACCCCTTTACTATTGTCATAGCCGCGCATAACCCGCCAATGGCCTATATCTTCGTTGGGTTTGGAGTAAGTCTGGGTTATGACTGGCACACCGTTGGACAGAAGTTTCTTGACCATATCCAACGAGCCGTTTTCCACTACCATAGTTTTAAGGCCGTTTTTGCTTATAAAATCCGCTAGCTCCGCCGGAGAATTGTTTTTATCTTCGGATTTTGGGTGCAAAACTGCCGCACATTCATCCTGAGTCTTTTTCACCCCAAAGTAACTCATCGCCATCAAAGCTGACATCGGGGCGCAGTTATTCCATTTCTGGATTTCCCAGGCCATCGGGTCAAGCAAAACTTTGTCGGCGGTAGCTTTAATTGCCACATTTGGGGTCGGGCTAGGCGCAGGCGTAGGTTTGGGAGTAGAAGCAGGGGTTGTCACTGTAGGGGTGCTGCTTGCTACAACCTGAGTGGTTGCAACAGTGCTGGTTACTATTACCTGTGTATTCGTTGGGGTTATACTTACTACACTCTGAGTGGCGGGGGCAGCAGTGGTCAGGCTCTGCGTAGTAACTGTCGCCACCTGGGTAGGCTGGCTATCACCACAGGCTGCCAGGCCAAAACTCAAACAAATTATCAGTAAATCCAAAATGCTATATTTAGGGTAAACCTTCATTAATCCTTTCCTTCAAATTTAATTTGCGGATATTCGTCCGCTATTCAGGCAGATGTCGAATTAGTTTGCCTATTATAGCGGAATAGCTCTTTGATGGCTAACTCAGGTATAAGATAGCGAGAGTATTGGCAAAATTTAGTTGCCGAATAAATTGCCGAAATAAAAGCTATCAGTTATGATGAAATCACCGAGTAAGTCAAATTGAGTGTTCGCAAATTATAGGATTCGCATAGAAGTATTATTAAGGCAATTGTGCGGGATATTTATATTCTTGCTTCTTGCTCTTTTATTCTTACTTCTTTAGAAAGATAGATAAGATGTCACAAGAGTCACCTGATAACCTGACGGTTGCCGAGTGCCAGCAGCAGGTTCACCAGTTTTTAGCAGAACGGGGCTGGTTGCCGCGTGATACCGAAGGTCGCTATTACACCGTTATCCATGCGGTTGAGGAAATGGGTGAAGTAGCCCGTTGCGTCACGCACCTCGAAAGTCGCCGGGCAGAAGTTCAGGAAATACGAGGGGCAGAAGTAGCAACTCTAGCAGAATTAGAACTGGAGTTGGCCGACGTTTTCTTTCATATGCTTAAACTGGCGGATGCTTACGGCCTGAACCTGAACGAAGCGTTTATCAAGAAAATCCAGAAAAATCAAGCTAAATTCCCCCTGGAAAAGTTTGGGAATATGGGCTTCTAATGATTAGTATGTATCAGCTCCAGATTTTCTTATCGGTAGTCGAGCATGGCAGCTTTTCTTCGGCGGCGGAGGAATTGCACCTGACACAGCCAGCTATCAGTATGCAAATACGCGCCCTGGAAGAACGCTATGGGGTTAAACTTTTCTCGCGTATCGGGCAACGGATTGAATTAACCGAAGCGGGGCACAGCCTGGTTGACCCTGCGCGCCGTCTTGTGCTTCAGGCCCAAACAGTGGAGGAACATTTCAGTGCCGAGCTGGGCGAGTTACGAGGCCGCATTAATATAGCTTACAGCCGTAATTGCGCAGCGGTAATCTACAACCTTCCCCGCATTCTGGCTAGTTTTCGGGAAAAACATAATCGAGTGCATTTCTTCTTACAGCAGTTGAATGATGACGATATTCTTCAACGCCTCCAGGAACGTGAGATTAACTTTGGCATCATCAGCACTCGCCCGCGCCAGAAAGGGCTGGAACTTCACAACTATATGCAGGATGAGTTGATGGTGGCGGTTCCACTTGGTCATCTTTGGACAGGTAAACGGGTTAAAGTTAGTGATCTAAAAGGTTATCCTTTTATTTTGCGGACTACTGGCTCTGAAACCCGGCGGGTGGGCGAAATGATTCTACGGGCGGCGGGCCTTACCTATAATGATCTAAAAATCGTAACTGAACTTGACTCAGCCGAAGGAGTCGCCCTGGCAGCCGAGCAGGGGTTAGGTTGTGGCTTCATTACTGAATCTATCGGACGGCGGTTTGCCGAGAACGGAAAGTTAGTTCTGGTAGGCATTGACCTGACGGTAGAAGAATTAGAAAGCGGGGTGGAACTTATGCGGGAAATAAATATTCTTCGGGTTGCGCCCAACTCAGAACGTCAACCCTCACCTACTCAGGAACGTTTTTGGGAATTTTTGCTGTCGGATAAAGTTTAAAGAAGTCAGGAGTCAGAATTAAGAATAAAGAAACGATAGTAAGAATGGGGCATCAAATCACCAAAACACCAAGACAAAAAGAAAAGTATATTGGAGAATTTTGTAAAATGGCAGAAAAAAAACTAACTCTGGAACAGGTCGCCAAATATCCCCGCCCCGGCTCAAGTGGGCCAAAACGGGTAGATTTCAGCCTCGATAGTCGGAAAATAACTTACCTTGCCAGCGAAAACGACTCGTTGGTATTACAATTATGGGCTTACGACATTCAGAGCGGGGAACGAAAAAAACTGACCGGAGTAGGGGCAAGTGGGCCAATATCACGAGAAGAGGAACTGCGGCGGGAACGAAACCGCACTCGTGAGGTTGGCGTAACCAGTTACCAGTTTTCGGGAGAAGCTACCACTCCAACTTTGCTAGTACCAATCGGCGGCAGTTTGTTTGTGCAATATGCTGAGGGAACTCTGAGCGAAGTTCCCGGCAGCCAGGGGGCGGTAGATGCCCGCCTGAGCCCAGATGGTACAAAAATCGCTTTTGTGCGGGAGAACGAATTACACCTAATAGATATAGCTACGGGTGAATTAAGAAAATTAACCAATGGAGCAAGCGAAGGCTTTACCAACGGGTTAGCCGAGTACGTAGCCCAGGAAGAAATGGGCCGGGGCGAGGGATATTGGTGGAGCGGGGATAGCCAGTGGTTGGCTTATGTTCAGGCCGATAGTCGCCACATCACCGAATATCCAATTGTGCATCAGGGTTTGGCTAAACCAGAAATAGAAGTACATCGCTTCCCTTTCACCGGGGAAGCCAATACCAAAGTAAAACTTGGCATAGTCAGTAACAAGGGCGGAGATACAACCTGGCTAAATTTAGGTCAGGATGAGGATATTTATCTGGCGCGGGTGAATTGGCGACCAGATGGGGTGCTGACTGCCCAGGTACAAACCCGCGACCAACGCCAACTAAAGTTGTTGGCTTTTAATACCCACACGGGCGAAGCTACTATATTGATGGAAGATGAGGGCGACCCCTGGACTAACCTCAATAATGACCTGCGTTTCCTGAAATCCGGCGAATTCCTGTGGTCAAGCGAAAAAAGCGGTTTCCGTCACCTCTATCTCCACGACCAGAACGGGGCTGAAACTCGGACGTTGACCAAGGGCGAGTGGGTAGTGACGGGCGTGGTTGCGGTGGACGAAGCGAATAGGCTGGTTTATTTTCAGGCTACCCGCGATGGTGTTACCGAACGTCATTTGTATGCGGTTTCACTGGATGGGGGGGGAATTACTCGCCTGACCAACGAAGCAGGCTGGCATTCGGTGGTTATTTCGCCCGATTTTAGCTACATGATTAATACTTTTACCAGCCTCAGTCAGCCGCCTAAATTCACCTTGCTTAAAATTGATGGTACGCTAGTAGCAAACCTTTACCAGGACTCCGAAACGAACCTTGCCAGCCTGGATTTAATAGTGCCAGAGCTATTCAGCTTTCAGTCCCGCGATGGCGTGACACTACAGGCAGCTATTTACAATCCCGCTAACCTGGAGGAAGGCAAACGCTACCCCTTGATAGTCTCGGTCTACGGAGGGCCACACGTACAACGGGTAATGAACCACTGGGATTTGACGGTAGATTTGCGATGCCAATATCTAGCTCAGGAAGGTTATGTGGTGCTGAAGGTGGATAACCGAGGCACTTTTAATCGGGGATTGGCTTTTGAAGGGGCGTTGGCAGGCAATATGGGCAGTATTGAGGTACAAGACCAGTTGGATGGAGTTAATTTTATGGCTAAACGTCCCTATGTGGATGTTAAGCGGGTGGGGGTTTTTGGCTGGAGTTATGGCGGTTATATGACTCTGATGTGTATGTTACGCGCCCCCGAAGTGTTCAAGGTAGGAGTTTCGGGCGCACCTGTAACCCACTGGGACGGTTACGACACCCACTACACTGAACGGTATATGGGCTTACTAACTGCCAATCCCGAAGGCTATCAGAAAACCAGTCCGTTGGCCCTGGTGGGAAATCTGCGGGGTAAGTTGTTATTAATACATGGGATGGTAGATGAAAATGTACATTTCCGCCACACCGCCCGCCTGATTGTGGCCCTGACCGCCGCCCAAAAGCCCTATGACCTGATGATTTACCCCGAAGAACGCCATATGCCCCGCAATGCCAAAGGGCTGGAATATATGGAGCGGCGCATTACGGCCTATTTCAAAGATAATCTTTAAAAACCATAAGGGCGGTTCACGAACCGCCCCTACGAAATCCGTCTAAGGCTACCAAGGAAAGTTTTCGACAACAAAAGCCACGCGGCTACAACGACTACAAATTAGCCCCCTGGTTTCCAGAGTTATCAATTCTGGTTGTACCGAAAGACCTTCAGGGCGAGGGGTATAGGCCAAAATGCGTGGCCCAGCCCCTTCGCCCAACTCTACCCAACGGCGCAGCCCGCCACAATCCGGGCATTTCTCCGGCAGGTTATGCGGCATAACCTGGGTAGCGTAATCCTGACTCGTCAACATAGTTTTAGCCCTCCACTGAGTGACCAGCCAATGCCAGACCCCGCCTGACCAACCAGTAACCAAACTTCTGCCGTAGAGAATATTTTACAAAAACTGTTTTAGCTTTGTGATACTCTGCCAACTGCCTGTGCCGTTTTGCTACCGAATGTAAGCCCTCAATCTTTTGCCGGGTTTCATGCCCAATTGACTCAGAATTGAAGATCATCACCAACACCTTTCCTCGGTTACTCACTAATGTTTATAACTTTTGGGGACCTACTAGTGACGCTGGATTGCTGACCGCTATCAACAAAATCATTATCAACACAATTAGCGTTACCAGAATAGCCAGCCCCAAAGCCTCCAACTTATCCATATGCCACCCTCTTTCGCCAGATAGCGGCGGAAAGGCAGGTTTTTAGTCCTCCGCCAACTCATTTAGCCGTAACATTGCTTCTTCCACGCTGATTTCACCACGTTCTACCGCCTGTAGAAGGGCTAACTGGCGGTCTGTCTTATTCAGGGGCGGGCGGCTGACTTCAGGTTGAGTTTCAGATTCTTCGTATACCCGTCGCTCGACATTTACTTCCTCAACATCCTGCTGAAACCCGCTTTCCTTGCTATCCATTTCTACCTCCATTTTCACTTCCCAATTTTTGCCTACATCACCAAAATTCATGGGTATCGGAGGAACAGGGGGCACTGGTGGTACGGCATCCTGAGACGGTACGGGCGGCACAGGGGGTGCGGGCGGAGTCGGCCAGCTACCAAAGCCATCATAATCCTGTTGTTCGCTGGTATTGCTGTCCCAGAACCCTACATTAATGTTACCGCTCATAGTATTGATGCTCACTTTCTGGCCTCCACCATTTAGTTCCAGCCGGGCCTGACTCTGTCCTGGACGATTTCGGCTTTCAGTCCGACCCAACTCCGGGGCAATTCGGATACGCCCGCTCAAAGTGCGGCAATCCACCGAAACCGCCGGGTGAGGGGTGGGCATTATCAGGAAATTCACCTTGCCACTACTGGTATTAATTCGATAATCCCCGGCATCGCCCTCACTGATAATGGCGGTTTCCACTCTTATGTCGCTGCTAGAGCTGGTCAAATCCAGCCCCGAAAGCTGACATTTCCGTAAAACCGCCCTCCCGCTTACCAGCTTCATAGTTAGTCGTCCGCTTAAATCCTGACCCTCCACCAATCCACTGACCGCCTTAACCTGAGCCCCGCCCCCCAACTCACTTAACTTCACCGCGCCACTGGTATTATCTATTCGGCAAAAACCCAAAATGTTCCGCACAATTACCTCGCCGGAAGTGGTTTTTACTTCCAGGTCGCTAGTGGCAGGGATTTCGATATATAAATCGGTCTCGTTGCCAAGCGAGTCTGCCACAATTCGCCCCACGCTACGGGCAATATCCCCCAGGTTCTCAAAATTGAAGCCCCAAAAGCCGCTCTTTTCGCCGCGCTGGAATTCCTCCTTACCTTGCCGTATTTCCTCACGGGTCTTTTCTCGCTGGCGGCGGCGTTCTTCGCGGGCTTGTTCACGGCGTTGGTTATGAATCTCTCGCAGTCGGTCACGTTCGGCTCGATATTTTTCGCGTTTATCGCGGTAGGTTTCGCGCCCTTCCTCGGTATCGGGATATTCCCAGGGTTGAGGTTCGCGCAAATCGAACGAGCTATAATCAAAGTTTGGCCCCTGGCCTTCTGGTGAATCGTAATCCTCACCAAAACCTCCAATATATACCCGTCCCTCTTTACCCATCTTGAAATTCATCATCCCTGCCGGAAGAGCGGTAATTTCTACTTCCCGTCCACCCTGTTTAATCTGCACATTTGGCTCAAATAGTTTCCCCCCGCGAGAATGGCTGGTAATCCGAATTTGATTACCCTTAATCCCGGTCACAAAGGTAAGACCCGTTATATTGGAAATTTCTACCACCCGCAGCCGCTCCGGGTCAATTTCAATTACTTGCTCGATTTTGTTGGTTTGCTCCGACATATTCCTTACTCCTTCGGCGTATTTAACCCGGCCAATAGCTGCTGGGCCTGTTGGGCGTTAATCTTGTTCTGGCTTAACATTTCCAGAATTTCCCGTCGCCGCTCTGCTGCCTGGTCGGCTGCCTCGTAGGTCTCATAACCGAGGGCCACAATTATCTCATCCAGCTTTTTAATAACAGTTGGATAGGAAATGTTCATTAGTTCCTGAATAGCTTTATTCTGTCCCCGGCAGCGAATAAACACTTCCACGAATTGCAACTGCTCTGCCGACAAATTCTGAAAAGGGCCAAGATTAAACTCACCTTCCAAAGCACTGTGGCAGCGTCCGCACTCCAGCCGGGTTACGTACATTTGGTCGCCACAGACCGGGCATTTACCACTTACCTGATACTTACTCAACGAAAGTTCCCCCTTTTTGATCATCCTGATTTCTAACTTAAGATTGATGATTCTGAAATCGTTTGGTTTAATATATAAATCAATATTCTTATATGTCCTATCTATATCATAGCAAGCTTTTTATAAATGTCAATAGTTTTAAGCGGAGGTTTAAATAAATCAATATAAAACTTAATATTATTAAGTTAGGTTGAATCTATCTGCAAACTCGAAAGGCAGTAGTAATAGCTTGGAGCTTTAGTTCTTTTCTGAAAAGTTGCCAACTGAAACAATTAGGCTTAATACAGGGTCTTAATTGAATATCACGGGGAAAACCCTAAGAAGCTTTAAGTTGCCGATTAAAAAATCGGGTATGCCTGATTCTATCAATCTTGTCCATCTCGACACCCAAATTTAGCGCAAAAGAGCAGTAAATTGCTTTTCATACTTCCCACAAGAACTAAAAATAATAGAGCCGAAAGTTAGCAATTTGAGTTAAGCTTAAGTTTGACCAACTTCAACTGCCACTGCTTGGCCTGCCAACAA